>NZ_JAFCVO010000022.1:0-59076 GCF_049897085.1 Pseudomonas sp. PSPC3-2
GCGGGTCACTTTTGGAAAAGAGCCCCAAAAGTAACCAAAAGGGCTCTTGCCCCACCACTCGGCACCTCGCCTAGGCTCGGTGTGCCCGAACGCAGGCTTGAATCCGTGGGCCGCCGTCATGGGCCATCCCTGGCCCAGGACGGCTAACCCGGCGTCCTTCCGGGTTGCCCACGGATTCAAGCCTGCGTTCGGCCAGCGTGGTTTTACGGGGCGCCTAAGATCAAAATCAAAAGCAGAGCAACAGCAGCGTTTCGTTGTCTTGTTTACTTTAGAACCGCGCTACGCCAAAGCTGTTCGGCTGCAACGCTCGCATGTCGGCTTCATGGCAAATATCCAGCAGGAACCCCAACAACGTGCGGGTATCCCGTGGGTCGATGAGGCCGTCATCCCATAGGTTCGCGCTGCCGTACAGCGCGGTGGATTGGCTGTCGAGTTTCTGTGCGGTGACTTGTTCCAGCATGTCCAGCATCTTGGGGTCGGGCACCAGGCCGTCTTTCAGTTGTTTGGCTTCGGTGACGATGCGCAGCACCTTGCCGGCCTGGGCGCCGCCCATCACGGCGGTGCGGCTGTTGGGCCAGGCGAAGATGAAGCGCGGGTCGAGGCCGCGGCCGCACATGGCGTAGTTGCCGGCGCCGTAGGAGCCGCCGACCACCACGGTGAGTTTAGGCACGCGGGCATTGGCCACCGCCTGGATCATCTTCGCGCCGTGCTTGATCACGCCTTGCTGTTCCGCCTCGGTGCCGACCATAAAGCCGGTGGTGTTGTGCAGGAACAGCAACGGCGTGCGGCTCTGGTCGCACAGTTGGATGAATTGCGCGGCCTTGCTGGCGCCCTTGGGCGTGATTGGGCCGTTATTGCCGATCACGCCGAGCGCCCGGCCCTGGATGTGCAGGTGGCCGCAGACGGTATGCGCGTCGAACTCGCCCTTGAACTCGAGGAAGTTCGAACCGTCTGCCAGGCGCGCGAGGATTTCGCGGACGTCGTAGGGCTTTTTCGGGTCGTCGGGGATCAGCCCGAGCAGTTCGTCGATGGGGTACAGCGGCTCGGCATACGTGCGTTTCGGGATGAGCGGCAGGCGCTCGTTCCACGGCAGCAGGCTGACGATCTCGCGCACGATGCGCACTCCGTCGGCATCGTTTTCCGCCAGGTATTCGGCGGTGCCGGCGGTTTGCGCGTGCATCTCGGCGCCGCCCAGTGCTTCATCGGTGGCGACTTCGCCGGTCGCGGCCTTGAGCAGCGGCGGGCCGGCCAGGAACAGCTTGGCTTTGCCGCGCACCACCACCACGTAATCCGACAGCCCCGGCTGATACGCGCCGCCCGCCGTGGCCGAACCGTGGACCACGGTGATCTGCGGCAAGCCCATGGCCGACATGCGCGCCTGGTTGGCAAAGCTGCGCGCGCCTTCGACGAAAATCTCCGCCGCGTAGTTGAGGTTGGCGCCGCCGCTTTCGGCGAGGGTCACCACCGGCAGGTGGTTTTCCATGGCGATCTGTTGCAGGCGCAAGGATTTCTTCAGGCCCGTGGGGGAGATCGTGCCGCCCTTGATCGCGCTGTTATTCGCCACCACCAGCACGCGCACGCCACTGACGTAACCGATGCCGGCGATCAACCCGCCGCCGGCGGCGCTGCCGTCCTTGTCGTCATGCAGTTTGTAGCCGGCCAGGCTGGCCAGTTCCAGGAACGGCGCGCCAGGGTCCAGCAGCAGGTTGAGGCGCTCGCGCGGCAGCAATTGCCCGCGTTTGTCGAACTTGGGCTTGGCTTGCTGCGCCTTGCTCAACAGGTTCTGTTCCAACAGGCGCAGGTGCTGCAGGCTCGCCAGCATCGCGTCGCGGTTGCGGGCGAAGTCCGGGCTATGGGCGTCGATCAGTGTTTCGATCATCGGCATGGTTTATGGCTCTCCCTTGAGGACATCCGGCAGGTACGCGCGGTGGAAGCCGTTGAACGCTGCGCTCGGCGTGTGCGCCTTGGGCAGCGGCCAGGCGCGATTGCCCAGGCTGGCGGCACCGTCGATGCGCAGGGTGCTGCCGCTGACGAAGGCGGCGGCGGGGCTGAGCAGAAACACGATGGCCGCACTGACTTCCGATTCGGTGCCGATGCGCTTGAGTGGCACGTGCTCGCGCAGGGTCGGGATCACCGCCTTGAACGCGCCCTCGTAGGTGTCCATGCCGCTGGACGCGATCCAGCCCGGCGCCACCGCGTTGACCCGCACCCCGGCGTACCCCCATTCGAAGGCAGCGGTCTTGGTGAAGTTGTCCATGCCCGACCGCGCCGCGCCCGAGTGGCCCATGCCGGGCATGCCACCCCACATGTCGGCGAGCATGTTGACGATGGCGCCGCCGTGCTTGCTCATCGACTGGTTGAATACTTCCCGCGCCATCAGGAAGCCGCCGACCAGGTTGGTGCGCAACACGGTTTCGAAGCCTTTCTGGTTGATCGAGGCGAGTGGCGACGGGTATTGGCCGCCAGCGTTGTTGACCAGGCCGTGGACCGGGCCATGGTCGTGGATAATCTGCGCGACCAGCGCCTTCACCGCCGCTTCATCGCGGATATCGCAGGCCTGCCAATGGGCACTGCCGCCGTCTTCGGTGATTTCTTGCGCGACCTTCTGCAGCTTTTGCGGCGTGCGCCCCACCAGGATCACGTGGGCGCCGAGGGCCGCCAGTTCATGCGCGGTGCAGCGGCCAATCCCGCTGCCGCCGCCGGTGACGATCACGGTTTGGCCCTGGAACAGGTCGGCTTTGAAGATCGAGTCGAAGGCCACGGCAACGCTCCTTTAGGTGAGTTGATCGGCGATGTGTTGCGGCACGGCGATAGGGATCTCCAGCAACTGCTGGGCGAAGGCCTTGCCTTGCGGGTCGATGCGCAGGCTGGCGATGCCGCCACCGCCCAGGGCGTTTTCCAGCAGCAAGTTGAGGCTGTGGCTACCGGGCAGGTACCAGCGCTCGACGCGACCGTGGATCGGATCGAGCACGTGGCGCATCCAGTCGACGACCACTTCAGGGGTCAGGGCTTCGGCGATCCACGGCAGGTATGCCGGGTCGCGGGCAATCACCCCGATATTGCTGTGGTTGCCCTTGTCGCCGGAGCGGGCCACCGCGAGTTTCACCAGCGGCACGCTGGCGTCGGCGCGGCCTTGGGGTTTGGGCGGGTCGATGGCGGCAGCCAGCGTGCCCAGTGGCTGGGTGGCCGGGAGGGCGCAAGGGTGACGCTCACCCTGGAAATCAATCGCCAGCTCACAAGACGATTTATCGATCAGAAACGAAAACAGCCGAATTAGCGGGTACACCGTCGGCCGCCCGCCGACGATACCGGTCAGCCCCGGCGCCATGCCGGTCGCGGCCTGGGCGATTTCGCGGGCGAACAGCAGCAGCGCCTGCTTGCTCGGGTGGCGCACCGCCAGCTTCACCACCACCTCGCGGCAGTCCTGGCGTTGGGCATGGGCACCGTAGGTGGCTTCGCTGCCGAGCTGTTCGATATTCACTTCGGTATAGGGCGCCCAGCCGTGTAGGCTGAACAGTTCCGAGGTCTTGTTGATAATCGCCTGGCTGACCCGCTCGGCCTTGGCCACCGCATCGATCCCGGCAATCAGGCAACTGGCAGTGCAGCGAAAGCCATCCGGGTAGGTGGCACTGACCTTGTAGTGGTCGGTCGGCGGCAAACCCTTGGCACCGTGCAGACGCACACTGTGTTTGCCTTGCTGCTGCAATTTGACCTGGCTGAAATCGCAGATCACATCGGGCAGCAAGTAGGCACGCGGGTCGCCGATTTCGTAGAGCAGTTGTTCGGCCACGCTCAGCTCGCTGATCAACCCGCCGCTGCCCGCGACTTTATTCACGCTGAACTGGCCGTCGGCGCTGACGTCGACGATGGGAAACCCGATGTGCTCGTAGTCCGGTACGTCGCGCCAATCGGTGAAGTTGCCGCCGGTACACTGCGCGCCGCATTCGATGATATGCCCGGCCAGGGCCGCCTGGGCGAGGCGGTCGTAGTCCTGCCACGACCAGTTGAATTCATGCACCAACGCGGCGCTGACCACCGCGCTGTCGACCACGCGCCCGGTGATGACGATATCTGCGCCCAGCTCAAGGGCGCGGACAATGCCCGGCGCGCCGAGGTAGGCATTGGCGGATACGCACAGCGGCGGCAGCGGCGCGCCGTTGAACATGTCGACGCTGCTGCGCAGGTGTTTGAGTTGGGGTTGCAGGTCATCGCCCAGCAGCACGGCGATTTTCAGCGGCAGTTGCGCAGCATCGCAGGCCGCTTGCAGGGCAGCGGCGCAGGCCTGGGGGTGGATGCCCCCCGCGTTGCTGATCACGCGGATGCCTTGGCGTTGGATCTCGGCCAGCAGCGGTGTCAGCACATCGACAAAGTCTGTGGCGTAGCCGGCCTGAGGATCTTTCATCCGCGCGCCAGCGAGGATCGACATCGTGACTTCCGCCAGATAGTCGAATACCAGGTAATCCAGCTTGCCGCCGTGTACCAACTGGGCGGCGGCGGTGCAGGTGTCGCCCCAGAAGGCGCTGGCGCAGCCGATACGAACCGTCTTGCTCATGAGAAATCCTTCCTCGAATGGCTGCTGACGAGACTACCAAGCAAGCGCTTGGTTTGTAAACTCCGGACACAGTTTTCGGCCAAGCGCTTGCTTGGCTGGCAGGCACGGCCTAAATTGCCGCCCAAGACGTCAGTAGAAGTAGAGGAGAGCAGCATGGATGAGCAAAAAGCCCTGCGGGTGATGCGCACCATGGTCGACGGCGGCCAATTGACCGACCCCGAGAGTGCCCGGGGCAAGTTGCTGCAAACCGCGGCTCACCTGTTTCGCAACAAGGGCTTCGAACGCACCACCGTGCGCGACTTGGCCGGCGCCGTAGGTATCCAGTCCGGCAGCATCTTTCATCACTTCAAGAGCAAGGACGAGATCCTGCGTGCGGTCATGGAAGAAACCATCCACTACAACACCGCGCTGATGCGCGCTTCGCTGGAAGAAGCGAACACCGTGCGCGAACGGGTGCTGGCGCTGATTCGCTGCGAATTGCAGTCGATCATGGGCGGCAGCGGCGAAGCCATGGCGGTGCTGGTGTACGAGTGGCGTTCGCTGTCGGCCGAAGGCCAGGCCCAGGTGCTCGCCTTGCGTGATGTGTATGAGACGATCTGGCTGCAGGTGCTGGGCGAGGCCAAGGTCGCCGGCTACATCAAGGGGGACGTGTTTATCACCCGGCGCTTCCTCACCGGCGCCTTGTCCTGGACCACCACTTGGTTCCGCGCCGAGGGCAGTCTGACTCTTGAACAGTTAGCCGAAGAGGCGTTGTTGATGGTTTTGAAGGCTGATTGAGGTGCAAGCTGTTAATTCGGCGGTGGAAAGTTGTCTCGCCAGACAAAAACGCCTAGCTTACTGCCATCAGCATGTTAAACGGTGTGTGCCTTAATGTTTTCGCCATTGCGATTGGCTGTAGGACTTACTTTATGGGCACTGGGCACGGCGGCGTGGATGCCGGCTTCGGCTGCGCAATTGGTGAGGATCGGCGCTGCGCATTTTCCGCCCTACACCGTGCGCCCCGAGCAAGGCGCCGACACCGGATTGCTGCCGCAGTTGGTCGTAGCCCTGAACGCCTCGCAAACCGACTATCAGTTCGTGCTGGTGCCGACCTCGATCCCGCGGCGCTTTCGCGATTTTGAGCAGGGCCGGGTCGACGTGGCGATTTTCGAAAACCCTGACTGGGGCTGGCAGAAAATTCCCCACACCACGGTCGACATGGGCCTGGAAGATGCCGAAATCTTCGTCGCCCAGCGTGAGCCCGGTCGCGACCAGAACTATTTCGCCAGCCTTGGCGGCAAGCGCCTGGCGGTATTCAGCGGTTATCACTACGCCTTCGCCAACTTCAATCCCGACCCCAAGTTCATGGCCGAGCACTTCAACGCGACGTTGACCTACTCCCATGACAGCAACCTGTTGATGGTCGCTCGCGGCCGCGCCGATATCGCCCTGGTGACCCGCTCGTACCTGAGTGATTTTCTGGCGCGCAACGCCGATATGGCTGCACAGTTCCTGATCTCGCAGCGCGTCGACCAGGTGTACCACCATTACGCCTTGCTACGGCCCAATGCACCGATCAGCGGGCCAGCGTTTGCCGAACTGATCAAACGTTTGCGCGACGACGGCGAGCTGCTGAAAATATTCGAGCCCTACCGCATCGATGTGACGGCCGTGCCCTGAGGTTGCAGGCGATCAACATGGGCGAGGGCGCGCTTCAGACCCGCCGCGCAAACGTATCGCTGTGACTGCCCGACACCTTGCGGCAATGCACCAGCGCATCGCGAATCATGAAGTTGACCAGGGTCGGTGAAACGCCGAGTTCCTTGGCGATGTCCTTTTGCGGCACGCCGTGCAGGCGGTACATCTCGAACGCATAGCGGGTGCGCTGGGGCAGCTCCGTCAGGGCGTCGGCGATGTTATCCAGGGTGTTGAAATTGATGTGCGAGGCTTCCGGTGAAGCGCCGTGAATAACCACATTCAAGCCTTCCTCTTCGGTCCCCGAATATCTGAGCTCCAGAGCCTGCTTGCGATAGTGATCGATCGCCAGGTTGCGCACGATCTGAAACAGATAACTCAATTGGGCCTTGAACGATGAGGTGATCGTCGGCGCCGCTTGCAGCCGGAAGTAGGCGTCCTGCACGACGTCTTCGGCCCGGGAGCGGCATCCGGTAATGCGTGCCGCGATCTTCACCAGAATCAGCCGATTATCGACGAATGCCTGGAGAAGCGGTGAGTCGCACCTGCCTGTGGATACTTGTTCCGTCATGGAAATCACCTTGTCGCAAAGAGGTTGGGGGAGGGCGTCCTTGCTGAGGCCTCCTACACATCGGGCAACAAATTATGATGAATGATAATTATTGTCAAATGAGAAGACGAACTAATCATATATTGACGCGAAAGGTGTGACCGACGTCTCGCTCGTCCTCTGCGACTAATTATTTGCCAGTGCCGTGCGTTCTTCTGGGTGACAGGTCCGTTAGTAAAACGGCCAAGGATCAGCACCTGCAGGAGGGCGAGATGGGTTTCTATCGTGCGTACAGCGCGTTTCAGGTTGGGGTTGCCGAGCGATGAGCGCGCCCACTCGACTGCGCCTGTTCTGCCTGCCTTATTCGGGGGCCAGCGCCATGGTGTACGTGCGTTGGCGCCGCGTTCTGCCGGACTGGTTGCAGGTGTGCCCACTGGAGTTGCCGGGGCGCGGCATGCGCATGGATGAGCCCTTGCAGCGTGACATCGGCGCCTTGGCTGCGCAGTTGGCGGATGAAATCAGCCGTGACCTGGACGGCCCCTACGCGCTGTTCGGCCACAGCCTTGGCGGCCTCCTGGCGTTCGAGCTGGCGCATGCGCTGAAAGCGCGCAACGTGCCCGCGCCGCTGGCACTGTTTGCCTCCGGCACTGCCGGCCCGGCGCGGCGCGATGTCAGCGAATACGCCCTCGAAAAGACCGATGAGCAACTGATCGCCCGCCTGCGCGAACTGCAAGGCACCGCCGAAGAGGCCCTGGCCAACCGCGAATTGATGCAACTGATGCTGCCGATCCTGCGCGCCGATTTCCTCCTGTGCGGCAGCTTCACCTACGGCCGACGCGAGCCGCTGGGCATGCCGATCCATGTGTTCGGCGGCAAACAGGACAGCGTGCGCGCCGACCAGTTACTCGATTGGCAGGCAGACGCCGCCAGCGGCTTTTCCCTGGACCTGTTCGACGGCCACCACTTCTTCCTCGTGCAGCACGAAAGCGCGGTGCTGCGCTGCATGCGGCGCTACGCCGAGGAACACCTGGCGCGCTGGCGCAATGGCGCGGCGCGGCAACTGGCCGCTGGCTGAACGCTTCCCGATTTCCCGTAAGCCGAATTTCCCGCAAGCCGATTTCAGGCAGGAACCCCCATGATCGATGCCTTCGAACTTCCCCGCACCCTGGCCCAGTCCCTTCAACGTCGCGCCGCGCAGACCCCGGACCAGATCGCTCTGCGTTTCCTGGCCGAGTCCGCCGAACACAGCGAGGTACTCAGCTACCGCGACCTCGACCTGCGCGCCCGTACCGTCGCCGCCGCCCTGCAGGCCAACGCCGACCTGGGCGACCGTGCGGTGCTGTTGTTCCCCAGCGGGGCGGACTATGTGGCGGCGTTCTTCGGTTGCCTGTACGCCGGGGTGATCGCGGTGCCGGCCTACCCGCCGGAGTCCAGTCGGCGTCATCACCAGGCGCGCTTGCTGTCGATCATTACCGACGCCGAACCGCGCCTGTTGCTGACCATCGCCAGCCTCGGCGATGGCTTGGCGCAGATCGAAAACGCGCCGCCGGTGTTGACGGTCGATACCCTCGACAGCGCGCTTGCCGAGCGCTGGGTTGCCGCAGATGTGCAGCCCGACGACATCGCTTTCCTGCAATACACCTCGGGCTCCACCGCCTTGCCCAAGGGCGTGCAGGTCAGCCACGGCAATCTGGTCGCCAACGAAGTGCTGATCCGGCGCGGTTTCGGCATCGACCTGAACCCGGATGACGTGATCGTCAGTTGGCTGCCGCTGTACCACGACATGGGCCTGATCGGCGGCCTGCTGCAACCGATCTTCAGCGGCGTGCCCTGCGTGTTGATGGCGCCGGCGTACTTCCTCGGCCGGCCGCTGCGCTGGCTGGAAGCGATCAGCGAATACGGCGGCACCATCAGCGGCGGCCCGGATTTCGCCTACCGTTTGTGCAGCGAACGGGTCAGCGAGGCGGCCCTGGCACGCCTGGATTTGAGGCGCTGGCGCGTGGCCTATTCCGGCTCCGAGCCAATCCGCCTCGACACCCTGGAACGCTTCGCCGAGCAGTTCGCCCCGTGCGGTTTCACCCCGAACAGTTTCTTCGCCTCCTACGGCCTGGCCGAAGCGACCCTGTTTGTCGCCGGCGGCAGACGTGGCCACGGCATCCCGGCCCTGCGCCTGGATGCGCAGGCACTGGCCGCCAACCGCGCCGAGCCGGGGCAGGGCGCGGCGATCATGAGTTGCGGCACGTCTCAGCCGGACCATGCGGTGCTGATTGCCGACCCACACACGTTGTCCGAACTGCCTGACAACCACGTCGGCGAACTCTGGGCCAGCGGCCCGAGCATCGCCCACGGCTACTGGCGCAACCCCGAAGCCAGCGCCAAGACCTTCGTCCAGCACGCCGGCCGCACCTGGCTGCGCAGCGGCGACCTGGGTTTTATCTGCGAGGGCGAGGTGTACATCACCGGGCGCTTGAAAGACCTGCTGATCGTGCGCGGCCACAACCTCTACCCGCAGGACATCGAGCAGACCCTCGAGCGCGACGTGGAGGGGGTGCGCAAAGGCCGGGTCGCGGCGTTTGCGGTGAATGACCAGGGCCTGGAAGGCATCGGTATCGCCGCTGAGATCAGCCGCAGCGTGCAGAAAATCCTCGCGCCAGACGTGCTGATCAAAGCGCTCCGCCAAGCCGTGGCCGACGCCTATCAACAGGCGCCGTGCGTGGTGGTGTTGCTCAACCCCGGCGCACTGCCGAAGACCTCCAGCGGCAAGCTGCAGCGCTCGGCGTGCGCGTTGCGTCACGCCGAGGGCAGCCTCGACAGCTATGCGCAGTTCCCCGGTCTGCAAGCGCCGGCGAGTGATGTCGCGCTGGAGTCTGCCTTGCAAACCCAGATCGCGGCGATCTGGTGCGAGCAGTTGCAGGTGCCGGTGGTGGCGGCGGACGACCACTTCTTCCTGCTCGGCGGCAACTCCATTACCGCGACCCAGGTGGTTGCGCGCCTGCGCGAAAGCCTGGGCCTGGAACTGAACCTGCGCCTGTTGTTCGAAGCGCCGACCTTGGCGAACTTCGCCGCCAACGTGGCACAGTTGCAACAGGCGGGTGGCGTCGCCCAAGGTGCGATCCAGCGCTTGTCGCGCCAGGCCGAGTTGCCGCAATCCCTCGCGCAAAACCGTCTGTGGATCACCTGGCAACTCGACCCACGGAGCAGCGCGTACACCATCCCCGGTGCTCTGCGCTTGCGCGGTGAGCTGGATGAAGACGCGGTGCGCGCCAGCTTCGAGCAGCTGATCCAGCGCCACGAAGCCCTGCGCACGCGCTTCTACGAACGGGATGGGCAAGCCTTCCAGCGGGTGCTGGCCAGCAGCGAATTCAACCTGCGTGTCATCGACCTCAGCGACCTGCCCGCCGCCGAACGCGAAGCCCGTGCGCAACAGATCCGCGAGGACCAGGCGCGCAGCGCGTTCGACCTGGAAAACGGCCCGCTGCTGTGGGTGAGCCTGGTGCGTCTGGACGACGAAGATCATCAGTTGTTGGTGACGCTGCATCACATCATCGCCGACGGTTGGTCGCTGAACATTCTCATCGATGAGTTCTCGCGCCTGTACGCTGCGGCGTCTCAGGGCCAGCCCCTGCTGCAACTGCCGCCACTGGCGGTGCAATACGCCGACTACGGCAACTGGCAGCGCCAGTGGTTGGCCGAGGGCGAAGGCCAGCGGCAACTGGCGTACTGGAAGGCTCAGTTGGGGGATGAACACCCGGCGTTGAGCATGGCCACCGATCACCCGCGTGCGGCGCAGCAACGCCACACTGCTTCGCGCCACAGCGTGCGCCTGGGCGCCAGCCTCAGCGCGGCGATTCGCCAGACCGCCCAGGCTAATGAATCGACGCCGTTCATGCTGTTGCTCGCGGCGTTCCAGACCTTGCTCTATCGCTACAGCGGCCAGCGCGACATCCGCATCGGCGTGCCCAACGCCAACCGCCCGCGCCAGGAAACCCAGGGCCTGATCGGTTTCTTTATCAACACCCTGGTGCTGCGCGCCGAACTGGATGGGCGTCTGCCGTTCAATCAGTTGTTGGCGGCTACTCGCCAGGCAGCATTGGGCGCCCAGGCCCATCAAGATTTGCCCTTCGAACAACTGCTCGAAGCATTCCCCCGCGCCCGCGAACAGGGCCTGTTCCAAGTGATGTTGAACCATCAGCAACGCGACCTCAGCGCCTTGCATCGCCTGCCGGGCCTGCTCGCCGAGGAGCTGCCTTGGCACAGCCGCGAAGCCAAGTTCGACCTGCAACTGCACAGCGAAGAAGACCGCAACGGGCGCCTGAGTCTGTCGTTCGACTACGCCGATGAATTGTTCGAA
Organism: Pseudomonas sp. PSPC3-2; assembly: GCF_049897085.1. Taxonomy (NCBI): domain Bacteria; kingdom Pseudomonadati; phylum Pseudomonadota; class Gammaproteobacteria; order Pseudomonadales; family Pseudomonadaceae; genus Pseudomonas; species Pseudomonas sp. PSPC3-2. Next base: position 11,128 of record NZ_JAFCVO010000022.1, read on the forward strand.
ACCACCACTATCCAACGTCTGGCCGAGCACTTCATCCACCTGCTGCACGCCGTGTGCGAGCAACCGCAGCTCGCCCTCGGCGACCTCACGCTGATGCACCACGACGAGCAGCGGCCCTGGAGCGAAGCGCCTTGCGCGGCGGCCCAGCAATGGTTACCCGAACGGCTCAACAGGCAAACTTCGGACAGCACTGCGCTGGTCTGGCAGGGCGGCAGCCTGAGCTTCGCCCAACTGCACACGCAGGCCAACCGCCTGGCCCATTACCTGCGCGACAAAGGCGTCGGCCCTGACGTGTGCGTGGCCATCGCCGCCGAGCGTTCGCCGCAGTTGCTGATCGGCCTGCTGGCGATCATCAAGGCCGGTGGCGCCTACGTGCCGCTGGACCCGGATTACCCTGCCGAGCGCCTGGCCTACATGCTCAAGGACAGCGGCGTACACCTGCTGCTGACCCAGACCGCGTTGCTGGAGCAATTACCCACGGCCGAAGGTGTCTGCGTCATCGCCATGGACAGCCTGCACCTCGACAGTTGGCCGACCCAGCCGCCGGGGCTGTATCTGGAAGGCGACCACCTTGCCTATGTGATCTACACCTCCGGCTCCACCGGCCAACCCAAGGGCGTGGCTAACACCCATGCGGCCCTGGCCGAGCGCTTGCAGTGGATGCAGGCTACCTACGCGCTGAATGAAACCGACGTGCTGCTGCAAAAAGCGCCGATCAGTTTTGACGTGTCGGTGTGGGAATGCTTCTGGCCGCTGATCACCGGCTGCCGCCTGGTGCTGGCGGGGCCGGGCGAGCAGCGCGATCCGCAGCGCATTGCCCAATTGGTGCAGGCACATGGCGTGACCACGCTGCACTTTGTGCCGCCGCTGTTGCAGTTGTTTATCGACGAGCCGTTGGCGGCCGAATGCACCAGCCTGCGCCGTCTGTTCTGCGGCGGCGAAGCCTTGTCTGCAGAGTTGCGCAATCGCGTGCTTGCGCGGTTGCCGGCGGTGCAATTGCACAACCGTTATGGTCCGACCGAAACCGCGATCAACGTCACCCACTGGCATTGCCAGGCCGAGGATGGCGAGCGCTCGCCGATTGGCCGGCCGCTGGGCAATGTGATCTGCCGCGTGCTCGACGAGCAGCTCAACCCGTTGCCGGCCGGTGTGCCGGGCGAACTGTGCATCGGCGGCATCGGCCTGGCACGCGGTTATCTCGGCCGTCCCGGGCTCACCGCCGAACGCTTTGTCGCCGACCCGCTGGGCGCGCCGGGCACGCGCCTGTATCGCAGCGGTGACCGCGCACGCTGGAGCGTAGACGGCGTGCTCGACTACCTCGGGCGTCTCGATCAGCAGGTCAAGTTGCGCGGCTTTCGCGTGGAACCGCAAGAAATCGAAGCGCGCCTGCTGGCCCTCGACGGTATCGCCCAGGCCGTGGTGCTGGTACGTGATGATCAACTGATCGGCTACTACACCGCGACTGCGGCGTTGGACGCACAGGCCGTCAAAGCCGCCCTGGCCGCCGAGTTGCCGGAGTACATGGTGCCCGCGCACCTGATGCGCCTGGCCGCCATGCCCCTGAGCCCGAGCGGCAAGCTGGACCGTCGTGCTCTGCCGGAACCGGTGTGGCAAACCCGCGAACACGTTGAACCGCAAACCCCGTTGCAGCAGCAGATTGCGGCGATCTGGCGCGAAGTGCTGGGCCTGCCACGGATCGGCCTGTGCGATGACTTCTTCGCCCTCGGCGGCCATTCATTGCTGGCCACGCAAATCATCTCGCGCACCCGCCAGGCGTGTGACGTCGAGCTGCCGTTGCGCACCCTGTTCGAAGCCAGCGAGCTGGGCGCGTTTGCCGAGCGAGTCGGGCTGATCCAGGCCGCAGGCCAACGTAATCAACAGACGGCAATCACCAAGGTCGACCGCAGCCGGCCGGTGCCGCTGTCCTATTCCCAGCAGCGCATGTGGTTCCTCTGGCAGTTGGAACCGCACAGCCCGGCGTACAACGTCGGTGGCATGGCGCGTTTGCGCGGGGTGCTCGACGTGGGGCGTTTCGAGGCGGCGTTGCAGGCCTTGATCCTGCGTCACGAAACCCTGCGCACCACCTTCCCGAGCGTCGATGGCGTGGCCCATCAACAGGTGTCGGCGCAGACCGGCCTGCGCATGGGCTGGCAGGATTTCTCGGCGCTGAACCCCATCGAGCGCGAGCAACGCTTGCAGCAGTTGGCCGATGTCGAGGCGCACACGCCGTTCAACCTGGAAACCGGGCCGCTGTTGCGCGTGTGCCTGGTCAAGGCCGGCGCGCAGGAACATTACCTGGTGCTGACCTTGCACCATATCGTCACCGAAGGCTGGGCGATGGACATCTTTGCCCGTGAACTCAGCGTGCTGTACGAGGCGTTTATCGACGAGTGCGACTCGCCGCTGGCGCCGCTGCCGGTGCAGTACCTCGACTACAGCGTGTGGCAGCGCCAGTGGCTGGAGTCCGGCGAGCGCCAGCGCCAGCTCGATTATTGGATCGCGCAGTTGGGCCATGAGCACCCGCTGCTGGAACTGCCCGGCGACCGCCCGCGTCCGCCGGTGCAAAGCCACCGGGGCGAGCTGTACCGTTTTGACTTGAGCGACGAACTGGCGGCACGTGTTCGGGCTTTCAATGCCGAGCGCGGTCTCACCCTGTTCATGACCATGACCGCTACCCTGGCGGTGGTGCTCTACCGCTACAGCGGCCAGACCGACTTGCGCATCGGCGCCCCGGTGGCCAACCGGATTCGCCCGGAAAGCGAAGGGTTGATCGGTGCCTTCCTCAACACCCAGGTGCTGCGGTGCCAGCTCAATGGGCAGATGAACGTCGCTGAGTTGTTCGAGCATGTGCGCCACACCGTGATCGAGGGTCAGTCCCATCAGGACCTGCCGTTCGACCATCTGGTGGACGCGCTGCAACCGCCGCGCAGCGCGGCGTACAACCCGCTGTTCCAAGTGATGTGCAACGTGCAGCGCTGGGAATTCCAGCAACGCCGCCAACTGGCCGGCATGACCGTCGAGTACCTGGCCAACGATGCGCGTGCGACCAAGTTTGACCTCAACCTGGAAGTCACCGACCTCGACCATCGCCTGGGATGCTGCCTGACCTACAGCACCGATTTGTTCGACGAGCCGCGCATTGCGCGCATGGCCGAGCATTGGCGCAACCTGCTCGAAGCGCTGATCGCCGATCCGCAGCAGCGCCTCAGCGAATTGCCGATGCTCAGTGCCGACGAGCAGCACGCGTTGCAGCGCAGCCTGGGGACCGACGCGGCTGAGCAGCGCCTCGACCAGTGCCTTCACTCACTGTTCAGCCAGCAGGCGCTGGCCCGTGCCGACGCGCCGGCGCTGACGTTTGCCGGCGAGACCCTCAGCTACCGTGAACTGAACGCCCGCGCCAACCGCCTGGCCTGGATGCTGCGCGAGCGTGGCGTCGGCCCGCAGGTGCTTGTCGGCCTGGCGTTGCCGCGCTCCCTGGAAATGGTCATCGGCCTGCTGGCGATTCTCAAGGCCGGCGGCGCCTATGTGCCGTTGGACCCGGAGTACCCGCTGGACCGCCTGCATTACATGATCGAAGACAGCGGCATCGGCCTGCTGCTCAGTGATGCGGCGATGTTCGCCGCCCTCGGTGAACTGCCGGCGACGCTGGCGTGCTGGTGCCTGGAAGACGACCTGCCGGTGCTGGCGAACTACCCGGCCAGCGAGCTGCCGTTGCTCAGCCTGGCGCAACACCCGGCGTACCTGATCTACACCTCCGGTTCCACCGGTAAGCCGAAAGGCGTGGTGGTGTGCCACGGCGAAATCGCCATGCACTGCCAGGCGGTGATCGAGCGCTTCGGCATGCGCCCGGACGACTGCGAACTGCACTTTTACTCAATCAACTTCGACGCCGCCACCGAACGTTTGCTGGTGCCGTTGCTCAGCGGTGCGCAGGTGGTATTGCGCGCCCAGGGCCAGTGGGATGCCGAGGAAATCTGTGGGCTGATTCGCACCCATCGCATCAACATCCTCGGCTTCACCCCGAGCTACGGCAGCCAGTTGGCGCAATGGCTGGCGACCCAGCAGCAGACCTTGCCGGTGCGCATGTGCATCACCGGCGGCGAGGCGCTGACCGGCGAACACTTGCAGCGCATCCGCGCCGCGTTCCAGCCGCAGGTGTTTTTCAACGCCTACGGCCCGACTGAAACCGTGGTGATGCCGCTGGCCGGCCTCGCGCCGCAGCACCCGGAAGAGGGCGCCGGCAGCGTGCCAATCGGCAGCCTCATCGGCGCCCGCGTGGCCTACATTCTCGACGCCGACCTGGCCTTGGTGCCGCAAGGCGCGAGCGGCGAGTTGTACGTCGGCGGGGCAGGTCTGGCACAGGGTTATCACCAGCAGCCGGGGATGACGGCGGAGCGTTTTGTCGCGGACCCGTTCGCGGCCCATGGCGGCCGCCTGTACCGTACCGGCGACCTGGTGCGCCAACGTGCAGACGGGCAGGTGGAGTACCTGGGGCGGATCGACCATCAGGTGAAGATTCGCGGTTTCCGCATCGAACTCGGCGAGATCGAAACGCGCCTGCTCGAACATCCCGCCGTGCGTGAAGCGGTGGTGCTGGCGCTGGATTCGCCGAGCGGCAAACAGTTGGTGGCGTATCTGGTCAGCGACGCCGAGCACGGCCCGTTGCGCGATGCCTTGAAGACCCACCTCAAGGCGCAACTGCCGGAATACATGGTGCCCGCCCATGTGCTCGTGTTGGACAGCATGCCGCTGACCGCCAACGGCAAGCTCGACCGCCGCGCCTTACCCGCGCCCGATCCCGAGGCGAATCGCCAACACTACGTGGCGCCGCGCAACGCGCTGGAGCAGACGTTGGCGGCGATCTGGTGTGCGGTGTTGAACGTGCAGCAGGTCGGCCTCGACGATAACTTCTTTGAACTGGGCGGTGATTCGATCCTGTCGATCCAGGTGGTCAGCCGTGCGCGCCAGGCCGGGATTCACTTCAGCCCCCGCGATGTGTTCCAGCACCAGACCGTCCAGAGCCTGGCTGCCGTCGCCACGCGCGCCGAGCAGGTCACTGCCGAGCAAGGTGTGCTGACCGGCCGTTCAGGGCTAACGCCGATCCAGCAGTGGTTTTTCGACAGCGAGATCCCGGCGCGTCAGCACTGGAACCAGGCCTTGGTGCTCAAACCGCTGCTACTGCTCGATCCCCATCGCCTGGAGCAAGCCCTGCTGGCGGTGCTGGAACACCATGACGCGCTGCGCCTGAGTTTCACCCGACGCGACGCGCAATGGCACGCCGAGCACCTGGCCGTGCCGCAGGGCGGCGTGCTGATGCAGGCGCACGTGCGCGATTTGCAGCAGTGCTCGGCGTTGTTCAGCGACACCCAACGCAGCCTCGACCTGGCGCACGGCCCACTGTTGCGCGCATTGCTGGTGGACGGCCCGCACGGCCAGCAGCGCCTGCTGATCGTGATCCATCACTTGGTGGTGGATGGTGTGTCGTGGCGTGTGTTGCTCGAGGACCTGCAAAACGTCTATCGCCAATTGAGCGATGGCCACTCTGTCAGCCTGCCGGCCAAGACCAGTGCCTTGCGCGATTGGGCGGCCCGTTTGCAGGCTTATGCCGGCAGCGAATCCCTGCGCGAAGAGTTGACGCTGTGGCAGGACCAGTTGGCCGGCGCGGTGCCGGCCTTGCCGGTAGCGCGCCCGCACGGTGGGTTGCGCCATCGCGATGCCGAGACGCTCAGCGTGCGCCTGGATGCCGAACACACCCGGCAGTTGCTGCAACAGGCCCCCAGCGCTTACCGCACCCAGGTCAACGACCTGCTGCTGACCGCCCTGGCCCGCGTGCTGTGCCGCTGCAGCGGTCACGCTTCGGCGCTGATCCAGTTGGAAGGCCACGGCCGCGAAACCCTGTTCGATGAGATCGACCTGACCCGTAGCGTCGGCTGGTTCACCAGCGCCTATCCGGTGCGCCTGACGCCGCTGGCGGAGCAGGGCGCATCGATAAAAGCCATCAAGGAGCAATTGCGCGGCGTGCCGCACAAGGGCCTGGGCTATGGCGTGCTGCGCTACCTGGCGGACGACCTGTGCCAGCAGACCCTGGCCGCACTGCCGAGTGCCGACGTCAGCTTCAACTACCTCGGCCAGTTCGACCAGAGCTTTGGCGCCGATGCACTGTTCCACCCGCTGGACGAATCCGCCGGCCTCGCCCATGACCCGGATGCGCCGCTGCCCAGCGAACTGAGTGTCGACAGCCAGGTGTACGGCGGCGAACTGGTGCTGCGCTGGACCTTCAGCCGCGCACGTCACGATCACCAGACGATTGGCGACTTGGCCGCCGCCTACCTGGCCGAACTGCACAGCCTGATCGACCATTGTCTCGAGGCCGATGCCGGCGGCCTGACGCCCTCCGACTTCCCCCTGGCGCGCCTGACCCAGACGCAGTTGGACGCCTTGCCGGTGCCCGCCAGCGCCATCGAAGACGTGTACCCGCTGACCCCGATGCAGGAAGGCCTGCTCCTGCATACCCTGCTTGAACCGGGCACCGGCCTCTACTACATGCAGGACCGCTACCGCATCAACAGTGCCCTGGACCCCGAGCGTTTCGCCCAGGCCTGGCAAGCGGTGATCGCCCGTCACGAAGCCTTGCGCGCCTCGTTCTGCTGGAACGTCGGCGAGGACATGCTGCAAGTGATCCACAAACCCGGCAGTACGCCGATCGAGTACCTGGACTGGAGCGCCGTTGCAGAGGCCGAACAGGAACCGCGTCTGCAAGCCCTGCTCAAGGCCGAACGCGAAGCCGGTTTCGATCTGCTCAACCAGGCGCCGTTCCACCTGCGCCTGATTTGCGTCGGTGAAGCGCGCTACTGGTTCATGATGAGCAACCACCACATCCTGATCGATGCCTGGTGCCGTTCGTTGTTGATGAATGACTTCTTCGACCTCTACACGGCCCTCGGCGCAGGCCGCGATGCGCAACTGGCCACGCCGCCGCGTTATCGCGACTACATTGCCTGGCTGCAACGCCAAAACCTGAGTCAGGCGCGCCAGTGGTGGCAGCACAACCTGCTGGGCTTCGAGCGCACCACGCCGATCCCCAACGACCGGCCGTTCCTGCGTGAACACGCCGGTGGCAGCGGCGGCATGGTGGTGGGCGATTGCTACACCCGCCTCGATGCCCGCGAGGGTGTGCAACTGCGCGAACTGGCCCAGGCCCATCAACTGACCGTCAACACCTTCGCCCAGGCCGCCTGGGCCCTGGTGCTGCGGCGCTTGAGCGGCGAGCGTGACGTGCTGTTCGGCGTCACCGTGGCCGGGCGTCCGGTGGACATGCCGGACATGCAACGTACCGTCGGCTTGTTCATCAACAGCATCGCGCTGCGCGTGAAGCTGCCCGAGGATGGCCAGCGTTGCAGCGTGCGCCAATGGTTGAGTGGCCTGCTCGACAGCAATATGCAACTGCGCGAGTACGAATACTTGCCGCTGGTGACGATCCAGGAACTCAGCGAACTGCCCAAGGGCCAGCCGCTGTTCGACAGCCTGTTCGTGTTCGAAAACGCTCCGGTGGAAGTCTCGGTGCTCGACCGTGCGCAAAGCCTGAATGCCACGTCGGACTCCGGTCGCACCCACACGAACTTCCCGCTGACGGCGGTGTGCTATCCGGGCGATGAGCTCGGTTTGCACCTGTCCTATGACCAGCGCTATTTCGATGAAAGCACCGTGCAAGGCATGCTGGGCGAGTTCAAACGCCTGCTGCTGGCGCTGGTGCAGGGTTTTCATGGCGACATGGCCGACCTGCCGCTGATAAGCGCGCAGGAGCGTGAATTGCTGGTACACGGCTGCAACCAGAGTGCGCACGCCTATCCACTGGAGCGCAGCTATATCGAGCTGTTCGAAACACAGGTGGCGCAGCATCCGGAGCGCATCGCCGCCACCTACCTCGACCAACACTGGACTTACGCCGAGTTGAACCGGCGCAGTAACGGCCTCGGCCATGCGTTGATCGCGGCGGGTGTCGGCCTGGATCAGCCGGTGGCATTGCTGGCGGAGCGTAATCTCGATGTGCTCGGCATGATCATCGGTAGCTTCAAAGCCGGGGCCGGTTACCTGCCGCTCGACCCGGGGCTGCCGAGTCAGCGTCTGAGGCGGATCATCGAGCTGAGCCGCACCCCGTTGTTGGTGTGTACCGAGGCGTGTCGCGAGCAGGCCATCGAGTTGCTGCAAGGTGTCGAATGCCAGTTGCTGGTGTGGGAGGACGTGCCTGGCAGTGGGGCAAACCCCGGGATCTACAGTGGCCCGGACAACCTTGCGTATGTGATCTATACCTCGGGCTCCACCGGCCTGCCCAAAGGCGTGATGGTCGAACAGCGCGGCATGCTCAACAACCAGTTGAGCAAGGTGCCGTACCTGGACCTGAGCCCGGTGGACGTGATTGCGCAAACCGCCTCGCAAAGTTTCGATATCTCCGTGTGGCAGTTCCTCGCCGCGCCGCTGTTCGGCGCGCGGGTGGATATTGTGCCGAACGCAGTCGCCCACGATCCGCAAGGCTTGCTGGCGCATGTGCAGGCCCAGGGCATCACCGTATTGGAAAGCGTGCCGTCGCTGATCCAGGGCATGCTGGCCGAGGAACGCATCGGCCTGGACGGCCTGCGCTGGATGTTGCCGACGGGTGAAGCGCTGCCGCCGGAACTCGCGCAGCAGTGGTTGCTGCGCTACCCCGAGATCGGCTTGGTTAACGCTTATGGTCCGGCGGAATGTTCGGATGACGTGGCGTTCTTCCGTGTCGACCTGGCCTCGACCCGTGGCACTTACCTACCGATTGGTACGCCGACCGACAACAACCGCTTGTACGTGCTGGACGCTGCGCTGGCGTTGGTGCCGCAGGGCGTGGTGGGCGAGTTGTGCGTGGCCGGCACCGGCGTTGGTCGCGGTTACGTCAGCGACCCGCTGCGCACCGCCCAGGTGTTCGTGCCCAACCCGTTTGGCGCTGCGGGCGAGCGTCTGTACCGCAGCGGCGACCTCGCACGGCGGCGCAGCGATGGCGTGCTGGAGTACGTCGGGCGTATCGACCATCAGGTGAAAATCCGCGGCTACCGCATCGAACTGGGTGAAATCGAAGCGCGCCTGCATGAACAAGCGGAAGTGCGCGACGCGGCGGTTGGCGTGCAAGACGGCGTCAACGGCAAACACCTGGTCGGTTACCTGGTAGCTGACGACGCCAGTCTCAACCCCAGCGAGCGCCTCGATCGCATCAAACAACGCCTGCGCGCCGAACTGCCGGAATACATGGTGCCGCTGCACTGGCTCTGGCTCGAGCGCCTGCCGCTCAATGCCAACGGCAAACTCGACCGTAACGCCTTGCCGGCCCTGGAGATCGGCCAGTTGCACGACCAGGCCTACCTGGCGCCGCGCAATGCACTGGAAGGTACGTTGGCCGCGATCTGGGCCGAGGTGCTCAACGTCGACCGGGTGGGGGTGCAGGACAACTTCTTCGAACTGGGCGGGCACTCGTTGCTGGCCACGCAGATCGCCTCGCGCGTGCAGAAAACCTTGCAAAGGGATGTGCCGTTGCGGGCGATGTTCGAATGCAGCACGGTGGCGCAGTTGGCCGAGTACATCGATGGGCTGGCGGCGACTGCGATCAGTGCCGAGAAGGTGGATCGGTTGAGTGATTTGATGGCGGAGTTGGAAGGCTTGTAGTTTTCGTTGCCTGGACTGACGCTATCGGGGGCAAGCCCCCTCCCACATTTGAACGCATGAACCCGGTCGAGTGTGGGAGGGGGCTTGCCCCCGATAGCATCAGCCCAGGCGCCGCCTATTTCGGCCCAAGGATCTTCACCAACTTATCCGGCGACGGCGCCCCTTGCTGTTGCTGCAACCCGCCCTTGTCATCCAGATAGAAAATCGCCGGCGTCGCCGACAACTCCAGCTCTTCCATCAACTTCATATTGGCATCGAGCTTGGCTTCAATATTGGCAGGGATTTTATCCAGCGCCTGTAACTTGCTGCCCTTGCCAGCGGCTTCGTGTTCTTGCAGGGCTTTTTGCGGGTCTTGGCTGGCCAGCAGGGCGGCGGATTTGCCTGGGCTGTCTTCGCGGATGATACCGACCATGATGTGGCGCAACTGCACCTTGCCGGCCTTCACCCATGGCCGGGCCTGTTCCCAGAACATGTTGCAGTACGGGCAGTTGGGGTCGCTGAACAGGTAGACCGTGCGCGGCGCGTTGGTGTCGCCGTCCTGGATCCAGCTGCTTTTTTCCATCTTGGCCCAGACTTCTTTGGCCATCGGTGCGTACACCAGTTTTTCCAGGGGCGCGCTGCTCAGGTCATTGCCCTGGGCGTCGTACAGGTTGCCGGCGAGCACGCTTTTGCCGTCGGCGGTCAGGTACAGCGCCATGCCCCGGTTCTGGTACTGCGCGGCGTAGCCGGTGAGGCCGCTGGGGGCGTCGAACTTGCCGAGGATCTTGGCGCCCTTGGCTTCGATCTGTTTGATCGGTGCCGGCCAGTCTTCGGCCTGGGCCAGGGTGGCGGCCAGCGTGAGTGGCAGCAGGGTCAGCAAGTGGCGGAGGCGAGGCATGTCGGTTTCCTTTCAGTGGCGATGTCGAAGGGTTCCATGGCACGGGCCAGGCTGGCCTGGGACAGTTCACCGAGGTGGCTGTTGATCAGGCGTCCATCGGCTTGGTAGAACAGCGTGGTCGGCAAGGCCATGGAGCCCACGGCCTGGCCGAGGCGGCCGCTGGCGTCGAACAATACGTTGTCCAGGGTCAGGCCCTGGGTGGCCAGGTAGGTGCTGACGCTTTGCATGCTTTCGGCCTGGTTGACGAACAGGAAGGTCACGTCGGGGCGTTGGCGTTGGGCGCGTTCCAGGACCGGCATTTCCCGGCGGCACGGCGGGCACCAGGTGGCCCACAGGTTGATCACCAGCGGGCCGCCTTGGTAGTCCGCCAGTTGCACCACTTCGCCATTCGCGTTGCGCAGGGTGATGTCCGGCACGCGCGAGCCTTTGTCATACAGGCTCAGCGACAGGCTGGTCATGCCCCAGAACAGCAGGCCGGTGATCACCCCGGCACTCAACGGTTTGCGCAGGGCCGGGCGGCGCCAGCCGTACAGCAGCGCGCCGAGGATCAGTGCAATGACGCCGGGCCAGGCGAGAAAGCCGCCGTCGCGCAGGTCGACGATCTGCAACGGGTCGTTGCGGTAATAACTCCAGTACATCAGCACAAAGCTGATGCGGGCTGCCAACATGCCCAGCAGGAACAGGTAGAACAGCACCGACTCCGGGTTTTCCCCGCCACGCTTGGCCACGCGCCACCCCACCAGGGTGGCGAGAATCAGCGCGCTGATCAGCAGGATGTGATTCAGGGCGATGGCGAAGGTGCCGATGGTCAGGGTCAGCATCAGCGGGCGTCCCGCGTCTGGGTCCAGCGTTGCAGGAACGTATCGGCATCGACTTCGCCGGTGATGCGCCGGGCGCGGCGTTCTTCACCGTCCGGGCCGATCCATACGAAGCTCGGAGGCCCCGGCACTTTGTAGCGGCCCAGCAGGGCGCGGCTGGCGGCGTTGTCGGCGGTGACGTCGAGGCGCAGCAGGCGCACGTCTTTCAGGGCGTCCATCACGTGGGGTTTACCGAACACCTGTTTTTCCATGATCTTGCACGACACGCACCAGTCGGCGTAGTAATCGACCAGTACCCATTGGCCCTGGGCCTTGGCGCTGTCGAGCTGGCTTTGCAGCACGGCCGGGTCGTTGATGGTCATAAACGCGTCGTGGGCGGTCGGCGCGCTGGTGATCCGCGAGCCGCTGTAGACCTTCAACGGTTGCCACACATCATCGCTGCCACCCGCCGCGCCGACCATCAGCAGGCCGCCCCACAACCCGAGCACCACGGAAACCGCGCCGGACAGCATGGCGACACGCCCGAAATCCTGGGCCAGGCGCCAGCCGCAATAGGCCATGGCGATGGCCAGCGCGCCCCACAGGCCGAGCCACAGGTTTTCCCCGACCACCGGGCGAATCATCAGCACGGCGGTGGCCAGGAACAGGAAGCCGAACACGCCCTTGAGCACATTCATCCAGGTGCCTGGCTTGGGCAGGAAGCGGTTGCCCACGGTCACCAGCAGCAACAGTGGAATGCCGATGCCGATGCCCATGGCGAACAGGATCAGCCCGCCGTGCAGGGCGTTACCGCTCTGGGCGATATAGAGCAGGGCACCGGCCAGGGGCGCGGTCATGCAGGGGCCGACCAACAGGCCGGACAGCGCGCCGAGCACCCCGGCGCCGATCAGGCTGCCGCCACGCTGGTTGCGGCTGACGTTGTCCAGACGATCACGCACGGCCACCGGCAGTTGCAGTTCAAAGAAGCCGAACATCGGCAGGGCCAGGATTACAAACAAGGCGGCGAAGCTGCCGAGTATCCACGGGGTTTGCAGCAGTGCGGCAAGGTTGCTGCCGAGCGACGCGGCCACTACGCCCAGCGCGGCATACACCAGCGCCATGCACATCACGTAGCTGCCGGCCAACGCAAAACCGCGACGCGGGCTGGCGCCGCTGCCGACCACCAGGCCGGCGAGGATGGGCAACATCGGCAACGAACACGGGGCAAACGCCAGCAACAGGCCCAAGCCGAAGAACACCAGCAGGCTCCACCCCAGGCTGCGCTGTTGCAGGCCGCTGGCCAGGCTCTGGTCCTGGGCTTGTGCGGTGGCGGCGACGGCCGGATTGCCGCCCAGGTCCACGCTGATCGACTGCGGCGGGTAGCACAGGCCGGCATCGGCACAGCCCTGCCAGCCCAGTTTGACCTGGCCGGTCACCCCCGCAGGAATCTTCACTTCCAGGCCTTGGCGGTACACTTGCTGCTCGCCGAAGAACTCATCGCTATGGGCTTCACCCTCGGGCAGCGCCGGCTTTTCGGCGAGGCCGTCGAACTTCATGCGCTGCTGGTACAGGTAATAACCATCGGCAATCTGCCAATACAGCTGGGTTTCGCCGGACTCCAGGCGTTCGGAGGTAAAGGTGAAGGCCTTGGCTACCGGGAGAAAATCGGGTTTGGTCTCGAACGGGTTACCCGGCGCGGCCTGGGCGAATCCCGCGAACAACATCAGCAGTAAGGTAAATAGATGCCGCATGGTCAAGCCTTAGTTCGATGCAAGTGAGGCACACAATGTGTGGCGTTGATTAACCGATGATTAACCGGACGCTATTCTAGAGTGTAGGGAATATCTGATGTTGCGAACTTTGGCGGCATAATGCGCGCTTAATCGATCTGTCTTCTAATTCCCCCATCTTTCATGAAGGGTTCAGCATGCACGTACTGGTCTGTGAAGACGACGAACTGATCGCCAGCGGCATCGTGGCCGGCCTCGGCGCCCAGGGCTTTACCGTCGAGCGCGTCGCCACCGCTGCTGCCGCGCGGGCAATGCTCAAGGCTGCCGAATTCGACATCATGGTGCTCGACCTCGGGCTGCCCGACGAAGACGGCCTCAAGTTGCTGCAACAGCAGCGCAGCCAGGGCCTGGAAATTCCGGTGCTGATCCTCACCGCGCGGGATTCGGTGACCAACCGCGTCGACGGCCTGCAAGCCGGTGCCGACGATTACCTGCTCAAGCCCTTCGACCTGCGCGAGCTCGCCGCGCGCCTGCAAACCTTGCTGCGCCGCGTGGCGGGGCGCAGCGTCAACCTGATCGAGCACGGCCGTCTCACTTACGACCCGAGCAGCCGCGAAACCCTGCTGGCCGGGCAATCCGTGGACCTTTCCCGCCGCGAACAAGCGCTGTTGCAGGCGCTGCTGCACAACAAGGGCCGCGTGCTCTCCAGCGAACAGCTCAAAGACAGCGTCTACGGCTTCAACGACGAACTGGAAAGCAACGCCCTCAACGTGCATATCCACCATTTGCGGCGCAAATTGGGCAACGGCATCGTCGAAACAGTACGTGGCCTGGGTTACCGCCTGGGCCCGGCGGATGGTGGAGATAGCCCCCCGTGATGAGCCTGCGTCTGCGCCTGACCTTCAAGCTCGGCGCCGCTTTTGTGTTGATCTGGGCGCTGGCGGCTGCCTGGATGCTCAACGATCTGCGCAACCAGATGATGTTCTCCCTCGACCAGCGCCTGGTCGCGTCGGCGCGCATGGTCGCCGGTTTGACGGAGCAGATGCCGGGCCTGGCAAGCAGCGCCGAGGGCAAGCACTTCAGCGCCGAGCAACTGAATGTGCCGGGCGGCATGGCCTGTCAGGTCAGTTCCTTGCGCGGCGAAGTGTTGGCGCGCAGCCACACCACTCCGGACCAGGGGCTGGAATCCCATCGCAGCGGTTTTCGCGACCAGATCATCGACGGCGCGGCGTGGCGCAGCTTTACCCTGAGCCGTGGCGATCTGTTCATTACCACCGCCGACCGCCAGGTCGAGCGCGAGGCGTTGAACCTGTCGATTCTGCTGGCGGCCTCGGTGCCGGTCGGCGTGGCGTTGTTGGGCTGCCTGTGCCTGCTGTGGCTGGGGATCGGGCAAAGCCTGCTGCCGCTCAACCGTATGCGTGACGCATTGATGCGGCGCAGTGCCGATTCCCTCGAACCGCTGCAGATCCACCCGCTGCCCAGCGAGTTGAAACCGCTGCTCGACACCCAGAACCAACTGTTGCAGCGCATCGCCAAGACCATCGAACGCGAACGGCGCCTCACCGGCGACGCCGCCCACGAACTGCGCAGCCCGCTGACTGCGATCAAGACCCACCTGCAAGTGGCGCGCATGACCGAAGGCGCGGCCCGCGATCAGTCCCTGGCCCATGCCGAGGAGGGCGCCGACCGCCTGCATCGCACCCTCGAGCAATTGCTCTTGCTGGCGCGGGTGGAGGGCAGCCTGTCGTTCGACGACGGCTTGCAGTCCAGTGCCGAGCAAGTCGCGCGGTTGGCGATCCAGGACGCCAACGCCGGCGACAACCAGCGTATCGACCTGATCCTGCCGGACGACCTCAGCGACACCCCGGTGGACATGCCGGTGGGCCTGGCCGTCGCCGCCCTGCGCAACCTGCTGGACAACGCCCTGCGCCATACTCCGGGCGATACCCGGGTGGAACTCAGTGTGTTGATGGCCGGCGATCAGGTGGTGTTCCGCGTGCGTGACCATGGCAAACAGATCGCCAGCGAAGACCTGCAATACCTGACCCAGCGCTTCTGGCGCAACGGCAACAGCGAGGGCTGTGGCCTGGGCCTGGCGATTGTGCAGGCGATTGTCCAGCGCTGCTCCTGCTCGTTGACGTTCGATAGCCAGCCAGATGGCCTGCGGGTCGATTTGGGCATGCCGCTGCGTCGCTGATCACCGTTCTTTCGCGTGCCAAATAGTTACCGCCCGCCTGACGTTCAACCCTTCAGGATGGCGGTCATTGTTTTGCGCTTGAACGGGCCGAATGACTCGGCCTGTACCGAAAAGGACGATTCTTATGTTGGTCATCGATACCAGTTTCCCCGCCAAGGACTTCAACGAACGCAACGGCGAGCCCTTGGGGCAAGTGGTCCTGCATTACACCGCCGCGCCCTTTACGTCATCCCTGCAGACCCTGACGCGGCACGGTGTCAGTGCGCACTATCTGCTGCCTGATCCGGCCGAGCCCGGCTACCGCGCCGCCGGTTATGACGAGTTGCGCGTGTTCCGCCTGGTGGATGAGGCGCAGCGTGCCTGGCATGCCGGGGTGAGCCACTGGGGCGGGCGGGATAACCTCAATAGCCGCGCGATCGGCATCGAGATCGTCAACCAGGCGCGCGATGAGGACGGCGTGTTTACCTTTCCTGCGTACCCTCGGGAGCAGGTGGATGTATTGATCGAATTGCTGCGCGACATCCTTGCGCGTTACCCGCACATCGGTCCGACCGAGATCCTCGGGCATTCGGATGTGGCGTATTGGCGCAAGAGTGATCCGGGGCCGCACTTGCCTTGGCGTTGCCTGTTCGAGGCCGGCGTGGGGGCCTGGTTCGATGAGGCGACGCGGGCGATGTACCAGCGCCGATTTTGTGTCGGGTTACCGCCCGAGGTGGAAGTGGAGCGTGCCTTTCAGCGCTACGGGTATAAACCGGCGCAGAATCGCCAGGCGTTCGAGCTGCGAACCCGCGCGTTTCAAATGCACTTTCGGGCCAGGGATTATTGTGGGTGCCTGGATGCTGAGACGTGTGCGATTTTGTATGCGCTGAACGACAAGTACCGGGGGCTTTGACGTCAAGCGCTGTCTCATTTGGCGCTTCATCCATCCGTAACTACCACAGCCCCTAAATCCTTTCGACGCTGGTGCGTTTCCACAACAGGAAATCCGTGCGCATGCCCTTGGGCCAGACGCCAACGGATCGGCAGTTGGGTCACCATCATCAGCGTATTGAGGGATCGAGAGATGTCAGTCGCTAGCAGCCGTATCGCAGACGCTCAGGTGCCGGTCAGCCCTGCACCCGTGGAAACGCTCTACCAGTTCGACGAAAGCCCGCTGCTGGCGCGCCAACGCCAGCAGGAGTCCAACGCCCGCAGCTACCCACGGCGCATCCCTCTGGCACTCAAACGCGCGAAGGGTATCTACGTGGAAGACGTGGAAGGCCGCAGCTTCATCGACTGCCTGGCCGGCGCGGGCACCTTGGCGCTGGGGCATAACCACCCGGTGGTGATCGACGCGATCCAGCAAGTGCTGAGCGACGAACTGCCGTTGCACACCCTCGACCTGACCACACCGGTCAAGGATCAGTTCGTGCAGGATCTGTTCGGTCTGTTGCCGGCCGCGTTGGCGCAGGAAGCCAAAATCCAGTTCTGCGGCCCCACCGGCACTGACGCAGTGGAAGCTGCGTTGAAGCTGGTACGCACCGCCACGGGGCGCAGCACGGTGTTGTCGTTCCAGGGCGGTTATCACGGCATGAGCCAGGGCGCGTTAAGCCTGATGGGCAGCCTGGGGCCGAAGAAACCGTTGGGCGCCCTGCTCGGCAATGGTGTGCAATTCCTACCGTTCCCTTATGACTACCGTTGCCCGTTCGGCCTGGGCGGCGCGCAAGGTGTGCGGGTCAATCTGCATTACCTGGAAAACCTGCTCAACGACCCGGAAGCCGGGGTGTTGTTGCCGGCGGCGGTGATTGTCGAAGTGGTGCAGGGCGAGGGCGGCGTGATCCCTGCGGACCTTGACTGGCTGCGCGGCCTGCGGCGGATTACCGAGCAGGCGGGCGTGGCGTTGATCATCGATGAAATCCAGAGCGGTTTCGGGCGTACCGGCAAGATGTTTGCCTTCGAACACGCAGGCATCATTCCGGATGTGGTGGTGATGTCCAAGGCCATCGGCGGCAGCCTGCCGTTGGCGGTGGTGGTGTACCGCGACTGGCTCGACACTTGGTTGCCGGGCGCCCATGCCGGGACCTTCCGTGGCAATCAGATGGCAATGGCGGCCGGGTCGGCGGTGATGCGCTACCTCAAGGATCACGACCTGGCCGGCCATGCGGCGGCGATGGGCGAGCGCCTGGCGGAGCACCTGCACCTCCTGCAGCGCGATTTCCCGCAATTGGGCGATATTCGCGGTCGCGGGCTGATGCTCGGCGTGGAACTGGTAGACCCGAACGGCGCGCTCGATATCCAGGGCCACCCGCCGGTCCACCGCCACCTGGCACCGCTGGTGCAGCGTGAATGCCTCAAGCGCGGCCTGATTCTGGAGCTGGGTGGGCGTCATGGCGGCGTGGTGCGCTTCCTGCCACCGTTGGTGATCAGCGCCGCCCAGATCGATCAGGTCGCCGAGATCTTCGGGCGTGCCTTGGCTGCAGCGGTCGCCAGCCTCTAATTTTTCGGCCGCCTGGTACGTTCCTACAGATATCAGCGCTGCGCGTGGTGCGCAGCCAGCCTTTGAGTGATGGAGAACAGCAATGACCTCAGTATTTGACCGCGACGACATCCTGTTTCAGGTAGTGGTCAACCATGAAGAACAGTATTCCATCTGGCCCGACTACAAGGCCGTGCCGGAAGGCTGGCGTACCGTGGGCAAGAGCGGCCTGAAGAAAGAGTGCCTGGACTATATCGAAGAGGTCTGGACCGATATGCGTCCGTTGAGCCTG
Source organism: Pseudomonas sp. PSPC3-2 (assembly GCF_049897085.1). NCBI lineage: Bacteria > Pseudomonadati > Pseudomonadota > Gammaproteobacteria > Pseudomonadales > Pseudomonadaceae > Pseudomonas > Pseudomonas sp. PSPC3-2. The sequence goes on from NZ_JAFCVO010000022.1 coordinate 29,160, forward strand.
CGCCAGAAGATGGACGGCGCGGCGCTGACCTGAGCCCACCACACTGAAATCAGCGAAGCTCCAATGTGGGGCTCGGCAGCGCCCACATTGCGCCTGAAGGCTCAGGCGTTCTTCTCTTTCTCCAGCCCGCCCGACGCGCCGGTCACCACCTGCACACTCAGGCGCGGTGTAGCCAGGTCCAGCCCGGCCTCGTCCAGATGGCGTTTGAGTGACAGGTTGAACGCCCGCGACACTTCCCATTGCTTGATCGGCGCAGTCTTGAAGCGCGCGCGCAGAATCGCGCTGCCCGACTCGAAACTTTCCACGCCCTGAATCTCCAGCGGTGACCAGATATTGCGGCGTTGTAGCGGATCGTTGCGCATCTGCTGGCCGACGTCGCGTATCAACTTGATCGCATCGTCGATGTCCATGTTGTACGGGATCGCCACCCGAAAGATCGCGTAGCCGAACTCTCGGGAGTAGTTCTTGATGCTCTTGATCTCGCTGAACGGGATGGTATGCACGATGCCATCGATGTCGCGCAGGCGCACGGTACGGATGGTCAGGCCTTCGACTGTGCCGAGGTGCCCGCCGACGTCCACGTAGTCATCGATGGCCAGGGAGTCTTCGATGATGATGAACAGGCCGGTGATCAAGTCCGCCACCAGCGACTGCGCGCCAAAGCCGATGGCCAGGCCGATTACACCGGCACCGGCCAGCAACGGCGTGACGTTCATGCCCATGTTGGCCAGGGCGACGATGGCCGCGATGATGAAGATGGTCACGAACAGCACGTTGCGGATCAGCGGCATCATGGTCTGCGCGCGCGCGTTGGCCAGGCCTTTGCGCGAGCGGGTGAGGGCGTGATGGATCGCGGTGTCGCTGAGAATCCAGATCAGCCAGGCAAACAGCAGCGTGCCGCCGAGGCCGAACAGCTTGACGCTGATTTCATGACCGTCGCCTTCGGTGAAACGGATCAATGACAGGCCCCAGACCCGCAGCCCCAGCTCGATAAACGTCAGCCACACCGCCAGGTGGGCGAGGGTGTAGACGAAGCTCTTCAGGCGTTCGGAGTACAGCGCATGGCGTTTGTGCCCGCGGTGCGGCTTGAGGGCATGGCGGCGTACCAGGCCGTTGATTACCATGCACAGCACCAGCAACACCGTGCATAGCAATGACTGACGCAAGGCGGTGCTGGTGTCGCCGGCGGAAACGAAGGTGGCGAACAGCGAGATGCAGACCAGCAGCAGGGCCGGGATGTACCAGAAGGTGCCGATGATTTCGATCGTATCGCTGAGGGCGCGGCGGGTCAGGCGACGGGACAGCGGCTGGTTGCGGATCAGGTGCGCAATCGGCCGGCGGAAGCGCAGGATAAACACACCGGTGGACAGCGCGGCCATTACATTGGCGACGGTTGCCGCCGTGTGCGCCAGGTGCTGGCCAAGCGCAACGACCAGCCTGGGGTCGCCCAAGGCTTCGCCAAAGGCGGCAAAACTGCCGATCAACCACAAGGGCCGGAACGCCTTTCGCCGCAGGATATACAACGCGTGACGGCGATGCGGGCCGTCCAGCACGGAGAATGCGATCACGCAGATTGCCGAGAAGCAGGTGCCGACCACCAGCGCATACGCCAGCACCATCGCCAGGGATTTGCCCAGGGACGAGGGCAGCGCGTAACTCAGGTACACGGTGATCACCAGCGCGATCAGCCACGGCCCCAGTTTGCGTAGGGCGAAGCGCAGCATGTCCCAGGTGCGCGGGTGTTGCGGCAGTTCTTCGGGCAGGCCGAAGCGCTCGCGCACGCGGTGGCTGAGCCAGATCAGCGCGGCGGCCAGCAGGCTCCACACGGCGAGGATCAGGGCAAAACCGAAGATGATCGGCAGCCATTCGCTGGCCGGCAGCATCAAGGCCTTGAGTTCATCCTTGGCCATGTCCACTTCATCGGACCAGCGTCCCAGCGGGCTGTCGACACCGGAGAATTGCTGCTCAAGGCCAGACAGCGTGCTGCCGATCAGCCCGAGCACGCCTTGTTCGGCGGCCGGCTGGGCCTTTTGCGTGGCCTGGCGCAGCTTTTTCAGGTCGCTCAGCAACTGGGTACGTTGCTGGTCGTTTTCCAGGGTCTTGATCACCTCGTCCAGCGATTGCCCCAGCGGCAGGTCGGCCTGGGGTTGAGGCTTGCTGGTGCCACCCAGCAGCCCAGGCAAGCCAACGGCCTGGGCCGGAGCGAGCGGGAGCAGGGTGAGCAGGGCGATCAGCAAGTAGCAGGGCAGGGCAAACAGACGGGAAAGCACGAGGCGGTCAACCTTGAAAACGACGAATTGACCGAGTGTACGAGGCCCCTATGCCCAATGCGAGTGCATTTGTTATTCAGCGAGTTTGGCGAGGATCTTGTAAACCACGGTGCCCAGGATCAACAGCATGCCGATCCACATGCCAAACACACCGAGAGGCTTGTCACGAAAATTGAAGCCGACCGCGAGCATGATCATGCCGATGAGGATAGGAATGAGCATGGTGTGGAATGAGGACATGGTGATCATGAGGCGACGGCCCTGTCAGAGTGGGAATAATGACAAGTCTAGGTGGGATTGCGGGAAATGTAGGTGATATAGATCAGGTGTACGCGAAGCCAAATGTGGGAGGGGCGGTGCGACGATTCGACTTGCCCCTCCCACCTGTTTAGCTGCATTCAGCCTTTGGCTCAGGGCAGATCGCGGCTTGCGTAGAACGCACCGAGGACTTTCACCAGATGCGCCAGGTCATGGCTGCCGCACAGCTCGCGAATGGAGTGCATGGCGAACGTCGGCAAGCCGATGTCGACGGTGCGCACACCCAGGTGGCTGGCGGTGATCGGGCCGATGGTCGAGCCGCAGCCCATGTCGCTGCGCACCACAAAGCTCTGCACTGGCACTTCCTCGGCCATGCACAGGTGGCGGAAGAAGCCGGCGGTTTCGCTGTTGGTGGCGTAGCGCTGGTTGCTGTTGACCTTGATCACTGGGCCGGCGTTGAGTTTCGGGCCGTGGTTGGCGTCATGCTTGTCGGCATAGTTCGGGTGGATGCCGTGGGCATTGTCGGCCGAGACCAGCAGCGATTTCTGAATGGTGCGTACAAATTCGTCACCTTCGGGCAACAGGCGCCGCAGGGTCTGTTCCAGCATCGGGCCGTCGGCACCGCAGGCCGAGCAGGAGCCGACTTCTTCGTGGTCGTTGCACACCAGCACGCAGGTTTCATCGGTCTCGCTGGTGAGCAAGGCTTGCAGGCCGGCGTAGCACGACAGCAGGTTGTCCAGACGGGCACCGGCGATGAAGTCGCCATTGAGGCCGATCACGGCGGCGCTTTGGGTGTCGTAGAAGCTCAGCTCGTAGTCGAGCACCACGTCGGCGTTCAGCCCGTGTTCGCGGGCCAACTGCTCGGTGAGCACGGCGCGGAAGTCCACGCGCTCGTCACCGGCAAACTGCGCGAGGATCGGCGGCAGTTCGGTCTGGGCATTGATCGCCCAGCCCTGGTTGGCTTCACGGTTCAGGTGGATGGCCAGGTTGGGGATGATGGCAATCGGCAGTTTGAAGTCGATCAGTTGGCTTTCGACCTTGCCGTCGCGACGGAAGGTCACGCGGCCGGCCAGGGACAGGTCGCGGTCGAACCACGGTGCCAGCAATGCGCCGCCATAGACTTCGACGCCCAACTGCCAGAAGCCCTGGCGTTGCAGCTCGGGCTGGGGCTTGACCCGCAGGCACGGGCTGTCGGTGTGGGCGCCGACCAGGCGGATGCCGCCCTGCAGCGGCGAGTGGCGACCGAGCTTGAAGGCGATGATCGCGGAGTCGTTGCGGGTCACGTAATAGCGACCGTTGGCCTCGGTGGTCCAGGTGTCGCGCTCGTCGAGACGCTGGTAACCGGCCGCTTCGAGACGCTGGGCCAGGGCAGCAGTGGCATGAAAGGGAGTAGGGGAGGCCTTGAGGAAGTCGATCAGGCCTTGATTCAACGCTTCGCGCATAAATAGCTCCAGACAGCAATGCGCGGAGTTTACCGTTCGATGGCGAGAAGTGCACAGCACAAATGTGGGAGGGGGCTTGCCCCCGATGGCGGAGTGTCAGTCACTGTATTTGTTCACTGACCCACTGCAATCCCCTCCCACATTTGACAGTGTTTACAGCTTTAGAAGGGGGCAGGACACTCGAAGCGCAAGCGCTCGCCGCTTTGCGGGTGGGTGAAGCTCAGCATGCTCGCGTGCAGGCACAGGCGCGGCCAGGCGGCCAGGGCGTGTTCATGGGCATACAAGCCATCACCGAGCAGCGGGTGGCCGATCGACAACATATGCACGCGCAACTGGTGCGAGCGCCCGGTGATTGGCGTCAGCTCGACGCGGCACCAGTCACCGCAACGTTCCAGCACCTTCCAGAAGGTCAGCGCGTGCTTGCCGAACTCGTGGTCGACCACATGGCGTGGCTTGGTCGGCGGATCGTAGCGCAGGGGCAGGTCGATGCTACCGCTGTCCAGTTCCGGTTGGCCCCAAGCCAGGGCGGTGTAGGCCTTTTCGGTTTCGCGGTCATGAAACTGACGGGACAGTTCGCGGTGGGTATCGGCGTCCCGCGCGAGCAGGATGATCCCCGAGGTTTCCCAATCCAGTCGATGGACGATTCTGGCCTCTGGGTAGCCGTTTTCCTGCAGGCGAGTGATCAGGCAGTCCTTGTTGTCGTCGGCGCGGCCAGGCACCGAGAGCAGCAAAGTCGGCTTGTTCACCACCAGGACAGCGTCGTCCTGGTAGAGGATATGGATGTTGGACAACGGCATTAAACAGCCTCGTAACAAACGCCAACGGCGGCTCGACCACCTGGCTCCCGCAAAGGGATCAAGGTGACGGAGCCGCCGTGGCGACCGCCCTTTCGATCAACGATCAGGCAGGGTGATATTGAGTTCCAGAATCGAGCAACTGCCGTCGTTTTCCAGGGCGACATGCACGTCGTCGTTGCCGATATTGACGTACTTGCGGATCACCTCGACCAGCTCCTTCTGCAAGGCTGGCAGGTAGTCTGGCGTGCTGCGTTGGCCGCGTTCGTGCGCCACGATGATCTGTAGACGCTCTTTCGCTACCGACGCGGTACTTGGCTTTTTGTTGGCGCGAAAGAAGTCGAGAAATTTCATTGTTTAGTTGCCTCCAAAGATACGCTCGAAGAATCCCTTCTTCTTTACATCGAGGAAGCGATGTTCCACGGTCTTGCCCAGTAAGCGATCAACTGCATCGCTGTACGCCTGGCCGGCGTCGCTCTGGTCGTCCAGAATTACCGGGACGCCCTGGTTGGAGGCCTTCAGTACGGCCTGGGACTCGGGAATAACACCCAGCAGGGTCACTGCGAGGATTTCCTTGACGTCTTCAACACCGAGCATCTCGCCATTGCTGACGCGCTCGGGGTTGTAACGGGTGAGCAGCAAGTGCTCCTTGATCGGTTCTTCGCCTTTTTCGGCGCGCTGGGACTTGCTGGCCAACAGACCCAGCATGCGGTCCGAGTCACGTACCGAGGAGACTTCCGGGTTGGTCACCACGATGGCTTCATCGGCGAAGTACATCGCCAGGTGAGCACCGGTTTCGATACCGGCCGGGGAGTCGCACACCACGTATTCGAAGTTTTCCTTCAATTCAGCGAGGACTTTGCCTACGCCTTCCTTGGTGAGCGCGTCTTTGTCGCGGGTCTGGCTGGCGGCCAGTACGTACAGGTTCTCAAGGCGCTTGTCCTTGATCAGGGCCTGTTGCAGGTTGGCTTCGCCGTTGACCACGTTGACGAAGTCGTACACCACGCGGCGTTCGCAGCCCATGATCAGGTCGAGGTTACGCAAACCGACGTCGAAGTCGACGATGACTGTCTTGTGGCCGCGCAGAGCGAGGCCGGTACCGATAGCGGCGCTGGTGGTGGTCTTACCCACACCACCCTTGCCGGATGTAACCACGAGAATCTTGGCCAAGGTGTTTCACCCCTAAGGAAAAAGGACTTTCAGTCCCTGAAAAACATCTCTTGGAACTCGCTGCAGGCGGACAGCCTTTGTAGGGAAAAGATGTGGTTTCCGCAGGGAAACGCCAACTTCAAATGAGTCCTACGCAAGTCTTGCCGGTTTCGCTGTGCTATCAGAGTCTAGAGATGCTTGGAAAATGCGGCAGTATCCGTTAAAGACGGATGATGTTCAACACATCACCCGACAGGCTGACTTGTACCGCAGCGCCCCACAGCGGATCACGGCGCAAGTCTTCTGAAACCTTGTACTGGCCCGCGATCGACACCAGCTCAGCGGTCAACTGCTGACAAAAAATACGCGCCTTGGTATCACCCTTGATGCCGGCGAGGGCACGCCCGCGCATGGGGCCGTATACATGGATGTTGCCATCGGCCAGAAGTTCCGCGCCCGGGCTGACCGACGCGATCACCACCAGGTCGCCGCCCTGGGCGTAAATCTGCTGCCCGCCGCGCACGGGGGAGGTGATGATCCTGGTCGGTTTGACCTTAGGCTCCGGTGGTTTTTCCGGTGTTTTCTTCACTTCACCGGGCAATGGGTCGAGCGGACGCTCGCGGGCACCCGACGGTGGCAGTACTGGCAATTCAATTGCGATGGCTGCGGCAATGTCTTCGATACGGCTGGCACGAATCGCCAGGGTGCGCAGGCCATGGGAGCGGCAAACGCGCATCAGGCCTGGCAGGTCGATCGTGCCTTGGCCGGCCGGGAGTTTGTCCAGGGCCAGCACCAGTGGGGCGTTGTTGAAGAAATTCGGCGCCAGGGCGACCTTGGCGGCGAGCTGGCGGTCCAGCGCGTCGAGGTCATTGCGGGCCAATTCCAGCACGGTAATGGCGAGCATGCTGCCTTTTAGCTGGAACACGGGATCTTGGTCTAGCGGTTCGGTTTGGCTCATGGTCGGCAAAAGCGGCTTGTCACGAAAAGTGTCGAGACTTATAACGAGAACAACCACTGGCCGCAAGCCGAGTCGAACCGTTGTAGAATGCGCGGCCCATGTCTTTACCGGAATCTGTAATGGATCGCCCGCGTTTTCGAGCTGTATTTTTTCATCCACGATTTTGGCTGTTATGGCTGGGACTCGGCCTGCTGTGGCTGGTCACTCAATTGCCGTACCGTGCGCTGCTGACCATTGGTCGCCTGCTGGGTGCCGGCATGTACCGCGTGGCCGGCGAACGGCGCCGCATCGCCGCGCGCAACCTGGAGCTGTGCTTCCCGGAAAAGTCCGCGCAAGCGCGTAAACACTTGCTCAAGGAAAACTTCGCCTCCACCGGCATCGCCTTCTTTGAAATGGCCATGAGCTGGTGGTGGTCGCGCCAGCGCCTGGCGCGGCTGGCCCATGTTGAAGGCCTGGAGCACCTCAAGCAGGCCCAGTTGGACGGCAAGGGCGTGATCCTCATGGCCCTGCATTTCACCACCCTGGAAATCGGCGCGGCGCTGCTCGGGCAAAAGCACACCATCGACGGCATGTACCGCGAGCACGGCAACCCGCTGTTCGACTTTATCCAGCGCCGTGGCCGCGAGCGCCACAACCTTGACTCCCTGGCCGTGGAGCGTGAAGACGTGCGCGGCATGCTCAAGCTGCTGCGCGCCGGCCGGGCCATCTGGTACGCACCGGATCAGGACTACGGCGCCAAGCAAAGTATCTTCGTGCCGCTGTTCGGTATCCAGGCCGCCACGGTGACCGCCACCAGTAAGTTCGCCCGCCTGGGCAAGGCGCTGGTGGTGCCGTTTACCCAGGAACGCCTGGCCGACGGCAGCGGTTACCGCCTGGTGGTCCACCCGCCGTTGACTGATTTTCCCGGCGAGAGCGATGAGATCGATTGCCTGCGGATCAACCAGTGGGTCGAAACCTCGGTGCGCGAATGCCCCGAGCAATACCTGTGGACCCATCGCCGCTTCAAGAGCCGGCCGCCGGGCGAGCCCAAATTGTACGAAAAACGCCGTCGATAAGACCTGCTTTTCCCCCCATGGAGTAATGCGATGCGCCAAGCTGAACCGGTCACAGGCTTGATTCTTTCCGGCGGCGGGGCGCGAGCGGCGTATCAGGTGGGGGTATTGGCGGCGATTGCCGAGTTGCTGCCGCCTGGCGCGGCCAATCCGTTTCCGGTGATCGTCGGTACATCGGCCGGCGCAATTAACGCGGTGAGCTTGGCCAGCGGCGCCATGGACTTCACTGCGGCGATCGAGCGTCTGACGGCGTTCTGGCAGGGGTTTCGCAGCCACCTGGTGCTACGCAGCGACTGGCCGGGGGTGATTCACCAGGCCGGTCGCTTCTGTTTCCACAGCCTGCTCGGCCTGGGCGCCCAGGTGCCGGTGGCGCTGCTCAACAGCTCGCCGCTGCGCGATTTGCTGCACGACAAACTTGACCTGGACGGCATTGACGAAGCCATCCGCGACAAACACCTGAAGGCGGTGGCGGTCACGGCCTTCGGTTACGAATCCGGGCAAGCGGTGACGTTCTACCAGGGCGGCGGCACCATCGATGCATGGTTGCGCCACCGGCGTATCGGTGTGCCCACCCAACTCACGGTTGAACACCTGTTGGCCAGTTCGGCGATTCCCTTGCTGTTTGCCCCGGTCAAACTCGAGCATGAGTATTTCGGCGATGGCGCCGTGCGGCAATCGGCGCCTATCAGCCCGGCCTTGCACCTGGGCGCCAACCGCGTGCTGGTGGTGGGCGTCAGCGGCAACCCGCGCGGCGTCGAGCATGAACACCCGTTGCAGCGCGCCTACACCGGCCAGCAGCCGACCCTGGCGCAGATCGGCGGGCACATGCTCAACAGCACGTTTATTGACAGCCTGGAAAGTGATATCGAATTGCTGGAGCGCTTGAACCAGTTCAGCCATTTCCAGCCGGTCGACAGCGCGGCCCAGGGCCTGGCGCCGGTGGACGTGCTGGTGATTGCGCCGAGTCAGCCGATCGATGAGATTGCGGCGCGGCATCGGCAGGAATTGCCGGCGGCGTTGCGTCTGTTCCTGCGGGGGCCGGGTGCGACCAAGACCAGCGGGGCGGGGGTGCTCAGTTATTTGCTGTTCGAGGCGGGGTATTGCAGCGAATTGATCGAGTTGGGGCGCAGTGATGCCCTGGCCAAGCGCGAGGAAATAACGCGGTTCCTGGGCCTGTTACCGATCTGACGGTGGGAGGGGGCAAGCCCCCTCCCACATGAATCCGCGGTGTTCAATCAGAAGTGGTACTTGACCAGGAAGCTCGCCGTATCCTGAGTGGTCTTGAACGCGCCGGAATCTTCGATCCCGTACTTGTTCTTCCAGTAGTCGTATTCAAAACCGACATACAGCTGTTTCTCGCCCCAGTTCATCGCCTTGCCCAGGTCATATTTGACCTGTGGGTTGAAGTGCAGGTTGGCGTGATACGTGCCATGGGCGTTCTTGTCGTTGTCCACCACCCAATCCATATAGCCGTCGATGAGGATGTTGGAGTTGCCCATGGGAAGCGTGTACGACCACACCGGAGTGATCTGCCATACGCCGTCGCCTGCGCGACTGCCTTCGGTCTGGCGCTGATAGAAGTTCAACTGGAAGTAGTCGAAACCGGGGATGTTCAGGTCGAAGCCCGGGCCCAACAGGTACGATTCGTTATCGCCTTCGCCGAACTCGTAAGTGAACGCCAGCAATACATCTTTGATCGGGCCGAAGGACAAGTCTTTGTCGAAAATCTTGCCGAACGACAGGCGTGGACTGAACTCGCCGTAGTAAGTACTGGGGCCGACGTTGCCGTCTTCCTTGCCGTTGTAAAAGATGCGGTCGAGGAAGAAGAAGTTGTCGCCGTACTTCCACGCATCGGCGTGTTCAAACGTGACGGTCTGTTGGATCTGCGGGTTGACGGTAAAGTTTTTGCCCCACAGGTACGTCAGGCTGTTGTTCTGCCATTGCAACAGGTCACCGGCCACAGCTTGGCCACCAGCCAGCAGGGTTCCTGCCAGCATCAGGCCTTTGAACATAGGTTTCATTCGGTTGCTCCCGAGTTAAAGTTTTATGGTTTTTCTTCTACGTCGGCGCTCTGGTGTGGCGCCTTTTGGCTCGCTGAAAAAATCGTCTGTTCGGTCAGCTTTTATGCTTTAGCAAGAGCTGCGCCAAGGTGCTAAAAAACCCAAAAAATTGTCGTCGGCGGCAACGGATGCAGTCGAACTCAGGGGACTTTTGCGCACTTGGGCCGCAGACCGCAGGCCGGGATAAGTTGGCCTTATAGTCAGCTTTTATATTCGCTGTTTTTTTTTGAGTCGATTCGAGCGGGCGCGGAGAATACTGGCTCCAAAGCCTTGGCTCAAGTGCGCTGTTAGAGCGCGTATGGGGCGAGAATGGGGCACGGCTCGTAGCCGTCCCCAGGTCAATGGTGTACATGTGGGCGTTCCCTGTTTGTTATTGTTTTTGTTGTAACGAAGGAATCAATGCGTGTGGGCGATGGCGTGTCGTTCAGAACCCCGAGGATGTTGAACAGTACATTCAGCGACAACGCACGCCGGTCATAACACCTCGGATCTTTTTGGTGTGTTGTTAGGCATTCAACGGCTGGGTGTCACTCAGTGTTCAAAACATCGCAGGCCCGATGTGGGAGGGGGCTTGCTCCCGATTGCGGTGTGTCATTCAAAGTATCAGTGACTGAATCGCCGCCATCGGGAGCAAGCCCCCTCCCACAGGTTAGGCATGCGCTCATCCGTTAATTCGTGCGCGCCCCCTGATTGATCCAGGTGCCGATCAGATCGCGTTCCTGCTGGGTCATCTGGGTGATGTTGCCCAATGGCATGATCTGGCTCGCCACGGCCTGCGCCTGAATACGCGCCGCCTGTTGCTGGATCTGCGTCGGTGTGTCGAACATCACGCCCGCCGGTGCAGTGCTGAACAACGGGCTGCTGGGCTTGGCCGAATGGCAGACGGCGCAACGTGCCTGGATCACCCCATGCACCTTGTCGAAATCAATCGTCGCCTGGGCAGGTGCGGCTGCAGCAGCGGGTGCGGCGGGCGCAGCGGATTTCACGCCACCGCCCAGCGCGGTTTCCGGCAACGGTTGGTACTCGATGGTTGCCGGTGCCTTGGCTACGTCCGTGACTGGCTTGGGCCCGGTGACATACGCCAGGCAAATCATCGCCAACGCGCCCACCGGCAAGGTCCAGGCATATTTCTGGCTGCTATGCCGGGTGTTGAAGTAATGCCGCACCAACACCGCTGCCACGGCAATCCCCGCGAGGATCAGCCAGTTGTACTGGCTGCCGTAAGTGCTCGGGAAGTGGTTGCTGATCATGATGAACAGCACCGGCAAGGTGAAGTAGTTGTTGTGCCGTGAACGCAGCAAGCCCTTGGCCGGCAGGGCCGGGTCCGGCGTGCGGTTCTGCGCGATTGCCGCCACCAGCGCGCGTTGCGCCGGCATGATGATGCGGAACACGTTGCCTACCATGATGGTGCCGATGATCGCCCCCACATGCAGGTACGCGCCCCGGCCGCTGAACACTTTGCTGAAGCCATACGCCGCCGCGATCAATAGCACGAACAAGGTCAGGCCGAGCAGGGCCGGGCGTTTGCCCAGGGCCGAGTCGCAGAGAAAGGAGTAGATGAACCAGCCGGCGAACAGTGAGCCGATGCCCAGCAACACGCCTTCGGTGCCGCTCAGGCTGCTGCCGGGGGCGAGCAGGTACAGCGTAGGGTTGAGGTAGAACACCACGCACAGCAGCGCGACGCCCGACATCCAGGTGAAATAGGCTTCCCATTTGAACCAGTGCAGGTTGTCCGGCATGGTCGGCGGGGCCAGTTTGTATTTTTCCAGGTGGTAGATACCGCCACCGTGAATCGCCCACAAGTCACCGGCCAGGCCGTCCTTGGGGTTGACGCGATTGAGGTTGTTTTCCAGCCAGACAAAGTAAAACGACGCGCCAATCCAGGCGACGCCAGTGATCATGTGAACCCAGCGCACGCTAAGGTTCAGCCATTCCAACAGGTGTGCTTCCACAGTCTTTACCTCTCGCTTGTCGCCCTTGTTGTCGGGTGATCAGGCCTTCTCTTATTGGTGGGGGGCGAGGATCAACCGCTCATCCTCTTTGAAAAAATGCTCATCGCAGTTATTGCCGGTGCCACTGCGATCAACCACCAGGAAGTCATCCCGCTTTTCGATCGTCAGCACCGGGTGGTGCCAGACGCCGCGATGGTAATTAATGCCCTGCCTGCCGTTGGTGACGAAGGCGCGGACCAAGCCTGATACCGGTGCATCGCCAAGTGGCGCGACCACGATCAGAAAGGGGTTGCCGAGCAGCGGTATGAACGCCTGGCTGCCCAGCGGGTGTCGCTCCAGCATGCACACGGTCAGCGGCATGTCCTGCGCGTCGGCGCGGAAGATGCTGATGATGGCGTGGTCTTCAGGCGTAGCGGTTTCGACCGTCGCCAGTTTGTGGAAGCGCATGGTCGAACCGTTGTTGATCATGAAGTGATCGCTGCCGTCGGTTTCGATAACGTCTCCGAAAGGGGCGAAGGCTTCTTTGGTCAGGGGTTCGATCATCAGTGTGCGCATGGCTGTCTTCTTAAGTTTTCGAATGTGATGTTGTCTGATCTACCGCAATCGCGGGCAAGCCCGGCTCCCACATTTGTCCGCGTACCCCTGTGGGAGCCGGGCTTGCCCGCGATTGGGCTCACGCCTATTTAGCGACCTTGCCCAATACGCGCAGGCGGCTCACACCACCATCCGGGAACACATTCAGGCGGATGTGGGTAATCGGCCCCAGCGCCTTGATCTGCTCGGCGAAGGTGTGTTCGGCGTGCATTTCCAGCTTCTGCGCCGGCAGCAGTTCGCGCCAGAACAGCGATTGGGTTTCGATCTGGCTGTCGGTGCCGCCCTTGACGAAGGCGCCCTGGATCGAGCAAGTGTCCGGGTAGTTGCCCTTGAAGTGCAGGGTGTCGACGATGATCTTTTCGATCTCGCCCGCATGGCCCAGCGCGACGATCACCCAGTCATTGCCTGGCGTGCGACGGCGGGCGGTTTCCCAGCCATCGCCCATGTTGACGCCACGGCCCGGATTGAGGAGGTTGCCCATGCGGCCGAAGTGTTCGTCGGAGCAGGCCAGGGCCCGGCCGCCGTTCAGCGCGGCAGCCAGGTCGACCTGTTCGTTGTCGCCCACCGCCGACCAGTCGCGGAACGGTACACCGTACACGCGCAGACGGGCCACGCCGCCATCCGGGTAGATGTTGAAGCGCAGGTGGCTGAACGCCTGGTCGTGGTTGATTGCGTGGTAGTGGTGGCTGTTGCCTTGCAGTTCGACGGCCGACAGCACTTCCACCCACTCGGTGCTGTCGTCCGGCTCGCCCGAGGTCAGGAAGCAGGCTTCCAGGGAGGCCGACGGCGGGAAGTTACCGGTGAAGAATGAAGTGTCGATGTCCACGCCCTTGATCGAGCCGGCTGCGCCCAGGCGGATCACTGCGCTGTCGTAGCCTTCGAAGCGTTTGCGGCGTGACTCCCAGCCGTCCATCCACTTGCCGTTATCATCGAAAACGCCCTCCTTCCACACGGCCGGGGTCGGCTGGAACAGGCGGTTGGCGTCGGCGAACCAGTCATCGGTCACCGAGATGATCTTGGTGCCGAGGCGGGCGTCGGCGAGGTTGACGAACTTCTCGAACGGTAAGGGTTGCGCTTTCATTCTTCTTGTCTGCCTTGGATAGGGTGGCTGGGGATGGTCGTTTAGAGGGTCAGTAAGCGGAACAGCGCGATCTTGTTGATCTCGTCCAGCGCGCACTTGAACTCGGTGTCCACCGGGTTATGGATGCGCGATTCGAACGCGTTGATGATCTGATGCCGGTTGCTGCCTTTTACCGCCATGATGAAGGGAAACTTGAACTTGGCTTTGTAGGCCTCGTTCAGCTCGGTGAAGCGTGAGAACTCTTCGGCCGTGCATTGGTGAATACCGGCGCCCGCTTGTTCCTGGGTGCTGGCTTCGGTCAGTTGGCCCTGGATGGCCGCACGGCCGGCCAGGTCCGGGTGAGCGTTGATCAGCGCCAGTTGCCGGGTGTGATCGGCGCTCAAGAGGATGTCGCTCATGCGTTGGTGCAGGGTTTCGACCACGTCGATCGAAGCGTCCTGGCCCAGGTCGAAGGCCTTTTCAGCCACCCATGGCGAATGTTCGTAGATGTCGGCAAAGGCGCTGATGAATGCATCGCGGCTCAGGCTCGACGGTTTCAAGGTCTGGAACGCGGTCATTGCGCCGCTCCCTTGTAAGGGTGCGTGGCGTGCCAGTGACGGGCAATGTCGACACGGCGGGTGAACCACACCTGTTCATGGCCCTTGGCGTATTCGATAAAGCGTTTCAACGACGCAAGGCGCGCCGGGCGGCCGATCAGGCGGCAGTGCAGGCCGATGGAAAGCATCTTCGGCGCGTCGGCCCCTTCGGCGTAGAGCACGTCGAACGCGTCTTTGAGGTATTCGAAAAAGTCATCGCCCTTGTTGAAGCCCTGCACCTGGGTGAAACGCATGTCGTTGGTGTCCAGGGTGTAAGGGATCACCAGGTGCGGCTTGCCGGTGGGGTTGTTGGGTTCCCAGTAGGGTAGGTCGTCGTCATAGGTGTCGCAGTCATAGAGAAAGCCGCCTTCCTCCATCACCAGGCGCCGCGTGTTCGGGCCGGTGCGGCCGGTGTACCAGCCCAGCGGGCGTTCGCCGGTCAGTTCGGTGAGGATGCGGATGGCTTCGAGCATATGCTCGCGTTCCTGGGCCTCGTCCATGTACTGGTAGTCGATCCAGCGATAGCCGTGGCTGCAGATCTCATGGCCGGCGGCGACCATTGCACGGATCACGTCCGGATGGCGCTGGGCGGCCATGGCCACGGCGAAGAGGGTCAGCGGGATATCGAATGCTTTAAACAATTTGAGGACGCGCCACACGCCGGCACGGCTGCCGTATTCGTACAGCGACTCCATGCTCATGTTGCGCTCGCCCTGCAGCGGCTGGGCCGAGACCATTTCCGACAGGAAGGCTTCGGACTCTTTGTCACCGTGCAAAATATTGCGCTCGCCGCCTTCTTCGTAGTTGAGTACAAAAGACAACGCGATGCGTGCCTTGCCCGGCCAGTGGGGGTGAGGAGGGTTACTGCCGTAACCGATCAGGTCGCGTGGGTAGTCAGCGCTCACTGCAGTCTTCCTTCTTGTGCGTGGTAGCGGTGTGTGTGGCGGCCGGGCAGTGGAAAGACTGAGTGGCGTCACAGTGATGAGTGATTGTATACAACTTATTGCCCACTTTGTAAGCCTGGATTTCTGCCTTTTTTCCGCCACGCTCACCTTCAAGGGTGTAGCAAGAAACTTGCCTGACTGGTCAGCTAATGGACAAAAGGTTGTTTAAAAGCAAGGATTACTCGTGAATCGGCCGGTCGAGCAAGGTCGGCTGGAGGATCCTAGGGTTTGTAATTTTTATTGTGTACAATTTTTTTAAAAAGTGTCTTAATCGACCAGCGCCGGCTTTTTCGCTGCCCTGAAAAAGTGCGGCATTCACTTCTACTGACCTCGGGAGGCGCGTACACGCCATGGGACGTTTGACCACACACGTTTTGGACGCCGCTCACGGCTGTCCCGGCAGCACCATCAAGGTTGAACTGTACCGCGTCGACGGCGCGCAACTGGAACGGGTCGCCAGCGCCGTGACCAACAGCGACGGCCGCTGCGACGCACCGTTGCTCCAAGGCGACGACTACCGCAGCGGTGTCTACCAGCTGCAATTCAGCGCCGGCGACTATTACCGTGCCCGTGGCGTGCAATTGCCAGAGCCGGCCTTCCTCGACGTGGTGGTGCTGCGCTTTGGCATCAGCGCTGAACAGGATCACTACCATGTGCCCCTGCTGATTTCGCCCTACAGTTACTCCACCTACCGCGGTAGCTGAGCGCGCCCCCACAGCTCTTCGTTGGTTTTTCGCCCGCCCACACGGCGGGCTTTTTTCATGCCGCTTGCGCGTGCAACTATCTAGCGCCTTTTGCACAGAGGCGCTGTCTAGGCTGGGTGTTTTCCTCATACAGAAGAAAACACCATGACCTCGTCCCCCGATCACGCGAGCGGTTCAGCCGATACCGTTACTGACGACGACCCGGACCTCGCTGCCCAAGCGCAAGCGCAGGCGATTCGCGAGCAGTTGAAACGGCGGATCAACGCCTATACCCATCCCAGCCGCCTGATCAATCAGATCGGTCTTGCCGACGCGCGCTGCATCACCTCGACGCGGGCACTGGCACGCCTGATAGGACGCTCGCCGAAAGTCTTGACGGTCATTCGCGCCGAGCTGCGCAACGCGTTCGAGATGGACCCGGACCACCTGTTGTTCACCGAGCCCAAGCCGCCAGCCGTGCCGCGCAAAGTCGACAGCCTGACCGATCGGGCGCTGGCGTTGCTGGTCCTGCCGACGGTGGTGATCAACGTCAATCAATTCACCACCCTGAGCGTTAAAGACGAGCCGAACCGGCGCTTGCCTTATACGCCGCTGGAAGCACTGCGCCGTGTGATCGCGCTGAGGCTGTTTGAGCGGCTGGCCCATGCGGTCAGCGTCTATTGGGACGCCCTGGCGCAGGGTTCCTGGCTCACTCGCCGGGAGCGCTGGGTCGAGTTGTACAAGGCGCTTTTCGCCGACCGGGCGTTTATGGCGCGGCAACTGGAGCCGTTATCGAGTGCGGCATTGGACATGGTTCAGGCCCTGATCGAGGCTCCCACCGCCGAGGCTCGCCAGCGCGCGGGCGGGGCTTGGGCCACGCTGCAAGTGGGCCAGTTGCTGTGGCCGGGTACGCCTGCGGTAGCGATTCCCGGTGCCTTGCATCTTTATCGAGAAGGCGACCCCAGCGAGGCACCGCATGTGGTTTATCTGCCGGGAGAGGGCTGCAACTTCTACGAGTACCCGTCCTACGCGGCCCTGCAGGACGGCCTGCTGGTGTTGGACCGGTCTCGGTTCCACGCGCTCTGGCAGTGCTTGCCGCTGAGTCGGCGCAATGACTTATGCCGGCCAACCGCCTTGTCCCCGGCGCACCGCTTTGTTCGCGGCCTGCCGGTGATGGACGACGCGCTGACGCTGTGCGCCCAGGCGTTGCTGACAGGGCAATGGAGCAACGAGCTGGCTTGTGCGGTGAAGATCAATGACGCGCACGTGTTTTCTGAACAACGGCCTCGGCCTCAGCCGCTGGACGCCGAACCTTTTCTGGCACAGGTGGAGGGGGCGAGGCAGCAACTGGTCGGTGGCGCTCGGCTCGGCGTTATTGGCGATCAATTGCTCAACTGGGACCGACAACGACGAGGCGCAGAAATCATCTTCGCAAGCACGGCGTCCGGCCTGGCTCTGCGCACCGCTGAGCATCAGGTCAAACGCTACGAAAAAGCCCTGGTTGCGCTGCTGGTCCCGGACGATCCCAGCGCGGACACGCTTGCGTACCAGATAATCGTGGCGCTGGTGAGCCAACTCAAGGCGTATGCCGAGGTGTTGAAGACACTGATGCGGGATGGGCAGCCTCGGTTGCTCGATTTGGCTTTTTGGGCCGAGCGTCCCGACGGCGCGGGGACGCCCAGGCGCGTGTCGCTGTTCATGCGCACCCAAACCGAGGCCCTGCGCTGTGAGGTTGAGTTGCAACACCGGCTCAAGCTGATCAGTACGGCGCATCGCGACCTGATGATCGACGTGGTGGAGCACCCGTCGCCCACCCAACGCCTTGGCAGTCAGACCCAAGTCCTGTCGATCGCGGTGGGCAGCGAACCGGACGCGTTTTACGCCCTCCATAACGTGTGGGTGGTGACCACGGCAGCGGCGGTAAGGCGCCCGGCGCGCCAGCTTCCGGTGGTGGTATACGCTTTTGGAAGCGAAGGCGGGGTCAAGGCGTTTGCCGGACTGGACGCCTTGACCCAAAGCCTCCAGGCGAGCCTGAGCAGCCTTGACGACTCGGTGCTCTGGGGCTGCGTCGAGCACGATAAGCGGCGTGACTTACGCGCACATGCGGCCCGTGGAACCCTCGGCGTGCGCTACGTTGAGATCCAGGGCAAGCCTGCGCTGGTGGCTCTCAAGAAACTGCTGGGCTGCTATGACCGCTTGAAACGAAGCCGCGAAGACATCACGCGTATTTTCAGTGAAGTGACGGATGCCGAGCTGAGCCGCTCGCTGCTAATGGTCGCGCTGGAAGAACAGCTGAATATTCCGCTCAATACTGCCCTGAGCCAGGCTCTGGCCAACATCGAGCTGCTGCGCGCGGCGGCGTCTGAAGCGAGGAAACTGCCCACTTGGTTGGCGCACGCAACCCGGGCCCAGCGTAGAACCTTCAAGCGTTTGCTGCGGCTGTACCTGGGCAGCGCTTTTGCGTTTAAAGGCCGACTTGGGCAACGCCTGCCTGACCTGGATACATTCGCCCGGCGCGCGTTGATCGCCCGTTTGCGCCAGGATGGTTTCTTCCCGCTGTTGGACATCGACCAACCGTTGATTGATATGCCGGATGATGTCCACGGTGCGTTTTGTGGATGGACCAGCGGCTGTACGGTGGGTGATCGCAACATCGTGCTGACCCCAACCGCAGCGCGCACGACCTTCAGCCTGCTGCAACTGACGCTGCATAACCTCGACCCACTGGCGCCCTGGACCGCTTGGCGATTCAATCGTGCGCGCTATCTGCAACCTGAGTGGAAGCAACGCCTGAATGCCGACTACTTGACCCGTATGGTGTCTTCGCTGGATATCGGCGGTCAGTACGACACCGCGATCAACCGGGTTTTTTATCCGCGTATTGAAGCCGACCGCGCGCTCAGCAACGGGCGGATTCGCGAACTGTTGAATCGCGCCTTGCGCGCGGGCGTTGAGTATCACCTGTTCTGCGCGACTCAGCAGGGGCTGACGGCGACGGCACAAAGCGTATTCAAGACCGCGATGGCGGCGCGCACACCGCAAGACCTGTCGAACAACCAGCACCAGTTGCAGCTGTACGTGGTTCATCTGGTGGGCCACACGATGCAGCATGATCGCTATGTCGCAGGGATCGTGGTGGTGCATGACCGGCGCTCCGAACTGTGCCTGGTTTACTGGCCCGATGCGCCGTCGTCCCTGGTCCTGACCGAGTACGGCAGCCTGCAACGGGCCCATGCTGAATTGAACCGCATCGGCGCGTTACCGGATAACGTCAAGGCGCTGGCGCGGCAGGTCGCACCGGGCTGGGCATTCGAGGCGATCCCCCAGCCTGCGGAGGGCGGCGGTGCACACGTCCAGGCTGGCAAAACGCTTAAAGCCATACCGGCTTTTTTCATGGCGAAAGGGATTTGGCGGGGGATCGAGTTTGTTCGTTCATTCAGCATCAAGCACCTGGAGCCTGCGGCGGTGCTTGAGGAGATCGAAGCCCAAACCCTTGAGCAGATCGCCAGTGAACCGCAGGACTGGCTGGCGCTTGTGGCTACGCCCCACAGCAACGCCGAGGCGTTGCTCTACCACGCCAGCGTGCTGGATTTGCAACGGAGGACTCAAGCTGCCAGCCATTCCGGCAAGGCGTTGGCGAGCTATCGAACCCGCCGTCTGGGTGAGCAGGGCGACACCCGCGCGCGGGCGGTGGTGGGGGTTTTCTCGCCGTTGTACGGGATGTTCAATGACTTCTATGAGTTGCTGCGCGTATCGCGCAGTTATCACCGTTTCGGCGACCCCCACGATGCGGTCGATCTGGGTTTTATGAGCGCCTTTATGGCGATCGACCTGCTGCTGAACTTAATCCCCGGCCCGAAGAAGGTGGGCCGTGCCGGCGCAGGTATTGCGCGGCCGGTGCTGAGAGGGTTGCTGGGGCGCATACAGCGGTTGCGGATGGCGGTACGCAGCGGGGTTTCTCGCACGGCACCGTCCCCCGTGACGCAGTTGAAGGCCTTGGAACGGTTCAAAATCAAGGGGGTGCCGGAGGGCGCCGTTGCATTGAAAGGGCCGGACGAGTCGGGCGTCTATGTGAAAAATGGTGAGCCCTTTGTGGCGGATGATACGCACCATTACCCCCTTTGCCGGCGTGGGAACGAACCGGTATTTCGCCTGAAAAACACGCAGGTGCCGGGGCAAGACGAACTGATTTTGCACCTCCATCAGCCCAAGGAATGGTCACTCGGCGCGGACGCCCCGCAACCGGTGGCGGGCACGAGTTCCGGCGTGCTCAACCCATGGCGCGCGCCAGCGCCGCCACCGCCGCCCGACTGGTGGCCCGCGACTGCACGCGTTGCTCCCGAAGACGCCATTCGCCAGTCATCCGCGACGTCTAGCCACTGGTCGAATTGGCGGACTTCACTGCAGAGCCCGGATGCGACGTCTCCGGTTCCCGAGGTGTTTCATATTACGTCGGACACCCGAGGGTTTCCCCACAATGTCCTTCGGGTGGCCCCGCCGAATACCGGCGTGATGGACCCTATGAGCGGCTATTACAGGATGCTCCCTCAGGGTGATCAGGCGCCGTTGGACGGCATCGTGTTTATCCACAGGAATGAGCCAATGGTGTCATTGGCCAGTTTTGACATTGAGCGCTGGACCAGCGTGGATATTCTGGAGCAGCCTTTCCCGGTGACACGTAGCCCTGCGGGTGAATGGCTGGTCCATGCGCCCCTGTTCGATAAGCCTTTGCCGGAGTCTGTGGGCGCGGTGTTCCCCAGCATGACGCTCTCAAGTCGACAGTTTACCGCCGCAAGGTTGATTGAGTTGGCAGGCCCATCCCGCCCGGCAACGGCCACGCATCTGCTCAATATCCGCGCGACGTTGGACAAATGGTCGCCTCCAGCCCCCGCGAGGGCGGGTCAGACGGATGATTTGCTGAGAATGCTGCGGTCCACCGAAAGGGGCAAAAGAACCTTTCACGTCGGTTTTGACGGCAAGGCACCGGGCTTCACTCGCGTCGATTTCAAGGTGACCGACTTGGACCCGGCGCTGCGATCCGGCGGCCGCGAGATGGGCCCTCAGCGAGACATTGCACAGTGCGCGGCGATCAAGCGTGTGCTGGAACAGCAGGGGTTCAGCGTCGAGGCGCTTCTGGTAAGGCACGGCAACAAGACCACCCGTGAATTATTCGTGACTCATCCTCTTTCCGGCTCAAACCGGGTGTACTACGTGTCAGTTCATTGGCTTGAGCTGGGGTCTATCAAGTTGGAACGTCGGCTGACGGATCGTTGGTTCAATATTGCGATCACCAATAATCCGACGTCGGTGGCGTTTGCTGCCGTCAAGAGTGCGATGCGTGACAAGCGCCTGTTTCGAATCGTAGCGGGCGTCCAATGGCCTACTGCAGGGGAGGCCCTTCCGAGCGTCTATTTCGCCAAAGTGAGCCCGTCCTAGTGGTTGATCAGCGACGCAACGCCAGCGGCCCCGAACAGCCCGGCACTGGTGCGGTTGAACCAGCTCTGGCCGTTGCCGCTGCGCAAATACCGCGCCGCACCGTGGGCGCCAAGACCGTAGGCGAGCTTGCACAGCAGGTCGAGTACGGTCCAGGTGGCGATCATGACGAGCAACTGCGGCAGAAACGGCCGGTCGCTGCTGAGGAACTGCGGCAGGAAGGCGGCGAAGAACAGGATGTCCTTCGGGTTGCTGGCGCCCAGCACAAACGCGCGGCCAAACAAGGCGCGAAAACGCGGCGTGGCGACGGCCAGGGGCACCACAGCGCCCTGGGCTGGTTGGCGCGATTGCTGCCAGCTCTGCCAGGCGAGGTAAAACAGGTAGAGCGCGCCGACCATCTTCAAGGCGCTGAACAGCTGTTCGGACGCCAACAACAGCGCGCCCAGCCCCAGTGCCGAGGCACTCAACAGGCAGATCGAGGCAAACACGCCGCCGAGAAACGCCGGGTACGAACGGCGCAGGCCGTAGTTCAGGCTGTTGCTGATCATCAGCAACGACAACGGGCCGGGAATCAGGATCACGATCAACGCCGCGCCACTGAACAGCAGCCAGGTTTCCAGGTTCATTTAGAGTGCTCCTTTGATGCCAAAGCCTCACCCGAGGGTGAGGCGGTTTCTTCGCGTGTTCCCGAACTACAGGAAGATAAATTTCGCGATAAAAATCGCGCACAACACCCATAGGCTGATGGAGATTTCGCGGTACTTGCCGGTGCCGGCCTTGAGCGCCACATACGTGATAAAGCCCAGGGCGATCCCGTCGGCGACCGAGAAGGTCAGCGGCATCATGATCGCAGTGACGATAGCCGGAATGCTGTCGGTGGCTTCGTCCCAGTTGATATGGGCCATGCTCGCCATCATCAGCATCGCCACATAAATCAGCGCGCCGGCGGTGGCGTAAGCCGGAATCATGCCGGCCAACGGCGCGAAAAACATCGCCGCCACAAACAGCACGCCCACGGTCACGGCGGTCAGCCCGGTACGGCCGCCGGCGGCGACACCGGCGGCGCTTTCCACATAGCTGGTCACCGGCGGCACGCCGACCATGGCGCCGAATACACTGGAGGCGCTGTCAGCCTTCAACGCACGGGACAGGTTGTGGATCTTGCCGTCGGCGTTCACCAGACCGGCGCGCTGCGCGACGCCCATCAGGGTCCCGGCGGTGTCGAACATGTGTACAAACAGAAAGGCAAATACCACGCTGATCATGCTCACATTGAACACACCCTTCACGTCCATGGCCAGCCAGGTCGGCGCCAGGCTCGGCGGGGAGGAGAGGATGCCGTTGTAGTGAACCAGGCCCAGGCCCCAGCCGGCGAGGGTCACGGCGATGATGCTGATGAGGATCGCGCCAAACACTCGGTGGTAGCTGAGGATCGCGATCAGTAGAAAGCAGATGGCCGCCAGCAACGGCGCCGGTTCGTGCAGCGAACCGAGCTTGATCAGGGTGGCCGGGCTGTCGACGATGATGCCGGCGGTTTTCAGGCCGATCACCCCGAGGAACAACCCCACACCGGCGCCCATCGCGTGGCGCAGACTCACCGGAATGCTGTTGAGCAGCCATTCACGGATGCGCGACAGCGTAAGCAGCATGAACAACACGCCGGAGATAAACACCGCACCGAGTGCCGTCTCCCAGGTGTAGCCCATGGTCCCGACCACGGTGTAGGTAAAGAACGCGTTCAAACCCATGCCCGGCGCCAGGCCCACCGGCCAGTTGGCGTACAAGCCCATCAGCAGGCACCCCAGCGCGGCGGCGATGCAGGTGGCGACGAACGCGGCACCGTGATCGATCCCGGCGTCGGCCATGATGTTCGGGTTGACGAAGATGATGTAGGCCATGGTGATGAACGTTGTGAGACCTGCGATCAATTCGGTCTTCACTGTGGTGCCATGCAAGCGCAGTTTGAACAGGCGTTCCAGCCAGCCAGGGTTCGTGAGGGAGAGGTCCGGCGGGGCGAGGTCCAGCGGGGCTTCGGATTTGCGGCTATCCACAGCGAGTACTCCTCAAGCATTTTATTGTTATGGCCAGCGCTTAGGCGCTGTGAGGTACTGGCGGGTTTTGTTGACTAATAGGTCAGGAACTCGCACGAAGCGAATTATGCTTTTGTATACAAATAAAGCAAATAATGTTTTCGATTGCCTGCGCAAAAAGGGATGAAAGGCTAATTCACCGCACTCAGCGCCAGATTGACCGCCAGCCAGCCGTTCACCGCTTCTTCCCCCGCCTCATTGAAGGCGCGCTGCAACAGCTTCACCTGTTCACGGCGTAACGATTGCTCGAAGCGCAGGCCTTCGGTGCTCAATTCCAGCAGGCGTTTGCGCTTGTCGGTCTCGGACGCGACGCTTTCGACGAGGTGCATTTCCTGTAATTGGCGCAGCGGCATGTTCAGCGCCTGCTTGCTCACACCGAGCAATTTCAGCAGTTCTTTCACGTTCAGGCCGGGGTAGCGCGCGATAAAAAACACGATGCGCTGATGCACCCGGCTCAGGCCACGGCGCTCCAGCATTTCGTCGGCCTTGGCGGTGAACGCCTGGTAGCCGAAGAAGAACGCCTCCATAGCTTTTTGCTGGCTGGTCTGGTTTTTAAGGTCAAGCATATTGACGTATCCACTGAAGCCGTCGTAATTTCGGTCAACCAGTTTGACGTATTTCCCACAGGCTTTGCTACCGGTGACTCTATGGCCTTCTCAGAACGTGTTACACGCCTCAAAAGCTCCCTGATCCGTGAAATCCTCGCGGCGGCACAGCGCCCGGAAGTGATGTCGTTCGCCGGCGGGCTGCCTGCCGAAGCGATGTTGCCTGCGTTGAACTGGGACGACATGCCGTTGAATATCGGCCAATACGGCATGAGCGAAGGCGAGCCGCAGCTGCGTGAATTGCTGGCCGCCGAGGCGCGCGCATTGGGCGTGCCGTGCCAGGCCAGCCAGGTGCTGGTGGTCAGCGGCTCCCAGCAGACCCTGGACCTGGCGGCCAAGCTGTATATCGACAAGGGCACGAAAATTCTCTTGGAAGGCCCGACCTACCTGGCCGCGCTGCAGATTTTCCAACTGTTCTGCGCCGAGTGTCTCACCGTGCAACTGGAAGCCGACGGCCCGGACCTGGCCGCGCTGCGCTCCAGTGTCGAACGTCACCGCCCGGCGTTCATCTACCTGATCCCGACGTTCCAGAACCCGTCGGCCGTGCGTTACAGCGAGGCCAAGCGCGAAGCCGTCGCGGCGTTGCTCGACGAGTTCGGCGTGACCCTGATCGAAGACGAACCCTACCGCGAACTGACCTTTGACGGCGGCAGTGCACAGCCCATCGCCGGCCGTCTGAAAAAGGCCAGTTGGATCTACACCGGCACCGTGTCCAAAACATTGTTGCCCGGTTTGCGCGTCGGCTACCTGATCGCCAGCCCCGACCTGTTCCCGCACCTGCTCAAGCTCAAGCAGTCGGCCGACCTGCACACCAATCGCATCGGCCAGTGGCAGGCGATGCAGTGGATCGGCAGCGAGAAGTATCAACAGCACCTGGTGGAACTGCGCAGTTTCTATCGCCAGCGCCGGGACTCATTCCAGGCCGCATTGGTGCGACATTTCAACGACCTGGCGGACTGGCAGGTGCCCCAGGGTGGATTATTCTTCTGGCTGACCTTGAAACAACCGCTCGATACCCGCACCTTGTTGGCACCTGCGCTCGATCAGAACGTCGCGTTCATGCCCGGTGAACCGTTTTTTTCCGAGCCGGACCAGCACCTTGGCTCACTGCGGCTCAATTTCAGCCATATCGACCCGTCCCGTTTGGACGAAGGTCTCAAGCGCCTGGCCGCAGTGGTCCGTCAAGCACAGCACGCGCAAGCGGCATAAGGGGAGCCCCATGTACAAGGTTTATGGCGATCACAAGTCGGGCAACTGCTACAAGGTCAAATTGATGCTCAACCTGTTGGGCATTCCGTATCAATGGGTGGATGTCGACATCCTCAACGGCGGCACCGAGACCCCTGAGTTCCTGGCCAAGAACCCCAACGGCAAGATCCCGGTGCTGGAACTTGAAGACGGCACCTGCCTGTGGGAATCCAACGCGATCCTCAACTTCCTCGCCGATGGCAGCGAGTTTCTGCCGACCGAACCGCGCCTGCGCACCCAGGTGTTGCAGTGGCAGTTCTTCGAGCAGTACAGCCATGAGCCGTATATTGCGGTGGCGCGGTTTATCCAGCTGTATTTGGGCATGCCGCAGGATCGCCTCGACGAATACACCACCAGTCACAAGGGCGGCTACAAGGCGTTGAAGGTGATGGAGCGTCAGTTGCAAAGCACGCCGTACCTGGTGGGCGAGCAGTATTCGATTGCCGATATTGCGCTGTATGCCTACACCCATGTGGCGCATGAGGGCGGTTTTGACTTGACGCCTTACCCGGCTGTGCAGGCGTGGCTGAAGCGGGTGGCCAGCCATCCCAAACATGTGGCCATGCTCGACTGACTCACTCGGTCAACTGTGGGAGGGGGCTTGCTCCCGATAGGGCCGTGTCAGTCACCTGATGCATGACTGAACCACCGCTATCGGGAGCAAGCCCCCTCCCACATTTAATTCAGCGGTGTGTCGGATAATTGCTCATGCAGTAAGTCGAAACAGCGCTGTGCGGCTGGGCTCAGGCCCATCCCGCTGCGACTGATCAGCCCGATCTCCCGGTTCACGTCGGGATGGTCGATGGCGATGCGCTTCAACCCTTCCAGGCTGTCCGCCGCTGATTCGGGCAGCACACTGATCCCCAGCCCCTGACGCACCAGTGCCAGTACGGTCGACATGTAATTGGCCTCCATGCCTGCGTTCATCGTCAGGCGTGTCTGATCAAATAACGCCTCGACGTGCTCGCGCACGCTGCTGTCGCGCCCGGTCAGGATGATCGGCTGATCCGCCAGTTGCTCCAGGGTCAACGCCCGATGGCGGGCGAGCGGATGATTCAGCGGGACAAACGCGCATAACCGATCATTGAGCACCGGCACAAACGCCAGTCCGTGGCTCAGTCGTGCGCGCACGCCGATGCCGAAGTCCACTTCGCCCGAGCGCACCTGGGCATGAATGCGGTGGGCCACCAAGTCATGCAGGCGCACGTCGATCCCGGCGAAGTGTTCGCGAAACAGGCGCAGCGCGGGCGGCAGGGCGCCTGCGCAGACCGAGGGCAGGGCGGCGATAGTCACCACGCCCCGGCGCAGGGCGGCGAGGTCGCGGGAGCCGGTGACGATGTTGTCCAGGTCCAGCAGCAGTTTTTCCATCGGCCCGCGCGCCTCCTGGCCGGCGGCGGTGATGCTCACATGCCGCGGGCTGCGGTCGAGCAGGGCGACGCCGAGCCAGTCCTCCAGTTGCTGAACTTGCACGGTGAGCGCGGACGGCGACAGGTGCAGTTCGTTGGCCGCCTTGGTAAAGCTGCCGGCGCGCGCGACGGTGAGGAAGGCTTGGATGTGTTGGATTGAATTCTTCATTTTGTTTTTCCGAACACTAACCGGTGAATATTCCAATTTACAAAGTCTAACGCGCTTCCAATACTCCAGGGAAAACAATAACCGGCCACCAAGGCCGCTCTGGAGTAACCCATGCTCGCTACCCTGGGTGTCATTACCATCCTTTGCTTGCTCGCTGCCGTCATGAGCAAACGCCTCTCGCCCCTGGTGGCGCTGATCGCCTTACCGATCATCGCCGCGCTGCTCGGCGGGTTCGGCCTGCAAACCAGTGCCTTCGTCATTACCGGTATCAAGAACGTCGCCCCGGTGGTGGGCATGTTTGTGTTCGCGATCCTGTTTTTCGGGATCATGACCGATGCCGGCATGCTGGACCCCATCATCGATCGCATCCTGCGCACAGTAGGGACGCGCCCTACGCGCATTGTCGTTGGCACCGCGACCCTGGCCCTGCTGGTTCACTTGGACGGCTCCGGCGCGGTGACGTTTCTGGTGACGGTGCCGGCGATGCTGCCGCTGTATACGCGGCTGGGCATCGACAAACGCATCCTCGCCTGCGTCTGCGCGATGGCCGCCGGGGTCAACTTCCTACCGTGGACCGGCCCGGTACTGCGCTCGTCGGCCGCGCTGCATGTGCCGGTGGCGGACCTGTTCCAGCCGCTGATCCCGGTGCAGATCGTCGGCTTGATCTTCGTCTTCGCCTGCGCCTGGTGGCTTGGTCATCGTGAGGAAAAACGCCTGGGCCTGGGCGCCGGTTCGACGGTGGACGCCATGCCGCAACGGGTGCTCAGCGACGACGACATCAAGCTGCGTCGCCCACGGCTGTTCTGGGTCAACCTGCTCCTGACCGTGCTGGTCATGGTGGTGATGATTGCCGGCTGGGTCGACCCGGTGGTGATGTTCATGCTCGGTACCGTGGTCGCGCTGTGCATCAACTACCCGAATGTCGACGCCCAGCGTGCACGCATCGACGCCCATGCAAAAACGGCGCTGACCATGGCCAGTATCCTGCTCGCCGCCGGGGTTTTCACCGGCATCATGCAAGGCACCGGCATGCTCAAGGCGATTGCCGAAGTGGCGGTGGCGCAGATTCCGGCCGGCCATGGCAAGTTGATCCCGGCGGTGGTGGGCTTTATTTCCATGCCGCTGAGCATGTTGTTTGACCCCGATTCCTACTATTTCGGCGTGATGCCGGTGATCGCCGAAGTCGGCAAGGCCCTGGGCGTAGACCCCCTGCAAGTGGCCCAGGCCTCATTGCTCGGCGTACACACCACTGGTTTCCCGGTCAGCCCGCTGACCCCCGCGACCTTCCTGTTGGTGGGCCTGTGCAAGATCGAACTGGCCGATCACCAGCGCTTCACCATTCCGTTTCTGTTCGCCGCGTCGGTGTTGATGACCCTGACGGCGTTGCTCTTGGGAGTGTTTTGAGATGAAAACCTTGCGCATCGGTTCCGGCGCCGGCTACTCCGGCGACCGTATCGAACCTGCCGTGGAACTGGCCGAACAGGGTGACCTGGATTATCTGGTCTTCGAATGCCTGGCCGAACGCACCATCGCCTTGGCGCAACAGGCGCGCATCAGCGATCCGCAGGGCGGGTATGACCCGCTGCTGAGTGAACGCATGCGCCGGGTGCTGCCCTTTGTCGGCGAGCATGAAGGTCGCCGGCGCTTGCGGGTGATCACCAATATGGGCGCGGCCAACCCGGTGTCGGCGGCCCGTGAAGTGCGGCGCATCGCCAGCGAACTGGGCCTGGCCCTCAAGGTCGTGGCGGTGGTGGGTGATGATGTGCTCGACGTGTTGCGCCCCGAGCAGGTGTTGGATAACGGCCAGACGCTCGGCTCGCTGGGCGCGCGGCTGATTTCCGCGAACGCCTACCTGGGCGTCGATGGCATTCTGGATGCGTTGCGCGCCGAGGCCGATGTGGTGATCACCGGGCGTGTTGCCGACCCCTCGTTGTTCCTGGCGCCGCAGATGTTTGAGTTCGGTTGGGCGGCGCACGACTGGCTGCGCCTGGGGCGTGGCACGCTGGTCGGGCATTTGCTCGAATGCGCGGGGCAGGTCAGCGGTGGCTATTTCGCCGATCCCGGGTTCAAGGACGTGGACGACCTGGCGCGCCTGGGCTTCCCCTTGGCCGAGATCGATGCCGAGGGCAACGCCGTGATCACCAAAGTGAGCGGGTCCGGCGGGCGCGTCAGCCGCGCCACGTGTACTGAGCAACTGATCTACGAAGTGCATGACCCGGCGGCATACCTGACGCCGGATGTCACCGCCGACTTTTCCGGTGTGAGCTTTGTCGAGGAAAGCGTCGACCGGGTACGCGCCCGGGGCGCTGCCGGACGGGCACGGCCGGAGCGGCTGAAAGTCAGCGTGGGTTATCTGGACGGATGGATCGGCGAGGGGCAGATGTCCTACGGCGGACCGGGGGCCGTCGCACGCGCCCAACTGGCGCGGGAGGTGGTGCTCAAGCGCCTGGAACTGATGGGCGTGGAGATGCAGGACGTGCGCGCCGAGTTGATCGGCATGGACTCGCTGCATGGTCCGCGCAGCAGCGTCGAGCCGTGGGAAGTGCGCCTGCGCGTGGCAGCGCGCTGTGAGGAACGCAGCGAAGCGGTGCGGGTCGGCAATGAAGTGGAAACCCTCTACACCAACGGCCCGTCCGGCGGCGGTGGAGCCAGCAAGAGTGTGCGCCAGGTGGTGGCGGTGGCATCGTTGTTGTTGCCGCGTGACGCAGTCAACCCGAGGATCGAAGCATGAAGCTGCATACCCTGGCCCATTCCC
The DNA here is from genome assembly GCF_049897085.1 of Pseudomonas sp. PSPC3-2. Taxonomy (NCBI): domain Bacteria; kingdom Pseudomonadati; phylum Pseudomonadota; class Gammaproteobacteria; order Pseudomonadales; family Pseudomonadaceae; genus Pseudomonas; species Pseudomonas sp. PSPC3-2. Next base: position 58,678 of record NZ_JAFCVO010000022.1, read on the forward strand.
GCACCGGGGATAAGGGCGACACGTCGAATATCTCGATCATTGCTTATCGCGCCGAGGATTATCCGCTGCTCTGCGAACAGCTCACGGCCGAGCGTGTGGCGGCGTTCTTCGCCGGTTTGTTGGAACCGGGTGCGGCGCCGGTACGGCGCTATGAGTTGCCCAATGTTCAGGCGCTGAACTTCGTGTTGCCCGGGATCTTGCGCGGCGGTGTGACCCGCTCGCTGGCGCTGGATGCCCATGGCAAATGCCTGGGTTCTGCATTGCTGGATCTGGACCTGGATTTGCCAACACCGAACTAAATGTGGGAGGGGGCTTGCCCCCGATAGCAGAGTGTCAGTCGATGTATTCGGCGACTGACACTCCCTCATCGGGGGCAAGCCCCCTCCCACAGTGGATCTG
>NZ_JAFCVO010000022.1:59082-93757 GCF_049897085.1 Pseudomonas sp. PSPC3-2
TGGATTTGCCAACACCGAACTAAATGTGGGAGGGGGCTTGCCCCCGATAGCAGAGTGTCAGTCGATGTATTCGGCGACTGACACTCCCTCATCGGGGGCAAGCCCCCTCCCACAGTGGATCTGCATAGGCCTGTCAGATGGCGGCGAAACGCTTGTCCAGGTAATCGATGATCGCCTTGGTTGCCGGGGATCTTGCGCGGCGGTGTGACCCGCTCGCTGGCGCTGGATGCCCGTGGCAAATGCCTGGGTTCTGCGTTACTGGATCTGGACCTGGATTTGCCAACACCGAACTAAATGTGGGAGGGGGCTTGCCCCCGATAGCAGAGTGTCAGTCGATGTATTCGGCGACTGACACTCCCTCATCGGGGGCAAGCCCCCTCCCACAGTGGAAATGCGCAGGTCTGTCAGATGGCAGCGAAACGCTTGTCCAGGTAATCGATGATCGCCTTGGAGTCATACATCCAGGTGGTCTGGCCATTCTCTTCGATGCGCAGGCACGGCACTTTGATCTTGCCGCCTTGCTCCAGCAGGGCCTGGCGATCCTGTTCGTTGTTCTTCGCATCCTTCAACGCTACCGGCACATTCAGGCGATGCAGGGTACGACGGGTCTTCACGCAGAACGGGCAAGCGTGGAACTGATACAGGGTCAGTTCTTTGGCAGCCGCGTTGACCTGCGCCTGCTGTTCGGCGGGGCGCTGCTTTTTGCGTGGGCGGGTAATGAAGTCGCCCGCGATGATGACGTGGCCGAGGCCCACTCGAAGTGCTTTGACGAACATGGCTGAAACCTCTTGCCCAGAACAGAGGGCCGCATCTTACTTGATTTACGGGGGCGAAAAAAAACCGGCGATGAACGCCGGCTTTTTCCTACCCAGCCGATTACTTGATCAGGCTGAGGAACTCGCTGCGGGTCGCCGCGTTTTCGCGGAACTCACCCAGCATCACCGAGGTGATCATCGACGAATTCTGTTTCTCCACACCGCGCATCATCATGCACATGTGCTTGGCTTCGATCACCACGGCCACGCCCAGCGCGCCGGTCACTTGCATCACGGCATCGGCGATCTGGCGGCTGAGGTTTTCCTGGATCTGCAGGCGGCGCGCATACATGTCGACAATCCGTGCGACCTTTGACAGGCCCAGTACTTTGCCGCTCGGGATATACGCGACGTGGGCCTTGCCGATAAACGGCAGCAGATGGTGTTCGCACAGCGAGTACAACTCGATGTCCTTGACCAGCACCATTTCGCTGTTGTCGGAGCTGAACAAGGCACCGTTGGTGACTTCTTCCAGTGTCTGTTCATAGCCGCGGCAAAGGTACTGCATCGCCTTGGCGGCACGCTTTGGCGTGTCGAGCAGGCCCTCGCGGGTAACGTCCTCGCCGAGTTGGCCGAGGATCGCGGTGTAATTCTGTTCCAGGGACATGAAACTACCTGTGGGATTTTCGCAAAGCGCAAGGGTACGGTGGCCGACACATCGCTGCAAGCCTGACGATGGCACTTGTTACTCGTCGCGCCCTTCCATCATGGTGCGCTTGAGCATCACGTACACCGCTCCCGCGCCACCATGGCGGGCCTGGCAAGAGGTAAAGCCGAGCACCTGGGCATGCTGGCGCAGCCAGGTGTTGACGTGGCTCTTGATCATCGGCCGCTTGCCGTCCAGGCGCACGGCCTTGCCGTGGGTGACGCGCACGCAGCGGATTTCGAACTTGGTGGCTTCGGCGAGGAATGCCCAGAGGGTTTCCCGGGCTTTTTCCACATTCATACCGTGCAGGTCGAGGCTGCCTTCGAACGGAATCTGGCCAACCTTGAGCTTGCGCATCTGGCTTTCCTGCACGCCGTCGCGGGCCCACATCAACTCGTCTTCGGGGCCGACGTCGATGACGAACTGGTCCGACAGGCCGTCCACGGTGGTGGCATCGGTGCGCACGGTCGCGGCCTGGCGCAGCTTGGCGATCTGCGCCCGATCAGTCTTGGGTTTGCCGGTCTCGGCGCGGTCGTGCTTGATCGGCTTGACGCCGCGCAGCTCGTTTTTGAACAGGGAAAAATCGTCGTCTTGCATGTCAGCCTCCGCGAGGGGCGGGCAGTTTACCTAAATCGCGGCGGCCGGGGCGTAGGAAACGCTATCCAAACGCCATCAGTCGTGTTTTTTCATCAAGTGCGAGGCGATGTTCAGCTCCAATGGCTGGTGCATCCGGCGCCGGCTACGGCGCCACAACCACACGCCGAACCACAGCACCAACAGGCCGATCACCAACAGAATCGCCGAGCCGCCGGGGCTGGTATTCAGTTCGCCCAGCGCCGGGGAATGTCCCGACAAACCAGCGCCGCCGGCGACCGCCAGCAGCACACCTATTATCGCCAGCAGCGCGGCAATGCCGGTTGCCAGGCGCAGACGCCAGTTGCTCCGGCCCTTGGGGCGCAAGCGACGAGCATCAAAACCATCGGATATCTTCATTCCGACCTTTCCTCCAGGGTATCGGCCCTTCGACCGGAAGATACACAGGTTGTTCCGGTGCCAGAGGTAATTGCAGCAAATGACAGGCATTTGCAGATGAGCGGGGCCTCGAATCGGCCGCGCCGCTCATCCCAGGGCAATCAGATCAGGTCTTTGGTCAAGGCGAGGGTAGCGAAGTTGTCGGCCATGATGGCCATTTCGGTTTGTTGCACGTGCTCGGCACTCAGGACGCCGCCCTTGTACGGCAGGTCGCGGGTGGCGCAGGCGTCTTCCACCAGGGTGCAACGAAAGCCCAGGTTCTTGGCGGCGCGCACGGTGGTGCTGACGCTGGAGTGGCTCATGAAACCGCAGACGATCAGGTCCAGAGGACCGAGGTCCTGCAGGTGTTTTTCCAGGCCGGTGCCGTGGAACGCGCTGGGCAGCAGTTTACCGATGATGGTTTCGTCGCCCATAGGCTCCAGGCCGGGAATGAACTCGCCGCGCTCGCCTTGCGGGTCAAACAGGCCGCCCACGGTGCCCAGGTGGCGCACATGCACAATCGGGCGACCGGCGTTGCGCGCCGCGGCGACCAGTTGCTTGATATTGCCGACCGCCGCGTCCATGCCCGTGAGGGCGAGTGGACCGCTGAGGTATTCCTTCTGCGCATCGATGATCACGAGGGTCGCATGGCTGAGATTGGCCGCCGCGTAACCTCGACCGCTGATTTGAAACATCGTCTTTGGAACGGACATTCTGGGGGCTCCTGTGAGGGGGGCTTTTGCGCCATTGTCCACTGGCTGAGCGGTTCTGTGAATCGCTACCATCGTAAGCTACGCCGTTGCTGGCGTGCAGCCATGTCAAGAGGTGCGCTTGTTTGACGCGATGATGGCAAATTGGATGAAATCCGACATACGGCTGAGGCTTTTCGTACATCGTCGCTACAGACGAAGGCTGTTAGAATCGCCAGTCGTTTTTTCCAGGAGTCTGCCCCCGTGATCACTTCCCGCCTGCGCACCTTGCGCGACCATATCCGTTGGGCTGTCAGCCGTTTCCATGGGGAAGAGCTGTTTTTCGGGCATGGTACCGACAATGCCTGGGACGACGCCCGGCAATTGGTGCTCGGCGCCTTGCATCTGCCCTGGGAAATCGCCGACGGCTACCTCGATTGCAACCTGGAAGAAGAGGAAGTTGCCCACCTGCAACGGCTGCTCCACCGTCGCATCCATGAGCGGGTGCCGACAGCCTACCTGATTGGCGAAGCCTGGTTCTGCGGCATGTCGTTTATCGTTGACGAGCGCGTGCTGATCCCGCGCTCACCGATCAGCGAACTGATCGAAAACCGCTTCGAACCCTGGCTGGACCAGCCGCCGGCACGCATTCTTGACCTGTGTACCGGCTCTGGTTGCATCGGCATCGCCTGTGCCTACGAGTTCCAGGACGCCGAAGTGGTGTTGGGGGACGTGTCGTTTGAAGCGTTGGAAGTGGCCAACCAGAACATTGAGCGCCATGGCGCCGACGAGCGTGTGTATACCGTGCAGGGCGATGGCTTTGATGGTTTGCCAGGCCAGCGCTTCGATTTGATCGTGTCCAACCCACCGTATGTGGACGCCGAAGACTTTGCCGACATGCCGGACGAGTACCAGCACGAACCGGAACTGGGCCTGGCCTGCGGCGACGATGGCTTGAACCTGGTACGGCGGATGCTGGCCGAAGCGGCGGACCACCTGACCGAGAAGGGCTTGTTGATCGTCGAAGTGGGCAACAGCCAGGTGCATGTCGAGGCGCTGTACCCGGAAGTGGACTTCGCCTGGCTGGAGTTCCAGCGCGGTGGGCACGGGGTGTTCATGCTCACGGCGGAGCAGTGCCGCAACCATCAGGCGGTATTTGCCGCCAGGGTTTAACCGACCTCGCTGATAACGGTGGAAGGGGGCTTGCCCCCGATGAGGGCGTGTCAGTCACTGAATGCATTGACTGATGCACCGCTATCGGGAGCAAGCCCCTCCCACATCACCGGTGGGTGGCAATCCAGATCAACAACCCGGCCTGAAACACGGTAAACGCCACCAGACAGGTGATGGTGAAGCGCAGCCCGCTGTCCTCACGCTTGAACTTGGTGACCTTTTCCTCTTCCTTGCGCAGCTTCACTTCCTGCTCCATCAGGTTCTGCTCGGCCTGTTGCAGCATTTGCGCGGCTTCAAGGATTTCCACGAACTGCACTTTCTCGGTGTTCCAGCTATCGAGCACGTCGCTGACCTTGCCGGGCTGCACGTTGCCCTTCAGATGCTGCACGTCGGCGTAGGCCACATCAAAACCCTGGATACGCAAGAAATGATCGCGGCGCAGGCGTGTGGCTTCGTTTAGGGCGTCCTTGTTGGACAGGTCCACACCGTCGACGCGGTAGTGCGACCACTTCTTCTTCGCCCACGCGGCACCTTGGGCGACCAGGAAGCGGCCGATGCCACGGTTGGCCGGTTCGATTTCGAGGCTATTGCCCGGGCCGAAATGCACACGGTGTTTATCGTGATCGACCCAGATGTCCAGGTGATTCTGCTCGCGGCGCACCCGTTGGCCCGGCAACTGGATGACCATACGCAGCAGGCTGTGATGGTGGTCATGGCGCTCGACATAGCCAAATTGCACAAACCGCAAAGGCCGTACCCCTGTGGCGCGGTCGATGGTCAGAGGCGCCAGACGCAGCATTTTGAAATGTTCGGCCTGCACGTCCGCCCACGGCAGGGGCGTCGCGTCGACGACCTCGGTGTCTTCCGCCGGGGTGTCGGCGGTAGGTTCTGGTGTTGCTTCGGTGTTAGTCATGCGGCGCGATCCTGTCCAAGCCCAGCCAGTCGACAGGCTTTTTGCTGTCGACGTTGGGCTTATCGGCCGTTTTTCCCAGTACTGGAGGCAATTAGTCGGTTAACGGGGTTGAAGTCCGTCGATAAAGCGCACCAGGCGGGTTCCCAGCTCGGCGGCGAGGGGTAATTGCGGGTCGTTGTACGACTCCAACTGTTGCTTCACCTCATTGGGCACGATGCGCATCACATGGTTCATGCCTTCGATCACCGTCAGTTCGGCATCGGGCTTGGCGTTCTTCAATTGCCGGGCATCGCCCACACCCACCTGGAAATCGTTGGTGCCCTGGATGATCAGTGCCGGCATGCGCAACTTGGCAAAGGCGGCCGAGGGATCGGCGCGAAACAGGCTGATCAGATACGGCTGCACGCTGGGTCGGAAAATGCCCAGCAGTGGGTCAGGCACATCGGCATCTACTTGGCCTGCCTTGAGGTGGTCGAGGATTTCATTGCTGCGCAACTGCAGGGCCGGGGGGAGATGACCGGCCAGTTGCTGGCGGATCACCTGATCGACCGGACGGGCGCTGCCGGACAGGGAAATCACCCCGGCCGGGTCGAGTTGCGGTGCCGCCAGCGCAGCCACCAGCGCGCCTTCGCTATGGCCCAGCACGATCAGCGGGCCCATGCGCTTGTCGGCTTTGAGCAGCTTGCCCCAGGCCACGGCGTCGGCCACGTAGGCGTCGAGGGTCAGGTTGCGTTCATCGGGGGTGGCGGCCAGGCTGGCCGCCACGCCGCGTTTGTCGTAGCGCACGCTGGCGATGTTATGCCGAGCCAGCACCCAGGCCAGGCGCTTGAGACTGTCGTTGCGCGCGCCGTCGGCACTGTTGCCGTTGCGGTCGGTCGGGCCGGAGCCGGCAATGATCAGCACCACCGGCACCGGTTTGTCGGACTGCGGCAGCAGCAGCGAGCCGAACAGCTCGCCGTTGCCGGTGTCGAGGCTGATGGGCCGTTGCAACACCACGGGGGACGCCGCATGGGTTACGGCAGTGAACAGGGAGAGGGTAAACAGCAAAACTCGAAACATCATCGCGCCATCATTCAGGAGGTGCCGGTTCGACCAACGTCTACCGGTAAGGTTTCGAGGATGAACTAGTCGGTTGGCCCGCGTATACTGGCGAGCTTGGTTATCACTGCTGAGTGATTACAACTGATTTCACGGAGCGCCCTGCATGTCCGGCAATACCTTCGGCAAGCTGTTCACTGTCACCACCGCGGGCGAAAGCCATGGCCCGGCGTTGGTCGCCATTGTCGACGGCTGCCCGCCCGGCCTCGAGCTGTCCCTGGAAGACCTGCAGCGTGACCTCGACCGCCGCAAGCCCGGCACCAGCCGCCACACCACGCAGCGCCAGGAACCCGATGAAGTCGAGATACTCTCCGGCGTGTTCGAAGGTCGCACCACCGGCTGTGCCATCGGCCTGCTGATCCGCAACACCGACCAGAAGTCCAAGGACTACTCGGCGATCAAGGACCTGTTCCGCCCGGCCCACGCGGACTACACCTACCACCACAAATACGGCGAACGCGACTACCGTGGCGGCGGCCGTAGCTCGGCCCGCGAAACCGCGATGCGCGTGGCCGCCGGTGCCATCGCCAAGAAATACCTGGCGACCCAGGGCATCGTTATCCGTGGCTACATGAGCCAGCTGGGCCCGATCGAAATCCCGTTCAAGACCTGGGACAGCGTCGATGACAACGCCTTTTTCTGCCCGGACCCGGACAAAGTGCCTGAGCTGGAAGCCTATATGGACCAGTTGCGCCGCGACCAGGATTCGGTCGGGGCGAAAATCACCGTGGTCGCCGAGGGCGTGAAACCAGGCCTCGGCGAGCCGATCTTCGACCGCCTGGACGCTGAACTGGCCCACGCGCTGATGAGCATCAACGCCGTCAAAGGCGTTGAAATCGGCGCCGGGTTCGCCTGCGTGTCCCAGCGCGGCACCGAGCATCGCGATGAACTGACCCCGCAGGGCTTCCTCAGCAACAATGCGGGCGGCATCCTCGGCGGTATTTCCTCCGGTCAGCCGATCGTTGCGCACCTGGCGCTCAAGGCCACGTCGAGCATCACCACTCCGGGCCGTTCGATCGATGTATATGGCAACCCGGTGGACGTGATCACCAAGGGCCGCCACGACCCGTGCGTCGGCATCCGTGCCACGCCGATCGCCGAAGCGATGATGGCCATCGTGTTGATGGATCACCTGCTGCGCAACCGTGGGCAAAACGCCGATGTGCGCGTGAGTACCCCGGTGCTGGGCCAGCTGTGACGGTGTATGGCGAGCGAGTTTGCTCGCGTGGGGCCGCGAAGCGGCCCCTTGCATGACGCCAGCCCTCCCGTACTGGCGACTCTCCAGCTTCTACCTCTTCTACTTCGCCCTGCTGGGGGCGACGGCGCCATTCCTGGCGCTGTACTTCGATCACCTGGGGTTCTCCAGCGCGCGTATCGGCGAGCTGGTGGCCATCCCCATGCTGATGCGCTGCGTGGCCCCCAATCTGTGGGGCTGGCTGGGCGACTACACCGGCCGACGCCTGGCCATCGTGCGCGTTGGTGCGGTATGTACCCTGGTGAGTTTTGCGCTGATTTTCGTCAGCAAGACCTACGCCTGGCTGGCCCTGGTCATGGGCCTGCATGCGTTTTTCTGGCATGCGGTGCTGCCGCAGTTTGAAGTGATCACCCTGGCCCACCTGCACCAGCAGACCTCGCGCTATAGCCAGATCCGCCTGTGGGGCTCCATCGGGTTCATCCTCACGGTGGTGATCATGGGCCGCCTGTTCGACTGGCTGAGCCTGGATATTTACCCGGTGGTGGTCGTGGTGATCATGGCCGGCATCATCGCTGCCAGCCTGTGGGTGCCGAACGCGCAGCCCGCGAACCACGGCCCTCGCTTGGCCGGCGAAGGCTTCCTCAAGCAGTTGCGCAGCCCCGGCGTCCTGGCGTTTTATGCCTGCGTGGCGTTGATGCAAATGAGCCATGGGCCGTATTACACCTTTCTCACCCTGCACCTGGAACACTTGGGCTACAGCCGTGGTGTGATCGGCATGCTGTGGGCCCTCGGGGTGGTGGCGGAAGTGTTGATGTTCCTGGGCATGAGCCGCATCCTCACGCGCTTTTCGCTGCGCCGGGTGTTAATGGCGAGTTTCCTGTTGGCGGCGCTGCGCTGGTTGTTGTTGGGCGCGTTCGCTGAGTTTTTCTGGGTGCTGCTGTTGGCGCAGGTGATGCACGCGGCCACCTTCGGCAGCTTTCATGCGGCGGCGATTGCCTTTGTGCAGCGCAGCTTCGGCGCCCGCCAGCAAGGCCAGGGCCAGGCGTTATACGCGGCCTTGGCCGGCACGGGCGGCGCGCTGGGTGCGTTGTATGCCGGTTACAGCTGGAACCTGTTGGGGCCGACCCTGACCTTCAGTATCGCCAGCGTTGCGGCCCTGGCCGCCGCCCTTATCATCGGCTTTCGATTGCACGAGCAGAACCAAGGAACTGTCCTATGAGTTATGTAGCTGTTTACCACGTCGCCACACCGGACACCCCGAACAAAGTCCTGACCCACTTCGAGGATGTCGTGTCGACCCTGGCCGAGCATGGCGTGCGATTCGAGCGCTGGCAGCCCGGCATTATTGAAAAAGGCGCGAACGACGCCGCCATGATCGCGGCGTACCGGCCGCAGATCGACGCCCTCGGCTATGCCTGCGTCGACGTGCTGCGTGTCCCCGGCGATCCTGCGCAGAAGGCGGCATTGCGCGATCAGTTCCTCGCCGAGCGCCGTTGCAGCGAAGATGACGTGCGCTTTTTCATCGCCGGCCAAGGCCTGTTTGCCTTGCACATTGGCGACTATGTGTACGGCGTGCGCTGTGAGAAAAATGACCTGCTGGTGATCCCGGCCGGCATGCCTCATTGGTTCGATATGGGCGAGAACCCACATTTTGTGATGTTGCGCCTGTCGCATACGGCAAGCGGCGGGGTGCCTGAGTTCAGCGGGGACGATATCGCTGCCGGTTTTCCGGGGATGGATGACTAGTCTTAATCGACTTGAATGTTCAACCCCGGCAAGTTGGAATTTGTTGTGGGAAGTGGCTTATTTATCTGTAAGGCCTGGCTGTTTATCACCGGCCTTACGCTCTAACGCTCTGCATTATGTAACTCTCCCCGGTCTCAATGTTTATATCGCCTGTCAATAGGAGGAATCCGAAAGGCGATAAGCATCAGCCAATAAGAAGGAGAGAAAGCGATGAGTGATCCAGAAGCGTCAGGCGCGCCGTTGAGCGTGCCCACCGATGTCAGAAAACGCTTGGCCCTGTCCGGCAAGCCTCTGACCCCGACCGAATTGGAGATCTTGCGCTGGGCCTCCGAAGGCAAGACGATCTGGGAAATCAGCCGGATTCGTGAAACGTCCCAAGCCGCGGTGAAATTCCACCTACGTAACATCTACGGCAAGTTACACGTCAACAATCGTGTACAAGCGATGAATGAAGCTGCCCGCCTGGGCCTGTGTTGAGTTCATAAAAAAGGGCCGCGACGCTGAATGGCGTCGCGGCCCTTTTTTATGTGTGGCTTATGCCGAGTGGTAAGTCGGCAGGGCAAAGCGGTTCTGGCTTTGCAGCATCGAAATTTGCGGCAGGTCGCTGGCTTGTTCGGCCAGGTCGCGGCGAATGGCGCTGATTACCCAGGTGAGTTGATCGGCCGTGTGCAATTGCTGGTAGGAGATCGAACGCTTGACCTGCTTACCTTCGCTGTTGCGCAGGGTCAGCAGGATACCTCCGTCCGGGCGTGGCTGAGTGGTGACGTCGTATTGGGAGAATACTGAGGCGAATTTATCTTGGATCAGGCTCATGTCTATCAGCTCCGTTGGCTCAAGTTGGCAAGCATGGAGTGATAGGTGCAGTGATTGTGCCATCTTACAAATTTATAATAAGTCTTTTAAAATTAATGAGTTGTGAAAAATATGGATTTTTGATTTCGTGCAATTTGCATGAGTGGCCATCATGCATCCTGCATTTTGCGCTATTCGATCCGGCCAGGCGGGCGCATCGTTACTCATAAGGACTGTGGATGTGTCGCTAAATTCCCTGTTTGTCGGTTGCCTGTTGCCGGCCTGGGATACAAAACATTTCAAATCCCGCGTGTACAGCCGAAGAACGGCTGGCGTATTTTCCCGTGAGCATTTGGCTTGCTGCCTACAAAAGTGCCGGAGCTTCTGGCCTCCACGAAGAATAAGAAAAAGGACGTTCCTCTATGAACCCTCCGCAAAACGACATGATTACCTGGCGCATGCTGCTGCGTAAGGTGCCCGCCATCGTCCGGGCCTTGCCTCGGGTGGTCCGCGGCATGCGTGCCGCCAATGTCACCGACCCCGCGCAGCCCTGTGGCCTGGGCTGGCATTTCGAGCAAGCAGCCTTGCGCAACCCTGACGGTGCTGCGTTGTTGTATGGCGACAGCGTGCTTAGTTACCGCGACGCCAATCAGCGTGCGAACCGCATCGCCCACCACTTGCACAGCCAGGGCATCCGCAAGGGCGATGTAGTGGCGTTGTTTATTGAAAATCGCCCAGAATTGCTGCTCAACGTGCTGGCCGTGGCCAAGCTGGGCGGCATCTGCGCCATGCTCAATACCGCGCAAACCCAGGCGGCGCTGGTTCACAGCCTGAATCTGGTCAACCCGGTGGCGATTGTGGTGGGGGCGGAATTGGTGGCGGCCTACACGGCGGTGCGCGAGCAAGTGGCGATCGAGACGGGCCGCACCTGGTTTGTCGCGGATCAGCACAGCAGCGCCGTGCCTGCTGGCTATGTCGACCTGATGGCCGCCAGCGCCGAGTGCGCGGCGGATAACCCGGCCAGCTCCCAGCAGATATTTTTCAACGACCCGTGCTTCTATATCTACACCTCCGGCACCACCGGCTTGCCCAAGGCCGGCATCATGAAACATGGCCGCTGGACCAAAACCGCCGTCAGCTTCGGCAGTATCGCCCTCGACATGGGCCCCGCCGACGTCCTGTATTGCACCTTGCCGCTGTACCACGCCACTGGCCTTTGCGTGTGCTGGGGCTCGGCGATTGTCGGCGCGTCGGGGTTCGCGATTCGCCGCAAATTCAGCGCCAGCCAGTTCTGGGACGATGTGCGCAAGTTCAACGCCACCACCCTCGGTTATGTCGGTGAGCTGTGCCGTTACCTGCTCGACCAACCCGCCAACGTCCAGGATCGTGACAACCGCGTGACCAAGATGGTCGGCAATGGCCTGCGGCCCGGCGTATGGGCGCAGTTCAAGCAACGCTTTGGCGTCGAGCATATCTGTGAGCTGTATGCCGCGAGTGACGGCAATATCGGCTTCACCAATGTGTTGAATTTCGACAACACCATCGGCTTCTGCCTGCAGCACTGGGCGCTTGTGGACTACGCCCACGACAGCGGTGAGCCACTGCGTGGCGCCGATGGTTTCATGCGCAAGGTGCAAACGGGCGGGCAGGGCCTGTTGCTGGCCAGGATCGATGAAAAGGCGCCGTTCGACGGCTACACCGACCCAGAAAAGAACCGCAAGGTGGTGCTGACCGACGTGTTCGAAAAGGGCGACCGTTACTTCAATACCGGCGATCTGCTGCGCAGCATCGGTTTTGGCCATGCGCAATTTGTCGATCGCCTGGGGGATACCTATCGCTGGAAAGGTGAAAACGTCTCCACCACCGAGGTTGAGAACATCCTGCTGCAACACCCGCAGATCGCCGAAGTGGTGGCCTACGGTGTCGAGATCGAAAACACCAATGGCCGCGCCGGCATGGTCGCCATCACCCCCAGCGAATCCCTGGCCGCCCTGGATATGCGCGAGTTGTTGCAATTCGCCCATGGCCAGTTGCCGCACTATGCGGTGCCGCTGTTCCTGCGGATCAAGATGAAGATGGAGACGACGGGCACGTTCAAGTACCAGAAAGTGCGGCTCAAGGAGGAGGCGTTCGACCCGGACAAGGCGGGCACCGACCCGGTGTACGCCTGGTTGCCCGGTTCGGACAGTTACGTGCCCGTCACCGTCCAGTTGCTCGCGCAGATCCAGGGCGGTCAGTTCCGCTATTGATTCTGCCTATGGCCGCTTTCGACAAAAAAACCATGACAGTGGGGAACTCCCTCGCGACACTGGGCGCCTACTCTTCAGTACCCCAAGCCTTACCAGACAAGGAGCCCCCACATGTCGGACCACGCCAAACAAATGACTGACGACGAAGCCGCCGAATTTGCCGAACAGGTCTTCGACGTCGCGCGCAGAGGCGATGCCGCCCTGATGGCCGCGCTGCTGGCCAAGGGCTTGCCAGCCAACCTGCGTAACCACAATGGTGACACCTTGCTGATGCTGGCCGCTTATCACGGCCACGCCGACGCGGTAAAAGTGCTGCTGGAATTCAAGGCTGATCCGCAGATCGCCAATGACAAGCATCAACTGCCGATGGCCGGTGCGGCGTTCAAGGGCCATTTGCCCGTGGTCAAGGCGCTGATAGAAGGCGGCGCGCCGGTTGACGCGTCATCCTCGGACGGGCGCACGGCGTTGATGATGGCGGCGATGTTCAACCGCGTCGAAATGCTCGACTACCTGCTCAGCCAGGGCGCCAACCCCAAGGCTATCGACGCCCAGGGCGCCACCGCATTGGCAGCGGCACAGACCATGGGCGCGGTGGATACGGCGGCGCAGTTGCAGAAACTGGTGTAGGCTACGCGCCCTCAAAAACCAGCCCGCCACAGGACCCTTTCATGAAAAACGCCCTCGTCGAACTCATCCGTAAAATCAGCGCCGGCGTCATGGGCGACGACGAGGTGGCGCGCATCGCCGAGGAAGCGGCGCAGGCCTACGCCGACCCTGTGGCGTTTCTGGCGGCAAACCCGGACATCAACTACGACGATACGTTCTCGATTCCGTTGGGCGAGTGGGTAGTGGTCGGCAGCCTGCCGGACACCGTGCTGTTCCAGGCCGACACCTATGGCGACCTGTTTGCGCAGATCGTTGCATCGTTTGGTCCCGGCGTGGCGTTTAACCTCAAGCCCAAGCAACTGGCCAAGACCGAAGCCCTTACCGCGCTCAATCGCATCCAGATCCAGATGAGTGCGCTCAGCCCGGAAGACGGTGGTTATGTGTTGCTGAACCTCAGCCAGCCACTGGATGACGAGATCCAGGCCGTGCTGGTGTACGGCAACGACCTGCCGCGCGTGCTGGAACTGTGCGCCGAAGTTGGCATCAAGGGCGAGCCGTCCCTGGAAGCGCTGCGGGTCGCGGTCCACGTCTGAAATAAAACGGAACCGCAGCCAGGGCTGGCTATCCTACAAGGGCATGCCCTCACTTAGGAGCGACACCATGGGTTCCACTTTCAACGGTCTGGTCGGGTTGATCATCCTCGCGCTGGATATCTGGGCGATCATCAATGTGTTCAAAAGTGGCGCAAGCACCGGTGCCAAGGTGCTGTGGATTCTGTTGATCCTGCTGCTGCCGGTACTGGGCCTGATCATCTGGGCGATCGCCGGGCCACGGGGCAACATGCGCTTCTGAGCGCCAGCTTCACTCAAGCTGAAGCGGGCACGGAAAATGTGGGAGGGGGCTTGCCCCCGATAGCGGTGTATCAGTCCTTACAACAGTGGCTGAACCACCGCTATCGGGGGCAAGCCCTCTCCCACAATGGTTTCAGCGAATACCTTAATATTGTGTGTCGAAATATTCGCTGTACGAAATTTTCACATCTCATCCAAGACAATTCGCCGGCTTTATCTCCCGGCGACGGCTCTATCTCACGCGCCGTCAGCGGCGGGATTGCGGCACGCGTTCAGTAATTAATAGCGTTGCCGGCAGTGATCGGGCACCATTTGCGCCACCGCGTTTACCGCCTACCCCAGCCAGCCTGGGCGAGGGTCGGACGCCACTGCACTCTTTCGCAACTTAAACTTCCAATGGGTCCTGAAACGACATGGCAAACCCGGACGCCCTGAATCAGCAGCGAGCTTCTAATCGCCTGCTGCAACCGACCGTCAAATCCCATCTGGCATACACGCTGCTTTGCGCGCTGGTCATGATGGTGATGTTCTCCCTGCTGCGCCTGGCGCTGCTGGCGTACAACCGCGAGATGATCCTCGACACACCGGCCTCGACCTTCCTGGAAGCGTTCGCCAACGGCCTGCGCCTGGACATTCGCCTGGTGGTGTACTTGGTGATCCCCTTGCTGCTGGCATTGTTCAGCGTGAGGGCCATGGCCGCGCGGGGGTTCTTCCGTTTCTGGCTGACCCTGGCCTCCAGCATCGCGCTGTTCCTGGGCCTGATGGAGATGGACTTCTACCGCGAATTCCACCAGCGCCTCAACGGCCTGGTCTTCCAATACGTGAAGGAAGACCCGAAAACCGTGATGAGCATGCTCTGGTACGGTTTCCCGGTGGTGCGCTACCTGCTGGCCTGGGCCGTGGGCACGCTGATCCTGAGCATGGCCTTCAAGGGTGCCGACCGCGCGACGCGCCCACGCGGCCCGTTCAGCGGCGGCAGCATTGGCACCCGCCAAGTGGCGCCGTGGTATTCGCGAATCGCAGTGTTTGTGGTGTGCCTGCTGGTCGCCGTGGTCGCCGCCCGTGGCACCCTGCGCCAGGGCCCGCCGCTGCGTTGGGGTGACGTCTACACCACCGACTCGAACTTCGCCAACCAGTTGGGCCTCAATGGCACGTTGTCGCTGATCGCCGCAGCCAAGTCGCGCTTCTCCGAAGAACGCACCAACATCTGGAAGGCCACCCTCGAACAGTCGCTGGCCACCCAGACCGTGCGCGACATGCTGGTGCTGCCGCAAGAGAAGCTGGTGGATACCGACACCGCCGCCGTGCGCCGTGATTTCACGCCACCGGCCGAGAAAACCCTGCCGATCAAAAACGTCGTGGTCATCCTATTGGAGAGCTTCGCCGGTCACTCGGTGGGCGCCCTGGGGCGTCCGGGCAATATCACGCCGTACTTCGACAAACTGTCCAAGGAAGGCCTGCTGTTCGACCGCTTCTTCTCCAACGGCACTCACACCCACCAGGGTATGTTTGCCACCATGGCGTGCTTCCCGAACCTGCCGGGTTTCGAATACCTGATGCAGACCCCGGAAGGCAGCCACAAGCTGTCGGGCCTGCCGCAGCTGCTCAGTGCGCGCAAGTTTGACGATGTGTATGTCTACAACGGCGATTTCGCCTGGGATAACCAGTCGGGTTTCTTCAGCAACCAGGGCATGACCAACTTCATCGGCCGCAACGACTTTGTCGACCCGGTGTTCTCCGATCCGACGTGGGGCGTGTCCGACCAGGACATGTTCAACCGTGGCCTGGAAGAACTGAAAGCGCGTGAAGGCGGCAAACCGTTCTACGCCTTGCTGCAAACCCTGTCCAACCACACGCCGTATGCCTTGCCGACCCCGTTGCCGGTGGAGAAAGTCACCGACCGTGGCACCCTCAACGAGCATTTGACGGCGATGCGCTATTCCGACTGGGCCCTGGGCCAGTTCTTTGAAAAAGCCCGCAAGGAGCCGTACTTCAAGGAAACCCTGTTTGTGATCGTGGGCGACCACGGTTTCGGTAACGAGCAGCAGATCACCGAGATGGACCTGGGCCGCTTCAACGTGCCAATGCTGATGATTGCACCGGGCATGCAAGAGAAGTTCGGCGAGCGTGACCACACCGTGGGTACCCAGATCGACATCGTACCGACCATCATGGGCCGTCTCGGTGGCGACACCCTGCACCAGTGCTGGGGCCGTGACCTGCTCAACCTGCCGGAAGGCGACAAGGGCTTCGGCGTGATCAAACCTTCGGGCAGCGATCAGACCGTGGCGTTGGTCACCGGCGACCGCGTGCTGGTATTGCCTAAGGAAATGCCAGCGAAATTGTGGCAATACGAACTGGGCGCCGAGCCGACCGGTAAAGTGATTGCTGAATCGCCGGACGAGGCTGGGCTGAAACAGAAGCTCGAATCGTTCCTGCAGACCGCGACCAAAAGTTTGCTGGATAACACCGCCGGTGTTGTCGACGGTAAGCCGGACTAATAGCCCGGCAATAAAAAAGAGGCCTTCATGAAGGCCTCTTTTTTTGCCCGGCGTTTATATCTTGCCGAGTAACAACAGAATCAGCAGCACCACCAGGACGGCGCCGAGAATACCCGACGGCCCATAACCCCAGCTACGGGAGTGCGGGAACACCGGCAAACCGCCGACCAGCAGGAGAATTAGGATGATGATTAAAATGAGGCTCATAGTTGTATTTCCTTATAGGCCTTGTGCAAGGACTGGTTGTTTAACATTAGGCCCGCCGGTTTAATTGCGGACGCCTTAACAACTCCGACTGTGCCGCTTGACAGAAAATTCCCTATTTTTTAAAGCATTTTGGAAAGTCGCTTATTTCTTTTAACGCGTCATTGAGCGCCTGCGCTTAGTTTAAAAATATTGAACTTAGGGCGTAGCGCAGTATCCGACCCGTCCCGCGGTTTGCTCAGGGCATTCATCAATTGGATGGTGCGTGGGTGTAGGAAAAACCTTCGCTACACTGCCGATCACTTCTTCCGTGAACCACAAGGCTATTTTCCTATGCAAAATCGCATGATGATCACCGGCGCCGGGTCCGGACTGGGTCGCGAAATCGCGCTGCGTTGGGCCCGCGAGGGTTGGCAGTTGGCCTTGTCGGATGTCAGCGAGCCAGGCTTGCAAGAGACCCTCAAGCGAGTGCGCGAGGCGGGCGGCGATGGGTTTATCCAGCGTTGCGATGTGCGCGACTACAGCCAGCTCACCGCCTTTGCCCAGGCCTGCGAGGTCAAGCTGGGCGGGATCGATGTGATCGTCAACAATGCTGGCGTGGCCTCTGGCGGGTTCTTCGCCGAACTGTCCCTGGAAGACTGGGACTGGCAGATCGCAATCAACCTGATGGGCGTGGTCAAGGGCTGCAAGGCGTTCCTGCCGCTGCTGGAAAAGAGCAAAGGCCGCATCATCAACATCGCCTCAATGGCGGCGCTGATGCAAGGGCCGGCCATGAGCAACTACAACGTGGCCAAGGCGGGTGTGGTGGCGTTGTCGGAGAGTTTGCTGGTGGAGCTCAAGCAGCAGGAAGTCGGGGTTCACGTGGTGTGCCCGTCGTTCTTCCAGACCAACTTGTTGGACTCATTCCGTGGGCCGACCCCGGCGATGAAGGCGCAGGTGGGCAAGTTGCTGGAAAGCTCGCCGATTTCGGCGGCCGATATCGCGGATTACATTTATCAGCGGGTGGCCGAGGGTGAGTTCATGATCCTGCCCCACGAGCAAGGGCGGATGGCTTGGGCGTTGAAGCAGAAGAACCCGCAGTTGCTGTATGACGAGATGACCGTGATGGCCGACAAGATGCGCGCCAAAGCCCAGGCGATTAAGGGCTGATCGGTTTCTTGACTGGGCTCAGCGCAAAAAAATCATGTGGTCTGTCAGGCAAATTACCTACTGCTGTAGGTGATGCCTGATTCGACCGCAAGTCATTGCTGAGCATCACCCAGGCGCGCAAGGTCGGGGTCCTGTCACTCGAAAAGGACAACCGCCATGCTGGTCTTAAGCCGTGCCGTAGGCGAAATCATTTCCATCGGCGATGACATCGCCTTGCACATTCTCGAACTCAACGGTTCCCAGGTGAAATTCGGGGTCGAAGCCCCGGCCGGGGTGCAGGTCCATCGCGCCGAGGTGTACCAGAAGATCGTCGAACGCCAGGGCACCGCCACTCATCCGGTGCGGGTGCCCAATCCCTGAATGGCCCTTTCAGTCGAACAGATGCTTGGGCACGTCGTGTTTGAGCATCAACTGGCATTGCTCGCTGTCGGGGTCGAATACGATCAATGCCTGGCCCTTGGTCAGTGCCTGGCGTACGCGCAGTACGCGGGTTTCCAGGGGCGTGTCGTCGCCATTGTCGGTGCCGTCGCGGGTCACGAAGTCTTCGATGAGGCGGGTCAGGGTGTCGACTTCAAGTGCGTCGTAGGGAATCAGCATACAAGCCTCTGGGGTTAAGTCCCGGCGATGCTACTGCGCCGGGACCGTTGTTGCCAGTGTCAGGACTTCTGGCCGACCAGGCTGTCCACCGACGGCACGCGGGTGTCGCTCTCCATCTGGGTCTCGTGCTCGAGCTGATGACTGAACCGGTCCAGTGAACCTTGCGCCGGTTGCGCGTCGCTGGCGAACACCGGCGGGCTGAGAATGTAAGCCGTCAACAAACGGCTCAGCGCCGCGAGGCTGTCGATGTGGGTGCGTTCGTAGCCGTGGGTCGCATCGCAACCAAACGCCAGCAAGGCGGTGCGAATGTCGTGGCCGGCGGTGACCGCCGAGTGCGCATCACTGAAGTAATAACGAAACAGGTCGCGGCGTACCGGCAGTTCGTTATCTGTCGCCAGGCGCAGCAGGTGACGCGACAGGTGATAGTCATACGGCCCGCCGGAATCCTGCATCGCCACGCTGACGGCATGCTCGCTGGAATGCTGGCCGGGGGCGACCGGGGCGATGTCGATGCCGACAAACTCACTCACGTCCCAGGGCAGCGCGGCCGCCGCGCCACTGCCGGTTTCCTCGGTGATGGTGAACAGCGGGTGGCAGTCGATCAGCAAGGGTTCGCCGCTGTCGATGATCGCCTTGAGGGCGGCGAGCAGGGCGGCGACGCCGGCCTTGTCATCGAGGTGACGCGCGCTGATATGCCCGCTCTCGGTGAACTCGGGCAGCGGGTCGAACGCCACATAGTCACCGATGCCGATCCCCAGGGAATCGCAATCGGCGCGGGTGGCGCAGTACGCGTCCAGACGCAGTTCGACATGGTCCCAACTCACCGGCATTTCATCCACGGCGGTGTTGAACGCATGCCCGGAGGCCATCAGCGGTAACACGCTGCCACGGATCACGCCGTTGTCGGTGAACAGGCTGACGCGGCTGCCTTCGGCAAAGCGGCTCGACCAACAGCCGACCGGGGCGAGCGTCAGGCGGCCGTTGTCTTTGATCGCCCGCACGGCGGCGCCGATGGTGTCCAAGTGCGCGGATACCGCGCGGTCGGGGCTGTTTTTCTGGCCCTTGAGGGTGGCGCGGATGGTGCCACGGCGGGTCATTTCAAAGGGGATGCCGAGTTCTTCCAGGCGCTCGGCGACATAGCGCACGATGGTGTCGGTAAAGCCGGTCGGGCTGGGAATGGCGAGCATTTCCAGCAGCACTTTTTGCAGGTAGTTGAGATCCGGTTCGGGGAGGGTTCGGGTCATGGAAACTCCTGATGGGGTGAGGGCATCGATGGTTTCGATGAGGGGTTAGCGGCGGTGGCGGGGCGGGCTTCAGCGCGGGCGAGTCCGCTCCTACATGTGGAATGCGGTCACCTGTGGGAGCGGGTTTGCCCGCGATAGCGCCGCTCCAGGCAATACATCTTTCAAGCGCTCGGCTGACTGTGCGGAAACAACAAATCCACAAACCGCTCCGCCGCAGGCTGCGGTTCATGATTGGCCAGCCCGGCCCGTTCGTTGGCTTCGATAAACACGTACTCCGGTTGATCGGCCGCCGGCACCATCAGGTCGAGGCCGACCATCGGGATGTCGAGGGCCCGCGCGGCGCGCACGGCGGCGTCGACCAGCGTCGGATGGAGGATCCCGGTGACGTCTTCCAGGCAGCCGCCGGTGTGCAGGTTGGCGGTTCGGCGCACGGCCAACTGCACGCCACTGGGCAGGATGCTGGCGTAGTCATAACCGGCGGCGTGCAGGGTGCGCTCGGTTTCGGCGTCCAGGGGGATTTTGCTTTCGCCGTCGGTGGCGGCCTGGCGACGACGGCTTTGCGCCTCGATCAGGGCGCGGATCGAATGCTGGCCGTCACCGATCACTTCGGCCGGGCGGCGGATCGCTGCGGCGACCACCTCGAAGCCGATCACCAGGATGCGCAGGTCCAGGCCTTCGTGGAAACTTTCGAGCAAGACCCGGCTGTCGAACTGGCGCGCGGCTTCAATCGCCTGTTGCACCTCTTCGATGGTCTGCAGATCCACCGCCACGCCTTGGCCTTGTTCGCCATCGAGCGGTTTGACCACGATGCGCTGGTGTTCGTCGAGGAACTCCAGGTTGTCATCGGCGCTGCCTGCCCGTTGTTGCGCCGGCAGTTTCAACCCGGCGGCGTTGAGCACCTTGTGGGTCAGGCTTTTGTCCTGGCACAAGGTCATGCTGATGGCGCTGGTCAGGTCGCTCAACGATTCACGGCAGCGCACGCGTCGGCCGCCATGGCTGAGGGTGAACAGGCCGGCATCGGCGTCGTCCACGTGCACGTCGATGCCACGACGATGGGCTTCTTCGACGATGATCCGCGCGTAGGGGTTGAACCCCGCCTGCGGGCCCGGGCCGAGGAACAGCGGCTGGTTAATGCCGTTCTTGCGCTTGATCGCAAAGGTGGCCAGGGCGCGAAAGCCGAGCTTGGCGTACAGGCTCTTGGCCTGGCGGTTGTCGTGTAGCACCGACAGGTCCAGGTAGCTCAGGCCACGGCTCATGAAGTGTTCCACCAGATGGCGCACCAGCACTTCGCCGACGCCGGGGCGGGTGCAGTGCGGGTCGACCGCCAGGCACCACAGGCTGCAACCGTTTTCCGGGTCGTGGAAGGCTTTCTGGTGGTTGAGGCCCATCACGCTGCCGATCACCGCGCCGCTGTCTTCGTCCTCGGCCAGCCAATACACCGGGCCGCCCGCGTGGCGGGGCGTCAGGCGTGCGGCGTCGACCGGCAGCATGCCGCGTCCCTGGTAGAGCTGGTTGACCGCCTGCCAATCGGCCTCGGTCTGCACGCGGCGAATACGGAAGCCACGAAACACGCGGGTCGACGGACGATAGTCAGAGAACCACAAGCGCAAGGTGTCGGACGGGTCGAGGAACAGTTGCTGCGGATCGATCCCCAGGATATGCTGGGGCGCGGCCACGTACAGCGCGATATCGCGCTCGCCGGCCTGCTCATTGAGCAACTCCTCGGCGAGGCTGGCCGGGTCGGGAAACGTGTGGCCGATCAACAACCGGCCCCAGCCGCAATGCACCGCGATCGGCTCGGCGGCCAGTGGGCTGCCGTCTTCGGCCAGGCGCGCTTGCAGGCGCTCGTAGGTCGGCGCCTGGCCCTTGAGCAAGCGTTGGCTGTAAGCCGCTGCGAGAGGTTTCATCGATCAGATTCCTTGTTCGCTGAGCCACAGGTTCAGCGCCGCCAGTTGCCACAGTTTGGAGCCGCGCAGCGGGGTGAGTTGACCGTGTGGGTCGGTGAGCAAGCGGTCGAGCATGGCAGGATTGAACAGGCCGCGGTCCTGGCTCGGGTCCAGCAGCAAATCGCGCACCCAGTTCAAGGTGTCGCCCTGCAAATGCTTGAGGCCGGGCACCGGGAAGTAACCCTTCTTGCGGTCGATGACTTCACTCGGGATGACCCGGCGCGCCGCTTCCTTGAGGACCTGCTTGCCGCCGTCGGGCAATTTGAATTTGCCCGGTACGCGGGCCGACAGTTCCACCAGGCGGTAGTCGAGAAACGGTGTGCGCGCCTCCAGGCCCCAGGCCATGGTCATGTTGTCGACGCGTTTGACCGGGTCGTCCACCAGCATCACCGTGCTGTCCAGGCGCAGGGCCTTGTCCACGGCGGCGTCCGCGCCCGGCATCGCGAAATGCTCGCGCACGAAGTCGCCGGCGGCGTCGTTGGCGGTCAGCCATTTCGGCGTGACGGTGGCCGCGTAGTCGTCGTAGCTGCGGTCGAAAAACGCCTCGCGGTACGCCGCATACGGATCGCTGGCGCCGTCCACGTGCGGGTACCAGTGGTAACCGGCGAACAGCTCGTCGGCGCCCTGGCCGCTTTGCACCACTTTGCAGTGCTTGGCCACTTCCCGTGACAGCAGGTAAAAGGCGATGCAGTCGTGGCTGACCATCGGCTCGCTCATGGCGCGGAACGCCGCTGGCAGTTGCTCGATGATCTCGCGCTCGGCGATGCGCAGTTGGTGGTGACGGGTGCCGTAGTGCTTGGCGATCAGGTCCGAGTATTGGAACTCGTCGCCGCGTTCACCGCCGGCGTCTTCAAAGCCGATGGAGAAGGTCGACAGGTCCTGCACGCCGACGTCACGCAGCAGGCCGACGAGCAGGCTCGAATCGACGCCGCCGGACAGCAGCACGCCCACATCCACGGCGGCGCGTTGGCGGATGGCCACGGCTTCGCGGGTGCTGTCGAGTACGCGGTCGGTCCAGTCTTCGAGGGTCAGGTGCTGCTCATCCTCACGCGGGCCGTAGGGCAGGGTCCACCAGGTTTTCTGCTCGATGTTGCCGTTGGCGTCGATACGCATCCAACTGGCCGGCGGCAGTTTCTCGATGCCGGCCAGCAGCGTGCGCGGCGCGGGCACCACGGCGTGGAAGTTCAGGTAATGGTTGAGCGCCACCGGATCGAGGAGCGGGTTGATATCGCCGCCCTTGAGCAGCGCCGGCAACGTCGAGGCAAATCGCAGGCGCTGGCCGGTGCGCGACAGGTACAGCGGCTTCACGGCCAGACGGTCACGTGCAATAAACAGACGCTGGGCATCGCGCTCCCAGATGGCAAACGCAAACATGCCGTTGAGCTTGGGCAGCAGGGTTTCGCCCCACGCGTGGTAGCCCTTGAGCAGCACCTCGGTGTCGCCGCCGGAATAGAAGGCGTAGCCCAAGGCTTCCAGCTCCTGGCGCAGTTCCGGGAAGTTATAGATCGCGCCGTTGAAGGCCAGGGACAAACCCAACTGCGCGTCGACCATCGGTTGGGCAGAACCGTCCGAAAGGTCCATGATTTTCAGGCGCCGATGGCCCAGGGCAATCGGCCCTTGGGCATGGAAGCCCCAGGCGTCTGGGCCGCGTGGGGCCAAGTGATGGGTGATGCGCTCAATCGCAGCCAGGTCGGCAGGTTGGGCATCGAAACGTAGTTCTCCAGCTAATCCGCACATAAATTCCTTACCGGTTTTTCCGTTGGGGAGGTTCAACACTCAATACGCCCAAAGGGCGCGTACCCAGAAACTGACACGGGCAAATCAACGGAGTTTTAGAACGATCTGTTATAAGGCAAAGAGCCTTGACTGCTCGGGCGCGACCCTGCGCCGCGCGTGGCGGCGGATTCGCGGGCGGTAAATAGGCCTGGTAAACATACAAATTTTGCGCGGTTTGGTGGGGCAACCGCCCCGGTTTTTGCGTCATTCGGCGCAGGCGTCGGGCTTATTGTTGAGCGTCATTACTCAATGCAATAAGGAAGGCTACCGATGGCCGAATCACAGGATTCAGCTCAAACCCCCGCGCCGGTGACGCAAGACGACATCACCGCCACACTGTTGGAGATCACCGCAGACCTGGACAAAGCCCAAGTGCTGCAAGAGAAGTTGCCCGCCTGGTGGATCGACGCCGATACCCAGACGCGCCAGGCCCTGCAAGATGCCCATGCAGATAGCCAGCACCCTCACGAACAAGCGGCGCGCCTGTTGGCGCGGGTCAAATCGCTCAAGGTTTTTTGCGCCGAACGGCTCCAGGCATTTTTGGCCAGCAAGGGGCACGCGTCGTTGGATATCGAGCACGACATGCTGGAGGTGCCCCGGCGTTCTTACAAAATGAAAGCCCCTATCGGCCCGGTGATTGAGGTGATCAAGACTGAGCGACATAGCCTGCTGCAGGCGGCCATGCAGAACTTCCCGCAGGCGCTTGCCGAGCCCGGGGGGATGCCGCAGGGATCGGTCATTCGTGTGGGCCAGACGGTCGTTCAAGGCCTCAGCGCCGAAACCTTCGTGGGCTACTGCCGGGAACTGGACCTCGGTGCCGCCTATCAACAGCATCTGCGGGAGGTGTTTAACCTGTCAGCCCCCGGCGACTCGGTGGCGGCGGAGCGCGGTTACAACCCGGCCGTCTCAACCCTGGGGCAAGCCAGGCGCATGGACATGCAGACCGATCTGCACATCGCTTACGCAAAAGGCGATATCAGCCAGTCGACCTACGCGGTAGTGCTGGCGCTGATCAAGGCGAATGCCCCCGCCGACCAGATGCAACATCTGCTGTTTCACGGTAAACCGCTGGTCTGGCAGGGGCTGAATATCGGCGGAAGCTGCGTGTGGGGCGTGATGGTATTGGCCCACGCGGCGACAGATGGTTTTTCCTCGGGCCCGCTGGTGCTGTACATGCCCAATGAGCCGCTAAGGCCCTGGTACGAGTACCCGTCGCTGGACGACTTCAAGCAGTACCTGACGCTCAAGCTCCAGGTGCCCGCGTATCGGCGCTTTTTTACCGGCTACCTGGACGAGTCGGAACGCTTCGGGTTTTTCCAGCGATTTGACCAGGGTAGAACCCTGGCGCGTCTGGAACCGGTGGCGGAGACGGGAAATCTGTCGAGCTTCTTTTTCAACGTCGGCACCGGCAAGCTGCTGCTCGACGCGCACGTACTGGCGGTGCCCACGGCGCAGGCAGATGAAGATGCCCGGCAGCAGCGCCTGCAGAGTTACCTGGACGCCGGCTTGACCGTGCTCAACGTCGCCGGTTTTGTGGTGCCGGTGGTGGGGGCCTTGATGACCGGGATTGGCATCGGCCAGTTGCTCGGCGAAGTGTTTGAGGGCATCGACGACTGGACTCATCGTGAAAAAGCCGAGGCGCTCGGGCATTTGCTCAACGTGGCTGAAAGCATGGCGGGTATGGCCCTGTTTGCGGCAGGTGCAAAGGTGTTTAGTGCGGCCAAGCGCCTGGTCACCCGGCCGGTGGATTTTTTTGACGGCATGGAGGCCGTCAAGCGGCCCGACGACAGCGCATGGTTATGGCCGCGTCGGCCCCGCGCCTATCGTCAGCCCCCGGACGTGATCGCCGGCACCGTGGCTAACGGCGCGGGCGTGTATCAGGTCAACGGGAAGTTCTACGTCAAGATCGAAGGCGGGGTGTATTCGATGGTCTTCGACACCCACGCCAAGCAGTGGCGAGCCACGCACCCGCTGCACAGCGAGGCCTATCGTCCGGTGCTTGAGCATAATTTGACGGGGGGCTGGCGGTTTGAGTGGGAGCGGCCCGAGGAATGGGAAAGCCCGTCATACATCATCAAACGCTTGCATCCCGCGCTTGGGGCGCTGAGCGATGAGCGCTTGAAGGAGATTGCGAGCATTACCGACCTGTCGTTGTCCGAGTTGCGTTACCGGGCTGTGGAGAACCTGCCATTACCGGAGCGCTTCAAGGAGGGGGTGGCGCGTTTCATACAAGAACAAAAAGTGCGTGACCTGACCTGGCAGCTTGAACACCAGGCGCAGTTGGATACCGGTACGGCACGCACCCAGATGTTCGCATTGCCGTATATGGCCGGTTGGCCCAGCGGGCGCTTCTTCGAGTTGCTGGACAATGAGGGCAACTTGCTTGAACGCTACCCGGATGTAGCACCCTTTGATTATGAGGACCTGAGCATCCACCTCACCAAGCAACAGTTGGAAAACGGCGAGGTGATGCCCGCGCTGCTGTCCGCGTTGGACGCTGATGAAACCCAGGCATTGCTCGGTGGGGTGGTGGAAGCTGATGAGGCCGAGGAGACGTTGAAACGTCGCTTGCTCGCCTCGCTTCAGGTCACTCATCGGCAGGTGTATGAGCAGTTGTATCAGCACGCCGACGTGATCACCCACAGCGATCATGGCCTGCTCAAGTCGCACTATCCGCGCTTGCCCAATCGCATCGCCTGGGAGCTGCTGTCCAAGACTTCGAGCTTGGAACGCGGGCGTTTGCGTGAGGCCGGTCGGGTGCCGCTGGCGCTGGCGCAACAGACCCGGGAGGCGTTGCAACTGCTTGAGGAGGATCAGGCGCTCAGTGGTTTGTACTGGCCACGACAAGGCAGCGAAGCCACCCAGCGCCTGGTGGTCGGGCTGCTGGCACGAGTACCCGATTGGCCGCAGGCGATGTCGCTGCAAGTGCGCCGCGAAACGCTCACGGGTGAGCTGATTGCGCAACGTGGGGCGCCGGGCGCGGCGTTGCGGCGCACTGTCGTGACATCTGCCAAGGGCTGTCAGGCATTTGATGGGCACGGCAAGGCTTTGGGCACGCTCGCCACCGGTGAGGAGGGTTTTTACCAGGCCCTGACAGACACGTTGTCGGCCGATCAACTGGCCACGCTGAAGCTGAACGGCGGGCAGCGCGGCGCTTTCTTGCGGCATGATCTGCTGGCCAAGGCTGAAGCGGAGCGCAAGACGCTGGCGCGTTGCCTCTGGCCGGAGCGCCCGGTACCCAAGCCAGCGTTGGCCTGTATTCAGGCGGTATTGGAAGATCCGCCGGCGCAACCGGCCGCACTGATGCGCAAGGCGCGCAAGCTCTACCCTAAACTGGATTCACGCCAGCTCTCACGATTGCTGCAGGACCTGGGCCCGGATCACGTGTCGCGCGCCAAGGCTGTCAAAGGGTTGGAAAGACAACTCAAGGTGCTGTTGCTGACGTTGAAGCGCTGGTATGACGACAAGGCGGCTACGAAAGATATGTCTCGCTCTGCCAGGAAGGACTTTCGCTCGGCTCGCCAATCGGTCATGAAGGCCATTGAGCGCAGTTGGAAACGCAAAACACTGCTGCCCGATGAGGAGGGGCAGGTATTTGGCCTGAAGTTGGACGCCATGGCGACGGGCCCTTTGCCTCAGTTACCTGCTGAAGTTGATTTCGCCCATGTCCGCGTGCTGTCGCTCAAGCACATGGCGCTCAACAATGACGTTACGCAGTTCCTTGGGCACTTCAAGGGGCTGCAGACGCTCGACCTGATGGGCAACAAGCTGACCGACCTGCCGCAGACGCTGGAGCAGATGCCCGGGTTGCAGCGCTTGTACCTGAGCGACAACCAACTGCAACTGACCGAAGTCTCCCGCACGACCCTGGCGGGCTTGACCGAACTGCGGTTACTGGACCTGAACCGCAACCCGCTGCTGAACCCGCCGACGATCAGTCGGATGCTGGATTTGCAAACGCTGTTCCTCAATAGCTGCTCGCTCAGGGAGTTGCCTGTCGGTCTACGACGGCCGCCGTACCTGGAAACGGTGGACCTGCGTGGCAATCGAATCACGCAGTTGCCGCAATGGCTGGCCGATGTCCCGCGTGGGGTTGCACGCACGCTCAACCTTGGGGACAACCCGCTGGACGCCCCCAGCCGGCAACTATTGAGCAACTACCGAACCCGTGTCGGCGTGGGCATGGGTTTTCTGGAAGATGACATTGCCCGTATGACCGAGCAACGGGCGCAGGAGCTCTGGTTGAAGGACGTGGGCACGCTGTTTACCACCAAACAGTCCACCTGGACCGCGCTCAGGGCGGAACCTGGCTCCGATGGGCTGTTCAACCTACTGGCCGGGCTGGGGGGCACCGCTGATACCAAGAAGGTCCGCGAGGACATGAGTCGGCGTGTGTGGTGGGTGCTGGACTCGGCCGAAACCGATGCCGGCTTGCGCCAAGAAATCTTTGAGCGCGCCGCTACTCCGCTCAATTGTGATGATGCCGCGGCCGCGAGTTTCAGCAATCTAGAGGTGCTGACGCATATTCACGAGGCTTCAAGGTCGGTCGAGGGCGGTCAGTTGACCGCCGAACCGTTACTGCATTTCGGCCGGGGATTATTTCGGCTCGACCAACTTGAGCGTTATGCCCGGCGTCATAGCGAAGATCACCCCAGTGCTGACCCGCTGGAGGTGAGCCTGGCCTTTCGAAAAGGCTTGGCCGACAGGTTTCACCTGCCGGGCCAACCCAAACATATGCGTTTTGAGAGCTTGGCTGAGGTGACGTCCCAGCACTTGACGGAAGCCGCTGACGAGCTCCGCGCAGCCGAGAACTCAAGCGAGTTGTTGAATTATCTGGTTGAGTTGCCGTTGTGGACGGGCTATTTGAAGAAAGCCAACAGTGTGCCGCTCGACCGCTTGACCAAGCCGTTCGACGAACGGATGCAGGCGGTGTTTGATCAGGGCGAGACGTTGGGTGATGCCGACTACCGCGAGCAGATGAACGTGATTTTGCAGGCGCGGGCGCAGGTTGAGTCCACCGAGATCAGGCGCCAGACCGAAGAGGCACTCAAACCCGGTGCGCTGACCGCCTGCCCGCTGCCGTTGTTATAACCCGCCCGTGCCGCGGATCAATGCACGCAAGGCAAATCGATTCGGATGGCAGGCGTCGGCCACGCTTTTGGGCAGCGGCAAGGGTTCATCGTCCAGCCAGGCCGCCAACAATTCGGCGCACAGCGGCGCAGTCACTAGGCCGCGCGAGCCGTGGCCGCTGTTGATGTACACGCCGTCGAGCCACGGGCACGCGGCCTCGGGGACTTGGCGGGCATCCTTGCGCAGCGCGGCGTAGGCCTGGTCGAAGAGGGCGTGATCGGCCAGCGGCCCGACAATCGGCAGGTAGTCCGGGCTGGTGCAGCGGAACGCGGCGCGACCTTCGAGTTGATCGGCGGCGAGTGCGTCGGCGCCCAAGCGGTGGGCCAGGTCGACGGAGATTTCCCGCAGCATCTCCAGGTTGCCGACATGCTCGGCGACTGTCGGCGCCAGGTCGTCACGCTTGAAGTCGAAGCTGGCGCCCAGGGTGTGTTCGCCGAGGCGCGCCGGGGCCACATAGCCTTCGGCACAGACCACGGTGGCCAGCGCCTGGCTGTCTGGGGTTTGCGCCAGGCGGGTGATTTGCCCGCGAATGCGCTTGAGGGGCAGCTCGGCGCTGAACGGGAACCGCTTGATCTCGGCCGCGCCGGCCAGCACCACCACCGTGGCGCTGGCCAGTAGGGTGTCGCCGGCCAGGGCGTGCCATTGCCCGTCAACCCGTTGCAACTCAAGGGCCTCGTGATGCGTCAGTACGTTGATCAACGGGTGCCGGGCTTGCCATTCGCATAAGGCCGGCGGATGTACCCAGCCGCCCTCGGGGAAAAACAGCCCGCCGTGTTCCAGCGCCACACCGGCGCGCGCTTGGGCCTGGGCCTGGTCCAACGGGTGCAGCAGGCCAGGGGCAAACGCTGCAGCCAACTGGGCCTGGCGCTCGGCTTCCTTGGCGTTGAACGCCAGTTGCAGCACGCCGCAACCGTCCCAGTCGACGCCTCGGTGCAGGTGTTCGAGCAGGCGCCGGGTGTGGCCGAACCCGCTCAAAATCAATTGCGAAAGGGCCGTGCCATGGGCCGACAACTTGAGGTACAGCACCCCTTGCGGGTTGCCCGAGGCTTCCTCGGCCAGGCGGGCATGGCGTTCCAGCAGGCTGACATTCCAGCCGCGTGCAGCGAGGCTGGCCGCCGTCGTGCAGCCGGCCAGGCCGCCGCCGATCACCAGAGCGCTGCGCTCACCGCGCAGCGGCACCGGGCGCGCGAACCACGGTTTGCTCACGGCTGGCAACGGCGTCTCGGCCGGCCAGCCGAGGAATTCGCCGCGCAGGATTTCCCATTTATGGCCGATGCCCGGTGTGCGCTTCATCTTGAACCCGGCGGCATTGATCAGGCGTCGCACCCACCCGGTGCTGGTGAAGGTGCTGATGGTCGATCCCGGGGCCGCCAGGCGTGCCAGTTCGGCAAACAGCTCGGCGGTCCACATATCCGGGTTTTTCGCCGGGGCGAAACCGTCGAGAAACCACGCGTCGATTTGCGCATCCAGCTGCGGCAACTGCTCCAGGGCGTCGCCGATCAGCAGGGTCAAGGTCACGCGGCCGTTATCCAGCAGCAGGCGCTGGAAGCCTGGGTGGATGGCGATGTACTGCGCCAGCAATTGCGCGGCGAACGGCTGCAGTTGCGGCCAGAGCAGCAGGGCGCGTTGCAGGTCGGCGTGGCTCAGCGGGTACTTTTCCACACTGACAAAATGCAGGCGAGCACCGGCCACCGCGTGTTGCTCGAACAGTTGCCAGGCGCAGAGAAAGTTCAGCCCGGTGCCAAACCCGGTTTCGCCGATCACTAGGCGCCCACCCGCCGGCAAGGCCGCAAACCGTGCCTGCAAACGGTTCTGTTCGAGGAACACATAGCGGGTTTCTTCAAGGCCCGACTGGTCGGAAAAGTACACATCGTCGAACACCCGCGAATGCGGGCGACCTTGGTCATCCCAGTCGAGCTGGGCGTGGGTTACAGGGTTCATGGGCGACTCGGCAAAGGCAAGGCGGCCATTCTAGCCGATCAACCGGCAATGAATTGATCCATGGCAAGCGAGGGTTGAATTTCCTGCCGCGTGTTGCTGCCCAATCCGCTAGTCTTGAGTCATCTTGAAACGGAGCTGCTCATGTTCGAATCCGCTGAAATCGGTCATGCCATCGACAAAGACACTTACGACGCCGAAGTGCCGGCCCTGCGCGAAGCCTTGCTCGAAGTGCAGTTCGAGCTGCAACAGCAGAAACGGTTCCCGGTGATCATCCTGATCAACGGCGTCGAAGGCGCCGGCAAGGGCGAGACGGTCAAGCTGCTCAACGAATGGATGGACCCGCGCTTGATCGAAGTGCGCACCTTCGACCAGCAGACCGACGAAGAACTGGCGCGCCCGCCGGCCTGGCGTTACTGGCGGCAGTTGCCTGCGAAAGGCCGCATGGGGGTCTTCTTCGGCAACTGGTACAGCCAGATGCTGCAAAGCCGCGTGCAGGGCGAAATCAAGGACGCGCGGCTCGACCAGGCCATCGCCGGCGCTGAGCGCCTGGAGAAGATGTTCTGCGACGAAGGCGCGCTGATCTTCAAGTTCTGGTTTCACCTGTCCAAGAAACAGATGAAGGCGCGGCTCAAGGCCCTGGCCGACGACCCGCTGCACAGTTGGCGGATCAGCCCGCTGGACTGGCAGCAGTCCAAGACCTACGACAAGTTCGTCCACTTCGGCGAACGCATCCTGCGCCGTACCAGCCGCGACTACGCGCCTTGGTATGTGATCGAAGGGGTCGACAGCAATTACCGCAGTCTCACCGTGGGCAAGATTCTACTCGAAGGCCTGCAAAACGCCTTGAGGCAACCCAAGGGCAAAGTCAGCGGCATGAACCCGGCACCGTTGCCGGTGGCTGTGGATCAAGTGAGCCTGCTCAACAGTCTCGACATGACCTTGAGCCTGGAAAAAGACGATTACGAAGAGCAATTGATCACTGAACAGGCGCGTCTTTCCGGCCTGATGCGTGATAAACGCATGCGCAAGCACGCTCTGATCACGGTATTTGAAGGTAACGATGCGGCTGGCAAAGGTGGGGCGATCCGACGGGTAGCGGCGGCCCTCGATCCCCGCCAGTACCATATCATCCCGATCGCCGCGCCCACCGAAGACGAGCGCGCTCAGCCTTACCTGTGGCGCTTTTGGCGGCAGATTCCGGCGCGGGGCATGTTCTCCGTGTTTGACCGCTCCTGGTACGGTCGTGTGCTGGTGGAGCGCATCGAAGGTTTCTGCACCCCGGCGGACTGGATGCGCGCCTATGGCGAGATCAATGATTTCGAAGAGCAACTGCGCGACGCCGGGGTGATCGTGGTCAAGTTCTGGCTGGCCATCGACAAGGATACCCAACTGGAGCGCTTCCAGGCCCGCGAAGCGATCCCGTTCAAACGCTTCAAGATCACCGAAGACGACTGGCGTAACCGCGAGAAGTGGGATGAATACCGTGCCGCCGTGGGCGATATGGTCGACCGCACTAGCACCGAGGTCTCGCCGTGGACCCTGGTCGAAGCCAATGACAAGCGCTGGGCGCGGGTCAAGGTGCTGCGCACCATCAACCTGGCCTTGGAAGAGGCGTTTGCCCAGTCCGACAAGCACGACCAGAAAGGCAAGAAGAAGTAGGCCTATAGGCGGGGTGAATGATCGTCGCGGTTGGGCAGGCCTGGATCTATCCTCGATCCCTCTCCCAACAACGACAAGATCGAGGTAGCCCCATGCGTGAAGTAGTGATCGTCGACAGCGTGCGAACCGGCCTGGCCAAATCCTTTCGCGGCAAGTTCAACCAGACCCGGCCGGATGACATGGCGGCCCATTGCGTCAACGCGCTGCTCGTGCGCAATGGCATTGACCCGGCGACGGTGGAGGATTGCATCGTCGGTGCGGGCTCCAACGAGGGCGCGCAGGGCTACAACATCGGGCGCAACGTCGCGGTGCTGTCGCAACTGGGCACCGGTACGGCAGGGATGACCCTCAACCGTTTCTGTTCCTCGGGCTTGCAGGCGATTGCCATCGCGGCCAACCAGATCGCCTCGGGCTGCAGCGATATCATCGTCGCTGGCGGCGTCGAGTCCATCAGCCTGACCATGAAAAGCGTCAACACCGACAACCTGATCAACCCGCTGCTCAAAGCGCAGGTGCCGGGCCTCTATTTTCCCATGGGCCAGACCGCCGAAATCGTCGCGCGCCGCTATAACGTCAGCCGCGAGGACCAGGACCGGTATGCCCTGCAAAGCCAGCAGCGCACCGCCCAGGCCCAGGCCGATGGTTTGTTCGACGATGAAATCGTGCCGATGGCGGTCAAGTACAGCGTCGAGGACAAAAATACCGGCGCAGTGCAGGTGCTCGACGGCGTAGTCGACCGCGACGACTGCAACCGCCCCGACACCACCCTGGCCAGTCTCCAGGGCCTGAAACCGGTGTTTGCCGAAGACGGTTCGGTGACGGCGGGCAACTCTTCGCAATTGTCCGACGGCGCCTCGATGACGCTGGTGATGAGCCTGGAAAAAGCCTTGGCGCTGGGGCTCAAGCCCAAGGCGTTTTTCCGTGGCTTTACCGTGGCCGGTTGCGAGCCGGATGAGATGGGCATCGGCCCGGTGTTCTCGGTGCCCAAGATGCTCAAGGCCAGGGGCTTGCAGGTGGCGGATATCGACCTGTGGGAGCTCAACGAAGCGTTCGCCTCCCAATGCCTGTACGCACGCGACCGCTTGGAAATCGACAATGCCAAATACAACGTCAACGGTGGCTCGATCTCCATCGGCCACCCGTTCGGCATGACGGGTTCGCGGCAAGTCGGGCATCTGGTGCGTGAGTTGCAGCGGCGTAATCTGCGCTATGGCGTCGTCACCATGTGCGTGGGCGGCGGCATGGGGGCGACCGGGCTGTTCGAAGCTGTGCGCTGAGTCCGCTGTGGGGGGCAGGCAAGCCTGCCCTCACATTTGAACGGCGGCGTATCCCAATTCGTGTCCTTGCCCCTAGAATGCCTGTTCCACTTCCTCTGGCTTCTGGGGCACGCATGCACATCTCTTCCGGGCGCTGGGTCTATGGCTTTTGCTTGACCCTGCTGACCGCGCTGCTCTGGGGCATTCTCCCGATCAAACTCAAGCAAGTGCTGCAAGTGATGGACCCGATTACCGTCACCTGGTTTCGCTTGACGGTCGCGGGCAGTTGCCTGTTTGTCTATCTCGCCGCCGTCAAGCGGTTGCCCAGTGTGCGCGCGCTCGGGCCGCGCGGCGGTTGGCT
Organism: Pseudomonas sp. PSPC3-2; assembly: GCF_049897085.1. Classification (NCBI taxonomy): domain Bacteria; kingdom Pseudomonadati; phylum Pseudomonadota; class Gammaproteobacteria; order Pseudomonadales; family Pseudomonadaceae; genus Pseudomonas; species Pseudomonas sp. PSPC3-2. Next base: position 92,631 of record NZ_JAFCVO010000022.1, read on the forward strand.
GGTCGCAATGGCCGTGTGCGGCCTGGTGGGCAACTACGTGCTGTACCTGGTAGGCCTGAAAGTGCTCAGCCCCGGCACGGCGCAACTGGTGGTGCAGATGGGGCCGATCTTCCTGATGGTCGCCAGCGTGTTTGTGTTTAAAGAACGCTTCAGCCTGGGCCAGGTGTTGGGCCTGGTGGCGCTGCTCATCGGCTTTGGCCTGTTCTTCAACCAGCGTCTGGTGGAGTTGCTGACGTCCCTGGGCACTTACACCGCCGGGGTGCTGACGGTCCTGCTCGCCACCACGATCTGGGTGTTCTACGCCCTGGGCCAGAAGCAATTGCTGACGGTGTGGAATTCGCTGCAGGTGATGATGGTGATCTATCTGTCGTGTGCTGTGTTGCTCACGCCTTGGGCGCATCCGCTGGAGGCCCTGCAACTGAGCCCGCTGCAAGGCTGGCTGCTGCTGGCGTGCTGCATGAACACGCTGGTGGCCTATGGGGCATTTGCCGAGGCCCTGGCTCATTGGGAAGCCTCGCGGGTGAGTGCGACCCTGGCGCTGACGCCGTTGGTGACGTTTGTGGCGGTGGCCTTGGCGGCGTGGTGGTGGCCGGGTTTTGTGCAGGCTGAAGAGATCAATGCGCTGGGCTATGCGGGGGCGCTGGTGGTGGTGTTGGGGTCGGCGACGGTGGCGTTGGCGCCGTCGTTGTTTGCGGGGCTCAAGGCGCGGCGGGCGCGGTTGGCGTCTTGATTGGCTGAGGTGTTTTATCGGGTGTATGCAGGTCTACGCTTGGGCGCTGGCTTGCTTGCGATGGCGACCTGACAGCCGATACAGATCCAACAGGTTCACCTCGTTCCAAATGTGGGAGCTGGCTTGCCTGCGATGGCGGCCTCTGGGCCGACCATGTTCTTTCGGTTGACCGGGTACATATCCGTTCCTGCGGTAATGGCTGCTATGGGTTCCGCCCTTACGGCGGCTCACTTTTGAAAAGCGCAAAAGTAAGCAAAACGCTCTTGCCCCACCACTCGGCACCTCGCCTAGGCTCGGTGTGCCCGAACGCAGGCTTGAATCCGTGGGCCGCCGTCATGGGCCATCCATGGCCCAGGACGGCTAACCCGGCGTCCTGCCGGGTTACCCACGGATTCAA
>NZ_JAFCVO010000023.1:0-17091 GCF_049897085.1 Pseudomonas sp. PSPC3-2
GTGAAGTCCTTCACCGTCGGCACGCCAACCAACGGCACGTTCTACACCGACGCCGCCATGACCAAACCGGTGACTGGCTCAATTGACGCGGTCAACGGCGAAGCGACCGTTTACTTCAAACCAAACGCGGACTTCAACGGCACCGCGAACTTCACTTACACCGCCACCGACGGCGGCAACGCTGACGGCAGTAGCCCGCTGACTTCGGCTCCCGCTAACGGCACCATCACCGTGACCCCGGTCAACGACGCGCCGACTGCGAGCAATGGCCACATAGAAAGCAGCGAAGACACCCCAGTCGATCTGAAATGGTCGACGTTCGGGGTCAATGATGTGGATTCCACGAACCTGAAAGTCGTCTTCACCAGCTTGCCCAACGGTGCCATCGAGTACAAAGTCGACGGTGTTTGGGTCCAGCTCAACGCAGCTGATCTGAAAACTGATACGTCGCCGGGCAAGGCTTTCAGCCAGGCCGACTTCGACAATCACAATGTGCGTTACAGCCCAGCGGCCAACGAGTCGGGTGATAGCAGCTTCGGCAACTCCGGCGTCGGTAACAAACAGGGCGATTACACCGAACTGAAATTCCAGGCTACCGATGGCCTGCTCAACAGCGGCACTCAAACCATCACCGTGGATATCCACCCGGTGACGGACGTTCCTGTCGTGACGGTCGGCTCGTTCGGTGACGTGCCAACTGGCTTGACCATTCAAACCTGGACCGGCGGGAACCTGCCTGGTGAATTGGGTACGAACGGTAATGGTGTTGTTCAGTCCAGCGATTTGATTCGGGTCATCAACGCCCAAACGCCTGGCAGCGCAGCCTCCACGGGTGTGACCGCAAACGTGAGCAACGGTAATGTGGTGGAATTCACCGCGACCAAAGTCTCTGGCCTGGTTTACCTGGAAGCCGGCAAGAGCTACAGCTTCACCGGCAGCGCCGATGACAGCCTGGCGGTTACCGTCGGCGGCAAGTTGGTGTCGACCGAGACCTGGAGCCAGGGCAGCGGTATCAACGCAACCCCCTTTACGCCGACAGAGTCGGGTTATTACACCCTCGACATCTATCACTACAACCAGAACGGCCCGGGCAACTACGACGTCAATGTCTCGATCAACAGCGGCCCGTCGATGGCGTTGGGTAGCAGCGGCGTGCAGACCTATACCAGCCTGGACGCGTTGAAAGCCGCCGGCGCGGTCTTTAACGATGCTCACGTGGTCAACGGAGAAGGCTATTACACCGGCTACGTTTACAACCACGGCCTGGAAGACAGTGCGATCAAGATCAGCCCGATCACGACCACGTTTGTCGACAATGACCAGTCGGAATCGCACAAGGTAGAAATCAGCGGCCTGCCTGCAGGCGCTGTCATTACCGACGGCGCCACGGGCCACAGCTATACCTCGACGGGTGCGACCACCCAGTACGATGTCAGCAATTGGAACCTGGGTACCTTGACCGTCACTCCGGCCAAGGATGCGACGGCCAATTTCGATCTGACTGTGACGGCAACGGCCAAAGAGTTGAGCACGCAGGTTGAAGAAGTCACGACTGGCAAGGTGAGCGTCGTGATCACTGCGGTCAACGATGCGCCAGTGGCGATCGCCACCACGGCGACCGGTGCTGAAGACCCAAGTGTCGGGATCGCGGTCAAGCTGTCCGCCACCGATGTCGATGGTCTGGCCAACGTCAAGTCGTTCAACGTCGGGGCGTCGAGCAATGGCACCTTCTACACCGATGCGGCCATGACCAAACTGGTGACCGGCGCCATTAACGCGGTCAACGGCGAAGCCACGGTTTACTTCAAACCGAACACGAACTTCAACGGCACGGCGAACTTCACCTACACCGCCACCGACAGCGGCAACGCTGACGGCAGCAACGTACTGACCTCGCCAGCGGCCAACGGCAGCATCACCGTGACTGCGGTCAACGATGCGCCGGTGGCTGTGGCGACCACCGCGACCGGTGCTGAAGATCCAAGCGTAGGCATCGCGGTCAAGCTGAGTGCGACGGACGTAGATGGCCTGACGAACGTGAAATCGTTCACTGTCGGCACGCCAACCAACGGCACCTTCTACACCGACGCAGCGATGACCAAAGCGGTGACCGGCGCTATTGACGCGGTCAACGGCGCAGCCACCGTGTACTTCAAGCCAAACGCGAACTTCAACGGCACGGCGAACTTCACCTACACCGCCACCGACAGCGGCAACGCTGACGGCAGCAACGTACTGACCTCGCCAGCGGCCAACGGCAGCATCACCGTGACTGCGGTCAACGATGCGCCGGTGGCTGTGGCGACCACCGCGACCGGTGCTGAAGATCCAAGCGTAGGCATCGCGGTCAAGCTGAGTGCGACGGACGTAGATGGCCTGACGAACGTGAAATCGTTCACTGTCGGCACGCCAACCAACGGCACCTTCTACACCGACGCAGCGATGACCAACGCGGTGACCGGCGCCATTGACGCGGTCAACGGCGCAGCCACCGTGTACTTCAAGCCAAACGCGAACTTCAACGGCACGGCGAACTTCACCTACACCGCCACCGACAGCGGCAACGCTGACGGCAGCAACGTACTGACCTCGCCAGCGGCCAACGGCAGCATCACCGTGACTGCGGTCAACGATGCGCCGGTGGCTGTGGCGACCACCGCGACCGGTGCTGAAGATCCAAGCGTAGGTATCGCGGTCAAACTGAGCGCAACCGACGTAGACGGCCTGACGAACGTGAAATCCTTCACTGTCGGCACGCCAACCAATGGCACGTTCTACACCGACGCGGCGATGACCAACGCGGTGACCGGCGCCATTAACGCGGTCAACGGCGCAGCCACCGTGTACTTCAAGCCAAACGCGAACTTCAACGGCACGGCGAACTTCACCTACACCGCCACCGACAGCGGCAACGCTGACGGCACCAACGTACTGACTTCGCCAGCGGCCAACGGCGCCATCACCGTGACTCCGGTCAACGATGCGCCGGTGGCTGAAGCCACTAGCGCGACCGGTGCTGAAGACCCAAGCGTAGGTATCGCGGTCAAACTGAGCGCAACCGACGTAGACGGCCTGACGAACGTGAAATCCTTCACTGTCGGCACGCCAACCAATGGCACGTTCTACACCGACGCGGCGATCACCAACGCGGTGACCGGCGCCATTAACGCGGTGAACGGCGCAGCCACCGTGTACTTCAAGCCAAACGCGAACTTCAACGGCACTGCGAACTTCACCTACACCGCCACCGACAGCGGCAACGCTGACGGCACCAACGTACTGACTTCGCCAGCGGCCAACGGCGCCATCACCGTGACTCCGGTCAACGATGCGCCGGTGGCTGTGGCGACCACCGCGACGGGTGCTGAAGACCCAAGCGTAGGTATCGCGGTCAAACTGAGCGCGACCGACGTAGACGGCCTGACGAACGTGAAATCCTTCACTGTCGGCACGCCAACCAATGGCACGTTCTACACCGACGCGGCGATGACCAACGCGGTGACCGGCGCCATTAACGCAGTCAACGGCGAAGCCACGGTTTACTTCAAGCCAAACGCGAACTTCAACGGCACGGCGAACTTCACCTACACCGCCACCGACAGCGGCAACGCTGACGGCACCAACGTACTGACTTCGCCAGCGGCCAACGGCGCCATCACCGTGACTCCGGTCAACGATGCGCCGGTGGCTGTGGCGACCACCGCGACCGGTGCTGAAGACCCAAGCGTAGGTATCGCGGTCAAACTGAGCGCAACCGACGTAGACGGCCTGACGAACGTGAAATCGTTCACTGTCGGCACGCCAACCAACGGCACCTTCTACACCGACGCGGCGATGACCAAAGCGGTGACCGGCGCTATTGACGCGGTCAACGGCTCAGCCACTGTGTACTTCAAGCCGAACGCGAACTTCAACGGCACGGCGAACTTCACCTACACCGCCACCGACAGCGGCAACGCTAACGGCAGCAATCCGCTGACCTCGACCCCGGCTAACGGCACTATCACCGTGACCTCGGTCAACGACGCACCGACCCTGGACCTGAGCACCGCAGACGGCTCCGTCCTCACCAGCTACAGCACGGCCTACGCCGAGCGCGGTACGGGTGGGGTAGCAATCACCGGTAGCGTAGCGATCGGTGACGTCGACAGCACCCAGATGCAAAGCGCGACCATCACCTTGAAAAACGCCAGCGCGGGCGACCAGCTCAGTTCGAGCCTGGTGACGGTGGGCGGTACTTACAAAGGCGTCACCCTGACCAGCGTCGGCACTGACGTCAGTGGCAAAATCGTCCTGACCCTGTCGGGTGCAGCTGACCCGGCCACCTACAAGTCGTTGCTTGAGTCGTTCCAGTACTCCAGCACCAGCAAGTATCCGACTACGGGTGATCGCACCGTCGAGATCTCGGTGAAGGACAACGAAGGTTCTGACAGCCTGAGTTCGTCGGTGGCGACCAGCACCATTACCGTTACGCCACAGGCTTATGTGGTGACTGAAGGCGGCGGCGCTGCCGATGTCATCGACCTGAGCAGCACCTCGGCCAACAACGTGGTGGTCGGCGACAAAGGCGGTATCGTCAATGCGGGCAGCAACTACAACATTGCCTTCATCGTCGATACCTCGGGCAGTATCGGTAGCAGTGCGATGACGTCGATCAAGACACAGCTTGCGACCGTGTTCGATACCTTGATCAGCAATGCCGGTAAGAGCGACTCGGGTATTGTGAAAGTGTTGCTGGTCGACTTCGATACTCGGGTCGAAGCGCAGGTCTCGGTCAACCTCGCCGACGCGGCCGGTGCCAAAGCTGCCTTGCAGGCTGTGTTGACTCAGATGGCGTCAAAATCGAGCGACATGACCAACTATCAGGATGCGTTCAACGCCGCCACCAACTGGTTCAAGAGCGACGAAGCCACGAGCAATGTGGGTGCAAAAAACCTGACGTACTTCGTTACCGACGGTGCGCCGAACGTGTACACCGCCGTTCAGGGCAACCCTCTCCTGGGCTCGACCGGCTGGTTCGGCTCGAATGTTTACTTTGACAGCATTGTCAAGAACTCCAACTACGTCTTGGGTCAGACCAACTCGGTCACCGCGGTAATCAATGGCAAGACGCAGGTGATTGTCGATGGAACCGGCCAGGTCTATTCCTACGATGGTTGGGGCACTAAAACTTACGAAGGCACCGTGGTTGCCAACAGCAGCGGCGGCTTTGACGTGGCGTCGGTCTATAACAACGCCAGCACCGCCATGAGCAACGCCCAGTCGGCCTACTCCGATCTGGTCAACGCGGTGCCAGGCAAGGTTGTCGTCGAGGCCATCGGTCTGGGCTCGAGCATTGATACCACTGTGCTCAAGCAGTTTGATACCGATCACACCGTCGCCACGATCGACACTGCGAAGCTGGCGGATGCCATCACCGGCCACGCGGCCGATACCGGCGCCGACACCCTCACCGGTGGTTCGGGTAACGACATTCTGTTCGGCGACCTGATCAGCTACAAAAACCTTGAAGGCAGTGCTGCACTCAAGGCGTTCGCGGCCGACAAACTGTCCACGACGGTCGACCACATTGACGACCGCACCTTGCATCAGTTCATCAGCGAGCACGTCGCCGATGTGGGTGCATTGGCCAGCGCGTCGAACATCTACGGCACTAACGATGGTGCTGACAGCCTGATCGGCAACGCCGGCAACGATATTCTGTTCGGCCAAGGCGGTAACGATGTGCTCTCCGGCGGTGCGGGTAACGACATCCTGGTAGGCGGCAAGGGCAACGACACCCTTACCGGCGGCGCGGGGGCGGATACCTTCGTGTGGCTCAAAGGGGATACCAACACCGGGACTGGCGTCGATACCATCACCGACTTCAAGCACGGTGAAGGCGATAAGTTGGACCTGTCCGATTTGCTGCAAGGCAATAACGACACCAACTTGTCCAGCTACCTGAAGTTGACCACCGACTCGTCAGGCTCGACGCTGAGTGTCAGCAGTACCGGTTCGTTCACGGCGCAGGGTGGCGGTACGGCTGATGTCACGATCAAGATCGATGGCGCGAGCTGGGGCAGTGGCAGTGCCGCAATCAACAGCCTGATCGCTGGTGGCGACCTGACCGTCAAGCATCACGACTGATCACCCTGGAGCGCCAATCTTTCGGGATTGGTGCTCCACGGGCACCAGCTTTGGGAAAATGTGTGTAATCTCTGTGGGAGCCAGGTGGGCGCCTGCAGGGATTTTTTATTGGGAGAACGCTGATGTTCTACGTGCAACGCGATCAATACAACGCTTTGGTTCGCGTCGAGGCGCAGGCCTTCGCCGAATCCACCGGGACTCTACCGGCGGATCATCAGGACATTCAGGCGTGGTTTGCCACGGATGTGATCGACAACAGCCTCAAGCAGCTCCAACAGAGCGACTCCGAGATGATTCGGGTGCTCGATGACTTGATCCAGGTGCTGACCGCCAAGGGCGTGATCCGCATCACGGACTTGCCGCCCGCCGCGCAGGTCAAGGTGATGGAGCGTACCCATGCTCGGACGGCGCTGGGCGGGTTGAGTGAGCTGATCAATGACGATGAAAGCGGTTTGATCTGAGGCGAGCGCACCTCCTTAACGGCATGAGCGTCAAGGAGGCATGATTATTCGTCGCTCCACTTCCACGGCGACGGCTCACCGACCAGTTGGCCTTGCACCCCTTCAATACCCATCTCGCGAATCACGCGTAACTCACCTTCGGTTTCCACGCGCTCGGCAATCAACGGCAAGTCAATGCTGTGGGCGGCCCGCTGGATCGCCTCGATAAAAATGCGCTTGTGGCTTTCCTGATCAATGGCTCGGATATAGCTGCCGTCGATTTTGAGGTACGCCAGGCCCAGTTTCGCCAGGTTGCCGATCATGCTGAAACGCCCACCGAAACGTTGCAGGCCAAGGCTGTATCCCAGGCTGCGCATGCGTCGGGTGAGACGCTCCAATTGGAGTTGCTCGGGCACTTGCTCTTCGCCGATCTCCAGCGTCAGGCGCGCGCCGAGTGCGGGATGTTGCGCCAATCGCTCGAACATCCGCTCCAGGGCTTGCGGGTCATTCAGGGTCGCCGCCGAGAGGTTCAATGCCACCGATTGGTTGTGCTCTGCCAGGTGCTTGATCACCAGGTCGAGCATCAGTTGGTCAAGCCGTGCCGTCCAGCCGAAGCGCTCCAGCCAGGGCAGGAAGTGCCCCGCCGCAATGGTCTGGTCCTGGTTGTCGAGCAGGCGTGAGAGCACCTTGTAGTGCAGCACCTGACGGGTATCGCTGCTACTGACCACCGGCTGGAAAAACAAGCGGAAGCGCCCTTGATTCAGGGCATCGTCGAGCAGGGTGTGCCAGCTGTGCGAGTCGTCGCTGACGGTGCCCGAGGTCTGCTGCTCCAGGCATACCCAGGTTTGGCCGCCACCGGCTTCAGCTTGGGCCAGGGCCTGGTCGGCCAGCATCAGCAGGTCTGCCGAGGCATCGCCGGGTTTGTAGGGTGCGAGCCCGATGTAGGCCACGATCGACATGTCGGTGGCGCCCGTTTCGTGCAGGCTCTGCAGGATGATTTCCAGCGCCTGGGCCAGTTGCACCGCTTCGTGACGCACCAGGCCTGGGGCAAGCACCGCGAACTCGCCGCCACGGCTGCGGGTGATCAGGTTATGGGTTTCCGGGTACTTGGCACAGGTACGCACCAGTTGCTGGCTGACGGCTTGCAGCAGTTGGTCGGTGCGTTGCCCGCCCAGGCGCTGGTTGAGACCGCCCAGGTCGTTGACCCGCAAGATCAGCAGATAGCCTGAACTGGCTTCCTCCAGGTTGCTGACCCGCGAGTTGAGCTGCATTTCGAAATAACGCCGGTTCGCCAACCCGGTCAGGCTGTCCTGATAGGACTCCACGCGCAGCTTCTCGCTGCGTTCGGTCTGTTCATTGAACAACGCCTTGAGCTTCTCGACCATCTGGTTCATGGCCTGCACCACGCGCCGCAATTCGGGGGTGCGGGGCAGGTCGGGCAGGCTGATGAATTCGCGCCGTGCAATGGCGTGGGACTGCTCGACCATATAGTCCAGCGGCTTCAACTGACGGCGCAGCAACAGTGCGCCCAGCACCGCACTCGCGGCACCGCAGAGCAGCAACCAGCCCAGGCTGCCCAGCGCGCTCTGCCAGAGTTTGGCCAGGGCAAACATCGGGTGGCTGACCACCTCGACCCGTGCCGCCTGCTGCCAGCCACGGCTGACGATCGCATCGCCGCCGGCTGGCGCGAGGCCGATCATTTTCACGAACCAGGCCGGTACGCCGCTGGCATCAGGCTCGGCGGCACGCTCCACCAGCACCTGGTTATTGCTCAGGTCCACCACGCGGATGCTCGCGTAGTAGCCACTGTCAAAGATCGAGCTGACCATCAGCTCGGTCATCGCCGGGTCATCGATGTTCGGCGTCAGCGACAGCGCCAGTGCGGTCGCCGCGTCCTGGGCGTGGGAACGCAACTGGTTGACGTACTGCGCACGCGAGCTTTCCAGGCTGACGATGAAGCTACCGCTGAAGGCAACCACTAGAAACACACAGATAGCGATCAGCAATTGTTTGAACAGTGACATCGTAGCTCCTGTTAATTACCCGAATTGGCCGGAAACCCTTCGGCGGTCATTTTTTTCAAGACATCCTGCCAGCGTGACAGGCGCTTGGTATCACCGACTTTCTTGTTGCCCGCTGCGCCGGTCAGCCACAGCCCTTCGCCGTTGAACGCGTAGACGGGCAGCAGGTCCGGACGCTGGCTGGCCGGCAGAATGGGGTCCATCAGGCTGTCCAGTACCAACGGCATGGCTTCCGGGCTTGCATAGTAGGTCAGTACCATATGCGCACGATTCTGGCGCAAGGCCTTGACGTAGGTTATGCGCAGCTTCTCGGCCGGGACACCCAAGTGACGCAGGCTGAAGTATTTGGCGATGGCATAGTCTTCACAGTCACCGGCGCCTTTCCACAGGGATTGAATGGGCGTCGCCCAATAATCAATCTCGTGCCACAGGTCGATATCTTCCTCGTAGTGCAACTGGCGGTTAAAGAACAAGTTGACCACGTTGAGTTGTTCGGTCTCGCTGACCTGCTTTTGCGTCGCCAGCAGTTGCTGCCAGGCATCGATACGCTGGCGCCCTGCGCCCAGAGGCCCGTAAAGCGCCTCGGCGCGGCGGCTGATCTGGCTGAAATCCCAATCGGCGAGCAGATTGCCCAGCAGGCCGCCACCCAGCAACAGCGTGATGGCCAGACCGTACAGGAACCGAGGGAAGTTAAAGCGTATCGCCACCGCGATTACCCGAGCTTGCAGCATTTAAGGTGTGGCAATGGTGCGGTGATACCGGGTAAAAAACAATGGCACGATGAAATCACTTTGCAGCAATTTAGCCTAATTGAGTGCCGGTAAATTGGCTGTTTTCCGCTCGTCTGAAAGGAATGCGCCAATACCATCAAAATAATGACACCTCATACCGCCTGCTACAGAATGTCGCAACGAAAGCGCCGACAAAAAGACCTGCGGTCGGCCTTATCTGCCGACCGTTAACGTCTTTGATTGCGCCGTGAAGGAGCTCTGGCCATGAGTCGTACCGATGATCTATTTGCCCTGTGCGGCAATAGCCGGCCCCGCGACCCCAAGGGGCGAAACGCACGGCTGCATTTTTTCGGCACCCTTCCGTTCGATGATGGCACCCGCCTGAACCAGAAAGACGGCTCGCGCTTTTCCACCCATGCGCCATCGGCCTATGAGCAACCCCAGCCTTACGACTTGAGCGCACCGTGCCCTACAGTGGTGGCACTGGTCTCGGTCAATGGCGGCGTCGGCCGCAGTACCTTGGTCACGGCGTTGAGCAGCGGCTTGCAGCGCCTGGGCGAGTCGGTGGTGGCGCTGGACCTCGACCCTCAAAACGCGTTGCGCCAGCACTTCGGCGTGGACCCTGAACTCCTTGGCGTCGGCCGTGCCAGCTTGCTCAACACGCGATGGGAGACCCTCCTGCAAGCAGGGTTCGCCGGTTGCCAGGTGATTCCCTTTGGGAACACCGGCATCCAGCAGAAGGACAACCTGCAGGGTTGGCTCACGCGCGAACCGAAGTGGCTGGCACAGCACCTGTCGACGTTGGGGTTAAGTGAACGACAGATCATGCTCATCGATACCCCGGCCGGCGATAACGTTTATCTGCATCAAGCGTTGAGCGTGGCTGATTTCGTGTTGGTCATCGTTCAGCCGAATGCCGCCTGTCTCGGTACGCTGGACCAATTGGACGCCGTGCTGGCGGGTTACCTTGAGCGTGAGCGCCCGCCACAACGCCTCTACGTAATCAATCAATTGGATGAGCGCTCGGCGTTCAGCCTGGACATGGTTGACGCATTCAAACTGCGCCTGGGCGACCGTCCGTTGGAAGTCGTGCATCGCGAACCGTCGATCAGCGAAGCGCTGGCCTTTGCGACGGACCCCTTGGATAAACTCGCGGCGAGCGTGGCCTGCGACGATATCAACGCCCTGTGCCGGTTATTGATCGCGCGGAAAAAGGCCCGCTAAATCACCCTTTATGCGCTTAACGCCAAATGCTTATGCACAATCGGCAGGTTGGCAGCGCCCCGGAACCGGCCCTGGGTGGAGCCATTCTCAACACGCTGCAACTGCCTGTTTTGCGTGCGTTTTATTCTGTGAACAAAAAATGACCAATGTGGCGTTTTGCCTGTAGCGCAGACGTTTAAATCCTCGGTAAAGATTTCATCAACAGAGTTATCCACAGGGCGAGTGCAGAAAAAGCCGCCCCTTAATCGCGCTCAGCCAGCACCATAAGGTTGCGCGGGGTCAGCGTGGTTTCGCAGAAGCTGCCTACTTCAACCTTGTAGCCTTGTTCGCGCAGAAACAGTGCCCGATCCAGCACCAACCACAGCTCCAGCGGGCGCCGAAACAACCCTCGCAGCAGTTCCAGGTTTCTGACCTCGGCCAAGCGCCGCCACCCGTGCGCCTCCAGCGCTGCCCAATCCTGCTCGCCTGTGGATAACCCTTTGAGGCTGGCCAACTCGCGGCAATAGTCGGCAAAGGGTTTATCCAGCCAACTGGCAGGCAAGGAAGGCGTGGGCAAGTACGTGTCGCAATGGCGCAATTGGCGCTGCAGGTGATCGAAACCCAGGCGCCTGGCCATGGACGTATCCCGTTGCTGGCGTACCCGCTTGCCGGCGGTGACGGTTTCGCTGAGGGGCAGACCCAGGTCATCGACCGATAACTGCAACGCCGAAGCGCGGCCTGCGCCCGACAGCGGCTGGTAGCGGTCGGCGTGGATGCGGTTGTAGCAGCACGGCGCCAGCGCCAGTTGCTTGCAGCCGGCAGCGCTGGCCAGTTGCAGCAGGCGCACGTGCAGGTCACCGCAGGCGTGCAGGGCGACGGGGGTGTGTGCGGCGCTGAGCGTTACATCGGCCAGCACGTCTTGCCGGCGATGGGTGACCGGCAATTGATGGTGGTCGCTCAAGGCTTGGCCGGAGCTGATCAGGGCCGGATCGTATTCCAGGCAGGTCAGCTGTTGCCCGGTGTGCAGCAGGCGGCGGCCGAGGTGGCCTTTGCCGGCGCACCAGTCCAGCCAGTGCCTGGGTGTTTGCGCGAACCGCAGGGCGGCGCCGAACGCTTCGATCTGTTGCCACTTGCGGCCGGGCACATCGACGTTCAGGCGGTGGCGGGCGGGTGCCAGGGGCTGGGTCGGTAACTTATCCACAGCGCTGAGACGCAGCGCTTGCGCGGCCAGTTGTGGAAAAGGCGCGGGGGCGGGCAGCTCGTGGGGCTGGTTGTGGCTGCTTTCCGCGTCGGCCAGCGAGCGCCGGCGCAGCCACTGGGCGAGCTCGGGGTGTTGGTGTTCCCAGGGTAGCTGGCGATGCGTGAAGGGCCGCGGTCGCCACAGCCCCTGGTGCTCGGTGAGGAACGCATCCAGCGCCTGGAAACGCGCTTCAACGTCCCTGGCAGGCATCGACTCGCAGCCAGCGTTCCAGCAGTTTGAAGCCGCGCACCAGTACGTAGGCCATCAGCAGGTAGAACAGCCCGGCGGCGAAGAAGATCTCCACCGGCAGGTACGTGCGCGCAATGATGGTGCGCGCCATGCCGGTCAGTTCCAGCAGCGTCACGGTGCTGGCCAGGGCGCTGGCCTTGAGCATCAGGATCACTTCGTTGCTGTAGGCCGGCAGGCCGATGCGCGAGGCGCGCGGCAGGATGATGTAGAACAGCGTCTTCGGCTTGGACATGCCCAAGGCCCGCGCTGCTTCGATTTCACCCGGCGGGATGGCCTGGATCGCACCGCGCAGGATCTCGGCGATATAGGCGGCAGTGTGCAGGGTCATGGTGGCGGTGGCGCACCAGAACGGATCGCGCAGGTATTGCCACATGAAGCTGTTACGCACCGCATCGAACTGCGCCAGGCCGTAGTAGACCAGGAACAACTGCACCAGCAACGGCGTGCCGCGAAAGAAGAAAATGTAGCAATAGGGCAGGGTACGCACGTACCAGCGGCGCGAAGAGCGGGCGATGCCCAGCGGGATCGCCAGCAGCAGGCCGGCAATCACCGCGATAGCCACCAACTCAAGGGTGAGGGTCGCGCCCTGGGCCAGTTTGGGCAGCCATTTGATGATCACGGCCCAGTTCAGGCCCAGGTCGAAATGGGACAGCCAGCTATAGTCGCCGCTCATTGGGTGCTCCTTGCAAAGCCACGACTGGCGCGTTTTTCCAGGAAGTGCATGCCGGTCATGGCCAGCACGGTGAGGCCCAGGTACATGAACGCCGCCACCATGAAGAAGGTGAACGGCTGCTTGGTCACGGTCACACCGATCTGCGCATGGCGCATGATTTCTTCAAGACCGATCACCGATACCAGCGCGGTGTCTTTCATCAGGATCATGAACAGGTTGCCCAGGCCCGGCAGGGCAATGCGCCACATCTGCGGCATGATCAAGCGGGTGAAGATGCGAAATTTCGACAGGCCCAATGCCACACCGGCTTCGCGGTGGCCCTTGGGAATGGCGAGGATCGCGCCACGGAACACTTCCGTGGCGTAAGCGCCAAAGCACAGGCCCAGGGCGATAACCCCGGCGGCAAAAGCGCTGAGAGACAGGTCGGGGTTACCGAAAAACTCCCCGAGGGCACGCATCAGGTTGACCGTGCCGAAGTAAATCAGCAGCACCCACAACAGTTCGGGAATACCGCGAACGAGGGTCGAGTAAGCCCCGCCCAGCCATTGCAACGGCTTGTACGGGGAAGTCTTGGCCAAAGCGCCGGCCAGGCCGAGTACCAGCCCCAGGCACAGGGCCGTGAGCGCCAGCTTGACGGTCATCAGCGCGCCAGCGGCGAGCGCCGGGCCGAATCCGTAGAGATCGAAATTCATGGTGTTTTCATATCGCGGCAGGCAAGGCTGAAAGCCAGCGCGCCCCTGGGAGCGCGCCGGGCATACCGTTCAGATCATTCGATGCTGAAAGGGAAGTACTTGTCGTTGATCTTCTTGTAGGTGCCGTCGGCCTTGATCTCTGCCAGGGCTTTGTTCAGGCGTTCGCGCAGCGGGTCGCCTTTGCGCACGGCGATACCGATTTTGTCGCTCTCGACCACCGGGTCGCCCTTGAACTCGTAGGCGGAACCGTCTTTGCTCTTGAGCCATTCGTACTGCACGTACTTGTCGGCGAGGATGCCGTCCAGGCGACCGGATGTGAGGTCGAGGTAGGCGTTTTCCTGGGTGTCGTAGAGCTTGGCGGTGGTGTCAGGCAGCTTGTCTTCCAGGTAGGTACCGGCCAACGTTGCGCGTTGTGCGCCGATAATCTTGCCCTTCAGGTAATCCGCGTCGGGCTTGAAGTCTGCTGTGGCTTTCGGCGCGATGAACTGCAGCTTGTTGGAGTAGTACGGGTCGGTGAAGTCGACGGCTTGTTTGCGTTCGTCGGTGATCGACAGCGAGGACACCAGGAAGTCGAACTTCTTGGCGTTCAGCGCTGGGATGATGCCGTCCCAGTCCGACACATACACTTCGCACTTCTCGACTTTCATCTTGGCGCAGAGGGCGTCGCCGATGTCTTTGTCGAAGCCGACGACGTTGCCGCTGGCATCTTTATTGTTGAACGGCGGGTAGGCCGCTTCGATCCCCATTTTCAGGGTTTCTGCCATGGCCGTGGCGCTGAACGCCATCGAAACGGCCGCGGCCAGAAGGAATTTTTTATAGTTCTGCATGCAGGTTGCTCCGTTAGCGGTTGCTGGACATGAATTGTTTGCAGCGCGCCGAAAGCGGGTTGTCAAACACCTGCTGTGGCGATCCTTCCTCTTCGACCAGGCCCTGGTGCAGGAACACCACTTCACTGGACACCTGGCGGGCGAAGCCCATTTCATGGGTGACCAGCAGCATGGTGCGGCCTTCTTCGGCCAGCGCGCGGATCACATTAAGTACTTCCTGGACCATTTCCGGGTCAAGGGCCGAGGTGGGCTCGTCGAACAGGATGACTTTGGGCTGCATCGCCAGGGTGCGCGCGATGGCCGCCCGTTGCTGCTGGCCGCCGGACAGTTGCGCGGGGTAGGCGTGGCGCTTGTCGCTGATGCCGACCTTGGCCAGCAGGGCTTCGGCCACTTCGATGGCTTCGGCCTTGCTCTGGCCGAGTACACGGCGTGGGGCCTCGATGATGTTGTCGAGGATGCTCATGTGCGGCCACAGGTTAAAGTTTTGAAACACAAACCCGATTTCGCTGCGCAGGCGGTTGATCTGCTTGCCGTCGGCGGCCATCAACTCGCCGTTCTTCGCCGCCTTGAGCTTGAGCTCTTCGCCGGCCACCAGGATCTGCCCCTGGTGCGGGTTTTCCAGCAGGTTGATGCAACGCAGGAATGTGGACTTGCCGGAGCCGGAGGAACCCAGGATCGAGATCACATCGCCATCGCGAGCGGTCAGCGAGATACCTTTGAGTACCTCCAGCTCACCATAGCGTTTATGCAAGTTGCGGATTTCAAGCGCGGGCGCGGCCAGAGCCATGTGCGGTCCTCATTGTGTTCGTTGCGTTCCTGCTGTTGGGTTGCCTTCCTGGCGAGGCGCCAAGCTAGCATAGCGTTTGGATGGCAGCCAACAGCGCGGCGGATGGTCAACAGGTGGTCTGCGGCAGGGTGTCGCATCGGCACAGCAGCGTGTCGCGCCAGCAACAACCGAACAGCCGTTTGAACCTGAAAATCCCGCAGGCTTCGCGTGAAAAAGGGCGCGATGGTGCCAGCTTTGGGCGGGTGTTGGAAGGGTTAACCGGGCAAACGGCACTCCTTGGCCCTCTTATGGGGCGTTACGTACTTTTTGTGTGTATTTATGGTGCGCTCGCCGGGGTGAAAGTGGGTCGCTCGGTAACGCTATAGCGGAATGCCATGATTCTCAATGACTTGCGAGGTCTGTTGAATCGTCCTACAGCCCGCGTCAATTGCGGATCTGTAATATTTTGGCGCAAATATTGCGTAAAAAATAAAGAACGCCCCGTTTGTTTCTTTTCACGAGGAAGGCACACACCGGGCGGATCGTTTTCGCAATTCCTCGTAAAGGTGTGTCAATGAGTAGTACGCAAAGCTCCAATGACCTCGAACAGGGGCTCAAACCGCGTCACGTCACCATGCTCTCGATTGCCGGCGTCATTGGTGCCGGTTTGTTTGTCGGCTCCGGCCACGCGATTGCTGCCGCCGGCCCTGCGGTACTGCTGGCCTATGCCGCTGCCGGCGCGCTGGTGGTATTGGTGATGCGCATGTTGGCCGAGATGGCCGTGGCGTCACCGGACACCGGTTCGTTCTCTACCTACGCTGATCGGGCGATCGGGCACTGGGCCGGTTTCACCATCGGCTGGCTGTACTGGTGGTTCTGGGTGCTGGTGATTCCATTGGAAGCCAACGCCGCCGCGACCATTCTTAATGCCTGGTTCCCCAACGTGGCCATCTGGGCGTTTACCCTGATCATCACCTTGCTGCTGACGGCGACCAACCTGTTCAGCGTGAAGCACTACGGTGAGTTCGAGTTCTGGTTTGCGCTGATCAAAGTCGTGGCGATCGTCGGCTTTGTGATCCTCGGCCTGCTGGCGATCTTCGGCTTCCTGCCGAACAGCCAGGTCAGCGGTGTCTCTCACCTTTTCGACACCCAGGGCTTCATGCCGAACGGCATGGGCGCGGTCCTGGCGGCGATCCTGACCACCATGTTCTCGTTCATGGGCACCGAGATTGTCACCATCGCTGCCGCTGAGTCGAAGGACCCGGGCCAGCAAATCACCAAGGCCACCAACTCGGTGATCTGGCGGATTGGTTTGTTCTACCTGCTGTCGATCTTCATCGTGGTGTCCCTGGTGCCTTGGAACGATCCGACCCTGGCTGCCGTAGGTTCCTACCAGACCGTGCTGGAAGGCATGGGCATCCCGAATGCCAAGCTGATCGTCGATCTGGTGGTCTTGGTTGCCGTGACCAGCTGCCTCAACTCGGCGCTGTACACCGCCTCGCGCATGCTGTTCTCCCTGGGCCGTCGTGGTGATGCACCCGCCGTGGCCAAGCGCACCAACAAAAGCGGCACGCCTTACTGGGCGGTGATGCTGTCCACGGGCGCAGCGTTCCTGGCGGTCTTCGCCAACTACGTGGCGCCGGCGGCAGTGTTTGAATTCCTGCTGGCCAGTTCCGGTGCCATCGCGTTGCTGGTTTACCTGGTGATCGCGGTGTCGCAACTGCGCATGCGTCAGAAACGTATTGCGGCGGGCGAGACGCTTGTCTTCAAGATGTGGCTGTTCCCAGGCCTCACCTACGCGGTGATGGTGTTCATCGTTGGTACGCTGACCATCATGCTGTTCCAGGAAGCCCATCGGGTCGAGATCATCGCGACCGGGGTCCTGAGCTTGCTGGTGGTGGCGGCGGGGCTGTTCGTTTCGAGCCGTCGCAAGGCACAGAGAGTCGGCGCTGCGGTGCTGAATTGATGTGATGGAAGGCGGTGCTTGATTGCGCCGAAGTTCAAATGTGGGAGGGGGCTTGCCCCCGATAGCGGTGTATCAGTCAATTAGATGTCGACTGACACACCGGAATCGGGGGCAAGCCCCCTCCCACATTTTTTTTGCGTCAGTCTTGAAGTCG
>NZ_JAFCVO010000023.1:17185-77154 GCF_049897085.1 Pseudomonas sp. PSPC3-2
GAAGTTCAAATGTGGGAGGGGGCTTGCCCCCGATAGCGGTGTATCAGTCAATTAGATGTCGACTGACACACCGGAATCGGGGGCAAGCCCCCTCCCACATTTTTTTTGCGTCAGTCTTGAAGTTGGTGGCGTCTTCTTCGCCTTCCTGCTCCAGCACCAATGCCAACAGTGGGTGCGCGAGGAACGCCGCGCACAGCGCGTGCTGGCTGATTTCGCCGGCAAACGCATCCGGCTTGGTTGCGACGGCGCGCTGAATTGATGTGATGGAATGCGGTGCTTGATTGCGCCGCAGTTCAAATGTGGGAGGGGGCTTGCCCCCGATAGTGGTGTATCAGTCAATTAGATGTCGACTGACACACCGGAATCGGGGGGCAAGCCCCCTCCCACATTTTTTTTGCGTCAGTCTTGAAGTTGGTGGCGTCTTCTTCGCCTTCCTGCTCCAGCACCAATGCCAACAGTGGGTGCGCCAGGAACACCGCGCAAAACGCATCCGGCTTGGTTGCGACGGCGCGCTGAATTGATGTGATGGAATGCGGTGCTTGATTGCGCCGCAGTTAAAATGTGGGAGGGGGCTTGCCCCCGATAGCGATGTATCAGTCAATTAGATATCGACTGACACACTGGAATCGGGGGCAAGCTCCCTCCCACATTTTTTTTGCGTCAGTCTTGGGAAGGCACCAGCGCCTGGGATGCGGCGACGTAGTCCGCCTGGAACTGCGGCGACTCGATCCACGCCAGCGCGGCCGCTTCATCCTCGGTGTCGGTGGCCCACTGCCGATATTCGATCAGTGCCGCCAGGATAAAGTCGGTGGCGTCTTCTTCGCCTTCCTGCTCCAGCACCAATGCCAACAGCGGGTGCGCCAGGAACACCGCGCACAGCGCTTGCTGGCTGATTTCGCCGGCAGTGCGCATCTCGACAAACAGTTCGGTCAAATCCACCGACTCAAGATCGATGCGGCTGTCATCGCCGGCAAACGCATCCGGCTTGGTTGCGACGGCGCGTTGGGTGCGGTTTTGCTTGGCCTTGGCCTTTGCCCGGTGGGCGCGTTTTTGCTGCTTGTCTGGCGAGGCCATGGGCTCACGTCCTTGGTTCAGGATCTGGATCGGGTATTGAAGCGCAGGTTGGGGAAAATCCCAAGGAGTTCTAAGCACGCGTCGCCATGCGTTGGCCCGGTGTGCCGGGTGTCAGCTCGCCATGCTTTAGCCACGCCAGTGCAATCGGCCACAAGCGATCCTTATATTCGCTGCGAAAGAATGCGAAATGCCCGACCTGCGTTTCTCCAATATCACCAGGAGCGATGCGCAGGTGAGTGCGTTCGCTGCGGTCGAAGTAGTTCAGCAACCGCTCGATGGCCGGCACGGTGCCGAAGGGATCGTCGGTGATGCTGATCGCCAGCACGTGCGCCGTTACCCGAGCAAAGGCCAGTTCGCCCAAGTCGCGCGCGCTGGGCCGTGTTTCATAGCTGGGTGTCGGCGTACTCCAGTCCCGCACCACGCCGGCCGGGGTATCCTCCAGCCAGCCCAGGCGCTTGCCCGGGAAGTAGCCGAACAGCGCCGTTACCAGTGGCATCAGCACATGCCACTTGCCAACCATCCGCCAACGCCCGCTCGCCGCGTAATCGCGCCAATAGGCGAATTGTGCGCCCACCGTCACCAGGCGCCGAATCACCGCGCCCGACGCCCCCAGCCCCGCCGCACAACCGCCAAAGCTGTGACCGACCACGTCGATCGGCTGCCCCGGGAACTCGCGCTGCGCCCGCTGCAATATCGCCTCGAAATCCAGGCTGCCCCAATCCGACCATGAGGCTTTGAAGCCTCGCAGCGAGCCGCAGCGAGACTCGCCGATGCCGCGATAGTCGTAGGTGATGACGTCGAAGCCGTTGGCGAACAGGTAGTCGGCAAAGCGTGAATAGTGGCGACAGCGCACGGAGGTGGCGGCGTTGATGATGACGACCGGGCGTGTAGGGTCGGTTCGGATATGACGCCAGGTGAAGCCGCCAAGCGGGTAGCCGTCTGCGGCGGGGTCGAGGAATGCTTCGGGGGTGGGTCTGGTGGGCAGGTCCATAGGTCAACTCGATATCTGCGCTTTTGTTGTGGGCGTGTAGGCCCGCGCGCTTTTTATAAGAAGTCGAAACTACCAAATTTAGGCCGTCATGGGCACGAAGACTGTCACGTTGCTCGACGTTATCCTCTTGGGTGCTTAGGCTGGCGATCTTTCGATCGAGCTGAGTCAGCCCATGACCCGCGACACCCTCGAACACAACCAGATCCCCATCTACTTCGTCGCCGTCCTCCTGGCCGCCGCTTTCGGTCTGCTCGCGCCGTCATGGGCGCATGGCCTCGGCTTGCTGGTCACGCCGGCCATCGCGGTGCTGATGTATGCGATGTTCCTGCAAATCCCGTTTCTGGCGCTGCGCCAAGGCGTGGGCAACCAGCGTTTCCTGGCGGCGTTGCTGCTGGCCAATTTCATCCTCGTGCCCATGCTGGTGTGGCTACTGACGCGTGGCCTGGTGGAGCGCCCGGCCTTGCTGGTGGGCGCGTTGCTGGTGTTGCTGACGCCGTGCATCGACTACGTGGTGGTGTTTACCCATATCGGCAAGGGCGACTCGCGCTTGATGCTGGCCGCGACGCCGGTGCTGTTGTTGCTGCAGTTGGTGCTGTTGCCGGTGTACCTGGGTTTGATCCTGGGTGCGCAGTCTGCGGTGGTGGTGGAGGTGTGGCCGTTTGTCGAGGCGTTCTTGTTGTTGATCGTCGTGCCGATGGTGCTGGCGGTGAGCACCACGTCGCTGGCGGGGCGATCCCCGGTCGTCAACGCTTGGAACAGTGCCTGGGCCTGGTTACCGGTGCCGGCGATGGCAGCGGTGCTGTTTGTGGTGATCGGCTCGCAAATCACCTCGGTGGTGCGCGATATCGGCCTGCTGCTGCCGGTGATTCCGGTCTACGTCGGCTTCGTGCTGCTGGCGCCATTGATGGGGATGTTCGCCGCGCGATTGTTCGCGCTGCCGGCGGTCACGGCGCGCGCGGTAACGTTCAGCGCGTCGACGCGTAACTCGCTGGTGGTGTTGCCCCTGGCGCTGGCGTTGCCCGAAGGCGTGCGCGGGTTGGCTGCGACGGCGGTGATCCTGCAAACCCTGGTCGAGTTGATTGGCGAGTTGATCTACGTTCGCCTGATCCCGGCGTTGGTGTGGCGCGCAGATCGGCCAGAAGCATGAATGTTCAGGTCTGTTCAGGCGCTATTTGGGATGCGTTCGGCACCATAACCCGGCGCTTCCCACCTGGCAGGAAAATCGATGGATCACCGCAACCGTTTTCGCCTGGAGTCCCTGGGCATTTTCCTGATTGCTTTGTTGCTGTTTACCTTGGGAATCTGGGATCAGCAGCCCCAAGGGTTTGACGGACGCTGGGCGCTGTTCCTGCAGGAAATGTTTCGTCATGGGGCGAGTCTTTTTCCGACCACCTACGGCCAGCCTTACGCTGACTATCCCGGTACCGCGACGTTCTTCAGTTTTGTATTCGCCCGGTTGTTCGGCGCGCCCAACCACCTGGCGAATATCCTGCCCACCGCGTTGGCCTCTGCCGGAGTGGTGGCGCTGATCTATCGCTTGCTGGTCCCTTCCAGTCGCCCCTGGGCGCTGCTGACGGTGCTGCTGACCTTGCTCACCACCCAGTTGCTCGAAAAGTCGCGCTCGGTGTGCCTGGATCAGATGGTGGCGCTGTTATGCGTCGGCAGCTTCTACCTGCTGCACAGTGGCGAACGCCTTGGCTCGCGCCTACGGCGGCTGGCGGTGTTCCCGCTGTTCATCCTGGGCTTTGCGATTCGCGGGCCGTTGGGCTTGATCGAAGTCTGCGGTGTGGTCTGCGTGTACTGGGCGTTGGGTCGCCCGGGAGAGCGGCTCAAGCAAGTGCTGATCCACGGCGTTCTCGGGTTGCTGCTGTTGGCGTGTTGCTGGTGGCTGCTGATGCAATTGGCACGGATCAGTGGGGGCCAGGCCTTTGCCGATGAAGTGTTCAAGATGCAAGTCGGTGGGCGCCTCGATGAAACCGGCGAACCGTTCTATTTCTACTTCCAACTGAGCCTGTACCGTTACTTCCCCGTGGTGCCCCTGGCCTTGGCGAGCATGGTTGCGCTGCGGCATCGCTGGTCGGAACGCTGGGGCAGCGACGACGTGCAGCTGGTCGCACGGCTCGGCGCCTGCGGCTTGATGATTCTGCTCGGGCTGTCGGTGCCGCACTTCAAGCGCGCTTATTACATCCTGCCCATGGTGCCGATGTTTGCCGCTGTCGCCGCCTATGGGCTGCTCCACGCGCAGAAAGGGTTTGTCGGGCTGCGTCGCTGTTACACGTGGCTCGTCGCAGCGCTGCCGGCGTTGTGCGTGGTTGCAGTCTTTGTGTGTCGGCACGGGTGGCAAAAGCACGGTTACTGGCCGGACGTTTCGTTGCCGTTGCTGATCGGCGTGTTGGTGATCCTGCAGGTGGCGGCATTGATCGCCTGGCGCCGGGAGGGGCGCTTGGTGTGGCTCAGTGCGATCGCACTGGCCGCGCAGTGGTTGTTGCTGGTGACGGTGGTGGAGCCGGCCAAGGACCTGCAGTTCGACACCCGGCAGTTTGTCAGTCAGGTGGAAGCGCTTCGCGCAGAAGAACCGGGAACGTTGGTGTTTGTCGGCCTTGGGCGGGACACCTGGGGGGTGCGCTACATGATGAACCTGGATCACGACGAGCAGCCGCTGTTTATCGGGCGCAACCAACTGGATCAGTTGGAGGCACTGCCGCGGCCGTCCTGGGTGATCGTGGCGCGCAAGGAAACCGAGCAGTTGAAGGGGACTCCAGTGGAGCACCTGGCACCGATGTTCAACGGACGACTGAACGACAATCCGTTGTTGGTGTTTTTGCTCAAGTAGACGGCGCGAGGCGGGTATTGCATGCTGGGGCGGCGGTGAGCCGCCCCGCTTTGGATCGGTAAAACGAAGACAACAAAAAACCCGCACTGGGCGGGTTTTTTGTGTGCTTCAGATGATACTTGCACCACCTGAAACTTAATAGTGGTGCCCAGAGACGGAATCGAACCGCCGACACGGGGATTTTCAATCCCCTGCTCTACCGACTGAGCTATCTGGGCAACGGGGCGCATTAAACTGGTTTTTCAGGGGGTCGTCAAGCAAGTTTTCAAAAAATATTTAATTATTACCGTCGCTTACGTGCCGACCCCGATTTTTGCTCAATTATTGAGCAGGCGGCACGTAGCCTTCGGCCTTGGCGTAATCCTCGCCGGAAAAGAACTTGTCCATCTCGCCTTGCAGGTATTTGCGGTCTTCGGCGTTCATCATGTTCAGGCGCTTTTCGTTGATCAGCAGCGTTTGGTGTTTCTGCCAGTCGGCCCAGGCTTTGGCGGAGACGTGATCGAAAATGTCCTGGCCCTTGGCACCCGGGAACGGGGCGCGCTCCAGGGCGGGCAGTTCTTCGTGGTACTTGCGGCAGATGATGGTGCGGGTCATGACGAAACTCCTGCGTTCAATACGTCGGCCGCGCGCTTCAGCAGTTTTTTCACCGGGGCGGCAAGGCCCAGGCGCGGCGGGGTGGCGAGGTTATACCAGAGCCAGTCGGCCTCGGCCACGTGGTGGGCAGATTCCTCGACCTGGACCAGCCAGGGTTCGATGGCCAGTTGGAAGTGGCTGAAGGTGTGGATCAGCCCCGGCAGTTCCTGTTGTTTACCCAGTTCCAGCGCGTGCTGGTGGGCGAGGTGTTCGAGGTCTTGCAGGTCGTCCAGCTCCGGCAAGCTCCACAGACCGCCCCACAGGCCCGTGGACGGGCGACGGTAAAGCAGGATCGCGCCGTCGCCGTTGGCGAGCATGGGCATCAGCGTGCGCCTCTGGGGGATGGTCTTGCGCGGCTTGGGGATCGGGTAGCGCGTCTCCAGGCCGAGCATGTGGGCTTCGCAGCCTTTTTCCAGCGGGCATAGCAGGCAACTGGGCTTGCTGCGGGTGCAAAGGGTGGCGCCCATGTCCATCATCGCCTGGGTGTAGGCGTTGACGCGGTCGTGGGGCGTGAAGCGCTCTGCGGTGGCCCAGAGTTGTTTGGCCACCTTGGGTTCGCCTGGGTAGCCTTCCTGCGCGGTAAAGCGTGCCAGCACGCGTTTGACGTTGCCATCGAGGATCGGCGCGCGCAGGCCCATGCTCAGGCTGGCGATAGCGCCGGCGGTGGACAGGCCGATGCCAGGCAGTTCGGTGAGTTTCTCCACGTCGCGGGGAAACTCGCCGGCGTACTCGGCCACGACAATCTTCGCGGTCTTCTGCAGGTTGCGCGCGCGGGTGTAGTAACCCAGGCCGGTCCACAGGTGCAGTACCTCGTCTTCCGGTGCGGCGGCCAGGGCTTCGACCGTTGGCAGGGAGGCCATGAAGCGGTCGAAGTAATTGAGCACGGTGCTGACCTGGGTCTGTTGCAGCATGATCTCCGAGACCCACACCCGGTAGGGCGTGATGCCCTGTTGCCAAGGCAGGTCATGGCGACCGTGGCGGTCGTACCAGTTCAGTACCGCCTCGGAAAACTGCTCGTTTTTCATCGTTTGAACAGGCCTTTCAACGCGTCTTTCAACTGTGGGTTAACTTTGTCGAGCTTCTCTTCCAGCTTCTCGTTGAGGCGGTTGCCGGCGGCCTTGATGGCGACCTGGCCGAGGCCGTCCTTGTCCAGGCGGCACGCCTTGGCGCCCAGCTCCAGCGGGCCACGGCAGCGCAGCGGGACTTCGATGCCCTGGAAGTTGGCGCCTACCTCGCACGCAGGGTCCGGCACTTCGCGCTGGTCACCCTCGACGACGATGCCGACGCGATAATCCATACCCAGCACGCGCAGATCGATGTCGCCGTTGCCGTTGACCGTGAGGCCCGGGATGCGCACCTTCAGGTCGGGGTTATTGGCCACGCCGTTGCGGAACGTCAGGTTGCCCTTCAATTCCTGGAACGGTGTGTCCTTGGCGCGTGGCTCGCTGCTCAGGGTCTTGCGGTTGAGCAGGGCGATGCCGGTACACAGTTGCTGTTCAAGGTTGGCATTGAGCAGCACGCCGTTGTTGATCACGAAGCTGGCGTTGCCGTTGAGGCTATCGATCAGTGCCTTTTGGCTGTTGCCTCGGCCGCTGAGGTTGCTGTCGAGGGTGATCTGGCCCTTGATCGGCGGCGTCTGCCCCTGGGCTTGCAGGATGCGTTCGACCGGCACTTGCTTGATATGGCTTTGCAGCGCCAGCACTGGAATATCCTGGCGTACATCGAGGCTGCCATTGGCCTGGAAGCTGCCGTTGTAGAGGCCGCCGCTCAGGCTGTCGAGCTTGAGCTGGCCGTTGAGGCCGCTGGCCTTGAGCACGGCGTTCTGGATCGGCAGCTTGCTCAGGGTCAGTTGGCCGAAGGCCAGGTCGGCCTCCACGTCCAGTGTGCGCAGGCGGGTCAACGGCAGCAGCTTGTCGGTGCTCCAGGCGCCTTTGGTGGGGGCGTCCGGCAGCGGTGTGGTGCCGCCGGCGGCCATGGCGCCGGCTTCGCTGTCCTGAACTTCGGCTTGGCGTGCGGCGGTTGCGCCCTTGGCGGATTCGGACTTGACCGGCAGGTAGTCGTCGGCGTTGAAGGTGTCACCCTTGAGTTGCACGCGCAGCGATTGCTTGGCGAAATCGTCCACGGCGACGCGGCCGGTGAAGGTGCTGCTGTCGAGTTTCAGGTTGAGGTCTTCCAGGGCCAGGCGGGTGGGCGTGCCTTGGAGGCGGCTGACCAGCTCGACCTTGCTCAGGCTGTCCTCGGCCATCGGTGGCAGCGGGTTGCCGATGCTGTCGAGGAACTTGGCCAGGTCAAACTGGGCGATGGACAGCGCGCCGCTGATCTGCGGGGTCTTGTCCAGGTCGTTGACCTTCAGTTCGCCGAGGGCGCGCAACTGGTTGGCCGAGAGTTTCAGGTTGGTCCATTCGGCAATGTTGGCCGCCAGGTCCACCAGCAGTTGGCCTTGGGTGGAGAAGGTCACGGTTTTGCCTTGCAGCGGCTCGCCGGTGGCTTCACCACTGATCCTCATGTCTTCGAGCTGATAACGCTTGAGCGCACGCTGAATGCGCAGGTTGCCGTTGAGTTCGGTCTTGACGCGCATGACCGGCTGGTTGCTGCCGAGGAACGCGGTGAGCTTCAGCGGAATACTTGCCCCTTCGTGGATGGCGCCCGCACTCAGTTGGATGCTTTCGGCGCTGAACTGCTTGCCGGTCTGTTCATCGTTGTATTCGATGCGGGCGTTGTTGATGGTCAGGCTGTCGATGTCCAGGCGGATGGGCTGCGGCGGTTTCTCTGCCTTCACCTCGGTCGCCGGTTCCGCCGGTTGCGCTGGGGCTGGGGTATCGGTGGTCGCCTCGGGGGCGTTCTTGCCGATGTCTTCCCAGTTGCCGTGGCCTTGCTTGTCGCGGTTGAGGCGCAGGTTCAGGCCTTCGACACGCACATCGCTCATCTGTACTTCGCGGCGCAGCAGCGGCAGCACGCGTACCGACAGGCCGAGCATCTGCAGATCGGCGAACGGTTGGGTCGGGGTGGTCAGGGTCGCGACGCTGGCTTCGTGCAGTTCCAGGCCCAGCCAGGGGAACAGGCTCCAGCCGATGTCGCCATTGAGCGTCAGCTCGATGTGGGCCTTGTCGCGGGCAATCTGGCGAATCTCGTCTTTGTAGTCGTTGGGATCGAAGAGATGGGTCAGGGCAAAGCCGAGAGCCACAATGATCAGCAACAGCCCGAGAAGTACCAGACCCAGGATTTTGCCGAACGCTTTCATGGGCGAGTCCTTGTATGTCGATTTCAAAATTT
Source organism: Pseudomonas sp. PSPC3-2 (assembly GCF_049897085.1). Lineage (NCBI taxonomy): Bacteria > Pseudomonadati > Pseudomonadota > Gammaproteobacteria > Pseudomonadales > Pseudomonadaceae > Pseudomonas > Pseudomonas sp. PSPC3-2. Next base: position 25,990 of record NZ_JAFCVO010000023.1, read on the forward strand.
AGCCGCAGAGTATAGCGCCCGATGGCCTGCGTCAGTTCACGGATCGTTACATTGTATCTAGCGTCGGGACGGTATTCTGGCGTCAAAAAACACAAATAATTCCCAAAAGGTAGTGGCACTTTGGTTTTTCTGTACGCCGTTGATGCTAATCTCTGCGCGTTCGTCCGCCTTCTGCGACGTAACGTCGCGCTTTAAATGGAGTTCTATTCAACAAAACGGCCACGCTTTGCGTGCAAGGCCGAAGGAGAGCGCGCCTGACGAACACATACTAATAACTGGGGGAAACACCAATGAGCACTAGCACTGCGGCGGGTATCACTGCCGCGCAGCCTGCGTTCCTGTCCAAGGAGCGCATCATCGCCAAGCCCGGGTTCAACCGTTGGCTGGTTCCACCGGCCGCCCTGGCCATCCACCTGTGTATCGGCATGGCCTACGGCTTTTCGGTGTTCTGGCTGCCGCTGTCCAAGGCGCTGGGGATCACCACGCCGGTCGCCTGCGCGCCGGATATGAGCTTTATCGCCCAGGTCTTCTCGTCCCAGTGCGACTGGCCGATCTCCATGCTCGGCTGGATCTACACCCTGTTCTTCATCTTCCTGGGCTGCTCGGCAGCGATCTGGGGCGGCTGGCTGGAACATGCCGGGCCACGCAAGGCGGGCGTCGTCTCGGCATTGTGCTGGTGTGGTGGCCTGCTGATTTCGGCGCTGGGGATTTATACCCACCAGATCTGGTTGATGTGGATCGGCTCCGGCGTCATTGGCGGTATCGGCCTGGGGCTGGGCTATATCTCGCCCGTGTCGACCCTGATCAAGTGGTTCCCGGACAAGCGCGGCATGGCTACCGGCATGGCGATCATGGGCTTCGGCGGCGGCGCAATGGTGGGTGCGCCCCTGGCGGCGGCGCTGATGGGGCACTTCGCTTCGCCAACCAGCGTGGGCGTGTGGCAGAGCTTTTTGGTGATGGCGGCGATTTACTTCGTGTTCATGATCGGTGGCGCACTGTCGTACCGCGTCCCGCCGACCGGCTGGAAGCCTGAGGGCTGGACCGCACCGGAGAAAAAAGCCAGCAACGCGATGATCACCCACCGTCACGTTCACGTGAACGTGGCCTGGAAAACTCCGCAATTCCGCCTGGTATGGCTGGTGCTGTGCCTGAACGTATCTGCCGGTATCGGCATCCTCGGCATGGCTTCGCCGCTGCTGCAGGAAGTGTTCGGCGGCAAGTTGCTGGGTGTGGATGTGCCGTTCGGTCAACTGAATGCCGGGCAACTGGCGTCGATCGCGGCGATTGCGGCGGGCTTTACCGGGTTGTTGAGCCTGTTCAACATTGGTGGCCGGTTCTTCTGGGCGTCGTTCTCCGACTACCTTGGCCGTAAAAACACCTACTTCGTGTTCTTCGCCCTGGGCTTTGCCCTGTATGCACTGATCCCGAACCTGGGGCACCTGGGCAACGTGGCGCTGTTCGTGGCGGCGTTCTGCATCATCCTGTCGATGTACGGCGGCGGTTTTGCGACCGTTCCGGCTTACCTGGCCGACCTGTTCGGCACCCAGATGGTCGGCGCGATCCACGGTCGCCTGCTGACCGCTTGGGCTGCGGCGGGCGTGCTGGGCCCGGTGTTGGTGAACTACCTGCGTGAGTATCAGTTGAGCATCGGCGTCGAACGCGCCGCTGCCTACGACATCACCTTGTACATCCTCGCCGGCCTGCTGGTGCTGGGTTTCATCTGCAACTTGCTGGTGCGCCCGGTGGACGACAAGTACTTCATGACCGACGCCGAACTGGCCGCCGAACAGGCGCTGGGCCATGACAAGGGCGCCGATTCGAGCACCGTGCTCGAATGGCAAGCCTCCGCCGGCAGCAAGCCGCTGGCTGTCGCGGCATGGTTGGTCGTGGGTATTCCGTTGGCGTGGGGTGTGTGGGTGACCCTGCAGAAGACGGCGGTACTGTTCCACTAAGACCGTCTGCCCCTGTGGGCAGTCTTGTTGTGGCGAGGGAGCTTGCTCCCGCTGGGTCGCGAAGCGACCCCAATCGATTTACCGCATGCCTCAGGCAGGTCGCGGTGACAGGTTTTGGGGCTGCTGTGCAGCCCAGCGGGAGCAAGCTCCCTCGCCACGCAAGCCCGCCCCCCTACTTGTACGCACATGTCTATCCCCGACCCTCCTCGCTTCAACTCGTCAGTCTTATCCCCTTCGATGTTTCTGTTTAGCGCCCGCGCCCCTATAATGGCTGCCTTTTTCGCCCAATGATTTTGCGGAGCTGGTGATGGCCGAACGTAAGGCGTCCGTCGAGCGCGACACTCTGGAAACCCAGATCAAAGCCTCGATCAACCTGGATGGCACCGGAAAGGCCCGATTTGATATCGGTGTACCTTTTCTTGAGCACATGCTGGACCAGATCGCCCGTCATGGGCTGATCGACCTGGATATCGTCAGCAAGGGCGACCTGCATATCGACGACCACCACACGGTGGAGGATGTCGGTATCACCCTCGGCCAGGCGTTTGCCAAGGCCATCGGCGACAAGAAAGGCATCCGTCGCTACGGCCACGCCTATGTCCCGCTGGATGAAGCGCTGTCGCGTGTGGTCATCGACTTCTCCGGCCGCCCAGGCCTGCAGATGCACGTGCCCTACACCCGCGCCACCGTGGGCGGTTTCGACGTTGACCTGTTCCAGGAATTCTTCCAGGGTTTTGTCAACCACGCACTCGTCAGCCTGCACATCGACAACCTGCGCGGCACCAACACCCACCACCAGATCGAAACCGTGTTCAAGGCATTCGGTCGCGCGCTGCGCATGGCGGTGGAGCTGGATGACCGTATGGCCGGGCAAATGCCATCGACCAAGGGCGTCCTGTAATGCAGACGGTCGCGGTTATCGATTACGGCATGGGTAACCTGCACTCGGTGGCCAAGGCCCTCGAACACGTAGGTGCCGGCAAGGTGCTGATCACCAGCGATGCCAATGTGATTCGCGAAGCCGACCGCGTGGTGTTCCCAGGCGTTGGCGCGATTCGCGATTGCATGGCTGAAATTCGTCGTTTGGGCTTTGACAGCCTGGTGCGTGAAGTCAGCCAGGACCGACCGTTCCTGGGTATCTGCGTGGGCATGCAAGCCTTGCTCGACAGCAGTGAAGAGAACGACGGCGTGGACTGCATCGGCCTGTTTCCAGGCCAGGTGAAGTTCTTCGGCAAGGACCTGCATGAAGACGGCGAGCATCTGAAAGTCCCGCACATGGGCTGGAACGAAGTGCGTCGCACCGTCGATCACCCGCTGTGGCATGAAATCCCGGACATGGCGCGCTTTTACTTCGTCCACAGCTATTACATCGCCGCCGGTAACCCGCGCCAGGTGGTGGGTGGCGGGCACTACGGCGTCGACTTTGCCGCCGCGCTGGCCGAAGGTTCGCGTTTTGCGGTGCAGTTCCACCCGGAGAAGAGCCATACCCATGGTCTGCAATTGCTGCAGAACTTCGCTGCGTGGGACGGTCGCTGGTAAATGGCCAAGAAGCCGAAGCTGCCGATCCTGAACCTCACGCCCGAACAGGAGCGTGAGGCTACCAACAAGATCAAGCGCTTCATGGAGGACCGTTTCGAGCTCAAGCTGGGCTCGTTCGAGGTCGCTGAGATCCTTGAGTTGTTCACCCTTGAAGTTGCGCCGCACTATTACAACAGGGCGATTTTCGATACGCAGACGCTCCTTAGAGAAAGGTTCGAAAGTATCGAAAGCGACCTGTGGTCGCTTGAGAAACCCTGATTTCCCAAGCATTGCTGAATATCGAATAAGGTTTGCCAGATGCTGATTATCCCCGCTATCGATCTCAAGGACGGCGCTTGCGTGCGTCTGCGCCAGGGCCGCATGGAAGATTCCACGGTGTTCTCCGACGACCCGGTGAGCATGGCTGCCAAATGGGTGGAAGGTGGTTGCCGTCGTCTGCATCTGGTGGACTTGAACGGCGCCTTCGAAGGCCAGCCGGTCAATGGTGAAGTGGTGACCGCGATCGCCAAGCGTTACCCGAACCTGCCGATCCAGATCGGCGGCGGTATCCGCTCCCTGGAAACCATCGAACACTACGTCAAGGCTGGCGTGAGCTACGTGATCATCGGCACCAAGGCCGTGAAAGACCCAGCCTTCGTCGCCGAGGCCTGCCGTGCGTTCCCGGGCAAAGTGATCGTCGGCCTGGACGCCAAGGACGGTTTCGTCGCCACCGACGGCTGGGCTGAAATCAGCACGGTGCAGGTGATCGACCTGGCCAAGCAGTTCGAAGCCTGCGGCGTGTCCGCCATCGTTTATACCGACATCGCCAAAGACGGCATGATGCAGGGCTGCAACGTGCCGTTCACCGCTGCGCTGGCGGCAGCCACTAAGATCCCGGTGATCGCTTCCGGTGGCATCCATAACCTGGGTGACATCAAGTCGCTGCTGGACGCCCGGGCCCCTGGGATCATCGGCGCCATCACCGGCCGTGCGATCTACGAAGGTACCCTGGACGTCGCTGAAGCCCAGGCTTACTGCGATGCCTACAACGGCTGAGGACTGACCATGGCGCTGGCCAAACGCATCATCCCTTGCCTGGACGTCGACAACGGTCGCGTGGTCAAGGGCGTCAAGTTCGAGAACATCCGTGACGCCGGCGACCCGGTGGAAATCGCCCGTCGCTACGATGAGCAAGGTGCCGACGAGATTACCTTTCTCGACATCACCGCCAGCGTCGACGGTCGCGACACCACGCTGCATACCGTCGAGCGCATGGCCAGCCAGGTGTTCATCCCGTTGACTGTGGGCGGCGGCGTGCGCACCGTGCAAGACATCCGCAACCTGCTCAATGCCGGTGCGGACAAGGTCTCGATCAACACCGCTGCAGTGTTCAACCCGGAGTTCGTCGGCGAAGCCGCGCAGCACTTCGGCTCGCAGTGCATCGTGGTGGCCATCGACGCCAAGAAAGTCTCCGGCCCCGGCGAAACCCCGCGCTGGGAGATCTTCACCCACGGCGGGCGCAAGCCGACCGGCCTGGACGCGGTGGAGTGGGCGATGAAGATGGAAGGCCTGGGCGCCGGTGAAATCCTGCTGACCAGCATGGACCAGGATGGCATGAAAAACGGCTTCGACCTCGGCGTGACCCGCGCCATCAGCGATGCGCTGGGCATTCCGGTGATCGCCTCTGGCGGCGTCGGCAACCTGCAGCACCTGGCCGACGGCGTGATCGAAGGCCACGCCAGCGCCGTGCTGGCGGCGAGTATTTTCCACTTTGGCGAATACACCGTCCCCGAGGCCAAGGCATACATGGCCGCGCGCGGTATCGTGGTGCGCTAAACGCTGCTGGACACCATGGCAAGTGCGCGGCACTCTCTGCGCTTGCCATGGATTCCGGTAACTTTCATGTTCAAAGACCTGCTGCTCGCCCTCGCCAGTACTTCCGTGCTCATGATCGGTGCGGTTCAAGCCGAAGAATCGTCTGACGCCTCCCTGGTGTTGCTGACGGAAAACTTCCCGCCCTACAACATGGCGAAAAACGGCAAGAACTTCGCCACAGACGAGAACATCGAAGGCATCGCCGTGGACATCGTGCGCGAAACCTTCAAGCGTGCAGGCATTTCCTACAACCTCACCCTGCGCTTTCCTTGGGAGCGGATCTACAAACTCGCCCTGGAAAAACCCGGCTATGGCGTGTTCGTGATGGCTCGTCTGCCAGAGCGTGAAGCGCTGTTCAAATGGGTCGGCCCTATCGGCCCGGACGACTGGGTGATGCTGGCCAAGGCCGACAGCAAGATCCAACTTGGCGAACTGGCGCAGGCGCGGCGCTACAAGATTGGCGCCTACAGGGGCGACGCGATTGCCGAGACCCTGGAAAGGCGTGGCCTCAAGCCCGTGCTGGTGTTGCGTGACCAGGACAACGCGCAAAAGCTGCTGGATGGTCAGATCGACCTATGGGCCACCGGCGACCCGGCCGGCCGCTACCTGGCGCGCCAGGTCGGTGTGACCGGGCTCAAGACAGTCCTGCGTTTCAACAGTGCCCAGTTGTACCTGGCGTTGAACAAGGACGTGCCGGATGAGACGGTGGCCAAGCTGCAGGCGGCGTTGGATCAATTGCGCCAGGAAGGCCTGCTGGACCAGATCATGGCGCGCTATTTGTAGCGATAGGTGCCGTTCTTGCCGTGCGCCGCCATCGCCTGATTGCTGCGCACGCTGATCATCAGCTTGATATCAATCCATTCCACGCCCTGGGCCTTGAGCTTGGGCAGTTCGCGTTCGAGCACCGCCAGGGTCTGTGGATAAGGATGGCCGATCATCACCGCTGAGCCCTGTTTATGGGCCAGTCTGATTGCGCTCTGCAATTGCGTGGTGATCGCGGCTTCGGTGCGTTCATCGTCGAGGAACACATCCCGCGAGATACTGGCCAGGCCGATCTTCTGCGCTTCGGCGGCACCGACGGTCTGCGCGCTGGTGCGGCTGTCGACAAAGAACTTGTGACGCCGTTGCAACTCGCCCATCAGCCAGGCCATGGCTTCGGGCTGGGCGGTCATGCGGCTGCCCATGTGATTGTTGATGCCGGCGGTGTAGGGCACGGCCTTGAACGCGGCGTCCAGGCGTTTGCCGAGTTCTTCGATAGGCAGCTCGGGGTGCCAGGCGAACGGGCCGGTGGCCGGGTCCATGGGCATGTGCAGGATCACGACCTTGCCGGCCTTGTGCGCTTCGCGGGCGAATTCGGCGGCATGCGGCGTGTCGGGCATGATCGCCGTGGTCACCGGGCCGGGCAGGGCCAGCACGCGGCGATCCCGGGGCAGGTTTTGCCCCAGGTCGTCGATGATCAGGGTCAGGTAGGCTTTGTGCGGCTCGCCGGCCGGGGTCGCGTGGGCGACCCCGGCCAGGCTGCACAGTGCAGCGATGATCAGGGCAGCGCGCATATCAACGGCTGCGCGTGATGCTCAAGCCCTTGAGCAGGCTCAACGCCTGGGCCAGTTGATAATCATCGTCCTGCGGCATTGGTTTGGCTTTGGTGCTGCTGCCGGTAGGCTGGTCGGCGCCGCCGTTGCCATTGCCCAGGTGACCTTGCAGGTCGGCTTCCTTGTAGTACTCGCTGTCGGCCTCGTTGGTGATCTTGGCCTTGCGCACTTCGATGTCCGGCACGATGCCCTGGGCCTGGATCGAGCGGCCGTTCGGCGTGTAGTACAGCGCGGTGGTGATTTTCAGGGCGCGCTCGTTGTTCAGCGGCAACACGGTTTGCACCGAGCCTTTGCCGAAGCTGGTGGTGCCCATCAGCACGCCGCGCTTCTGGTCTTGCAGGGCGCCGGCGACGATCTCCGAGGCCGAGGCGCTGCCGCCGTTGATCAGCACAGCCAGCGGCACGTTTTCGCTGAGGTCGTTGCCGGTGGCTGAGAAGCGCAGCTCGGAGTTGGCGATACGGCCCTTGGTGTAGACGATCAAGCCTTTGGTGATGAAGTGGTCGACCACTTCCACCGCCGACTGCAGCACGCCGCCGGGGTTGTTGCGCAGGTCGAGCACGATGCCGTTGAGCTTCTTGCCGTTGTCTTTACGCAGCTTGGCCAGGGCCTTGGCCACTTCGTCGCCGGTCTTGACCTGGAACTGGGTGATGCGGATGTAGCCGTAGCCCGACTCCAGCAACTGGCTCTTCACGCTCTTGACCGTGATGGTCGCGCGGGCCAGGGTCACGTCGAACGGGTTACCGCCGTCGCGCACCAGGGTCAGGGTGATTTTCTGGCCGATCTTGCCGCGCATCTTGTCGACGGCTTCGGTCATGGTCTGGCCGCGGGTCGGTTGGCCGTTGATCTTGACGATCAGGTCACCGGCCTGGATGCCGGCCTTGGACGCCGGGGTGTCGTCGATCGGCGAGACCACTTTGATCTGGCCATCTTCGGCGCCGACTTCAATGCCCAGGCCACCGAACTCACCGCTGGTGCTTTCCTGCAGCTCGGCGAAATCTTCCGGGCCGAGGTACGCGGAGTGCGGGTCGAGGTTGCTGAGCATGCCCTTGATGGCATTTTCCAGCAGGGTCTTGTCGTCTACGGGTTCGACATAGGCTGCCTTGATCCGGTCCATGACCTCGGCAAAGGTGCGCAGCTCGTCCAGCGGCAACGGCGCCTTGGTGGTCGCGGCCGTGCCAGCGGGTGCAGCCGGTGCGGCCTGGTCGGCGAAAGCCAGAGGCGCGCCGATCACCAGAGCGATCGTCAGGGCCAGCGAAGTGAGGCGGGACAAATGCAGCATGTCGAACGAACTCCTAATGTAGATGCGACCCTATCCTTGGGTGCGGCACCATTGTGCAGGGTCGCTCGGGCGGCCCTGCTGACGAATAGCGAAGTACAGCGCCGGGGTGTCCTGGCCGCCACTGTTACCGACAGTGGAGATGGATTCACCGGCTTTTACCACATCACCTGCCGACTTGAGTAAAGTCTGATTGTGGCCATAAAGACTCAAATAGCCATTACCGTGGTCGAGAATCACCAATAGACCGGCGCCCCGCAACCAATCGGCAAACACCACGCGACCGCCGTGGACGGCGTGGACCTGGCTGCCGGCGGCGGCACTGATCATCACCCCATCCCACTTGGCGCGGGTGTCATCGCCACGGGTTTCCCCAAAGCGTGCCAGTAGTCGACCATCAACGGGCCATGGAAGTTTGCCGCGAGCTGAAGCAAAAGGGCCGCCGAAGGATTCGCCCGCGCTGGAAACCAGCGGGCCAGGCGCTGCATGCGCCGGTTTACGTGGGGCCGGAGCGTCGGTAGTGGCTGCCAGTTCGGCCTCACGCTGACGCTTTTTTTCTGCTTCCTGCTGGGCGATCAGCGCTTTTTGTCGCGCTTCCTCGGCCTCGCGTGCCTGGCGGGCCAGGGTTTCTTCGATGGTTTTCAACACTTTGCCGAGGTCGGCCTGGTCCTGCTCGCGGGCTTGCAGCTTAGCGTCACGGGCCTTCACGTCGTCATTGAGCTTGGCCAGGGCCAGTTGGCGTTCCTTGCGCACCTTGTCGAGCTGGTCGCGCTGGGTGTCGAGGGCGCTTTTCTGGTCGAGCAACTGTGACTGCTGGTCGGCGATTTCCTGTTCGACGTTGGCCAGTTGGCGCAGGGTTTCGTTGAAACCCTTCAATTGAGCCAGGCGGGCCTTGCTCAGGTAATCGTAGTAGGTGAGGGTGCGCGCGAATTTTTCCGGGTTCTGCTGGTTGAGCAGCAGCTTGAGGTATTCCTGGCGGCCGCTCTGGTAGGCGGCGCGGGCCTGGATCGCGATCAGGCGTTGCTGTTCAACGCGTGCGCTCTGGAGTTTTTTTTTCTCAGCGTCGAGTCGCTCCAGTTCCGACTCGCTCTTCTTTAATTCTTTTTGTAGCTCCTGGACTTGTTTCTCCAGCTGGCCCATTTCGGTTTCCGTGCCGCGCAGGTCTTTCTGCACCCCGGATTTTTCTTCCTGGAGCTTGCCGAGCAGTTTTTTCAGCTCGGTAATGTCCTGACGCGTAGCGTCCAACTGTTGTTGGGTTTGTGCGCGCTCATCGGCAAATGCCGGTTGGAGCAAGCAGACAAGAGCGAGGGTAATCAAGGCGCGAAGCATAGAGGCGGGCGACACCAGGGAAATGGACGGCCTAGTATGCCCGCCAAGCGCTGCAAAAAAAACGCCCATTTGGGGCTTCTGGGCAAGATAGGTGCCGAGTGGCGCTGGTATGGCGAAAAGACATCCACCAAACACGAAGAGTCCAATGTGGGAGGGGGCTTGCCCCCGATTGCGGTGTGTCAGTCACCTGATGAGTTGACTGGTCCACTGCTATCGGGGGCAAGCCCCCTCCCACATTGATTTTCGGTGTTGCTTAGATCAGACCAGGATTGAGGTGCCGGTCATCTCTTTCGGCTTCTCCAGCCCCATCAACATCAACATGGTCGGCGCCACATCGGCCAGCACGCCGCCGTTGCGCACTTTGAAGTCGCGCTTGCCGACGTAGATGAACGGCACCGGCTCGGTGGTGTGGGCAGTGTGGGCTTGTCCGGTGGATTCGTCGGACATTTGCTCGCAGTTGCCGTGGTCGGCGGTGATCAGCGCTTCGCCGCCGACTTTTTCCAGGGCTTCGACGATGCGGCCCACGCACAGGTCCAGGCATTCCACCGCCTTGACCGCGGCGGCCAGGTTGCCGCTGTGGCCGACCATGTCGCCGTTGGCGTAGTTGACCACGATCACGTCATAACGCTGGTGATCAATGGCATCGACGATCTTGTCGGTCACTTCCGGCGCGCTCATTTCCGGCTGCAGGTCGTAGGTCGCGACTTTTGGCGACGGGATCAGGATGCGCTCTTCGCCCGGGAACGGTTCTTCGCGGCCACCGGAAAAGAAGAAGGTCACGTGGGCATATTTCTCGGTTTCGGCGATGCGTAGCTGGGTCTTGCCGTTTTTCGCCAGGTAGTCGCCCAGCACGTTTTCCAGGCTGCCCGGGGCAAAAGCCGACGGGGCCGGGATGTTGGCGGCGTATTGGGTGAGCATGACGAACTCGACGTTCGGCTGGCGCGCGCGTTCGAAGTCCTTGAAACCGGCATCGACGAATACGTGGCTCAGCTCGCGGGCACGGTCGGCGCGGAAGTTCATGAACACTACGGCATCGCCGTCTTCGACTTTCACCGGCTCGCCGATGGTCGTGGCTTTGACGAACTCATCGCTCTCGCCACGCGCGTAGGCGGCTTCCAGGCCTTCCTGGGCGGTGGCGGCGTTGAATTCGGCCTGGCCGTCGACGATCAGGTTGTAGGCCTGGGACACGCGGTCCCAGCGGTTGTCGCGGTCCATGGCGAAATAGCGACCGACCAGGCTGGCGATACGGCCCTTGCCCAGGGCGGCGAAGGCGGCGTCCAGCAGTTCGATCGACGACTGCGCGCTTTTCGGCGGCGTGTCGCGGCCGTCGAGGAAGGCGTGCAGGTAGATCTTGTCGGCGCCGCGCTTGAAGGCCAGTTCGGCCATGGCCACGAGATGGTCCTGGTGGCTGTGTACGCCACCGTCGGACAGCAGGCCCATGAAGTGAACGGCCTTGCCGGCGGCGACGGCTTTATCGACTGCCGCGCAGATGGTCGGGTTCTCGAAGAACTCGCCATCGCGGATCGCTTTGGTCACGCGGGTGAAGTCCTGATAGACCACTCGTCCGGCGCCGAGATTCATATGGCCGACTTCCGAGTTGCCCATTTGGCCGTCCGGCAGGCCCACATCCATGCCCGAACCGGAGATCAGGCCGTTGGGCAGGGTGGCGGTCAGGCGGTCCAGCACCGGCTTGTTGGCCGAGTACACGGCGTTGTCGTGGTGGCTTTCACTGTGTCCGAAGCCATCGAGAATTATCAGGACCAAAGGTTTAGGCGTCGTAGTCATAGATCCTCTCGCGGCGGTAATTAATGAAGGGGATTGAAAAGGGAGTGGCAGTTTAAAGCGAAGTTCCGACCACGTCACCGCTTTACGGGGGTTGGCCCCCCCTGACGGCTGTGTATACTTACCGCCATTTTAACGCCCTGGAACCTCCTTGATGGTTGATCACCTGATTGCATTTGCCACTGCCCACTACCTGCTCGCGGGTGCCTTCGTCATCCTGCTGGCGCTGCTGATCGCTCATGAAATGAGCCGCGGTGGCCGCAGCCTGAGCACGTCGGAGCTGACCGCGCTGGTCAACAAGGATGAGGCCGTTGTCGTGGATATCCGTCCGGCCAAGGATTTTGCCGCCGGTCATATCGTCGGCGCCCTGAACATTCCCCAGGACAAGCTGATCGCGCGCCTGGCCGAGCTGGAAAAGCACAAGGCCAAGACCATCATCCTGGTCGACGCCCAAGGCCAGCATTCCGGCACTCACGCCCGCGAAATGCTCAAGACCGGCTTCACCGCCGCCAAGCTGTCTGGTGGTATCAGCAGCTGGCGCGCCGATAACCTGCCGCTGGTGAAGTGATATGAGCCAGGTTGTCGTGTATTCCAGCGATTGGTGCCCTTACTGCATGCGGGCCAAGGCCTTGCTGGAGAAGAAGGGTGTTGCCTTCGGAGAGATCAAGGTCGACGGCAAACCCCAGGTGCGCGCCGAAATGGCCCAGAAGGCGGGGCGCACTTCCGTGCCGCAGATCTGGATCGGCGCCAAGCACATCGGCGGATGCGATGACCTGTTTGCCCTTGAGCGCGCCGGAAAGCTGGACGCGCTGCTTCACGTCTGACTCCTAAACCCTAAAAGACCCCAAGATCAAGAAGGATCTGCGATGACTGACCAACAGAACACCGAAGCAGCAGAAGCCCAAGGCCCACAGTTTTCGCTGCAGCGCATCTATGTGCGCGACCTGTCGTTCGAAGCACCGAAAAGCCCGGCCATCTTCCGTCAGGAATGGACCCCAAGCGTTGCGCTGGACCTGAATACCCGTCAAAAAGCGCTGGAAGGCGACTTCCACGAAGTCGTGCTGACCCTGTCGGTCACCGTCAAGAATGGCGAAGAAGTGGCCTTCATCGCTGAAGTGCAACAGGCCGGTATCTTCCTGATCCAGGGCCTGGACGAAGCGTCCATGAGCCACACCCTGGGTGCGTTCTGCCCGAACATCCTGTTCCCGTATGCCCGCGAGACCCTGGACAGCCTGGTCACCCGTGGCTCGTTCCCGGCGCTGATGCTGGCTCCGGTGAACTTCGATGCCCTGTACGCGCAAGAGCTGCAGCGCATGCAACAGGAAGGCGCACCGACTGTTCAATAAGTCGATGCGGTAAAAAATGTGGGAGGGGGCTTGCCCCCGATTGCGGTGGATCAGTCAGGTAGATGTCGACTGACACTCCGGCATCGGGGGCAAGCCCCCTCCCACATTTGTTTTGTGCGTTACTTGAAACCGAGTTGGCGCCAGCCTTCGTAGACGGCTATGGCGACGGTGTTGGACAGGTTCAGGCTGCGGCAACCTTCGCGCATCGGCAGACGCAGGCGATGGCCGTCGGGCAGGGCGTCGAGCACCTCGGCGGGCAGGCCACGGCTTTCCGGGCCGAACAGGAAGGCGTCGCCGTCGGCGAAGCTGGCATCATGGAACGGCCGCGAGCCCTTGGTGGTGAACGCGAACAACCGAGGGTGGCCCAGGCTTTCCAGGCAACTGGCGAGGTCGGCGTGGCGCTTGAGGGTGGCGTACTCGTGGTAGTCCAGCCCGGCGCGGCGCAGGCGCTTGTCGTCCATGTCGAAGCCCAGGGGCTCGATCAAATGCAGGTGGCAGCCACTGTTGGCGCACAGCCTGATAACGTTGCCGGTATTCGGCGGAATTTCTGGTTGAAAAAGGATGACGTGAAACATGCACGGCTCCGAAGGCAAAGATGCGCTGCATTCTACCCTCGAAGAGGACCCCAGGCCGAAGCTATTGCCGAGGGTTTTGGGCTCTTTGGCGATTGTCGGCCTGATGGTCGGCCTGATGATCGGTCGTCTGACTACCCCGGACCCGGTCGAGTTGCTGCAGGTGACGCCGGCAACTGACGGTGCGGTGGTGTGGTTCAACAGCGAACCCAAGCTGCATGGCGAGCATATCGACGGCACCGTGGCGCTGTTGTTCGACGCGCAGGGCCAGGCTGCCAGCGGGCAGCTCAAGGTCAATGACAAGGATGTGAACTGGCGCGTGCGCAAGACCGATGGCGGTCTGTTGCTCAGCCTGGTGGCGGCGCGGCCGTTGCGTGGGGAATGGTCGGGAGAGAAGGCTGAAGGCCGCTGGCGGCTGGAGATCCATCTCCAAGAGCAATAAAAGAGGGAATCCCCGGCCTGCCTGTACCAAGGTTCCCGAAACGGGCTGGGGCTATGGGCGCTGTGCCGCATAAGCCCCGGGTGTAAAGAAGGGAGTTCCCGGCCTGCCTGTACCAGGGCTCCCAAAACGGGGTGAAGCCAGTGGGCTTCGGTGTTAAAGAGGGAATCCCCGGCCTGCCTGTACCGAGGTTCCCCAAAGCGGTGTGGAGCGCGACGCGGTTCGCATCAAGCACCCCGGGTGTAAAGAGGGGATTCTCGGCCTGCCTGTACCAAGGTCCCCGAAACTGGGTTGTATCTGGGTTATTGCAGGGTGCGTGCCACAGTGGCCAAGTTGCCCAAAAAAAGCGCTCCAGACAGCGCAAAGCCCCGGTATACGGGGCTTTGGTGTTTTCGGTTTTCAGATTTTATTCAGTGAGGCTGAGGTTTCAGGTGTTGGTGCCGTGCTCGATGCCGGTTCATGCTGCATTGAAGCGGTGCATGCTTGTGAAACCTTGTGAAGATCTAAATGTGGGAGGGGGCTTGCCCCCGATGGCGGTGGGTCAGTCAAATAGATGTCGACTGACACTCCGGCATCGGGGGCAAGCCCCCTCCCACATTGGATCTTCAGTGGACCTGAGATTCAGCCCTCATCACCTTCGTCATCATCCCCGCCATCCACCTTCATCCCCAGCTCCTTGATCTTGCGCGTCAGGGTGTTGCGGCCCCAACCCAGCAGCACGGCCGCATCGCGGCGGCGACCGGCGGTATGCTTGAGGGCGGTTTCGATCATGATCCGCTCGAAGGCCGGCACGGCGCTGTCCAGCAGGTTCGACTGGCCGCGTGCCAGGGCCTGGTCGGCCCATTGGCGTAGCGCCTGTTCCCAGTTGGTCACGGGCGCCGAATCCTGCGGCAGGCTGAGCAATTCCGGTGGCAGGTCGCCGATATGCACTTCGCGCCCGGACGCCATCACCGTGATCCAGCGGCAGGTGTTCTCCAGTTGGCGCACGTTGCCGGGCCACGGCAGGTTCTTCAGGTATTCCTCGGTCTCGCTTTTCAGCAGCTTCGGCTCGACGGCCAGCTCCTGGGCAGCGCGGCTGAGGAAGTGGCGCGCGAGGGTCGGGATGTCTTCGCGACGGTCCGACATGCGCGGGATATGGATGCGGATCACGTTGAGGCGGTGGAACAAGTCCTCACGGAACTTGCCCGCATGCACCAGGGTTTCCAGGTTCTGGTGAGTCGCGGCGATGATGCGCACGTCGACCTTGACCGGCGTATGCCCGCCCACACGGTAGAACTCGCCGTCCGCCAGTACGCGCAGCAAGCGGGTCTGGGTATCGGCCGGCATGTCGCCGATTTCATCGAGAAACAGTGTGCCGCCGTCCGCTTGTTCAAAGCGCCCGCGTCGCAGGTTGGCCGCGCCGGTGAAGGCACCTTTCTCGTGGCCGAACAGCTCGGATTCCATCAAGTCCTTGGGAATCGCCGCCATGTTCAGCGCGATAAACGGCGACGCCGCCCGTGGGCTGTGGCGGTGCAGGGCGTGGGCCACGAGTTCTTTACCGGTGCCCGACTCGCCGTTGATCAGCACGGTGATGTTGGAGTGGCTCAAGCGCCCGATGGCGCGAAACACTTCCTGCATCGCCGGCGCTTCACCGATGATTTCCGGGGTGCGGGTCAGGGCGGGCGGGGCTTCCTGGTTCTGCTGTTCCTGGGCGTGCTGGTTGGCGCGCTTGACCAGCGCCACCGCTTCGTCCACGTCGAACGGCTTGGGCAGGTATTCAAAGGCACCGCCCTGATAGGACGCCACAGCGCTGTCCAGGTCCGAGTGCGCGGTCATGATGATCACCGGCAGGCGCGGGTGCTGCTCGCGAATCCGTGCCAGCAGGTCCAGGCCGCTGGCACCGGGCATGCGGATGTCGGAGATGATCACGTCGGGCTGCTGGCGCGCCAGGCGGCTCATCACCCCGTCAGCGCTGTCGAAGCTCTGGGTGGTCATGCCTTCCTGTTGCAGGGCTTTCTCGAGGACCCAGCGGATAGAACGGTCGTCATCGACGATCCAGACAGTTTCACTACGGCTCATGTCGATGGGGCTCCTTGTTCCAGAGGCAGAAAGATCGAGAACGTGGTGTGGCCAGGATGGCTCTCACATTCGATCAGACCCTGGTGCTGGCTGATGATGTTCTGGGTAATGGCCAGGCCCAGCCCGGTACCGTCCGGGCGGCCGCTGACCATGGGAAAGAAAATGGTTTCCTGCAGTTCCGCAGGAATGCCCGGGCCGTTGTCGGTAATTTCGACCTTGGTTACCAGGCGATGGCGCACGTGGCCGATGGTGAACTGGCGCAAGGCGCGGGTGCGCAGGCTGATGCGGCCCAGGCGCAGCTCGTTCTGGCTGCTGATGGCCTGCATGGCGTTGCGCACGATATTGAGTACCGCCTGGATCATCTGCTCGCGGTCGATCAACACGTCGGGAATGCTTGGGTCATAGTCGCGCACCAAGGTGATGCAACCCTGGCTTTCGGCCTCGACCAGATGACAGACACGCTCCAGCACCTCGTGCACGTTGGTCATCGCCAGCGCCGGCAGCTTGTTGGAGCCGAGCATGCGGTCCACCAGGTTGCGCAGGCGGTCGGCCTCTTCGATGATGACGTTGGTGTAGTCCTTGAGGTGCTCGTCCGGCAGCTCGCGCGCCAGCAACTGCGCCGCGCCGCGAATCCCGCCCAACGGGTTCTTGATCTCGTGGGCCAGGCCGCGCACCAGCATCTTGCTGGTCTCCTGCTTGGACAGCTGCGCTTCTTCCTTGGTGATGCGCAGCAGGCGGTCACGCGGGTGGACTTCGAGCAGCAGCAGGGTGCTGCCGTTGCTCAGGATCGGGGTCACGGCGTAGTCGACGGTCAGGGTCTGGCCGGTCAGGGCGGTGAGCATCGCTTCGCGCTTGGTGAACGGGTGTGCCTGCTCCACCGCCTGGCGCAACGAGCTCAAGGCTTCGGCCGACTCGGTGAACAATTCGCTGATGAACTGCCCATGGCTGCGCTGGCCGCTGATGGCCAGGAGCATCTCTGCCGCCGGGTTCATGTACTCAAGGCGCAGATCGTCATTGAGCAGGATGGTCGCGGTGGTCAGGTTGTCGAGTAACAAACGGTGCAGTGCATCGCTGATGGTCATCAGGACCTCTTTTGGAGCAAGGCGCGGGCTTGAGGCACACGCTGATACAAGGAAAATGCAAAAACCAAACCAAGGCTCCGAAAAGAAGCGTTGAAGCCGTGAAATAGGGGTTTAAGGCTCGAAACTGTGGCGTTCTGCCAGCTTTGTCGGGTAGTTTCGAACCAAAATGGGCTGGGCCGGTGGGAAGGGTGCAATGCTTTGCACCAATGTAGTGCGGTTTTGTGACGTTTGTTCAGAAATATGCCGCGTGAACCTCCGATTGCACGCAATACCAACGTGGGAGGGGGCTTGCTCCCGATGGCGATGGCCGAGTTACCCATGAGGTAGCTGACACACGGCTATCGGGCCCAGGCCCCTTTCCGCTTGGGTACGCTGCCTTAATCTGGGTGGCGGCACAGTTCGGCGGTAGCGCGAATCATCGCCAGCTGGCGCAGCGGCTCATTGCGCCGCTCATGCACCGTCTCGACCAACCATTGCGGGCACTGCGGGTCACTGCGCTGGGGGGTGAAGTCGGCCAACTGCTGTAGTAGGCGCTTTTGCAGTTGGTCCAGTTGCGGGCGAATCTGCTTGACCAGATCCGGGCGTGGATCGTCGGGTGCCTTACCCTGGAACTGCCAGTCGGACAGGTGGGCGTACTGCACCAGTTTGTTCGCTTCGATCTGCGCCGAGAAAAATTGCCCGGCAGCGGCAGGGTCGAGCTTGTAGCTCGGTGCCAGGGCGACGACGCTGGCGATTACCTCTTGCTCGCGTTTCTTGTCTTCCACGGGCTTGTGGCTGTCCCACTTGCTCAGGGCGACCTGGTCGGCGATTGCCAGGCGTTCGGCGACGCTGTTGAGTAAAGGTTCGAGGCTGGGCGGCGCAGCGCTCGCACTGGCACTGACCAATAACAGAGCGAACACAAGTCTACGTTTCAATGCTGATCTCCTTGTGGGAGGGGGCTTGCCCCCGATAGCAGAGTGTCCGTCAGCACCTGTATCAACTGATCCACTGCTATCGAGAGCAAGCTCCCTCCCACCTTTTTGATTGGGTTTGCAGGTGCGGAGCTGTGTAATCCGCGGGCAAAAAAAGACCTCCCGAAGGAGGTCTTTTTCGATCACGCCACGTTAAGCGACGCTACCGGATCAGCAGCTGTAGTACAGCTCGTATTCCAGTGGGTGCACGAAGGTACGCACCTTGATTTCTTCTGCGCTTTTCAGCTCGATGTAGGCATCGATGAAGTCGTCGCTGAACACGCCGCCTTTGGTCAGGAACGCACGGCCTTTGTCCAGCTCTTCCAGGGCTTCTTTCAGGCTGCCGCACACTTGTGGGATCTCTTTGGCCTCTTCAGGCGGCAGGTCGTACAAGTTTTTGTCGGCGGCGTCGCCAGGGTGGATCTTGTTCTGGATACCGTCCAGGCCGGCCATTACAAGCGCAGCGAAGGCCAGGTATGGGTTGGCTGCCGGGTCCGGGAAGCGAGCTTCGATACGGCGAGCGCGAGGGCTGGACACGTAAGGAATACGGATCGAGGCGGAGCGGTTACGGGCCGAGTAGGCCAGCATTACCGGTGCTTCGAAACCTGGGACCAGACGCTTGTAGGAGTTGGTCGATGGGTTGGTGAAGCCGTTCAGGGCCTTACCGTGCTTGATGATACCGCCGATGAAGTACAGGGCAGTGTCGGACAGGCCGGCATAACCTTCGCCAGCGAAGGTGTTCTTGCCATCTTTGGCGATGGACAGGTGAACGTGCATACCCGAACCGTTATCGCCGTACAGTGGCTTAGGCATGAAGGTCGCGGTACGGCCGTAGGCAACGGCAGTGTTGTGTACGCAGTACTTCAGGGTCTGAACTTCGTCAGCCTTGGCCACCAGGGTGTTGAACTTCACACCGATTTCGTTCTGGCCGGCAGTGGCCACTTCGTGGTGGTGTACTTCGATGACCAGGCCCATGTCTTCCATGGCGTTGCACATGGAGGTACGGATTTCGTGGTCGTGGTCGAATGGTGGAACCGGGAAGTAACCGCCTTTGATGCCTGGACGGTGGCCATGGTTGCCGCCTTCAACGTCCTGGTCGGACATCCACGAACCTTGTTCGGAGTAGATCTTGAACATGGAACCGGAGATGTCGGACTTGAACTTCACTTGGTCGAAGATGAAGAATTCTGGTTCCGGGCCTACGAATACGGTGTCGCCGATACCGGTCGACTTCAGGTATTCCTCGGCACGCTTGGCGATCGCACGTGGGTCGCGGTCATAGCCTTGCATGGTCGACGGCTCGATCACGTCGCAGACGATGATCAGGGTTGGCTCTTCGGTGAACGGGTCCAGCACGGCAGTGCTGTCGTCCGGCATCAGGATCATGTCGGAGGCTTCGATGCCTTTCCAGCCGGCAATGGAGGAACCGTCGAACATTTTGCCTTCTTCGAAGAACGCGTCATCCAGCGCGTCGCGAGCCGGCATGGTCACGTGGTGCTGAGTGCCTTTTGTGTCCGTGAAGCGCAGATCAATCCATTTAACGTCATGATCTTTGATGAGTTGAACCGACTTCGACATGGTGTCCTCCGGGGTGGCTTCGGGCTGGGTAGTGGAGTTAGCCCTTAGAATGTGGGTGATGCCGGCGCGGATAGTCCGCCATGGCAACCTGCCTCACAAGAGAGCAAATTGCATGCCAGTGCGCCAACATGGCTTTTTTGCGTCAAAATGGCCCCTATAAAGGTGCAAACTGCTGAATTGGAATAAATAACGCACCTCAATGTAGCGACGCCTCGCAGAAACGACCCGTTTTGGTGCGTTGCGTCGGTGATGCATATTAACTGGTTAAACCTTGAGCGATTTCCGCTATAATCCGCGCCCCCCTTTTTCGGCAGGCCCGGCGCGCGCTGTTTCCATGAAATTAATCGTTAAAGTCTTCCCCGAGATCACCATCAAAAGCCGACCGGTACGGATGCGTTTCATCCGTCAGTTGGCCAAGAACATCCGTACCGTGCTCCGCGATCTGGACCCGGCGGTGGTGGTGAACGGTGTGTGGGACAATCTCGAGCTGGAAACCCGTGTCACCGACGCCAAGGCCTTGAAGGATATGACCGAGCGCCTGAGCTGCATGCCGGGTATCGCGCATTTCCTGCAGGTGGACGAGTACCCGCTGGGCGACTTCGACGACATTACCGAAAAGTGCAAACAACACTTCGGCAGTGAGCTGGAAGGCAAGATTTTTTCGGTGCGTTGCAAGCGTGCCGGCAAGCATCCGTTCAGCTCCATGGATGTGGAAAAATACGTCGGCAGCAAGCTGCGTCGCGAGTGCGGCGCCGCCGGAATTTCCCTCAAAGCGCCGCAAATTGAAGTGCGCATGGAAATTCGCGACCAACGGTTGTTTGTGATCCACAACCAGCACAATAGCATCGGCGGCTACCCGCTGGGCGCCCTGGAACAGACTCTGGTATTGATGTCCGGCGGTTTCGATTCCACGGTGGCGGCCTACCAGATCATGCGCCGCGGCCTGATGAGCCACTTCTGCTTCTTTAACCTGGGCGGGCGTGCACACGAATTGGGCGTGATGGAAGTCGCGCACTATATCTGGAAGAAGTACGGCAGCTCCCAACGCGTGCTGTTTGTCAGCGTGCCGTTCGAGGAAGTGCTGGGCGAAATTCTCGGTAAAGTCGATAACAGTCATATGGGCGTAGTATTGAAGCGTATGATGTTGCGCGCGGCGTCCCGAATTGCCGATCAACTGCAGATCGACGCGCTGGTGACCGGCGAAGCGATTTCCCAGGTGGCCAGCCAAACGCTGCCGAACCTGTCGCTGATCGACTGCGTTACCGAGAAGCTGGTGCTGCGCCCGCTGATCGCCAGCCACAAGCAGGACATCATCGACCTGGCAGAACAAATCGGCACCGCCGACTTTGCCAAGCACATGCCTGAATATTGCGGGGTCATTTCGGTGAACCCCAAGACCCACGCCAAGCGCAACCGCGTGGAGTATGAAGAACAACAGTTTGACATGGCGATTCTGGAGCGTGCGCTCGAGAACGCCAAACTGGTCCCGATCGATCGTGTCATCGACGAGTTGGGCCAGGATGTGCAGATCGAAGAAGTCAGCGAAGCCCTGGCGGGCCAGATCGTCATCGACATCCGTCACCCGGATGCCGCTGAAGATGAGCCGCTGGGCATCGCTGGCATCGACGTACAAACGCTGCCGTTCTATGCATTGAACGCGCGTTTCAAGGAACTGGATAACAGCCGTCAGTACCTGCTGTATTGCGACAAAGGCGTGATGAGTCGCCTGCATGCCCACCATTTGCTCAGTGAGGGGCATGCCAATGTGCGCGTTTATCGACCGAGCTAAGAGCCCGGGGCTGTACGCCTGTGGCCTGCGTCACCGGCCCCCCGACTCTGCCGTCAAGCCGTAACGGCAAGGCCTGACTCTACTGTTAATCGCTGCCACGACCTGTCAGCACACCGAATCCTCTGATCGAGATACACAAGTGATCGAAAATCTACGTAACATCGCCATCATTGCTCACGTTGACCATGGTAAAACCACCCTGGTAGACAAACTCTTGCGTCAATCCGGCACCCTGGAGCGCAACGAGCTCAACGACGAGCGCGTGATGGACTCCAACGACCAGGAGAAAGAGCGCGGTATTACCATCCTGGCTAAAAACACCGCTATCAACTGGAACGGCTACCACATCAACATCGTGGACACCCCGGGCCACGCCGACTTCGGCGGCGAAGTAGAACGCGTAATGTCGATGGTTGACTCCGTTCTGCTGCTGGTTGACGCTCAAGACGGCCCTATGCCGCAAACCCGTTTCGTGACCAAGAAGGCTTTCGAAGCCGGCCTGCGTCCGATCGTGTGCATCAACAAGGTTGACCGTCCAGGCGCGCGTCCGGACTGGGTTCTGGACCAGATCTTCGATCTGTTCGACAACCTGGGTGCTACCGAAGAACAACTGGACTTCCAGGTGATCTACGCTTCGGCCCTGAACGGTATTGCCGGTCTGGAACACACCGCCATGGCGGAAGACATGACCCCGCTGTACCAGGCGATCGTTGACCACGTTCCACCACCGAAGGTTGACCGTGACGGTCCGTTCCAGATGCAAATCTCGGCACTGGACTACAACAGCTTCCTGGGTGTTATCGGCGTTGGCCGTATCGCTCGTGGTAGCGTCAAGCCGAACACCCCGGTTGTCGCTATCGGCGCCGACGGCAAGAAACGCAACGGTCGTATCCTGAAGCTGATGGGTCACCACGGCCTGCACCGTATCGACGTTGAAGAAGCGTTCGCCGGCGACATCGTGTGCGTCAGCGGCATGGACTCGCTGTTCATCTCCGACACCCTTTGCCAGCCGGACACTGTCGAGGCGATGAAGCCTCTGACCGTTGACGAGCCAACCGTTTCCATGACCTTCCAGGTAAACGACTCGCCTTTCTGCGGTAAAGAAGGCAAGTTCGTGACTTCCCGTAACATCAAGGAACGTCTGGACAAAGAGCTGCTGTACAACGTGGCACTGCGCGTTGAAGAAGGCGACTCGGCTGACAAGTTCAAGGTTTCCGGCCGTGGTGAGCTGCACCTCTCGGTACTGATCGAAACCATGCGTCGCGAAGGCTTCGAAATGGGCGTTGGTCGTCCTGAAGTGATCATCCGTACTGTTGACGGCGTGAAGCAGGAACCGTTCGAAAACGTCACCATCGACACCCCTGAAGAATCCCAGGGCAAGGTCATGGAAGAGATGGGCCTGCGTAAGGGCGACCTGACCAACATGGTGCCGGATGGCAAAGGCCGTGTGCGTCTGGAATACAACATCCCTGCGCGTGGTCTGATCGGTTTCCGTAACCAGTTCCTGACCCTGACCAACGGTGCTGGCATCCTGACCTCGATCTTCGATCGCTACGACACCATGAAGTCCGGCGACATGTCCGGCCGTCAGAACGGTGTTCTGGTTTCGGTTGAAACCGGCAAGGCGCTGACCTACTCCCTGGAAACCCTCCAGGCGCGTGGCAAGCTGTTCGTTGAACACGGTCAAGAGATCTACAACGGTCAGATCGTTGGTCTGAACAGCCGTGACAACGACATGGGCGTCAACCCAACCAAAGGCAAGAAGCTCGACAACATGCGTGCTTCGGGTAAAGACGAAACCATCGCTCTGGTTCCACCGGTGAGGTTCTCCCTGGAACAGGCCCTGGAATTCATCCAGGACGACGAGCTGTGCGAAGTCACGCCTAAGTCGATCCGCCTGCGTAAGAAGATCTTGGACGAAGGCGAGCGTACCCGCGCTGCCAAGAAAGCCAAGAACTGAGTTAACTCAGGCTGAATGAAAAACGCCCCCGGTCGAAAGGCCGGGGGCGTTTTTTTATGTCTGGGATTTTTGTGGTGACTATGCGGGCCTCATCGGGGGCAAGCCCCCTCCCACAGTTTGATTTGTGAACGCCTTCAAAATGTGGGAGGGGGCTTGCCCCCGATAGGGCCCTTAAGAACCCTGCAAAACGTGAATCAGAACTTATCGAGCGTCTTGAAATTGGTCTCGCGCACCACTTCCTTCGGCTTGTACGCGCAATACCCTGGCCGTGGGCCGATTTTCGGGTGGTTGCGGCAGGTATCCGGGCGCTTGTCATAAATAGTGCAAAAGCGCGTCTTACGATCCAGGTACAGGCAGTCGTTGTTGCTCATGCGCTGCAGGGTGAAGATCTCGGATTTGCTGTTATAGCGCTCGACTATGCCTTCCTTCTGCAAGCGCTTGGCGATGTTCTTCGGCGGGTCGCCACGCTCGAATTCATCGACGATGCCAATGCGGATCAAGTCTTTGATCTTCACTTCGACCGGCAGCGTGCAGCAACTGGACACGCAGCCCCCGCACATGTGGGCGGAATATTTCTGCCAGGTCTCGAGACGGTCGAGTTCCGCGGCGGCGATCAGTTGAGGCTTCATCAGGGTTCCAAGGTGGGGCGGTATCCGGGCGCGCGATCATACCGGGATTGATGGTTTTTTGAACAATATTTTCGGGTTTTCAGCTGGAAGGCCGATCGAGTGGTGATCGGGCACGACCCCTGCATCAGATTTATGCCAAGGTGAATGAGTTAAAAAACTGCCGAACCAGAGCGTCGGCCGTCTGTCAGACCGACTAGTCTCTAGCAACTCCTTCAATCTCGCCCGAGGTCGCACCGATGTCTCAGGAACCGCTTGCACGAGAAGCAGAGGTAGCCGCATTTCGCGATGCTGTCTTGACCAAACTCACCTACGCGGTGGGCAAAGACCCGGATCATGCCTTCGACCACGACTGGTTCGAAGCCATTGCCCTGGCCGCCCGCGACCAGATGGTCGAACACTGGATGGACCACACGCGGCGTATCTACCGTAAAGGCCAGAAGCGGGTGTATTACCTCTCCCTCGAATTTCTCATCGGCCGCTTGCTCTACGACAGCCTGAGCAACCTCGGCCTGCTGGAGATCGCCCGCGAAGCGCTGGTGGACCTCGGGGTAGACCTGGAGCGCATCCGCCTGCTGGAGCCCGATGCGGCGCTCGGTAACGGGGGCCTGGGTCGACTGGCGGCGTGCTTTATGGAAAGCATGTCGACCTTGGGCATTGCCGGCCACGGTTATGGCATTCGTTATGAGCACGGGCTGTTCCGCCAGGCGATTGTCGATGGCTGGCAGCAGGAACAGACCGAGCGCTGGCTGGATTTCGGCAACCCGTGGGAGTTCGAGCGGGCCGAAGTGATTTACCCGATCGGTTTTGGCGGCAGCGTCGAAACCCTGCCGGATGCCGCCGGCAAGCTGATTCAGGTGTGGTCGCCCAGCGAAACCGTGCGGGCCGTGGCCTACGACACCCCGGTGGTGGGCTGGCGCGGTGCCAGCGTCAACACCCTGCGGCTGTGGCGCGCGCGCGCCGTGGAAGACCTGCACCTGGAGCGCTTCAACGCCGGTGATCACTTGGGCGCCGTCGCCGAAGTGGCCCGCGCCGAAAGCATCTCCCGAGTGCTTTACCCGGCCGACAGCACCGAAGCGGGGCAGGAACTGCGCCTACGCCAGGAATACTTCTTCGTCTCGGCCTCGCTCCAAGACTTGCTGCGCCGCCACAAGAACATGCACGGCTCGGTGCTGAGCCTGGGCGAACACGCCGCGATTCAGCTCAACGACACCCACCCGTCCATCGCCGTCGCCGAGTTGATGCGGCAACTGGTGGACCTGCACGACGTTCCCTGGGAAGCGGCGTGGGATGTCACCGTCGAAACCCTGTCGTACACCAACCACACGCTGCTGCCCGAAGCCCTCGAAACCTGGCCGGTCGGCCTGATGGAACGCATGCTGCCCCGGCACATGCAGATCATCTACCTGATCAACGCGCAGCACATCGACTCGCTGCGCGCCAAGGGCATCCACGATTTCGACGTGCTGCGCGCCGTGTCGCTGATCGAAGAAGACAACGGCCGCCGCGTGCGCATGGGCAACCTGGCGTTCCTCGGCTCCCATAGCGTCAACGGCGTATCCGGCCTGCACACCCAACTGATGCGCAGCACGGTGTTCTCCGAACTGCACAAGCTGTACCCGGAGCGCATCAACAACAAAACCAACGGCATCACCTTCCGCCGCTGGCTGTACCAGGCCAACCCCCAGCTCACGTCGATGCTGGTGGATGCGTTGGGCCCGGATATTCTCGACAACATGGAAACCCGTCTGGTCGAACTGGAAACCTTTGCCGAGAAGCAGGCCTTCCGCAAGGCCTTCGCCGAGCAGCGCCTGCACAGCAAGCGCGCACTGGCCGAGATCATCCACGAGCGCCTGGGCATTGCGGTCAACCCGGCGGCGATGTTCGACGTGCAGGTCAAGCGCATCCACGAATACAAGCGCCAGTTGCTCAACCTGCTGCACACCGTGGCGCTGTACCAGGCGATCCGTGCCGAGCCTGAGACCGACTGGGTGCCACGGGTGAAGATCTTCGCCGGCAAGGCGGCGGCGAGTTATCACCAGGCCAAGCTGATCATCAAGCTGACCAACGACATCGCTCGCACCGTCAACAACGACCCCACCGTGCGCGGCTTGCTCAAGGTGGTGTTCCTGCCCAACTACAACGTCAGCCTGGCGGAAAGCATCATTCCGGCGGCGGACTTGTCGGAGCAGATCTCCACCGCCGGCTATGAAGCGTCGGGCACCAGCAACATGAAGTTCGGCCTTAACGGCGCGCTCACCATCGGCACCATGGACGGCGCCAACGTGGAGATGCACGAGCGCGTGGGCGCCGAGCACATGTTCATCTTCGGCCTCAGCGCCCAGCAGGTGGAAGCCCGCAAGCATGCCGGTGAATTCAACGCCGGGCCGGAAATCGCCGCGTCCCATCGTTTGAGCGATGTGTTGCAAGCGATTCGCGGCGGGGTGTTCTCGCCGGATGATCCGGGCCGTTATGTGGGCTTGATCGATGGGCTGATCGACTACGACCGCTTCCTGGTGTGTGCCGACTTCGATTCCTACTGGGATGCCCAGGCCCGGGTCGACGCGCATTGGCATGACTCCAAGGAATGGTGGCGTTCGGCGGTGCTCAATACCGCGCGAATGGGCTGGTTCTCTTCGGACCGCACCATCCGCGAGTACGCCACCGAAATCTGGAAAGCGCTCGACTAAGCCCCGCAGTACAAGTGTGGGAGGGGGCTTGCCCCCGATAGCGGACTGTCAGTTTGCAGATATGTCGACTGGCACACCGCTATCGGGGGCAAGCCCCCCTCCCACATTGGTCTCGCGTCGATATACTAGGCCCCGGTTTGCTTAGGGAATATCGACCATGCAATGGATTTTCATGCTGATTGGGCTGGCGCTTGGCTGGACACTCGATGAGTCGTTCAGCGACGCGGGCATCGGCGCGCTGCTGGGGTTGGGCATTGGCCAGGCGATTCGCCTGTCGATGCTGGCTTCGCGCACGGATGAACAAGGCCGTCAGTTGGAGACCGCGCAGAAAGCGCTCACCGCGCTGGAGCAACGCCTGGCGCAGTTGGAAAAACCCGCACCAGAACCTGCGCCGCTCGCACACAGTGTGTTGGTCGAATCCCCCGTTGCCGAATCTGCCCTGCCAGCCGAGGCACCCGAACTTGTCTGGGAGTTGCCCGTTGAACTGGCGCCAACGCCCGTCGCCATCGTTGCCGAGCCAAGCCAGGCATTGCCGGCGGATGTCTGGACACCTGCCGAGAAACCGCATGCGCATGAACCACTAATCCCCCGAGGCCCCAACCTGATCGAGCGCGCCATCAGCGGCGCACGCAATTGGCTGTTCGGTGGCAATACCGTTCTGCGCGTCGGCGTGGTGCTGTTGTTCCTCGGCTTGGCCTTTTTGCTGCGCTATGCCACTGAAGGCATGGTGGTGCCGATCGAACTGCGTTATGCCGGGGTTGCCGCCGCCGCCGTGGGCCTGCTGGGCCTGGGCTGGTGGTTGCGGCTGCGCAACAGCAATTACGGCTTGATGCTACAAGGCACTGGCATTGCGGTGCTGTACCTGACGGTGTTTGCCGCGATGCGCCTGCACCCGTTGATCGACCCGAGTGCGGCGTTGGGCCTGCTGGTGGCGGTCACGCTGTTTTCGGCGATCCTGGCGATTACCCAGGATGCGTTGGGCCTCGCCTGCGCAGCGGCGCTGGGCGGTTTTGCCGCGCCGATCCTGACCTCCACCGGCGCCGGTAACCATGTGGCGCTGTTCAGCTACTTCGCCCTGCTCAATGCGGGCATCCTCGCCATCGCCTGGTTCAAGGCCTGGCGCCTGCTCAACCTGATCGGCTTTGTCGGCACCTTCGGCATCGGCTTCGCCTGGGGCCTGCGCTCGTATGCGCCGCAGCTGCTGTGGAGCACCGAGCCGTTCCTGATCCTGTTTTTCCTGATGTACCTGGCGATCGGCCTGCTGTTCACCCGGCGCAAATTGCTGGAGATGAACGACGCGCCCGAGGACGACAGCCGGGGCGCGCTGCTGCGCTGGTCGGCAGCCAAGGGCGATTATGTCGACGGCAGCCTGCTGTTCGGCCCGCCGCTGGTGGGCTTCGGCTTGCAGTTCGCACTGGTACAGCACCTGGAGTTTGCCGCTGCGTTCAGTGCCCTTGGCCTGGGCATTATTTATATGGGCCTGGCCCGCTTACTCAGTGGCGGGCGCGCCTTGCTGCTGGCGGAAACCTGCCTGGCCCTGGGCGTGATCTTCGCCAGCCTGGCGATTCCCCTGGGCCTCGATGCGCGCTGGACCGCAGCGGCCTGGGCCGTGGAAGGCGCCGGGATCTTCTGGCTCGGTTTGCGCCAGCAACGGCCATTGGCGCGGGCGTTTGGCCTGTTGTTGCAACTGGGCTCGGCGCTGGCGTTCCTCAGCGAACTGCGCGTCGGCACACACACATTGTTGGACGGCGCGCCATTGGGTGCGCTGTTGCTGGGCGCTGCGTTGTTGTTCAGCTTCGCGCAGTTGCGCAAAGCATCCACAGAACAGGCGGCGGCGTGGGAGCGCAAGGGCCTGCCGGTATTGGCCAGCCTCGGGCTGACCTGCGTGTACCTGCTCGCACCGCTGCTGTTGCTGACCCAAGGCACCGCCATCAGTTGGGCGCTTGCTGGCCTGGTGACGCTGTCTGTCGGCTTGCGCATTGGCTCGCGGACCTTCCTGTTCACCGCGTTCGCCGTGCAACTGCTGGGCGGCGCGCTGTTCCTGCTGCGCCTGCAAGGCGGTGAAGGGGCGGCGGTATTCAGCGCAGGTTGGGGCGGTTTGCTGACGGCGTCGCTGATCGGGCTGGCGTTGATCGGCGGCATGCTGCTGGCGGCCCGCGACGACATGGTGCGCAGCGATGTGCGGCTGTTGCGCGGGTTGTCGGTGGTGCTGCTGGCCGGCCTGGTGTTGATCAACCTGGCCGTGCTGTTTGTGCTGCCCTGGGACAGCGCCAGCGGGGTGTGGGCGGCGAGTGGTTTGCTGGTCATCTGGTTGAGCCTGTACCTGCAACAGCGCGTCAGTTTCGTCTTCGGTTTGCTGCTGCAACTGCTCGGCGGCGCTTCGTTCCTGTTGGCGGTGCCGGAACTGCTCGGGCCCTTGACCCATGAAGGTTTGCGTCCGTTGGGGCACAGCGGTTTCTGGACGCCGATGGTGCTGGGCCTGGCCGCCCTGGTCGGCGCCTGGCGCTTGCAGCGCGAACCCCATGCGCCGGTGTTTGCCGTGCTGAAGCTGCAACGCCTGTCCGACTTGTTGTTGGTGTGGGGCGCGGCCTGGTGGGCGCTGGCGCTGATCGGCGAAGTGCTGCGGTTCATCCCGCAAGAGCTGCAGGGCGCCTTCCTGCTGGGTATCGCAGCGGTGAGCGTGGCGATCTGGACGCTGTTCGCGGCGCGTCTGCGCTGGGCCTCGCTGGGTATGCTCTGCACCTTGCTGATGCCGGCTGCGGCTGCGGTGTTGTTGGTATCCGCGCATAGCTACTATCACCCGGCGGCGCAGTTCGGCTGGCTGGCCTGGCTGGCGGTGTTCGCGGTGCATTTCATCTCGTTGCGGCGCTTGGCGGCGGTGGCGCCGGCCAACGTATTGAGCGTTGCCCACGTGTTGGGGAGCTGGATGTTGATCGGCGTCCTGGCGCTGGAGCTGCGCTACGGCCTGTTGTTGCTGTCGAGCGAATACAACGCCTGGCGCTGGCTGGGCTGGGCGCTTCTGCCGAGTCTCTACCTGGTGCTGGCGGCTGCGCCACGCAGTTGGCCGTGGCCGGTGTCGGCCTATCCCAACGAGTATCGAGTGCTGGCGGCGCTGCCGTTGGCGCTGCTGATGCTCGGCTGGTTCTGGCTGGCCAATAGTTTCAGCGACGGTACGGCCGAGCCTTTGCCCTATGTACCACTGATTAACCCGCTGGACCTGGGCCTGCTGTTTGCCCTGCTCGGTGTGTATCTGTGGTCGCGCAGTGTGGCGCCGCAGCGCGGGCCACGTGCGCAATGGATCGCGCAGGGTGTGGCGGGGGTTTCGCTGTTTGCGTTCTTCACCGCGCTGGTGATGCGCACAGCCCACCATTGGGGCGGCGTGCCGTTCCAGTTGGACGCGTTGCTGGAGTCGATGCTGGTGCAAGCCGGCTTGTCGATCGTCTGGACCCTGATCGCCCTCGGCCTGATGATCGGCGGTCACCTGCGCCATCGTCGCGAAGTGTGGCTGATCGGCGCGGCACTGATTGCCGTGGTGGTGGCCAAGCTGTTTTTTGTCGAGCTGAGCAATCGTGGCGGCTTGGCGCGGATCGTGTCGTTCATTGGCGTAGGCGGGTTGTTGCTGGTGGTGGGTTATTTCGCACCGCTGCCGCCCAAGCGTGCCGAACCTGTGTTGGAAACTGAAGGAGCATCCTCTTGATCGGTAAGTTGAGCGTGGCGGTAGTGGGCGTGTGTGCGACGTTGTCGGTGTGGGCCCAGGAAACACCCGCCGACTTCACCACCCAGGTACCGCTGAGCGTCAGCGGCAATGGCCCGTGGTATCGCCTCGAATTGCCGTTGGCCGTGCAACTGAGCGCCCGCCAGACCGACCTCAGCGATCTGCGCGTGTTCAATGCCGCCGGCGAGCCCCAGGCCTATGCGCTGTCGCGCCAATCCGCGCAACACACCGAAAACCGTAACGTTGCCGATGTGAAGTGGTTCCCGCTGTACGCTGCCGACACCCGCGAAACCTTGCCGGCGGTGGTGATGAAGTCCAGCGCCGAAGGCACCTTGCTGGAAGTGCGCCCCTCCACAGCCTCCGCGGCCGGCCAGCAGGTGCTGCGCGGCTGGGTGCTCGACGCCAGTGCGATCAAGGCCCCGTTGCAGCAACTGAGCCTGGACTGGAGTCACGAGCAAGAAGGCTTCCAGCGGTTCAGCATTGAAGCCAGCGATGACTTGCAGCACTGGACGCCCTGGGGCGACGGGCAAGTGGCGCGCTTGTCGTTTGCCGACGAGCGCGTCGAGCAGCATGACGTCAGCCTGCCGGGGCAACCGGCGCGTTACCTGCGCCTGTTGTGGCAGGGTCAGGCAGCGCCGCTGTTGACCTCGGCCAAATTGGCCAGTGCCACCCGCAGTAGCCAGCCGACGCCATGGGTGTGGTCGCAGCCGCTTTCCGGCACGCGGCTGCAGGCGGGGGAATACACCTGGCAGTTACCGGCGGGGCTGAATGTCGAGCGCCTGCGCGTCGAATTGACACAACCCAATACGCTGGCGCCCGTGACCCTGTCGGGGCGGCGTGACAGCAAGCAAGCCTGGCAGCCGCTGAGCAACGGTTTGCTGTACCGCCTGACCCAGAACGGCCAGGACGTGGTGCAGGATCAATTGCAGTTGCCGGGCCAGGCGGTCGCCGAACTCAAGTTGCAGGTGGATGAGCGCGGCGGTGGCCTGGGCGCTGCCGCGCCGACCCTGCGGGTTGCCGTGCGCGCCACGCAGTTGGTGTTCCTGGCGCGAGGTGAGCCGCCGTTCACCCTGGCGCTGGGGAACGCGTCGGCCAAGGCGGCGAACCTGCCGCTGTCGACCCTGATCCCTGACTACAGCACCGAGCGTCTTAACACCTTGGGGCAGGCGAAGGTGGCCGGGGAAATCGCGGTCACGTCGCCTGCGCTCGTAGCTGCTGTCGACACCGAACCGAACTGGAAAAAACTCGGGCTCTGGGCCGTATTGCTGCTCGGCGTGGCGGCGCTGGGGGCCATGGCCTACAGTTTGCTGCGCAAGCCAGCGGCGGCGCGTTAAATAAAGTCCATGAACTCTATTGGGTTTAAATCCTCTGATAGGAGGAAATACGCCCCAACTCGCGTTAAACTGCGCGGGTTTTTAGCCCCCCCCATACATCGGAGCCTTCCATGTCCCGCGTTACCCTGAGTCGCTATTTGATCGAGCAGACCCGCAGCAACAACACGCCTGCCGATCTGCGCTTCCTTATCGAAGTGGTGGCGCGTGCTTGCAAGGAAATCAGCCATGCCGTGTCCAAAGGCGCGTTGGGTGGTGTCCTGGGCAGCATGGGCACTGAAAACGTCCAAGGCGAAGTGCAGAAGAAACTCGACGTGATCTCCAACGAGATCCTGCTCGAAGCCAACGAATGGGGCGGTCACCTGGCCGGCATGGCGTCCGAAGAAATGGACAATGCCTACCAGATCCCGGGCAAATACCCGAAAGGCGCCTACCTGCTGGTGTTCGACCCACTGGACGGTTCGTCCAACATCGACATCAACGCCCCGGTCGGCACCATCTTCTCGGTACTGCGTTGCCCGAACGAACACCTGAGCCAGAACGAAGCCCTGAACGAAAAGGCCTTCCTGCAACCGGGCACCCAGCAGGTTGCCGCCGGTTATGCGATCTACGGCCCGCAGACCATGCTGGTCCTGACCCTGGGCGACGGCGTCAAAGGCTTCACCCTGGACCGCGAAATGGGCAGTTTCGTCCTGACTCACGAAGACATCGTGATTCCTGCGGCTACCCAGGAATTTGCGATCAACATGTCCAACCAGCGCCACTGGGAAGAACCGGTCAAGCGCTACGTCAACGAGTTGATGGAAGGCGAAGACGGCCCGTTGAAGAAAAACTTCAACATGCGCTGGGTCGCGGCGATGGTTGGTGACGTACACCGCATCCTGACCCGGGGTGGCGTGTTCATGTACCCCCGTGACAGCCGCGAGCCGTCCAAACCGGGCAAACTGCGCCTGATGTACGAAGCCAACCCGATGTCGTTCCTGGTTGAACAGGCGGGCGGTGTGTCCACCGACGGCCACCAGCGTATCCTCGACATCCAGCCCGAAGGCCTGCACCAGCGAGTGGCGGTGTTCCTGGGTTCGAAGGAAGAAGTTGAGCGTGTGA
The DNA here is from genome assembly GCF_049897085.1 of Pseudomonas sp. PSPC3-2. NCBI lineage: Bacteria > Pseudomonadati > Pseudomonadota > Gammaproteobacteria > Pseudomonadales > Pseudomonadaceae > Pseudomonas > Pseudomonas sp. PSPC3-2. Next base: position 58,554 of record NZ_JAFCVO010000023.1, read on the forward strand.
CCGGCTACCACAAGCAGTAACGGTGGAAGGGAGCCAGCGCTCTCGCCTGGTTTAAGACGTGAAGTCTTGAACGATAAGAAGCCCCGAAACGTTTCAGCGTTTTCGGGGCTTTTTTGTTTTCGTTCGTCGGGAACCAGACACCTGTTTTCCCTTCTAAGCTTCTGGCAGATCCCCAACCTGCTTTGTCCCTCCAGGAGTTATTCCATGTCGTTACGCCGTCTCGCTTTGCTGGCTTTTTGCGTGCTGTTGGCCGCTTGCAGCAAGGTCAATCAGGAAAATTACGCGAAGCTGTCGGCTGGCATGGCCAAGACCGAAGTGGAGTCGTTGCTGGGTAAGCCGACCGATTGTTCCGGCGCGCTGGGCATGTCCAGCTGCACCTGGGGCGATAAAAACAGCTTTATCAGCGTTCAATATGCCGGTGACAAGGTTCTGATGTTTTCCGGGCAAGGCCTGAAGTAAACCGGGGCGAAAGCCTGCGGGAGAAGAAGAATGATGCGTTTTGTTTTGTTTCTTTACGCCAGCCTGTTTTTGGCGGGCTGCGCCAGCCATTCTGGCGATGATCTGCAACCCAAGACCGCGAGTAACGTCAACCTCAAGCGTTACCAGGGCACCTGGTACGAATTGGCGCGATTACCGATGTACTTCCAGCGCAACTGCGCGCAGTCCGAGGCCCGCTACACACTGCTGCCAGATGGCGATATGTCGGTGTTCAACCGCTGCCTGACGACAGAATGGAAGTGGGAAGAAGCCAAGGGCACGGCCACGCCGCAAGTGCCGGGCAAGACCGACAAGCTCTGGGTGGAATTCAATAACTGGTTTACCGCGCTGTTGCCGGGCGTCGCCAAGGGCGACTACTGGGTGCTGTACGTCAGCGATGACTACAAGACCGCCCTCGTCGGCAGCCCGAGCCGGCGCTATATGTGGATCTTGTCGCGCACGCCGACGGTCAGCGCCGACACCCGCGAAGACCTGCTGAGCAGGGCGCGGCAGCAGGGTTATGACACCACACGTTTGATCTGGCGCACGTCGGACAAACAGATGGCGAAGACCTCGCAATAATCCTGGATCAGCACAAATCCAATTGTGGGAGGGGGCTTGCTCCCGATTGCAGTGTGTCAGTCAGCACATCTGATACTGATACATCGCTATCGGGAGCAAGCCCCCTCCCACATTTTTAACCGAGTAACTCTCTCAAAACCTGGGTGAACGCTCGGCGGCTCTCTTCTTCACCGGCATGCCGCCCGTCGCGCACCACCCACTGGCCGTTGACCATCACATCGCGCACCTGCCGATCGCCGCCGGCGAACAGCCAGCGATTGAGAATCCCGTCCGCCGTCGCCGTCGCCAGGTACGGATCGTTACCGTCCAGCACCAGCCAATCGGCGCGCTTGCCCACTGCCAGCCGACCAATCGGCTGGCCCAGCGCCTGGGCGCCGCCGTCCAGCGCGGCATCGAACAGCGTGCGGCCGACCATCGGCTGATCGTGGCGATACAGGCGATTGCGCCGCTGATCGCGCAGGCGTTGGCCGTATTCCAGCCAGCGCAGTTCTTCCACCACGCTCAGTGACACATGGCTGTCGGAACCAATGCCCATGCGCCCACCCTGGGCGAGGAAATCCACCGCCGGAAAAATCCCGTCGCCCAGGTTGGCTTCGGTGGTCAGGCACAAACCGGCAATTGCACGGCTGCTGGCCATGCGCGTCACTTCCGCGGGATCGGCATGGGTGGCGTGTACCAGGCACCAGCGTTCATCGACGTCGACATTGTCGTACAACCATTGCAGCGGGCGTTTGCCGCTCCAGGCCAGGCAGTCGTCGACTTCTTTCTGTTGCTCGGCGATGTGGATATGCACCGGGCAGGCCTTGTCGCTGGCGGCCAGTACTTCGTTGATCTGTTGCGGCGTGACGGCGCGCAGGGAGTGGAAACACAAGCCCAACTGCTGCGCCGGTTGTGCGGCGAGGATCGGTTTCAGGCGCGCCTGCAGGTCCAGGTAATGTTCGCTGCTGTTGATAAACCGTCGCTGGCCTTCATTGGGTGCCTGGCCACCAAACCCTGCGTGGGTGTAGAGCACCGGCAGTAGTGTCAGGCCGATCCCGCTGCTGGCGGCCGCCTGGCTGATCTGCCGCGACAGTTCCGTGCGGTCGGCATAGGGCTGGCCGCTGACGTCATGGTGGACGTAATGAAACTCCGCCACCGAGGTGTAACCGGCCTTGAGCATCTCGATATACAACTGGCGCGCAATGATCTGCAGTTGCTCCGGACTGATCTTGCCGACCATGCGGTACATCAGCTCGCGCCAGGTCCAGAAGCTGTCATTCGGGTTGCCGGCCACTTCGGCCAAGCCCGCCATGGCGCGCTGGAACGCGTGGGAGTGCAGGTTCGGCATGCCCGCCAACACCGGGCCCCTGAGCCGTTCGGCGCCATCTGCACTGGCATTGGCCGCAACGTGGGTCAGCAGGCCATCAGCGCCGACTTCAAGACGTACATCGTTGGCCCATCCATCAGGCAGCAGTGCGCGTTCGGCAAAGAAAGCGGACATGTTCAGGGCGCTCCGGTCGTGTGTTTATTTGTATATACATATACAGACGTTTGCCTGCTCGGTAAACTCCGGCAATCTATGCATCTTTTTCCCCTGCAAGGATTCCCCGTGCCGACTCCGCCCGCCAAGTCTTCACTGGCTGCCCACCTGGACGAAAGTCCGGCGCCCTTGTATGCCCGCGTTAAACAGATGATCAGCCAGCAGATCCTCAGCGGCAACTGGCCGCCGCATTACCGCGTGCCGTCGGAGAGTGAACTGGTCAGCCAGCTGGGTTTCAGCCGCATGACCATCAACCGCGCCCTGCGCGAACTCACCGCCGAAGGTTTGCTGGTGCGCATGCAAGGCGTCGGCACGTTTGTCGCCGAGCCCAAGAGCCAGTCGGCGCTGTTTGAAGTCCACAACATTGCCGATGAGATCGCCTCCCGTGGTCATCGGCACACCTGCCAGGTCATCACCCTGGGCGAAGAGGCGGCCGGTTCCGAGCGCGCCGTTGCCCTGGAAATGCGCGAAGGCGGGCGGGTATTCCACTCGCTGATCGTTCACTTTGAAAACGATATTCCCGTGCAAATCGAAGACCGTTTCGTCAACGCCCTGGTCGCGCCGGAATACCTGCAGCAGGATTTCACTCAGCAAACGCCCTACGCCTATTTGAACCAGGTCGCACCGTTGACCGAGGGCGAGCACGTGGTCGAAGCGATCCTCGCCGATGCGGCCGAGTGCAAGTTGCTGCAGATCGAACCGAGCGAGCCGTGCCTGTTGATTCGTCGACGCACCTGGTCCGGTCGCCAGCCGGTGACCGCCGCGCGCCTGATCCACCCAGGTTCGCGTCATAGCCTGGAAGGACGTTTCAGTAAATGAGTGCCGTGACCGTCTGGCGCGCCGCGAATTATGTGCGCATGCCATGGAAAAACGGTGGCGGCAGCACCGAAGAAATCAGCCGCGATGCCGGCCACGGCCTGGAGGGCTTTGGCTGGCGCCTGTCGATTGCCGATATTGGCGAGTCGGGCGGGTTTTCCACCTTCGCCGGTTACCAGCGCGTGATCACGGTGATCAACGGCGCGGGCATGGTCCTGACCGTGGACGGCGAGGAACAGCGTGGGTTGTTGCCGCTGCAACCGTTCGCGTTCAAGGGTGACAGCCAGGTGTCGTGCCGTCTGATCAGCGGGCCGATCCGCGATTTCAACCTGATCTATTCGCCCCAGCGTTTCCAGGCGCGGTTGCAGTGGATCGATGGGGTGCAGCGGTTTTTCAGCACGGCGCAGACTGTGCTGGTGTTCAGCGTGGCCGATGAAGTGAAGGTGCTCGGCCAGGTGTTGGGCCATCATGACTGCCTGCAGGTGGACGGTAATACCGGCTTGCTGGATATCTCGGTCACGGGCCGCTGCTGCCTGATCGAACTGACTCGACTCGGTTAAAAAATGTGGGAGGGGCGGTGCGACGATTCGACTTGCCCCCGATAGCGGTGGACCAGTCAGCTTATCTGTAGCTGACCCACTGCAATCGGGGGCAAGCCCCCTCCCACATTGTTTCCCACTGTTTTTGCGATCTGTTTCCAGCACCCCGCACCACTTTGTTACCGAACGCCCCAGCGTGGCGCAAACCCGCAGCGTTGCTGTCAAACCTCCTCGCTGCAAACCGCCCTCGCAAGAAATTTCATCAAGCCTCGAAGCCTTAATTTCCAAGGCTCCCACGTGTTCGCAAAAAAAATCCCCACGACTCACTCATCAAGTTGGCCGCTCGATTGCATATGCTTGTATGTACAAGTAAAGGTGTGTGCGTAAGAGTCAACTTCGCACGCATCCAGTTCGCGCATCGATCGCTGAGGAGTTCTGGTTGTGACCGATTTTTCTAACGCTAAGCCTACAAAATACCGTGACGTCGAAATCCGCGCCGCTCGCGGCAACACGCTCACCGCCAAAAGCTGGCTGACCGAAGCGCCGCTGCGCATGCTGATGAACAACCTTGACCCGCAAGTGGCCGAAAACCCGAAAGAGCTGGTGGTGTACGGCGGCATCGGTCGTGCGGCGCGCAACTGGGAGTGCTACGACCAGATCGTCGAGAGCCTCACCCATTTGAACGACGACGAAACCCTGCTGGTGCAGTCCGGCAAGCCGGTCGGCGTGTTCAAGACCCACAGCAACGCCCCGCGTGTACTGATCGCCAACTCCAACCTGGTGCCGCACTGGGCCAGTTGGGAACACTTCAACGAACTGGACGCCAAGGGCCTGGCCATGTACGGCCAGATGACCGCCGGCAGCTGGATCTACATCGGCAGCCAGGGCATTGTCCAGGGCACTTACGAAACCTTCGTCGAGGCCGGCCGCCAGCATTACGACAACAACCTCAAAGGCCGTTGGGTACTGACCGCCGGCCTCGGCGGCATGGGCGGCGCGCAACCGTTGGCCGCGACCCTGGCCGGCGCGTGCTCGCTGAACATTGAATGCCAGCAGGTCAGCATCGATTTGCGCCTGAACAGCCGCTATGTCGACGAACAAGCCAGCGACCTCGACGACGCGCTGGCGCGCATCGCCAAGTACACCCAGGAAGGCAAAGCGATCTCCATCGCCCTGCTGGGCAACGCCGCCGAAATCCTGCCGGAACTGGTCAAGCGCGGCGTGCGCCCGGACATGGTCACCGACCAGACCAGCGCCCACGACCCCCTCAACGGTTACCTGCCGGCCGGCTGGACCTGGGACGAATACCGCGCCCGTGCCAAGACCGAACCGGCTGCCGTGATCAAGGCCGCCAAGCAGTCGATGGCCGTTCACGTCAAAGCGATGCTGGCCTTCCAGAAACAAGGCATTCCGACCTTCGACTACGGCAACAACATCCGTCAGATGGCGCAGGAAGAAGGCGTGGAAAACGCGTTCGACTTCCCGGGTTTCGTACCGGCTTACATCCGCCCGCTGTTCTGCCGTGGCATCGGCCCGTTCCGTTGGGCCGCGCTGTCGGGCGACCCGCAAGACATCTACAAGACCGACGCCAAAGTCAAAGAGCTGATCCCCGACGACGCGCACCTGCACAACTGGCTGGACATGGCCCGCGAACGCATCAGCTTCCAGGGCCTGCCGGCGCGTATCTGCTGGGTCGGCCTGGGCCAGCGCGCCAAGCTGGGCCTGGCGTTCAACGAAATGGTGCGTAGCGGCGAGCTGTCCGCGCCGGTGGTGATCGGCCGCGACCACCTCGACTCCGGCTCGGTGGCCAGCCCCAACCGCGAAACCGAATCGATGCAGGACGGCTCCGACGCCGTGTCCGACTGGCCGCTGCTCAACGCCTTGCTCAACACCGCCAGCGGTGCGACCTGGGTTTCGCTGCATCACGGCGGCGGCGTGGGCATGGGCTTCTCGCAGCACTCCGGGATGGTGATTGTCTGCGACGGCACCGACGAAGCGGCCGAGCGCATTGCCCGCGTGCTGCACAACGACCCGGCCACCGGGGTGATGCGTCACGCCGATGCGGGTTACCAGATCGCGATCGATTGCGCCAAAGAGCAGGGCCTCAATCTCCCAATGATCAAGTAACAAATGTGGGAGGGGGCTTGCTCCCGATAGCGGTGGGTCAGTGCCAGATGTTCCGGCTGTCACACCGCCATCGGGAGCAAGTCGAATCGTCGCACCGTCCCTCCCACACTGAACCTGTAAACAATCCATCAGAGGTTGAACACCCATGGCTGCAAATGACGCGCGTGCAAGCACCACCCCGTTGATCGAAAGGCGTTCGATCGACTACATCCCGGAAGCGGAAAGACACGGTCGTCTGTTTAGCCAGTTCACCCTATGGATGGGCGCCAACCTGCAAATCACCGCGATTGTCACCGGGGCCCTGGCCGTGGTGCTCGGCGGTGATGTGTTCTGGTCGTTGATCGGTCTGTTGATCGGCCAACTGCTCGGCGGCGGCGTTATGGCGTTGCATGCGGCGCAAGGGCCGAAACTTGGCCTGCCGCAGATGATCTCCAGCCGGGTACAGTTCGGGGTTTATGGTGCGGCCATCCCGATCGTGCTGGTGTGTTTGATGTACCTGGGTTTCACCGCCACCGGCACCGTGCTTTCCGGTCAGGCGCTGGGCCAGTTGTTCGGTGTCAGCGACAGCGTCGGTATCCTTATCTTTGCCAGTGTCATCGTGCTGGTCACGGTGCTCGGCTACCGGGTGATCCACTTCATCGGCCGGGTCGCCAGCGTCATTGGTGTGATTGCCTTTGCCTACCTGTTCAGTCGCCTGATGAGCCAGGCCGACATTGGCGCACTCCTGCAAATCCGCCACTTCAGTTGGAGCAGTTTCCTGCTCGCGGTGTCGCTCGCGGCCTCCTGGCAAATCGCCTTCGGCCCCTACGTGGCGGACTATTCACGCTACCTGCCGAGCAAGACGTCCTCGGTGAAAACCTTTCTGGCCGCTGGCGCGGGTTCAGTGATTGGCGCACAGGTGGCGATGGTCCTCGGTGTGTTTGCCGCCGCCCTGTCCAACGGGCAATTCGCCGGTCACGAAGTGGCCTACATCGTGGGCCTGGGCGGTACGGGGGCCACCGCTGCGCTGCTGTACTTCAGCATCGCGTTCGGCAAGGTCACCATCTCCACGCTGAACTCCTACGGCAGCTTCATGTGCATTGCGACCATCATCAGCGGCTTCCGGGGTCGCCTGGAAGTCACGCGCTTGCAGCGCCTGGCTTTCGTGCTGGCCATCGTCGGTACCGCGACCCTGATCGCGTTGCTCGGTCAGCACTCGTTCCTCGGTGCGTTCAAGTCTTTCATCCTGTTCCTGCTGGCGTTCTTTACGCCCTGGAGCGCGATCAACCTGGTGGACTACTACTGCATCACCCGCGAGCGTTATGACGTGACCGCGCTGGCCGATCCGAACGGGCGCTACGGGCGTTGGAACCCGCTCGGTATCAGCGTCTATGTGTTCGGCGTGCTGGTGCAATTGCCGTTCATCTCCACCAAGTTCTACACCGGTCCACTGGTGGCCGCCCTGGGTGATGTGGATATTTCCTGGATCATCGGTCTGATACTTCCGGCAGCCATGTACTACGTGTGTGCGAAAAAATGGCACGGCGCCGTGCCCGATCAACTGATTCTGCCGCTCGAGCAGAACAGTGCAGTACCACCTGCAACGAGCGGGGCCGGTCGCGCTGCGGCGCAGGCCTGATTGGATGTGCACCGGGCAGGATGCCTCTTGACTGCCGTAAGCCAATTCATGATTAGGAGCGTCACACAATGAAATCGAACAAGACCCTGCTGACCACATTGCTTTCCCTGGGCTTGCTGGCAAGCACCGGCGCCCAGGCGGCCGGTTGGTGCGAGTCCGGTAAACCGGTGAAATTCGCCGGCCTGAACTGGGAAAGCGGCATGTTGCTCACCGACATCCTGCAAACCGTTCTGGAAAAGGGCTACGACTGCAAAACCGACAGCCTGCCGGGCAATTCCATCACCATGGAAAACGCCCTGAGCAGCAACGACATTCAAGTGTTTGCCGAAGAGTGGGTCGGTCGCAGCGAGGTGTGGAACAAGGCCGAGAAGGCCGGCAAGGTCGTCGGCGTCGGCGCGCCGGTGGTGGGTGCGATCGAAGGTTGGTACGTGCCGCGTTACGTGATCGAAGGCGATGCCAAGCGCAAGCTGGAGCCCAAGGCGCCGGAACTGAAGAACATCGCCGACCTGGCCAAGTACGCCGCCGTTTTCAAGGACCAGGAAGAACCGTCCAAAGGCCGTTTCTATAACTGCCCGGCCGGTTGGACCTGCGAGCTGGACAACAGCGCGATGCTCAAGAGCTACGGCCTGGAAAGCACCTACACCAACTTCCGCCCCGGCACCGGCCCGGCGCTGGATGCGGCTGTGCTGTCGAGCTACAAGCGCGGCGAGCCGATCCTGTTCTACTACTGGTCGCCAACGCCGCTGATGGGCCAGGTCGATTTGGTCAAGCTGGAAGAAAAACCCGGCGTGGATAAAAGCGTGAGCATCAAGGTCGGCCTGTCCAAGACCTTCCACGAGCAAGCGCCGGAACTGGTGGCCATGCTGGAAAAGGTCAACCTGCCGATCGATCTGCTGAACCAGAACCTCGGTCGCATGGCCAAAGAGCGTATCGAATCACCGAAATTGGCGCAGCTATTCCTCAAGGAACACCCTGAAGTCTGGCACGCCTGGGTGAGCGACGACGCTGCCAAGAAAATCGACGCGGCCTTGTAGGTCATGCGTACCCGGCTACCCTGAGGGGCAGCCGGGCGCCTGGCCACAACCCACTGGATCGAGAGCACGCTATGTTTCCTGAGAGTTTTACGTTTTCCATTGCCAACTGGGTCAACGGTTGGGTGGATTCGCTGGTGACCAACTACGGCGATGTGTTCCGGCACATCTCCGACACCCTGCTATGGGCCATCGTCAACCTGGAAGGCCTGCTGCGCGCCGCGCCCTGGTGGCTGATGCTGGCCATCGTCGGCGCCGTGGCCTGGCATGCCACGCGCAAGGTGGTGACCACGGCAGTGATCGTCGGCCTGTTGTTCCTGGTCGGCGCGGTCGGCCTGTGGGACAAACTGATGCAGACCCTGGCCCTGATGCTGGTCGCCACGCTGATCTCGGTGCTGATCGGCATTCCGCTGGGCATCTTGTCGGCGCGCAGCAATCGCCTGCGGTCGGTGCTGATGCCGCTGCTCGACATCATGCAAACCATGCCCAGCTTCGTGTATTTGATCCCGGTGCTGATGCTGTTCGGCCTGGGCAAGGTGCCGGCGATTTTCGCCACGGTGATCTACGCCGCGCCGCCGCTGATCCGCCTGACCGACCTGGGGATTCGCCAGGTCGACGGCGAAGTCATGGAAGCCATCAACGCCTTCGGCGCCAACCGCTGGCAACAGCTGTTCGGCGTGCAACTGCCGCTGGCGCTGCCGAGCATCATGGCCGGCATCAACCAGACCACCATGATGGCGTTGTCGATGGTGGTGATCGCCTCGATGATCGGCGCCCGTGGCCTGGGCGAAGACGTACTTGTCGGCATCCAGACCCTCAACGTCGGGCGCGGCCTGGAAGCCGGGCTGGCCATCGTGATTCTCGCCGTGGTCATCGACCGCATTACCCAGGCCTACGGCCGTCCACGGCATGAGGCGAGCAAATGACGACTGTCAGCAAAATCGAAGTGAAAAACGTCTTCAAGATCTTCGGCAACCGCGCCAAGGACGCGCTGGGGCTGATCGGCCAGGGCAAGACCAAGGATCAGGTGCTGGCCGAGACCGGTTGCGTGGTCGGCGTCAACGACCTGTCCCTGAGCATCGGCACCGGCGAGATCTTCGTGATCATGGGCCTGTCGGGCTCGGGCAAGTCCACCCTGGTGCGCCACTTCAACCGCCTGATCGACCCCACCAGCGGCGCGATCCTGGTCGACGGCGAAGATATCCTGCAGCTGGACATGGATGCCCTGCGCGAATTCCGTCGGCACAAGATCAGCATGGTGTTCCAGAGCTTCGGCCTGCTACCCCACAAGAACGTGCTCGACAACGTCGCCTACGGCCTGAAAGTGCGCGGCGAAACCCAGCAGGTCTGCGCCGAGCGCGCGCTGCACTGGATCGACACCGTGGGCCTCAAAGGCTACGAAAACAAATACCCGCACCAGCTCTCCGGCGGCATGCGCCAACGGGTCGGCCTGGCCCGCGCACTCGCGGCGGACACCGAGATCATCCTGATGGACGAAGCCTTCAGTGCTCTCGACCCGCTGATCCGCGCCGAGATGCAGGACCAGTTGCTCGAACTGCAAAAGACCCTGCACAAGACCATCGTGTTCATCACCCACGACCTCGACGAGGCGGTGCGTCTTGGCAACCGCATTGCAATCCTCAAGGACGGCAAGCTGATCCAGGTCGGCACGCCCCGTGAGATCCTGCATTCGCCGGCGGATGAGTATGTGAACCGGTTCGTTCAGCGGCGGGCGGCGGTGGTCTGATCCGGATTATGTGGGGCGGCTGCTGGCCTCATCGGGAGCAAGCCCCCTCCCACCTTTGGAATGCATTCCCCTGTGGGAGGGGGCGTGCTCCCGATAGGGCCGGTAAGGCTGCTCAAGAACTGAAGAAGGTATGAAGATGTCCCAGGCAGCAAAAGTCATCATCACCAACGCCCCCCTGCGCTGGCAGGACGTGGTCGCCGTGGCCTGTCACGGCGCGGTGCTCGAACTCTCGGGCCAGGCCTGGGCACGCATCGACAATGCCCAGGCCATCGTGCAGCGCATTGTCAGCCGCGGCGAGCGCGCTTATGGCGTGAACACCGGCCTGGGCGCGCTGTGCAATGTGTCGCTGGAGGGCGAGCAACTCAGCCAGTTGTCGCGCAACACCCTGTTGAGCCACGCCTGTGGTGTCGGCCCGGTGCTCAACGACGAACAGACCCGCGCAATCATCTGCGCGGCGATCGTCAACTACAGCCAGGGCAAATCCGGCCTGCATCCGCAGGTGGTGCATGCGCTGCTGGCGCTGCTCAATCACGGCATCACGCCGCAAGTGCCGTCCCAGGGTTCGGTGGGCTATCTGACTCACATGGCCCATGTCGGCGTAGCGTTGCTGGGTATTGGCGACGTGAGCTACCGGGGCCAAATCGTCGCGGCGCAACAGGCCCTGAGCGCAGAAGGGTTGCAGCCGGTGGTGCTCGGCGCCAAGGACGGCCTGTGCCTGGTCAACGGCACGCCGTGCATGACCGGCCTGAGCTGCCTGGCCTTGGCCGATGCCCATCACCTGTTGCAATGGGCCGACGTGATCGGCGCCATGAGTTTCGAGGCCCAGCGCGGCCAGATCGATGCGTTCGACGCCGAAATCCTCGCCCTCAAACCGCACCCCGGCATGCAGCAGGTCGGCATCAACCTGCGGGCGTTGCTCGACGGCAGTGAAGTGATCGCGAGCAGTAAAGGCGTCCGCACCCAGGATGCCTTGAGCCTGCGTTCGATCCCGCAGATCCACGGCGCGGCCCGCGACCAAGTGGAACATGCGACCCGGCAGGTCGAGACCGAACTCAACAGCGCCACCGACAACCCGCTGCTGCTCGGCACGCCGGACCGCTACCGCGTGGTGTCCCAGGCCAACCCGCACGGGCAGTCCGTGGCGTTGGCCGCTGATATGCTGGCGATTGCCATGGCCGAGATCGGCGCCGTCGCCGAGCGCCGCCTGGACCGCCTGATCAACCCCCACGTCAGCGGCTTGCCGGCGTTCCTGGTGAGCAACCCGGGAGTCAACTCCGGGATGATGATCGTGCAATACGTTGCCGCTTCCTTATGCGCGCAGAACCGCCAGTTGGCGCAACCGGCGGTGCTCGACAACTTCGTCACCTCGGGCCTGCAGGAAGACCACCTGAGCATGGGCACCAACGCCGCGCTCAAGCTGCACCAATTGTTGGCCAACGTGACCCAGATCCTCGCCATCGAGTACCTGCTCGCGGCCCAGGCCTTCGAGTTTCTCAAGGGCCAGCGTTTCGGCGCGGGCACCGACCGTGCCTGGCGCCTGCTGCGTGAGCAGGTCGCGCCTTACGCGCAGGACCGCTGGCTGGCGCCGGACATCGCGACCGCCGCCGCGCTGCTCAAGCACAGCACTGCGCTGCACCAGACGTTTCCCGAATTGCACTGAACAATAATTTCCAAGGAGCATGAATGTGACTGCGCTAACTCTGATTCCAGGCCAACTGACCCTTGCCCAACTGCGGGCCATCTACCAGCAGCCGGTAACCCTCAGCCTGGATGACAGCGCCACGGCGCAGATCGAGGCCAGTGTCGCCTGTGTAGAGCAGATTCTCGCCGAGAACCGCACCGCCTATGGCATCAACACCGGTTTCGGCCTGCTGGCCTCGACCCGCATCGCCAGCGAAGACCTGGAAAACCTCCAGCGTTCCCTGGTGCTGTCCCACGCCGCCGGTGTCGGTGAGCCGATCAGCGATGCGCTGGTGCGGCTGGTCATGGTGCTCAAGGTCAATAGCCTGAGCCGTGGGTTTTCCGGGATTCGCCGCCAGGTGATCGACGCGCTGATCGCGCTGATCAACGCCGAGGTGTACCCGCACATTCCGCTCAAAGGCTCGGTCGGTGCCTCCGGTGACTTGGCGCCCTTGGCCCATATGTCCCTGGTGCTGCTCGGCGAAGGCAAGGCGCGCTACAAAGGTGAATGGCTGGAGGCGAGCGCCGCGCTGAAAATCGCCGGCCTCACGCCGCTGACCCTGGCCGCCAAGGAAGGCCTGGCGCTGCTCAACGGCACCCAGGTGTCCACGGCGTATGCCCTGCGTGGCCTGTTCGAGGGTGAGGATTTGTTCGCCGGCGCCCTCGCGTGCGGCAGCCTCACCGTGGAAGCGGTGCTGGGCTCGCGCTCGCCGTTCGATCCGCGCATTCACGCCGCGCGCGGCCAGCGTGGGCAGATCGATTCGGCGGCGGCTTATCGCGACCTGCTGGGCGAAAGCAGCCAGGTGTCGCAGTCGCACCAGAACTGCGACAAGGTGCAAGACCCTTATTCCCTGCGCTGCCAGCCACAAGTCATGGGCGCCTGCCTGACCCAGTTCCGCCAGGCCGCCGAGGTGCTGGTGATCGAGGCCAACGCGGTGTCGGATAACCCGCTGGTATTCGCCGCCGAAGGTGACGTGATCTCCGGCGGCAACTTCCACGCCGAGCCGGTGGCCATGGCTGCCGACAACATGGCGCTGGCCATCGCCGAAATCGGCTCCCTGAGCGAGCGGCGTATTTCGCTGATGATGGACAAGCACATGTCGCAACTGCCGCCGTTCCTGGTGGGCAATGGCGGGGTGAACTCCGGCTTCATGATCGCGCAGGTCACGGCTGCGGCACTCGCCAGCGAAAACAAGGCGCTGGCCCATCCCCATAGCGTCGACAGCCTGCCGACCTCGGCCAACCAGGAAGACCATGTGTCCATGGCGCCGGCTGCGGGCAAGCGCTTGTGGGAAATGGCTGAAAACGTTCGCGGCATTTTGGCCGTGGAATGGCTGGCGGCGTGCCAGGGCCTGGACCTGCGCGAAGGCCTGAAGACCTCGCCGAAGCTGGAAAAAGCACGCGCCATCCTGCGCGGCAAAGTAGCGTTCTACGACAAGGACCGCTTCTTCGCCCCGGACATCATCGCCGCCACCGAACTGCTCGCCAGCCGCTGTCTGAACGAGCTGGTGCCGGCCAAGTTGCTGCCGAGCCTGTAACCCGAGGAATCTGGGATGAAAGCCCTTTGGCAACACTGCCACATCGCAACCATGGCGCACGGCAACTACTCGATCATCGAGGACGCCGCCATGGTCACCGCCGGTCAGTTCATTGAGTGGATCGGTCCGGGCAACGAAGTGCCGACGGCGGATTACGCCCAGGTGCATGACCTGCAGGGTGCGTGGGTCACCCCCGGGCTGATCGATTGCCACACCCACACGGTGTTCGGCGGCAATCGCAGCGGTGAGTTTGAACAACGCCTCGAAGGCGTCAGCTACGCCGACATCGCCGCCCAGGGCGGCGGTATTGCCAGCACCGTGCGCGCCACCCGCGCCGCCAGCGAGGATGAACTGTTCGAAAGTGCCCACAAGCGCCTGCGCAGTTTGCTGCGCGACGGCGTGACCACGGTGGAGATCAAATCCGGCTACGGCCTCGACCTGGCCAGCGAGCGCAAGTTGCTGCGGGTGATTCGTCGCCTCGGTGACGCGCTGCCGGTCAGCGTGCGCGCCACGTGCCTGGCCGCCCACGCCTTGCCGCCGGAGTACAAGGACCGCGCCGACGCCTACATCGATCACATCTGCAGCGAAATGCTCCCGGCCCTGGCCGCGGAAGGGCTGGTGGATGCGGTGGATGCGTTCTGCGAATACCTGGCGTTCTCGCCCGAACAGGTGGAGCGCGTGTTTAAAGTCGCCCGGCAACTCGGCCTGCCGGTGAAGCTGCACGCCGAGCAACTGTCGTCGCTGCACGGTTCCAGCCTGGCCGCGCGTTACCATGCGCTGTCGGCGGATCACCTGGAATTCATGACCGAAGAAGACGCCATCGCCATGGCCGCTGCCGGCACCGTCGCGGTATTGCTGCCGGGCGCGTTCTACTTCCTGCGCGAAACCCAATTGCCGCCGATGGACGCCCTGCGCAAGCACGGCGTGAAGATCGCCATCGCCAGCGACCTCAACCCCGGCACCTCGCCGGCCTTGTCGGTGCGCCTGATGCTGAACATGGCCTGCACCCTGTTCCGCATGACCCCGGAAGAAGCCCTGGCTGGCGCCACCCAACATGCCGCCACCGCGCTGGGCATGGGCGCCACCCATGGGTCGCTGGAAGTGGGCAAGGTCGCCGACTTTGTCGCCTGGCAGATCGATCGTCCCGCCGACCTGGCCTACTGGCTGGGCGGCGAGCTTGAAAAACGCGTCGTGCGCCACGGCGTCGATGTCACTGTTTAAGGAGTCGCGCTGTGGATAAGGTTCTGAACTTCAAACAAGGCCGCGTACCGCTGCTGATCAGCATGCCCCACGCCGGCCTGCGCCTGACGCCTGCGGTTCAGGCCGGGTTGATCCTCGAGGCGCAAAGCCTGCCGGACACCGACTGGCACATCCCCGCGCTGTATGACTTTGCCGAAGAACTCGGCGCCAGCACCCTGGCAGCGGAGTACTCGCGGTTTGTCATCGACCTGAACCGGCCGTCCGACGATAAACCCTTGTACGTCGGCGCCACCACCGGCCTGTACCCCGCGATCCTGTTCGACGGCGTGCCGTTGTTCCGCGACGGCCTGGAGCCGTCCAAGGAAGAGCGCGCCACCTACTTGGAACACATCTGGACGCCATACCACCGCACCCTGCAAGACGAACTGGCACGGCTCAAGGCCGAATTCGGCTACGCGCTGTTGTTCGATGCACATTCGATCCGCTCGGTGATCCCGCACCTGTTCGACGGCAAGCTGCCGGACTTCAACCTCGGCACCTTCAACGGCGCCGCGTGCGCTCCTGAACTGGCCAACCAATTGGAAACCATCTGCGCCGCGCATCCGCAGTACACCCATGTACTCAACGGGCGCTTCAAGGGCGGCCACATCACCCGGCATTACGGCAATCCGGCGCAGGATATCCATGCCGTGCAGTTGGAGTTGTGCCAGAGCACGTATATGGAGGAGTTCGAGCCGTTTCGTTATCGCGAGGATTTGGCGGGGCCGACGCGGGGGGTGTTGAAGCAGTTGTTGGACGGTTTTCTGGCGTGGGGGCAGAAGCACTACGGCTGAAATCGTTCCAAGTTGGGGGGGGGGCGCCACTTCCAACACACCGCCCAGGCGCACAGTCAAATGTGCGTCAGGCAGGGAGGAACGGCTTCAGGCGTGTTGGTTAAAGACCCGCGTGTTTTTCAGGGCCGCCCACTGCGCGTTTTCGACATTGCCCATGGGCTGGGCCTTTACGTAACTCAGGGCAAGCAGTTGGCGAGAACCGAGCACGACCAGCCCTAACTGATATTGATAAATGCGCTCGGTACCTCTGCAGAACTGGTTGTGAGGGTAAATGGCGTCCACGTCCTGCTTGGCATCGTACTGATGTTACGTTGGCACGAGGTCTCGGTGAGATATTCAGACGATGATATTTCCCTTAGTTAGGGCTATCCAGATATGGAGATTGAAACAACTCAAAATACAGTTTGCTGTTTCCTCTCGGAAAGCAAACGTCTGCATCAATTCTCGAGACTAAATACATGTAGTAGTCATAGCCAAAATGAAACTCACAGACTGGCGATTTCAGCTTGCACCAAATCCTTTCTCTCAGTATTGCTGTGAGAACTGGGGCCAGCCGATCGACCTCAACTTCTTGCCCTTCCGTGTAAGGCTCGCCCTCGGAATTAAACTCAAGATTGTTAACTGTAAAAGAGGATGCGCCCAAGCACCGGCAAATACTGATAACTGTATTTATATAGTCGGTTTCGGTGATCAGATACTCCTCTTCCGAAACGCTATTTCCAATGTCATGAAAGCTGGTCCAGTCGTCACCCTGCAGAGGCCCATATTTCGTAATTCGATAGGAGTATTTCATCTAGTCAGTCACCTATTCTATTGAGGTTTTCATCAAAGGTCCCAGATCGCGTCCTCTTGGATCCCAAACTTTTTACACTGTCCGCTGCTTTCCAAAATCCCCCGTTATGTTTATCTACGTCGGGAGTAATATATCTAATCTTGAAAGGCGCCCTGCTGTTCAAATACACGGGCTGACCGTGTGATCGCTCGTTTATTTTGACGTACCTGAGTTGCCTAGCCCGCTGCGCATGTGTACAGCTCCAACCCTTTGGATCCACCCATCCGATCGGGTTAGGAGCGAATTGGTATAGATTAATTCCCCCCGCCAAGCCAATCGGATCAGGCGTCGTAAACCGCCCCACATCCGGATCGTAAAACCTAAACGTGTTGTAGTGCAGCCCGATTTCCCGATCCAGATACTGCCCCTGAAACCGCAGGTTCTGCTCTTCAATGTAGTAAGGCTCACGCACCTCTTCTACCGCATTCCCCCACACCTGATACCGCGCCCGCCACACCGTTTTCCCATCAGCTTCCGTCAGTTGCTCCGGCAACCCATTCAAGTCGTTGTGGTAATAGCGCACGTTCTGGTGTTCGCCCGTCCCATCGACCCTAGCCAGCGGCGTATAGCCATCGTCCTCATAGAGATACAGGCTGGTTTGACTATGCCGATGCTCCTGCAGCAGGCGCAGGCCATCCCAGGTGAAGCGGGTTTCTCCCAGCGCATAACCCTGGCTGTCGTGTTCGGTTTTTGCGATGCGTCGACCGAGCGGGTCGTAGGTCATGTTCAAGACCGTTTCTCGCCCGTTTTTCTGGCTGCGTACTTCTATCAGCCGACTTTCGGCGTCGTAGGCGAAATGTTGCACACCTCGCGCAGCGCTGCGCTTTTCGATCATTCGGCCGAAGCCGTCGTAGCGGTAACGCTTGTCCTGGTAGGTCAGCAGTTTGTTATGCACCACCAGCCCGGCGCCGGGTTGCGGGCCGTCGAGCAGGTTGGCGGCGGCGTCGTAGGCGAAGGTTTCGCGTTGGCCTTGTATGTTGTCCTGGGTGGCGATGATGCGGCCGGTGGCGTCGTAGTGCAGCAGTTCGCGGTGTTCGTCTTCCCGGCGGCCGATCAGGTTGTTGGCGGGGTCGTACTCGAAGTGCTTTTGCGCTGCTGCTGGCATCAACGAGGGCTGGCCGGCGTGGCGGCGCTGGCGTGCGCGCAGGCGGCCGCTGCGGTCGTATTCGCTGCGGGTGGTGATCTGGCCTTGGGTACGCAGCACTTCGCGGTGTAGACGGTCGCGTTCGAAGTCGCTGATGACGTGGCCGTCGAGGTTTATCTGGTGCAGGTGGCCGCTGCCATAGTACAGGCGATTGAGCCAGCGGCCGTCGGGTAGTTGGGTTTGGATCAGGTTGCCGAGTTCGTCGTAGTGATGGTTCAGGCTTCCAGCGGCGCTTTGTTCGGTAAGCAGTTGGCCCAGCGGGTCGTAGGCGAAGGCCAACGCCTGCGTAGTCTTATCGTTGCCGGTGAAAGTGATGGCGGTGAGTTGATCCAACGGGTCGTAGGCGTATTCGGTACGGCCGTCATCGGTCACTTTCGCCAGCAAGCGCCCGACGGCATCGCGCTCCAGGCGATGCACTATGGAAGACGCCTCATTCAAGGGCACGTATTCGACAGCGGCCAGGTTATCCAGGGTGTCATAGGTATAGCGCCGCGCACTGCCGTCGAGGTCTTGCTGCGCAGTGAGACGGTCGCCCTGGTCCCAGGTGAAACAGTATCTTTCGGCGTTTTCGTTGGTCAGGGTTTGCAACCGGCCATAGGCGTCGTAGCGGAATTCGATCTGCCTGCCGTGCGCATCGACCCGCTGGCGTACCTGGCCGCGACGGTTGTGCTGGTAGAGCGTGGTGTGGCCGGCGGGGTCGGTATAGCCCACCAACTGACCGCTGGCATCACGCTGATACTGCTCGGTGCGCCCGTCCGGCAGTTGGCTGCTGAGCAAGCGCCCTTGAGCGTTGTAGCTAAATTGAGTGCGTTCGCCGAGGGCGTCGGTGATGACCTGCAAATAGCCGCGCTCGTCGTAGCGAAAGCGCGTGGGGTGGCCTGAGCAATCGACATGCTCGGACAATTGCCCGAATGGGTT
>NZ_JAFCVO010000024.1:0-57790 GCF_049897085.1 Pseudomonas sp. PSPC3-2
TCTTGACGACCATAGAGCATTGGAACCACCTGATCCCATCCCGAACTCAGCAGTGAAACGATGCATCGCCGATGGTAGTGTGGGGTTTCCCCATGTGAGAGTAGGTCATCGTCAAGATTGAATTTCGAAACCCCTGTCTGCTAGCGCAGACAGGGGTTTTGTCGTTTATGGCGTTTGCTTTGGCCACACATCCGCTCAGATAACCCGCGGCCTATGATCAATGGCCAACCTTCTTGAAAGACTGCAAGACTTTGCAGTTTCGGGCACCTTACCGGGACCACCGGTCGGTTTCCCACTCAAAAAGAGGATCTTTCTCACAAAACCTTAAGATTCCACTTCATTTGGCCGAAAGCCTGATGAGCCATGCGTGCACCGATTTAGGGCGACCCAAGCGTCCACCTATGCGTTACATGGATGTTCCACCCTGCACGCTCCCCCCCTTTGGCAAAAGAAGTCGATGAAATGAATCTAAAGTTCAGTCATAAAATTCTGTTGGCCGCGTCAGGCGTCGTCGTCCTGGCTTTCGCTTTATTCACGCTGTACAACGATTATCTGCAACGCACCACCATCAAGCAAAACCTGGAGTCTTCCATCCAGCAATCCGGTGAGCTCACCGCAAGCAGTGTGCAGAACTGGCTCAGTGGCCGTGTGTTGGTACTCGAAAACCTGGCGCAAAACGTGGCTCATCAGGGGAGCGCTGCAGACCTTCCTGGCTTGGTGGATCAACCCGCGCTCACCTCGAACTTCCAGTTCACTTACGTCGGCCAAACCAACGGCGTGTTCACCCAACGCCCCGATGCAAAAATGCCCGACGGTTATGATCCGCGCCAGCGCCCTTGGTACAAGCAAGCCGTGGCTGCTGACAAAACCATGCTGACGCCGCCTTATATGGCTGCCGTTGGCGGACAGATCGTGACCATCGCCATGCCGGTGAAAAAGAATGGCGAGTTGCTGGGCGTGGTCGGCGGTGACCTGAGCCTGCAAACCCTGGTGAAGATCATCAATTCGGTAGACTTCGGCGGCATCGGCCATGCGTTCCTGGTCAGCGGCGACGGCCAAGTCATCGTTAGTCCTGATCAGGACCAGGTGATGAAGAACCTCAAGGACATCTACCCAGGCACCCGCGTAAGCATCGAGAAGCTAAACCAGGATGTTGTCCTCAACGGCCAGGATCGCATTCTGTCCTTCACCCCTATCAGCGGTTTGCCGGGTGCAGACTGGTACATCGGCTTGTCGATCGATAAAGATAAAGCCTACGCCCCTCTGGGTAAATTCCGCACGTCCGCGCTGATTGCCATGCTGATTGCCGTGGTGGCGATTGCAGTGCTCTTGAGCCTGCTGATCCAAGTGCTGCTACGGCCGCTGACAACCATGGGCGTTGCCATGCAGGACATCGCTCAGGGCGAGGGTGACCTGACCCGCCGCCTGAATGTGACCAGCAAAGATGAGTTTGGCGAGGTAGGTAGCGCGTTCAACCAGTTCGTCGAGCGTATCCACGCCTCCATTTCCGAGGTTTCCTCGGCAACGCGCCAGGTGCATGACCTGTCGCAGCGCGTAATGGCGTCGTCCAACGCCTCGATCATCGGTTCTGACGAGCAGAGTGCGCGCACCAACAGCGTCGCGGCGGCAATCAACGAACTGGGCGCCGCTACCCAGGAAATCGCGCGTAACGCAGCCGATGCTTCCCAGCACGCCAGCGGTGCCAGCGAGCAGGCTGACGATGGGCGCAAAGTGGTGGAGAAAACCATCCTGGCGATGTCGGAACTGTCGCAAAAGATTAGCCTGTCCTGCACCCAGATCGAGACTCTGAATGCCAGCACCGATAACATCGGCCACATTCTTGATGTAATCAAAGGCATCTCCCAGCAGACCAACCTGCTCGCGCTCAACGCCGCGATCGAGGCCGCCCGTGCCGGGGAAGCTGGCCGTGGGTTTGCCGTGGTCGCCGATGAAGTGCGTAACCTGGCTCACCGTACCCAGGAGTCGGCCGAAGAAATCCACAAAATGATTACTTCGCTGCAAGTGGGTTCGCGTGAGGCGGTGACCACCATGAACGCCAGCCAGACCTCCAGCGAAGAGAGCGTCGTAGTCGCCAACCAGGCCGGCGAGCGCCTAATCAGCGTGACGCAACGGATTGTTGAAATCGACGGCATGAACCAATCGGTCGCCGCCGCCACCGAGGAGCAGACCGCCGTAGTGGAAACCCTCAACGTCGATATCAACCAGATCAACCTGTTGAACCAGCAAGGCGTGGTCAACCTCAACGAAACGTTGAAAGACTGCGACGCACTGTCCCAACAGGCCAACCGCTTAAAACAACTGGTCGACAGTTTCAAGATCTGACCCCGATGGCAGAGGAGTGAGGCCTCTCGCTCCTACTGCTTAGCCAAGCATCTGTCGGACATTATCCAATGCGCCGTCGGCGAAGCTCTGCATAAAGTGTTCGAACCCTTCCTGCGCGGTATCGACCGGTTCGCCGATGAGCGTCCAGGTCGCCCTGGAACAGCCTGAATCCATTGCTTCCACACGCATTGCCGCCCACAGGCGGGCCACGCCCAAGGTGTTGTAGACGGTGGTCCAGGTCATGTACATGGCCTCTTCGTCACGGCTGTTGAGTTGCTCCACGGCACAATGGCCATCGTGGAAGTACTTCGTGCGCAAAGCGCCTACACCGGTGCCGATTATTTCAATGTGCGACAAGGCGGGAATGAACGCATCAAAGCCTGCAAACTCACCCACCAAGCCCCACAGCCTGGCGGCCTCGCAGGCGACTACGACAGAGGCCACCACTGGCGTGCCCCGTGGGTTGCGGATCAATGTATCGGGTTGCAACGGTTTCATGAGGTTGTCCTGAAGCGGTTCAGAGAAAGCCGATGGCCTTGAGGTAGTCGCAGCCTTTGCCTAACAGCGCGGGGCTTTTCTCGGGGTACGGTGTGCCCATTTCTTCCACGCCCCGGCGTGCATTGTCGTGACGGATCATCGACGTATCGCCGATGTCTTCACCCAACCCGTCCAGGTAAAAACCCAGCACGCCAAACAGTGCGTTTTCGCGGCCCACTGTTCGCAGTTGCCGTTGCCATTGCGCAACACTGACCCGGTCGAATGTGTAGCCGGCGTCGCTGAATGCATCGAGGTACTGCTCCCAGCTCAAGGGTTGTGGGTTATGCAGGTTGTACACGCTGCGCCCGGCTGCAAAATGTGTGCAGTGGCGCGCGATAAAACGCGCAAAAAAGTCCACCGGCATTAGGTCGAAGTTCACCTCTAAACGGGGGACCAGGCCCAATTGCAGCGAGCCCTTGAGCATCAGCATCAGCATCAGGCGATTTTTCTGTGGTTGGCAAACACCGCTTTGGCTGTTGAAGCTGATATTGCCCGGACGATAGATATTCACCCAGGCGCCTTGCTCCAGCGCACGGCCCGATAGCCGTTCGGCCACCCATTTGGACAGGTTGTAACCATTTTTGATGTAGATCGGCAGCGTTGCCGCCGCCGGCGACTCCAGGACCTGTCCCGTGGCGTCGATGGCGCTGCATGCCGACAGTGTCGAGATGAAGTTGAAGACCTTTTTGCTGTGTGTTTCACACAGGCGCATGCATTCCAGTACGGGGTCGACGTTGTCTTTCACCAGCGCCGCGTAGTCCATCACATGATTGACCCGCGCCGCGTTATGCACCAGCGCGCCAAAGTCCCTGGCGAGGCGCTCGTACACCTCACCTGCCAAGCCCAAGCCAGGCTGGCTGATATCGGCGGCGTACACTCGCACCCGGCTCTGGTCCAGATGTTCCAAGCGGTATTCATGCAACGCCTGGGTGAACCGTACCGGTGCCGACTGGTTCGGCAGTTCCCGCACCAGGCATGCCACTTCCGTAGCACCGCGGGCCAGCAACGCTTCGACGATGTGTACCCCGATAAAACTGTTGGCGCCCGTCACGATCACTTTGCGGCGGTCACCGGCGCAGGCCTCGGGCAGCACCTCAAGCGCCGGTTTGCGCTGTGCGTCTTGAACCGCCTGGCCGGAGGGTGCTTCGGCGCGCGGGCCGTCCTCCAGCAGCGTCGCGAGTGTACGAATGGTCGGCATTTCAAAAAAGCTGTTTAGAGGCAGACTGCGACCAAATTGTTCGCGAACCCGTAGCAGCAGGCTCGACAGCAGAATGGAATGGCCGCCGACGTTAAAGAAGCTGTCATCGATGGACAACGTCCCTGCGGGAAGCTGCAACAACTCATTCCATAGCCGCACCAGTTCAACCTGCAGCGGCGTTTGTGCGGCCTCTGCGGTGCGATTCGACGGGGGCGCCGCCGGCAGTTGCAACAAGGCCAGGCGATCGACTTTACCGTTGCCCGCGTAAGGCATGCCGGCTAATTCGATCCACCGCTCGGGTTGCAGGTAGTCAGGCAGCCACTGCCTTGCGTACTGCTTAAGGGCGTCTATCGTGGCGCCAGGCTCCGGCTGGGCGACCACACCGCTAATCCTGTGATCACCGTCGATCACCACCGCCACCTGACGAAACAGCCGGCTGGCGCGCAGGCACTGT
This sequence comes from Pseudomonas sp. PSPC3-2, assembly GCF_049897085.1. NCBI lineage: Bacteria > Pseudomonadati > Pseudomonadota > Gammaproteobacteria > Pseudomonadales > Pseudomonadaceae > Pseudomonas > Pseudomonas sp. PSPC3-2. Next base: position 4,533 of record NZ_JAFCVO010000024.1, read on the forward strand.
TCGATCTCCTGGGGCTCGACTCGAAACCCCCGAATCTTCACTTGCTCGTCCCGACGCCCGCCCAGTTCGATGCCGTCGGCGGTCCACTTTGCGCAATCGCCGCTGCGGTAGGCGCGCAAGGACTGGCCGCCCGACAATGCCAGTTCGACAAAAGGGTCGTCGCGCCGTTGTGTTGCGTTCAAGTACCCCAGGCTCACGCCGGGCCCCACGATGTACAGCTCGCCCATCACCTGCTCGTCCACCGGCTGCAAGTGCTCATCGAGTATCAGCACCTGGCTGTTGGCGATGGGGCGGCCGACGTTGCGATTGCTATCCCCAGGCCGCAACGTCCGATGGGTGACCAGTACCGTGGCTTCGGTGGGGCCATAGAGATTGTGCAACTGGCACTGGCCGGCCAGTCGTTCGATCACGTAGGGCTCACAGGCGTCGCCGCCGGTCAGCAGGTGCGCCAGGCCCAGCGGTTGATCCAGCGGCAGGATGCTGAGCAGCGCCGGCGGCAGGAAGGCATGGGTGATACGTTGCTGGCGGATCAGCTCCAACAGTTGCTGCGGGTCGCGTCGTTGCGTCTCGCTTGGGACAATCAACTCGGCGCCGGCAATCAGGCTGGGGAAGATATCCATCACCGAGGCATCGAAGCTCAACGAAGCGAACTGCAACACCCGGCTCTGCTCATTCAGCCCCATGCAACCGCCGAACCAGGCGGTGAAATGGGCCAGGTTGCCCTGGCTCAGCAGCACGCCTTTGGGGCGGCCGGTGGTGCCCGAGGTGAAGAGCGCCATGCACGGTGCATCGGGGTTGGGGCGATGCCGCAGCAGCGGCGGCAACGTGTCGCGCTGATCGATTGCACTGACATCCAATGAAACGAAGCCATCGCGCAGTGGGTGGCGGCCATCATCCAGCAACACCCTGGCTCCCGCGCTGTCCAGCATGGCCTGTTGGCGTTGCGGTGGATGGTCAGGGGCCAGTGGCAGGTAAACCGCGCCGCAGCCCAGCACCGCAAGAATACTGGCGTACAACGCGGTTGTTTTTTCCAGGCACACCCCGACCACCGGCGGTGCCTCGACGCCTTCCAGCAGTGGGCCGAGCCGTTGCTGGATCGCCCGTGCTTGAGTGTGCAATTGCCGATAGGTCAGCACGCGGCCGGCAATGTTCAGCGCCGGCCGTGTGGCGAAGGTGAGCAGGCTGGCCTGCAATCGTTCGATCATCGGCACCTGCGCCGCCTGCAGCAGTTGCACGTCGGTCGTGTGATTGAACCGATGCACAAACGCCAGCGCTTCGAGCCTTTGCAAGCCGTGTTCGGGCCAGGCATTGGCGCCGGCCCCTGCGGGAAAATACTCAGGGTCGCGGGCGAAGCCGCTCACCAGCACAGCGACCCATTCCACCAGCGCAGTTACCGCTCGCAGGCGCAGTCGCTGGCCATTACCGCTGGGCTCTTCGACAAGGTCCAACACGACCCCCCAGCGTTGGCCAGCGTCATACGCGCGCAACTGTAGCTGCGGCAACCCGTACTCCGTCAGCGGGCCGACGCCCAGGCGCAGGCTGATGCGTGGAGCGGCGGCCAGGTGTGTCGGCAGTGACGCACTACCGTCCTCAATTACCAGGTCGGCAGCGTCATGACTCGACAGATGACCATATTGCTCCAGCTCCAGCCTCAGCGCATCGAGGGCATGGCTGATACCGAACCATCCAATTGTCAGACGTCTCATGCCGCTCTCCCGGCCACTGGCAGATAGTCGGCCAGTGCCTGGGCTACGCTCGGTGTCTGCAGCAAGCCGCTGTGCTGCAGAAAGCCCATGATGTTGCCGATCAGCGGGTGGTGGCGGGTGATGGGGAAATCCAGTGCCGCTATGTCGGCCCTCAGTGCATGGCGAACGTCAGTGCTCACGTCCAACTGATCGATCAGTTGCAGGTCGAAGGATTTTTGCAGCTCGTTGGTCAGGTAGTGCTTCAGGAAGATGGGCAAGACAGGGGCAATGCTGTCGCGCTCATCCGGGCTTGCCGCCTGCCAATAGAGGCGCACCAGGCGCGTCCAGAACTGCCCATGGCGCCCTTCGTCGAACAGGTGATCGGCCATCAAGCCACGGATGGAAGCCTTGACGCTGTGGTCCTTGGAAAACGCCGCCACGTCATGGGTCACGGTGTTCTCGGCGATGGCCACGCCAATCAATTCCACCGCATCGCGCAGGTGCGCCGGGACCTGTGCCTGCGCCGCCGGCAGGGCGCGGCTGAGTTCGATTTGCAGGGGCAGGTCCAGTGGCGGTATGCCGGTCATTTCCACGGTCTGTTGCAGGAAGTCCAGTGCGACCAGGGCGTGATAATCCTCGTCCACCACGACGGTCATCGCGTCGTAGCGACACACAAGGGGGAAGGGCAGCGCGAAACGGTTTTTGGCAATGTTGCGCGCGGTCTTGTCGACGATCTCGGTTTCGAAAATCACCACGTCATTGATGAACTTGTAGAAGCTTTGCAGCAGCACGAAGTCGCGCCACTGCGGGCAATGCTCAAGAAAGGTCGTGCTGAGGACCAGGGGCTGGCGGCAGAGCGGATAGATCAGCTTGTCGTCGTTTTCCAGCAGGCGGCGAGGGCGCGTGCGGATGGTGGCGCGGCGTTCCCAGTCTTCGGCGATGGAACGGTAGTCGGCGACGTTCATGGGCGCACCTGTTGCAGCAAGGTACGCACGTCGTCCCAGAGCTTGATGCGGTTTTCCACGGCGTTGATCGCGGTTTCAACGGCTTGTTGCTGGTACTCGGGAGCGCTGAGGGTCAGGCCTTGGAGCATCCTCTGTGCCGCTGGCTCATGGCCTTGGGTGTCCAGTTCGATGTGGCGGTTGAGGTAGTAGCCCAATGTAGGCGCTTGGCGATCGATGATTTCACTGCCCTGCAACAGCCGTTCGAACATGCTTGGGATAATACTTTCGCGGCCGTGCAGGAAGGCGGCGGCCACACAGTGGGTGGGCGCATTCAACGCGATGTGCAACGTGCTCGCGACGAAGCGGGCCACGCCGGGCAGGAGATCGACCTGACCCAAGGCGGCATTGGCCCCGACGCCCCGCCGTTGCAGCGCGATGAAGGTATCGATGGCGTGGGTACTGGCGCCCACTTCGAGCATGGCTTCCCGGTACAGCTCGAAGTGACTGCAATGACCGCGCCTGGGGTGTTCGTCCGACTCCTCGCCCAGCACGATTTCGTTGATCAGGCGGGCGGCTTGCGGGTCGCTCGGCGGGAGCCAGGGCAATTGCGTACACGTCAGGTCCCGTTGCAGGCGTTTGGTGAGGGTCATGAAGTCCCAAACGGCAAATACATGGCTCTCCATAAAAAGTTGTAACTTGCCAAGTGAAGTTATTTCTTCAAATAACGGGTGACTGCATAACTGCAGCTTTTTTTGTTTAAGTAGAACTTGATACATGGTTGATGCCTATAAGTTGTTGCGACTGCTCTGAAAACAGTGATGGGCTTTTGCAGCCAAAAAGCAGACAGGTAACGGTTTAGCCAAGCCACGCGCGCAGCGCTGCCCAAACAGGGGTTCGTGCAGGCGGTTGAGGTGTTTGGTTTATTGAAGAGTGATAATAAGCTGATTAAACGTTTGGGCGAGCTTATAAATGTATTAGATGTTTTTTCGAAAAGATTCCGGTTGTGGGTAAGTTGTATTGTTAAACGTGGGAAGTTTCCCGGGCATTACGCAGTCGAATAGTGTTAACCGGGGCATCTTGACGCGGGGCTTTCCCAGGAGGAAGACAGCCCCGCAATGCTTAAAGGGTGAATTCGGCGGAAAACCTTACTTGCCGGCCGCCTCAAGGCCCTTTAGGTATGTGCTGATGACCTCCATGCCTCGCATTAGGTGATTGCGCAGCGTCAGGATGCTTTCGGCGACCTTCTTCTGCGCCACCAGGCTCAGCAGTTCGCGGTGATCTTCCTGGGACGTCTCGCCCAACCCCATCGCCTCAAGGTTGAAGCGCAGGAAGCGCTCCTCTTCATTCAAACCGTGTTCGACCAACGTGAGTAGCCGCCGGTTGGGCGCCTTGCCATACAGCGCCATGTGGAACAGGCGGTTGAGCCGGCCAATCTCGGTATAGTCTTTCTCCTGCTCCAGCGCCGTGATGAAGGCATCCGCCTGGGCAATGTCGTCTGCGCTGAGCAACGGAATCGACAACCGCAGCGCTTCGGATTCCAGCAGCATGCGCAAGGCGTAGGTCTCGGCTGAATTGTCTTCGATCAGCGGTGCAACCACCGCACCCTTGTGCGTCACGACATGCAGCAACGACTGGGCTTCCAACTGCCGAAGGGCTTCACGCACGGGCATGCGGCTGACGCCGAACAGGCTGGCCAGCTCTTGCTGGCGCATGGCGGTACCACAAGGCAATCGGCCATCGAGGATGGCATTGCGCAAGGTTTCTTCGATTACGGAACGAGCAAGATGGGCGGGAATAGGCCCGCTGACCTTGATACTGCTCAAAGGGCTCGGCTTTTGCGTCACGGCTACGCTAGCCTCCTTATAGAATGGGTATGGCTTATTGGATCCAATGCACACTAGAGATTGCCTACAGGCTTGTCAAACGAGCAAGGTTTTCGGCTTGTAAGCGGCTAAACACGCGACTCTGAGCGCCCACATCAAGCTTTTGCGGTGTCTTACACGCCGGTGTCAGATTGCTCTGAATTGAACACTTCACCGCCCTCGTTTATTCCATTGCCAGCGCCCAGCGCAGGTGATCGGCGCTACATTCCTATCTATGCATATTCACTAACGGTATTTAAAGTGCCGTTCTTATACCTATAAAGTCACTCTCCTGTCCGACCGGGAGTGAATTCATGTCCGCCACCTCTACTGTTCCAGCAGCGACCCCTAACGCCCAAACCTTCGAGATTCGTCCACTCCCCGGCCGCGTGGGGGCCGAGATCATCGGCCTGGATTTGTCCCGTCCGGTCAACGACGAGGATTTCGCCCGCATTCACCGCGCACATCTGGATCAGCATGTGGTGATCTTTCGCGACCAACGCATCACCCCCCAACAGCAAATCGCTTTCAGCCGCCGCTTTGGCGTGCTGCAGATCCATGTGCTCAAGCAGTTCCTGCTGGCCAACCACCCGGAAATCCTGATCGTCTCCAACATCATCGAAAACGGCCAATCCATCGGCCTGGGCGATGCGGGCAAATTCTGGCATTCGGATCTGTCCTATAAAGAACTGCCCAGCCTGGGCTCGATGCTGCACGCCCAGGAACTGCCAGCCGAAGGCGGCGACACCTTGTTTGCCGACATGCACCAGGCCTGGGACCAACTGCCCGAGCACCTACGCAAAGCCATACACGGCCGCAGCGCCGCGCACGCCTACACCGCGCGTTACAGCGAAAGCAAATTCGAAGGCAACTGGCGCCCGACGCTGACCCCCGAGCAGCTCGCCCAAGTCGCCGAAGTGGTCCACCCGATTGTGCGCACCCACCCGGAAAACGGCCGCAAGGCGCTGTTCGTCAGTGAAGGCTTTACCACCCGCATCATCGGCCTGCCGGAAGATGAAAGCCGCGATCTGCTGGCCCAGCTCTATGCCCACAGCGTGCTGCCGGAAAATATCTACCGCCATCAATGGCAGCCCCACGACCTGGTGTTCTGGGACAACCGCTCGCTGATCCACCTGGCTGCCGGTTGCCCGAGCCATCTGCGCCGCAAGCTGTACCGCACCACCATCCAGGGCGACGCGCCTTTCTGATTCGGAGCATGACCATGTCCAGGAACATTCCATTTGCACGGCTGGCCGTAACGCTCGGCCTGGGTATCAGCCTGTTGGCTGGCAGCCTCGTCGCCCCAGCGGTTGCGCAGGCTGAAGGTGAGATTCGCATCGCCGAGCAGTTCGGCATCGTCTACCTGTTGCTCAACGTGGTGCGCGATCAGCACCTCATCGAAAAATACGGTAAACAGGAAGGCCTCGATATCAAGGTCGACTGGACCCAACTCTCCGGCGGCGCGGCCGTTAATGATGCGCTGCTCTCCGGCTCCATCGACATCGCCGGTGCTGGCGTCGGCCCGCTGTTGACCATCTGGGACCGCACCCACGGCAAGCAGAACGTCAAGGCCGTCGCCTCCCTCGGTAACTTTCCCTACTACCTGGTGAGCAACAACCCCAAGGTCAAGACCATCGCCGATTTCACCGATAAAGACCGCATCGCGGTGCCGGCGGTGGGAGTGTCGGTGCAGTCGCGCTTCCTGCAATACGCGGCCGCCAAGCAGTGGGGCGACAAGGAATTCAATCGCCTCGATCAGTACACCGTCGCCGTCCCGCACCCTGACGCCACGGCAGCGCTGATCGCCGGCGGCACCGAGTTGACCGCGCACTTTTCCAACCCGCCGTTCCAGGACCAGGCCCTGGCGAACCCCAATGTGCATGTGGTGCTCAACACCTACGACCTGCTGGGCCCGAATTCGCCGACGGTGTTGTTCGCCACTGAAAAATTCCGCAACGACAACCCGAAAACCTACCAGGCCTTTGTCGACGCGCTGACCGAAGCCGCGCAGTTCGCCCAGAACGACAAAGGCGCCGCCGCCGACACTTACATCCGCGTGACCAAGGCCAAGATCGACCGCGCCGAGCTGCTGAAAATCATCGACAACCCGCAATTCGAATTCAGCGTCACGCCGAAAAACACCTACCCGCTGGCGGAATTCCTCTACCGCGTCGGCGCGATCAAGAACAAGCCTGAATCGTGGAAGGACTACTTCTTCCAGGACGCCAAGCCCCTGCAAGGAAGCTGAGATGAACGCGCCCTTGCCAGGCCACGCGGCCAGCAACCTGTCCGCTGCCGCCGCGCTGCTGGCGGTGGATAACGTCAGCCTCGAATACCGTACCCCCGAGCGCGTGGTGCGGGCCACGCACCAGGTCAGTTTCGAAGTCGACCCGGCCGACCGCTACGTATTGCTCGGCCCGTCGGGTTGCGGCAAATCCACCTTGCTCAAGTCCATCGCCGGGTTTATCCAGCCTTGCGAAGGGGAGATCCGCCTGCTGGGGCAGAAGGTCGAACGCCCCGGTCCTGATCGCATCGTGGTGTTCCAGGAATTCGACCAGCTGCCGCCGTGGAAAACCGTCAAACAAAACGTGATGTTCCCGCTGCTGGCGTCAAACACCCTCAAGCGTCGTGCAGCCGAAGAACGCGCGCTGCACTACCTCGACAAAGTCGGCCTCAGCGCCTTTGCCGACGCCTATCCGCACACCCTCTCCGGGGGCATGAAAGCTCGCGTGGCCATCGCTCGCGCCCTGGCCATGCAGCCGAAAATCCTGCTGATGGACGAACCCTTCGCCGCCCTCGACGCCCTGACCCGCCGCAAGATGCAGGAAGAGTTGCTGCGGCTCTGGGAGGAAGTGCGTTTCACCTTGCTGTTCGTCACCCACTCCATCGAAGAGGCGCTGGTGGTGGGCAATCGCATCTTGTTGTTGTCGCCCCATCCGGGACGGGTACGCGCGGAAATCCACAGCCATCAATACGACCTGCACAGCCTGGGCGGCGTGGAATTCCAGGCATCGGCGCGAAGGATTCATCGCCTGCTGTTCGATGAAGCGCCCGAAGCCGAACGTGAGTTGGGCTTCGCCGATATCCGCATCGCTTACTGAAGGGGCCCGCTCATGCGCCAGGAATATGAAGTCACCCTCGAACCGCTGCTCAGCGTCCCCGTGGAACGCGAGCTGCCCCTGCGCCAGCGCCTGTGGCAACAAGGCTGGTTGCGCAAAGGCTTGATCCTGATCGTGCTCGCGATCCTCTGGGAAGCGGTTGCGCGCTACCAAAACAATGACCTTTTGTTGCCGAGTTTTCTGCAGACGTTTCACGCGCTCTACGACGGCCTGCTCAGTGGCGAGTTGTTGAGTAAAGTCAGCATCTCACTGGTGGTGCTGATCAAGGGCTACCTGATCGGCATCCTGCTGGCATTTGCCCTGACCACACTGGCGGTGTCGACCCAACTGGGCCGCGACCTGCTCAGCACCCTGACCTCGATGTTCAACCCGCTGCCGGCGATTGCGCTGCTGCCGCTGGCGCTGCTGTGGTTTGGCCTGGGCCAGAACAGCCTGATTTTCGTGCTGGTGCATTCGGTGCTATGGGCATTGGCGCTCAACACCTACTCGGGGTTTCTCGGCGTGTCCGAAACCCTGCGCATGGCCGGTCGCAACTATGGGTTGAAGGGCATGCGCTTTGTGCTGTTCATCCTGATTCCAGCGGCACTGCCGTCGATCCTCGCCGGCCTGAAAATCGGCTGGGCATTCGCCTGGCGCACGCTGATCGCCGCCGAACTGGTGTTCGGCGCCACCAGCGGCAAAGGTGGCCTGGGCTGGTACATTTTCCAGAACCGCAATGAGCTGTACACCGACAAGGTATTCGCCGGGCTGGCGGTGGTGATCCTGATCGGCTTGCTGGTGGAAAATTTGGTGTTCGACACCTTCGAGCGATTGACCGTCAAGCGGTGGGGCATGCAGCGCTGAGGCTGGCTTGATCAATGAGTGATCAGACTTGCTCCCGCCGGCGTGTAGGAGCGTTCCTGATTTTTGTCCCGTTGAACGATCAACAAGCCTAGGCATTAACCTTTCGACGGTTAACCTTAAGAGACTTCGTTATGTCCGTCGAAAATCCCTACGCTGCTCCACTGGCCGATCTGAGTCAGTCAGCCGCTGATCAACCGATGTTCTTTGTTGTTGCGCCGCGCAAATTGTTGCTGATGATTTTGCTGTCCCAAGGTTTGTACATGGTTTATTGGAGTTACAAACAGTGGGCCTATTATCGTCAGGCAACCGGTGCCCGCATTTGGCCTTGGGCCCGAGGCTTTTTTGCGGTGTTTTTCTTTTACTCGTTCGCGATGAAGGTACGGCGAAAGTTTGAACTGACCAATACGCCGCATCGCTGGTGGCCACGGTGCCTGGCGCTTGGGTTGACCTTCAGCGCACTGCTGCCGCAGGCCTATGTCTGGTTTGTAGCGCCGATGACAGCACTGAAACTCAACCTCTGCCTTTTGATCGTCTATGCAGCCCTGGCGGTGCAGCTTCAGCATGCGGTGAATCGTGTTGAAGATGACGCGGAGGGCAAAGCCAACCATCGACTGACCTGGGCCAATGGCATCTGGATACTCATCGGGATGAGTTTCTGGGCGCTGACGACATTTTTGGCGCTCAACCCACCCGGGCCGTACTGAGTTTTTTCGCTGCGCTAAACACGTGTCCATGCACGGTGGACACGTGTTTCCAAAAAGCATTTTCCAGACACGCGCCTTCAAGGATTGCGCAAAAACACCACATACCCCCGAAACCACTCACTCCCCTTCAAATACCCCGGCGTTTCCCATTCTCCGCCCTGGATCAAGCCGATCTTGAACGGCAGCCCCAGCCGATTCATCCGTGGCAGATACGCGGCGTAATCCGGGATGCTCTGGCGCCCCTGGTACGTCTGCACCACCACTTCATCCACCACGCCGTTGAGCTGGGCGATGGCGGCCGGGTCGGCGTTGCTGCTCCAGTCCATCAGGCCGGTGATGCTCAGGCGCAGGTCGGCGGGCAGGCGCTGGCGCAGGTCGCGCAGGAAACCGGCGTATTCGTGCAGGTACTGGGTGCGGGCGTCGAAGTCGATCTGGATGCCGATCACCGGGTTGCCGGCGTCGCGCCAGCGTTGTACCTGGCCGAGCAACTGGGTGTAGACCCGGTCTGGCCAGCGTAGGGTGTGGGCGCGGTAGACCAGCCAGATGTCGCCCTGGGTGATGCGCGGCACGCTCATGCCCTGGGCGATTAATTGCACGCCGCGTTGGGGCGCGCGGCGGGTGGCGTTGATCTGGCCCTGGAGGATGTACAGGGTTTTCGCCTGCTTGAGCACCGGCTGTGGTGTGACGCCGCTCCACAGCCAGAAGGCGTCATAGTCGCGGGCGTCGACGGCGCCGAAGGCCGGGCTTGCCAGCAACAGCAAGCCGAGCCACAACGGTTTCACCAGTAGTACTGCAGCGATTTGCCCCACTGCGTGTCGGCAAAGCCCGTCTTGAGCTGGCGGAACCAGGCCTTGCGCACGGCCGGCGTAACGTCCTCGCCGCCGCAACTGTTGTAGCCAGACGGCGCGTAGCAATTAAGGGCGCGGAACAGCGCGTAGGCCTTGTCGGCCTTAGGTGCCTTGGGGTTGCCGATCACCTGTTGGTAGCCGTCGAGCCGCGAGAAGGTGTCGCCCTTGAAGTCCGATGGCGTGCTGCCCAGGCTGCCGGCGGCGCGTGCCTGCTCAAGGGGCATGCTATCGAGGTTGTTGCGCAGGATGAACTCGCCGAAGCAGTTCAGGCCGTGTGGGTTTTTCGCGTCGTTCTGCAAGGTTGCGGCGGTTTGCGCAATGCTCGGGCAGGCGTAGCCGGATTCGGCCTTGTCGCCGTTCCACTGGAACAGTTTCAACGTCTGGCCGGCGCTGTAGACATAACCCAGGCTGGTGCCCAGCTTGTCGTCCGGGGCCGACGCCGGCAGTTGCTTGAGGTCGTCGTCGAACGTGGCGAACTGGCCGCGCAGCAGGTCTTTATAGAGCAGCACGAATTGCGCGGTCTGGCGCTCCAGCGGGTCGTGCGCCTGGGCGATCTGCTGGCGCAGCAAGTCCGGCCCGGCGCTGTTGCGCAGCAGGATGTAGCGCACGTGTTTGGCGCTGATCGGCGAATCGGCGGCGAACACCTTGGCCAACTGGCCGCTGCGTTCGTAATTCATCGCCAGTGCCAGCTCCAACTGGTCGCGTTGCAGCGGTTGCTTGGCCAGCGGCAGCAGTTGCAGCCAGAGTTTTTCGGCGGCTTTCCAGTCTTGCTTGGCTTCCAGGGCCAGGCCGCGCAGGGTCTGTTGGCTGAAGGCGAAGTAATCCGGGTTCGAGGGCACGTCCTGGGGCAGGTGTTTCAACGCGCTGTCGGGTTGATGCTCGACGTACAGGGCATACGCCGCTTGCAGGTAGTCGAACAGCGCCGGTTCGTCGGCAAACACGGCTTTTTGCCCATCGAGGTCGGCGCGGGTGAGGGTCGGCGGCGTATGCGCGCGCATCAGCATCAGGTCGCTGACGAGCAGGATCATCGGGTTCTTGACTGCCTTGCCGTTGACCATCAGCAGCTTGAGGTCGGCTTCGGCCACCAGCTCATCCACCGACACATTGCGCTGGGCGTCGGTGGCCTGGGTCAATTGCCAGGCATAGGCCTCAGCGAGCTTGGCGTGATCGTCCGCCAGCCAATACACCCGGCGCAGCAGGCCACGGGCGGAGGCGACATAATCACCCTGTGGATAAGTCTTCAGGTAACCGAGGAAGCCTGCTTCGGCGTCGCTCAGGGCGGACTTATCCACATGCTCGAGTTGCGGCATGCCGTATTCGTCGAAGGCGTCGGCCTGCGCCTGGTTCAGTGATGTCCGCGCGGTCATGTACAGCGCGGTTTCCTTCAGCCAGGGCAGATGACTGCTGCTGGCGCCGGCAAAACCGCGCTCGGCGTCACTGAAGCGGCCGCTGTAGAAGTCGGCGGCGGCTTGCAGATAAGTGCGAAGCAGTTGGCCTTCGGTGGATTGGATCTGCTGTGCGTCCACCACTTGGCCTTCCCAGGAGCAGGCCGTGAGCAATTGCAAACGCGCCTTCACCAGCAACTCGCGCTCGGCCGCCGGCATGTCGGCCTTGATCACCTGGCGGATAAACGCGGTGGCGCTGTCATCGTCGTTGCTGCGGCAGCGGCTGCCTTCGCCATTCAGGAAGTCAGTACCCGCGGATTTGTATTCGTCGCGCTTGAGGCCCAATGGCTGGAGCAGAGTATCGAGTTCGGCGCTGGGTGAGGCGTGCGGCGTGCTATCCGGTTCGGCCGGTGTGGCGGCGATCGGCACCAGGCGGTACACCGGGAACGGCACCGGACCGAAGCCTTGGGACAGGTCGTCCTCGCTCAAGGCGTTCGGCGCCAGGGGCGCGGCTTTTTTGTCGGCCAGCAACAGGCGCAGGTTGGTTCGGCTGTCATTGCCGGGGCTCAGGAACGGCAGGTTGTTGCACGTGTCCAGGCTGTCCCGCGAGACCCTCCAGTCGGGGTAGCACGAGTCGTCGGAGCTGGCGAGTGCCGGCTGGGAGAGACCGGCGAGCAGTGCCAGTGCCAGGGGTGACAGAAAACCGATGCGCATGACGTGTCCTTGATCCTGAATCCTTGGAGGGCGCCAATCATAACGTGATCCGGCGAATGCTTCGGCAAAGGCCTACAAAAATTGCTGATTTGTCTGACTGGGGGTAGTGGCAATTCAACTCCGCTGCCCTAGGTTGCGCACCTCGTCAGGGAGGTCGGCGCTGGGCGTGGCCTGGCGCCGAGCGGGAAAGCGGGCTCTGACGGGGCGCATCGGTCGCGCTTTGGATCTGGATCGGCGGCGCCGACCTCTGCGGATGTGCGCTGTTCAGGGGCTGTAAAGCCCGTTGATCCGCCGTGATCCCAGCACGTAGACGCAGGGTTGGCGCGCTGCCTGCCGGTTGCGAAACAGCGAGCGAATCCGGGGTTTTTGTCCTAGAGTGGCGCCTGTTTGCGCAAGCGCAGGTTTGGCCCTGAAAACGGGCAGTGGCAGGGGAATTGGGGTGCGACGGTCTGTGGTAGAGCAAGACGACAAGGTTGGGGCAATTTCTGCCGTCAATCGCCTCGCGGGGAGCCGGGAAGGTAAGGGTTGGTTACGCCGCCTATGGTGGGTGCCGATTCTGGCGCTGGCGCTGGCCGTGCGTTTTTATGGCCTGACGGCCGCAGCGATCTGGGGCGATGAAGGCTCGAGCCTGCTGCTCAGCCAATATGCTGCGGCGGACCTGTGGTTTCACGCCGCCCACGATGTGCATCCGCCACTGTATTTTTTCCTGCTGCGCGGCTGGATCGAGCTGTTCGGCGATGGCATCTGGTCGATTCGCAGCATGAGTGCGATTCCCGGTGTGGTCGTGGTGGGCCTGGGCATCTGGCTTGTGCGGCAGCTGTCCACCCGTCGCGCCGCTGTGCTGGCCGGTGTGCTGCTGGCGCTGTTCCCCAGCGCGGTGCGCTACAGCCAGGAAGTGCGCATGTACTCGCTGCTCGCCGTGTGGCTGCTGGGCGCGACGCTGGCGCTGGTGTATTGGGTGCGTCAACCCGAGCGCACGCGCTACTTGCTGGCGTATGGGCTGCTGATGGCCGCCGGTTTCTACACCCATTACTTCAGCGCGCTGTGTGTGTTGGTGCATTGGGCCTGGCTGGGGCTGTTGAGCGCGGCCCAGCCACCTGGCCGGCGCTTGATCACGCGTCCGGCGTGGTGGGCGGCCAACGTCGCGATTGTGCTGGTGTACCTGCCGTGGCTGCCGAACCTGGTGGGCCTGCTGCAGCATGTCGAGCAGCTCAAGGTCGGTGGCGACATCGGCTGGGAAGCGCCGGTCAGCCTGTTCTCTGTGCCGTCGATGATCTGGCAGTTCATGTTGCAGGACGAAGGTCTTGGCTTATGGCCAGTGCTGTTCTGGTTTTTTCCGCTGCTGCTGGTGACCGTGGTGGGCGTCAGCGCCTGGCGCGATCGGGCGCGCTACCGGCCGGCCGTGCTGCTGGCGTTGTTTTTTTTGCTGCCGCTGCTGTTGGTGTACGGGGTGTCGTTCATCTCGCCGGTGTTTATCGAGCGTTACCTCACGGTCTACGCCCTAGGCTTGCCGATCCTCCTGGGCCTGGCCATCGACCGCCTGCCCAGACGCTTTTCATTGCTGGGCGCGGCATTGTTCGTGCTGGTCGTCGGGGTGGAACTGCTGGGGTTGAAGAACAATTCCACGGTGGATGTGCATGATCAATTCAGCGGGCCGGTGGAGTTCGTCAATCGCAACTACCAAGAAGCTGACCGCATCGTCCTCAGCGACATGCTGTGGTACTTGAGCTACGTGTATTACGACCAGACCGACGCGCAATTGCAGCTTTACACACCGCCCAAGCCTGATGGCACGCCGACGCGGCCGAATGCCTATGGCTTCGGCACCCTGGTGGATCAGGACGGCGGGCGTATTTACCTCGACCGTTTGTCGGAGTTGCCGGCGGATACCCGCCGTGTCTGGCTGATCAGCAGCAACGAAGCGCCGGACGATTTCGCGCCGCTGCCGCATGGGTGGCGTCAAATTATGCAGCAAGATGGCGGTGGTGCCAGGGCGCGGTTGTTCGTGCTATGCCTCGGCCCAGAGCCGTCGCAGCCTGAGGGGTGTCGCTAATACCCATTCGGAATGAGTGGAATACCAAAATAGTGGCAATTGATTTCTAGGGAGCTCTGTAATCATCAATTACGGTTCGCCCCACAAATGGATTTTTGTCCTACTGAGTGGTGAACGGATTGTAGATATAACGTTATCTCCGGCTTATCCCGCTCCGGCCAGCTATCCGCGCAGCAATGCGGCGCACAACTGCAGGCATGGTTGCAAACCCTGTAGCGCGAGTTCGCTCCTGCTGCGGGGGAGGACTAGACTCGGATAAACCCACCTATCCGGAGCTCATCATGCAATCGCCTGAACACAGCTTGCCCTCCCTGTTCAAACAACTCGGCCTGGACGATGACGCGGCCGGCATCGAGCAGTTCATCACCACACATTCACCGCTCAAGCCGGAGCTGCAACTGGCCGATGCGTTTTTCTGGACGGATAGCCAGAAGGCGTTTTTGCGTGAGGAAATTCTGGTGGATGCGGATTGGGCTGAAGTGGTGGATGAGTTGAACCTGATGTTGCGGCGTGGTCGAGAGGTGTAAAAAAATCTTTTATGACGCGCGGTAATGTAAAAAAAAATGGTGTGCGGTAAAAAAAACTGGGCTGTAAGCGACCCAGTTAATTTTTTCTGGAAAGCTTCGCACCATGGCAATCGACCTGCGTGCTGGGGCGGGTGATACACGAGGTTGGGAAATTTCCTATCGACTAAAAGGAAGTAGATGATGGTGGGCAGAGTGAGGAACCCTTATCAACAGGGGCTGACTCCTTCTTCTGGACACAACATGAAACGACTGATCCCCCGCGCTGAAATTGAACAATATGACCTCACAAAAATCGAGAGTCCCTATTTTGCCGGCAGCAAAGTAAGGGAATTTTTTCGTGCGCCTTATGCGTTGCAGGGACTGAGTGAACTTCTTAGTGAATGCAATATTTCCCCTGTTTGTTGTCCTGAGGAAAAAGATCAACGGCGAGTGTTGGATAAACTCGCGGCAGGTGATTGGTTATTCGTGACGGACCATCCCTTCGTTCCTTTAAGTAGAGCGTGTCGCGTTAAATACGGGCATCTGATGGGCCGTCGGCTTTATGTCGGGCCGGGTAAGTGGGAAAAAGTCAGCATCGATTACGATGGCATTAAAAACACCGCACTATTGGTGGCTAATCGGTTAGTTTCCATGGGTGATGAGGGGCGAATGTTCTTATCGGATGGCAAGGATCTCGCGAACACCACTAGGGTTATGACTCAACGGTGGGTGAGGCTTGACAGTCGCGATGATCAGCTTACTCACAGATCGGTTGAGCGTCGGTATGGTGATCTACGGCATATCAAACAACGCTATCTGGATGGGGATGACAATTGGCAACAGGGTGGAAAATCCTGGCACTGGCAACCTGTAACACCTGATGTGGCCTATGAATACAAGGATGTAAAAAAATGACACGCAAGCATGTTTTTTGGTTTTGGGGAGCCATGGATGCCCTTTATCTGATCCGGTATGCAGTGGTCAGCGCAATAGAGGGAAGGATTCCTTATTTAAGCGATCTTGAAAGTGCTTTATGGGTGCTGCGTGATCATAGCGTTGTGCAGTTATACCTGTTCGGCTTTGCCATGCTGCTGCAAGTTTCCATCGTGATCTCGTGCCTACTGTTCTTTCTTGGACGTGAACAGGTGAGGTGGGTTACTTACCTTCAAACACCCTTGCGATTGGCTTTTATTGTGCCTTCTGTTTCGCTGTTGCTGGTAGGTGCTCAGCTTGTGCCTAACTACAACGTGGTGTTAATGGCTGCGTTAGTTGTTGTATCCGAGGCAGTGAAAGTCTGGAGCGTCTGGCGGTGGAGCAAAAGGTGCTGATATTTTCCAGCAGAGCCACTTAGGAGACTGAGCGGTCAATAAGCCGGTTGCACAACAATCCTGAAGCCGACGCTGATCCAAATGTGGGAGGGGGCTTGCCCCCGATCGCGGTAGATCAGTCAACCATGTATTGCCTGAACCTCCGCTATCGGGAGCAAGCCCCCTCCCATATGGGTCATGCGGCGTTGTGGCTATCGTTGAAAATCCAACCCTCACGCTGAAACCCGCTTTACTTACCCAGGCGCCGCCTGAATGGCAGGCTGCACAGCGATCCTGAAGCCGACGCCGATCCAAATGTGGGAGGGGCGGTGCGACGATTCGACTTGCCCCCGATAGCCGTAGATCAGTCAACCATGTATTGCCTGAACCTCCGCTATCGGGAGCAAGCCCCCTCCCACATGGGTCATGCGGCGTTGCGGCTATCGCTGAAAATCCAACACCCGCGCTCAAACCCGCTTTACTGACCTCCATCTCCACCCACCCGCTAAATTGTTTCAAAACTTGACGCATTCGGCTCCATCCACCATATTGATAGTTAGCAAACTAACTGTATGCGAATGATCCAGTGCCCAAGACCCTCGAACAACTCCAGATGAACCTCAGCAGCAGCATGGTGGTGGGCGCCCGTAACTGGCGCAAAATCTGCCAGAACACGCTGGTGAGCTACGGTATTTCCGAAGCCTGCGCCGTGCCGTTGTTGATGATCGGCCGCCTGGGCGACGGGGTGCATCAGGTAAAAGTGGCCCAGGCGTCGGGGATGGAAAGCCCGTCGCTGGTGCGCCTGCTCGACCAACTGTGCAGCGGCGGCTATGTGTGCCGCGCCGAAGACGCCCACGACCGCCGCGCCAAGGCGTTGAGCCTCACCGCACGTGGCCGTGAGCTGGTGCAGGCGGTGGAGGCGCAACTGGTGCGTCTGCGCCGCGAGGTGCTGGCCGATATCGCGCCTGCCGACATGGAGGTTGCGCTGCGTGTGTTGCGCGCCTTTGAAGCCGCCCATCAACCTCCAGCGGTTGCGGCATCTTGAGGGGATTTTTTACCGGCATGCCGCCGGCCAAGGACTGGTTCTACGGGGTACGCACGTTCGCTGCGTCGATGATCGCGTTGTACATCGCCATGCTCATGCAAATGCCGCGTCCGTACTGGGCGATGGCCACGGTGTACATCGTCTCCAGCCCGTTTGTCGGCCCGACCAGTTCCAAGGCGTTGTACCGCGCCATCGGCACCTTCATGGGCGCGGCGGCGGCGGTGGTGTTTGTGCCGATGTTCGTGCAGTCGCCTTACCTGCTGGTGGTGGTGATTGCGTTGTGGACGGGCACCCTGCTGTTTCTCTCCATGCACCTGCGCACCGCGAATAACTACGCCTTGATGCTGGCCGGCTACACCTTGCCGCTGATCGCCTTGCCAGTGGTGGATAATCCCCTGGCGGTGTGGGACGTGGCCGAAGCGCGCACCGAGGAAATTTTTCTGGGTATCGCGGTGGCGGCGGTGGTCGGCGCGATGTTCTGGCCACGGCGCCTGATGCCGGTGTTCGATGGTTCGGTGGCCAAGTGGTTCAGCGACGCCCAGGTCTACAGCCAGCGCTTTCTGAGCCGCAACGTGGCGCCGGCAGAAGTCAGCGCCTTGCGCAGCGGCATGGTCGCCACCTTCAACACGTTGGAGTTGATGATCGGCCAGTTGCCCCACGAAGGCGCCCGGCCGCAGACGGTGCGCAACACCAAGGAATTGCGCGGGCGGATGATCCACCTGCTGCCGGTGGTGGATGCGCTCGACGATGCGCTGTACGCCATCGAGCACCGTGCGCCGGAGTTTCTCGAAACGCTCGCGCCGTTGCTGGCGGCGACGGATCAGTGGCTGCACAGCACCACCGAATCCGCGCCGTTGGAACGCTGGCGCGCCCTGCGTGACCAACTTGACGCCCTGCAACCGGCAGGCGAAGCGCTGGACGACCGCCACACGCTGCTGTTCTCCAACGCCCTGTATCGCCTGGGTGAGTGGATCGACCTGTGGCAAGACTGCCGCAGCCTGCAGGCCGCGATCCAATGTGAAAGCCAGGACACCTGGCGCGCCGTGTACCGCCACTGGCGCCTGGGCCGGCTGACGCCGTTTCTCGACCGTGGCCTGATGCTCTATTCGGCGTTTTCCACCGTCACCGCGATCATCGTCGCCTCGGTGCTGTGGATTCTGCTGGGCTGGACCGACGGCGGCAGCGCCGTGATCCTGGCGGCCGTCGCCTGCAGCTTCTTTGCGTCGATGGACGACCCGGCGCCGCAGATCTACCGGTTCTTTTTCTGGACCGCCATGTCGGTGCTGTTCGCCAGCCTGTATCTGTTCCTGGTACTGCCCAACCTGCACGATTTCCCCATGCTGGTGCTGGCGTTCGCCGTGCCGTTTATCTGCATTGGCACGCTCACGGTACAGCCGCGTTTCTACTTGGGCATGCTGCTGACGCTGGTGAATACCTCGTCGTTCATCAGCATCCAGGGCGCCTATGACGCCGACTTCCTCAACTTCGCCAACGTCAACCTGGCCGGGCCCGTGGGCCTGCTGTTTGCCTTTGTGTGGACGCTGATCGCCCGGCCCTTCGGTGCCGAGTTGGCCGCCAAGCGCCTGACCCGGTTCAGTTGGCGCGACATCGTCGGCCTGACCGAACCGGCGACCCTGGCCGAACACCGGCACCTGGCCGCGCAAATGCTCGACCGCCTGATGCAGCACCTGCCGCGCCTGGCGATCATCGGCCAGGACACGGGCATCGCCCTGCGCGATTTGCGCGTGGCGCTGAACCTGCTCGACCTGCTGGCCTACTCGCCACGGATCTACGGCGTACCGCGGGTGTTGCTCGACCAAGTGGTGGAAGGCGTCGGCGCTTACTACAAGGCCTGCCTCAAGGCGGGTGAACGCTTGCCTTCGCCCAGCGGTCTGCTGCTGACCCTCGACCGCACGCGCCGCGCCCTCAACGGCCAAGGCCTGCAAGACGAAGACGACACCCGCCTGCATCTGCTGCACGCCCTGGCGGGCCTGCGCCTGGCACTGTTGCCCGGCGTGGAAATGATTGGCGGCACCGAGACAGAGGCGCCGCTGCCTGATGGAGCGCCTTTATGATCGGTGATCTGGATATCAGCGGGGTGTTCCTGCCCACGTTGCTGGTGCTGATGGGCATTGCTTACGTGTTGTTTCTGGTGGTGCATGGGTTGTTGACCCGTCTCCACTTCTATCGCCTGGTCTGGCACCGGGCATTGTTCAACGTGGGGCTCTATGCGCTGTTGCTGGGCGCGGTGGACTCACTCAGTCGATACCTGATGACATGAAAAAACCCTTTTTGACCATCGGCCGTGTCGTCCTGACGTTGTTGATCGTGAGCTTCGCGGTCGTCGTCGTATGGCGCATGGTCATGTACTACATGTATGCGCCCTGGACCCGTGACGGCCACATCCGTGCCGACATCGTGCAGATTGCCCCGGACGTGTCCGGGTTGATCCAGCGGGTCGACGTGCGCGACAACCAACTGGTGAGCAAAGGCCAGGTGCTGTTCGCCGTCGATCAGGACCGCTTCAAGCTGGCCCTGCGCCAGGCCCAGGCCGCCGTGGCCGACCGCCAGGAAACCCTGGCCCAGGCCCAGCGCGAGTACAAGCGTAACCGTGGCCTGGGCAACCTGGTGCCGAGCGAGCAACTGGAAGAAAGCCAGTCCCGCGTCGCCCGTGCCCAATCGGCCCTGGCCGAAGCGCAAGTGACGGTGGACTCGGCCCAACTCAACCTCGACCGCTCGGTGATCCGCAGCCCGGTGGACGGCTACGTCAACGACCGTGCGCCGCGCACGCAGGAGTTCGTCACCGCCGGGCACCCGGTGCTGTCGGTGGTGGACAGCAACTCCTTCCATATCGACGGCTACTTCGAAGAGACCAAGCTCGACGGCATCCACGTCGGCATGGGCGTCGATATCCGCGTGATTGGCGACAGCGCACGCCTGCACGGCCATGTGCAGAGCATCGTCGCCGGTATCGAAGACCGTGACCGCAGCAGCGGCGCCAACCTGCTGCCCAACGTCAACCCGGCGTTCAGTTGGGTGCGCCTGGCCCAGCGGATTCCGGTGCGCATTGCGTTTGACGAGGTGCCGGCGGACTTTCGCATGATCGCCGGCCGCACGGCGACGGTGTCGATCATCGGCGACAAGCCCAAGGACGGAGCCCAGCCATGAAGCAGATTGTGGCAACCGCTGCGCTGGGTTTGCTGTTGTCAGCCTGCCAGGTGGTCGGCCCGGATTACCGACTGCCGGAGAAGGCCGCGATGAACCGTGGCGACCTGCAAGGGCAACTGGCGGGCGAGGGCAACAACGTGGTCTCGGCGCCGGTGCCGGCCGACTGGTGGAAGCTGTACAAAGACCCGCGCCTGGATGAACTGGTGCGCCAGGCCATGGCCTCCAACACCGACCTGCGCGTCGCCGCCGCCAACTTGCAGCGGGCGCGCTATCAGGTACAGGAGGCTCAATCTGTCGGCGGCTGGAGTGCCGGCGCCAAGGCCGAGGCCCAGCGCCTGCAAGAGTCCGGTGAAGCGTTTTTGCTCTCGGAAAAAGTCCCGGTGGGCAATATCGGTAGCGTGGGCATCACCACCTCGTATCAATTCGATCTGTTCGGCACCCTGCAACGCGGCATCGAAAGCGCCCAGGCCAGCGCCGATGCAACCCAGGCCGCAGCCGATATTGCGCGGATCACCCTGGTCGCCGATGTGGTGCGTTCCTATACGCAAGTCTGCGCGGCCAACGAAGAACTGGCGATCGCCAACCAATCCCTCGACCTGCAAGCCCAGAGCACGACGTTGACCCAGCGCCTGCGCGACGCCGGGCGCGGCGATGAAACCCAGGTCACCCGCTCGCAAACCCAGTACAAATCCTTGCGCGCCGATATGCCGCGCTATGCAGCTGCGCGCCAGGCCGGGCTGTTCCGCCTGTCGATGCTGCTGGCCAAGCCGGTGGATCAACTGCCGGCGGGCACCGGCACGTGCGCCGAACTCCCCCACATCGCCCAACTGCTGCCGGTGGGCGATGGCGCGACGCTGCTTAAACGTCGCCCCGATGTGCGCCAGGCGGAACGCCAACTGGCCGCCGCCACCGCACGTATCGGCGTGGCCACGGGCGCGCTGTATCCGGACATCAGCATCGGCGCCAGCATTGGCACGGTCGGGCTGCTCGACAACCTCGGCACGCCCGCCACCAACCGCTGGGGGGTTGGCCCGATGATCAGTTGGACCGTACCGACCAATGGCGCCCGTGCGCGCATCCACGAGTCCGAAGCGGCGACCCAGGGCGCCCTGGCGCACTTCGACGGGGTGGTGCTCAACGCCATCCGCGAAACCCAGACCGGCCTGGCGCAGTACACCGCGCAGTTACAGCGTCGCGATGCGCTGGCCGAAGCCGACGCGTCGGCCAAGGAAGCCGCCGACCAGACCCACCGCTTCTTCCAGGCCGGCCGCGCGTCGTTCCTGGCCGACCTGCAAGCCACGCGCACCTACACCGATGTGCGTGGGCAACTGGCGGCGGCCAACACGCAGGTTGCCATGAGCCAGATCGATCTGTTCCTGGCCCTGGGCGGCGGTTGGGAAAGCGGACGAACGCAAGCCTCACAGCCCGGCAAACCCTGAGCAGGTAGCTATGCTTTGTCAGGCGGGCCGCCATGCTTTTTGACTGGCAGAGAGCCCGCCTGACACAGCTCGCGTTTGCTCATGGGGATTCCAATAATGAAAAACCCTTATGCTCCCGCTTTCTGGTGCGTGTGCTTCGCACTGGTGTTGTTATCGGCGGCTTACTTCTACGGCGTCATGCTCGCTCACCGAATCGACACGGCCATGGTGTTTCTCGACAGCGCCTGCCTGGTGATCGGCACCTTGTCCATCGGCGTCGTGGCCTGGGCGTCCTACCAAAATCTACGGGTGAAGAAAAAGCTCCTCGAACAAGGCAAGACCCGCGTTGCGATCTGGGACACCAAGGTCGCCCTGCGCCGGGTCGAAACCGTGTTCGACCGCTATTTCTGGGGCAGCTATTGGCAGCCCGGGCGTACCTTCCAGGAAGTCATGGGCGACCTGACCGGCACGCCCCTGGAAAAAAGTCTCGAAACCCTGAAAAAACAATGCGTGCTGCTCGATCGACAAATTGCCGAGGGTAGGCATTGGCTGAATAACGCGCGGGAATTGTCCGATGTCGCCACGCAGATGGCCCGAGAGCGCTACCAATTGGACTTCTGTGATCCCAAGGTCGATACCCCCGGCAATGCCGTAATACACCGTGAATTCGAGGTGTTGGTGTACACCTGGACCGCCCGTTTGAAGAGTTTCGACCACCAGTTGGACGAGATCGAAATGGAATACTCCTGAACTTGTGTAGAACTGATCCCTCTGAAAGTCTGGGCCGTTCGCGGCCCCCAGTGCTAATCTTCCCCCCGTTTTTCGGCGGGCTTGAGCCAACCTCACTTGGGGTTCAAGGAAGACAGCCCACTTCTCACAGGATTTGATCAGGTCACTTCATGAATAAGCCAGCAGTCGTTCTTTTGGGTTTCGTTGTCGCCGTTGGCGTCGTCAGTGCAGGCGGCGCCTGGTTTACCGGTAAACAACTGGAACCGGTGCTGCAAACCGCGATCCAGAACGCCAACAAGGAACTCAAGACCTCCATGGCCGGTGTCGACGGCACGATGGCCCTTGAGCTGGTGTCCCTGGACCGTGGCGTGTTCAGCAGCACCGCCCATTACCGCCTGAAAGCACAAGGCGCGGTCTTCGGCGAAGACAACCCGAACCCTGAATTGCTGTTCGTCGACCATATCGAACACGGCCCGCTGCCGGTCTCGCGCCTGGTCACGCTGAAATGGCTGCCAGTCATGGCCACCAGTCACTATGAGCTGGAAAAGAACCCCACCACCGAGAAGTGGTTTGCCGCCGCCAAAGACGTATCGCCGCTCAAAGGCGTGGCCAACATCGGCTACAGCCGCTCGGTCAACGGCAACGTCGAACTGCTGCCGCTGGAGTTCAAGGACGATAAGTCTTCCGTGAGTTTCTCCGGCGCCAACCTGAACTTCGACAGCAGCGCCGAAGGCAAGAAGGTCAAGGCCGACGGCTACATGAACAGCCTCAAGGTCGCCGTAGTCGACGCCAATGGCTCGCCGTTCGAAGCCGAACTGGCCGGGCTGACCGTGGCCAGCAACTTGGAGAAATCCACGTTCGGCTTCTACACCGGGCAGAACACCGTGGAACTGACCGACACCAAGCTCACCATGGGCCCGCAGAAGGCCGTGCTGACCCTCAAGGGCTTCGAGCAGAAAGACACCAGCGAAACCAAGGACAACAACCTGGCCGGCCGCGTCGACTACAAGATCGACGAGATCGGTTACCAGGGCAAACCCGTGGGTTCAGCCGCCATGGCGCTGAGCATGAAAAACGTCGACGTGCCGTCGATGCTGGTGCTGACCAAGCTCTATCAGGACAAAATGGCGCCGGTGCAGGCCGCTGCCGCCGCCGGTGAGCCGGCGCCTGAGCTGCAACTGAGCGAGGCCGAGCAGGCTTTGGCCGATACCAACGTCAACCAATTGCTGAGCGCCAAGCCGCAAGTGGCGGTGGAAAACCTGTCGCTGAAAACCACCCGTGGCGAAAGCAAATTCAACCTGATCGTGGACCTGGCCAAGCCGAGCAGCATGGAACTGCCGCCGATGGAGCTGGGCAAGCAGATCATCGCGTTGCTCGATGCCAACCTGAGCCTGTCTAAGCCTATGATCGCTGACGTTGCCGCCCTGCAGGCGCAGCTCGCCGGTGTGACCGCACCTGAAGCGATCGAGCAGCAATCCCAGATGGCCAGCGAGATGGTCAGCGGCGTTGCCGTCGGCACGCAACTGGCGACCCTGGTCGGCAGCGACGTGGTGTCCAAGCTGCACTACGCCAACAACGAAGTGACGTTCAACGGCCAGAAGATGACGGTTGAACAATTCCTCACCTTCGTGATGTCCAAAGTCGGTGCGATGAGCGGCGCGCAGTAAAAAATTCTGCACCACTCAGGAAAAAATAACGGGGGCGGGGTTGCGGGTGATACGGGTCAAATAGTCGCCATCGCGATTGGCTGATACCCCGCTATCCCCGGCAAGTCCGCCCCCGTATTCATTTTTTAGTGTGTCGGGCAATTCTGAACAATTGTTATGAGTTGGCCTTTTTCTCACTTTCTTAAGGGATAGTTCCTACAGGAAAGCTAGGCCGGGTCCCGAGACGCCGGCACCCTGCAGCAAATTGCTCAGGACCACCTATCGTTACAGCTTTCCGTGTGTAAGGAAGCTCACGATATGTTGCCAAACCCACCACTCAGTGCATCAGGCCGGTTGCGACTGCTCGTCGGGGTCGCCTTGTGCAGCCAGTTGCTGATGCCCACCTTTGCCGTGGCCGACCCGGCCTATGACGCCCTGATCATCCAGGCGCGCAACGGCAACTTCACCCCCGCGCTGACCCAACTGCGCCAGCTGTCTGCCGAACGCCAGACGCCTGGCCAGGTCAGCGACCATCTGGTGATCGCCGGGTGGGCCGGCCAGGACGCCGAAGTGCTGAAGGTGTATGAGGCCCAGGGCAAGAATCGCAACCTGAGCACCCAGGCGCTCGCCACGGTGGCGCGCACCTATCGCAACCAACAGCAGTGGGCCAAGGCCGAGGCGGTGTATCGCCAGGCGTTGCTGCGTGAACCGAGCAATGTCGACCTGCAACTCGGCCTGGCGTTGACCCAGGCCGACGGCGGCCAAGCCAGCGAGGCGGTGCAGCGCACCCGCGCATTGGTCGCGGCCAAACCCGACGAACCCAACCGGCGCATGGCCCTGGGCTACGCGTTGACCCGCGCCGGCTTGAACTACGACGCTTTGTTCGAGTTCGACCAAGCGTTTATCCGCGCTGGCGACAAGCCTGAAGTGGCCCGCGAATACATCGTCGCCCTGCAAAAGGCCCGCCTGCCAGAGCCGGCCTTGCGCCTGGCGGCCCAGCGCCCGGGCCTGCTCGACCCGGTCACCCAGCGCCGCCTCGAAGGCGACCTGGCCGCCGAGCGGGTACGCATGGCCGAGTTCGCCACGCGCACCGAGAAAGAACGCTACGTGATCGCCGACCGTGCCCTGCAGGACTACGACACACTGCTCGCCCGCTGGACCCCCGATGCCAGCGCCCATGACGACGTGGTGCGCTGGCGCATCGACCGCCTGGGCGCGCTCAAGGCTCGGGCGCGCACCGCCGAGGTGATTCGCGAGTACGAAACCCTCACGGCCGAAGGCGTGCAACTGCCAACCTATGCGGTGCGCTGGGTGGCAGCGTCTTACCTCGACCAGCGCCAGCCGGAAAAGGCCGAGCCGCTCTATCGTCAGGCGCTGAGCGCCACCGACGCCGAGCCCGATGACCGGGTCGAAGACAGCACGGCCTTGTTCTACGCCCTGCAGGAAAGCGACAAAGGTGTCGACGCCCGCGAGGTCGCCAATACCCTCGCCAACAACCAGAAACCTCGGGTCGAACTCAAAGGCTTGCCCATCGGCAACCCCAACGACGCGTGGATGGATGCTCAACAACTGTCGGCCCAGTCCGGCGTGTACGGCGGCGATCTGCCGGGCAGCGAAGCCGGCCTGGATGCGCTGGTAGCACGGGCGCCGGGCAACGTCGGCCTGCACCTGGCCCAGGCTGACATGTACCGCGCCCGCGACCTGCCACGGCGCGCCGAAGCGATCCTCAAGGAAACCGAAGCCCAGGTGCCGCGTGACATCGGCCTGGAAGTGTCCCAGGCCTACACCGCCATGGATCTGCAGGAGTGGCGCCAACTCGACGTGCTTGCCGACGACGTCATCGCCCGCAACCCCGACAGCCGCCAGGTGCAGCGCCTCCAGCGTCTGCGCAACGTCCACGACATGGCCGAGGTGCGCGTCGAGGCCTACACCGGCAAAAGCTATGGCGGCGGTAATAACGGTGACGTGGGGGCTGTCACCGGCAGCCGTGACTGGGGCATTGAAAGCGTGATCTACACGCCGCCCATCGATGAAGACTGGCGCCTGTTCGCCGGCGCCGGCTACGCCACCGCCGACTTTTCCGAAGGCACCGGCCAGCACCGTTGGCAGCGCGTGGGCGTGGAGCGGCGGACCCGCGACATGACCCTGGAAGCCGAGGTGTCCAACCACTCCTACGGCTTTGGCTCCAAACAAGGCGCGCGCGTGTCGATCGCCCGCGACATCAACGATAACTGGCAATACGGCGGCAGCCTCGATTACCTCTCGGCTACCACACCGTTACGTGCGCTGAATGCCGACATCACGGCCAACGGCGGCAGCGGCTTCATCCGCTGGCGCGCCAATGAAAGCCGTGAGTGGAAGCTGTCCCTCAGCCCGTCGCACTTCAGCGATGGCAACGACCGCGTCGAAACCTTGCTCACCGGCCGCGAGGGCATCTATAGCTCGCCGGGCGTGCAAGTGGACCTGGGCCTGGAAGTCAGCGCCAGCCGCAACAGCAAGGCCGACACGGTGTACTTCAATCCGAAGTCGGACTTCAGCGTGTTGCCCACCGTCACCGTCAACCATGTGCTCTATCACCGCTACGAGACCCAGTGGAGTCAGCAATTCCAAGTCGGTGCGGGTACGTATAGCCAGAAGGATTATTCCACCGGCGGCGTCGGCTTGATCGGTTACGGCCAACGCGTTCGCTGGAACGACGTTCTGGAAGCCGGCGCCAACCTGAGCCTGATCAGCCGACCCTATGACGGTGTTCGCGAACGCGATCTGCGTCTGCTCGTCGACCTCACTTACCGCTTCTAGAAGAGCCTGACCATGACTGTCCTCAGCCGTTGCTTGCTGGTCCTGGGTGTATTGCTGGCCAGTGCCTGCGCCCAGCAGCCCGCCCCCTTCACTCCACCCGCCGAGCGGCCGACCTCGGCCAACGAAGCGCCGTGGCCGAAAAACCATTTCCTGGGCATTGCCTACCACGATGTCGAGGATCGCGACCCCGACCAGACGGTAGTGGCAGTGCGTACCGAACGTTTGATCGAGCAGTTGGCCTGGCTGCGGGAGAACGGTTACCAGGCGGTCAGTGTTGACCAGATCCTCGCCGCCCGCCGTGGCGGTCCGGCGCTGCCGCCCAAAGCCGTGATGCTCAGTTTCGATGACGGCTATTCGAGCTTCTATACCCGCGTGATGCCGATACTGCGGGCCTACCACTGGCCGGCC
Source organism: Pseudomonas sp. PSPC3-2 (assembly GCF_049897085.1). Classification (NCBI taxonomy): domain Bacteria; kingdom Pseudomonadati; phylum Pseudomonadota; class Gammaproteobacteria; order Pseudomonadales; family Pseudomonadaceae; genus Pseudomonas; species Pseudomonas sp. PSPC3-2. Next base: position 31,716 of record NZ_JAFCVO010000024.1, read on the forward strand.
CTGCTCGCGCCGGTCGGCGCTTGGATCGATACGCCGTTGAACCAACCGGTGGACTTCGCCGGCTCACCGCGCCCGCGAGGTGAGTTCCTGACCTGGGAGCAGATCCGCGAAGTGTCCCGCTCCGGCCTGGTGGAAATCGCTGCCCACACCGATGCCAGTCACAAAGGGATCCTGGCCAACCCCCAGGGCAACCTCGAACCGGCTGCGACCTCCCTGCGCTTCGATCCGGCCACGGGCCGCTATGAAACCCAGGCGCAGTTCGAGGCGCGGATGCGCGCGGACGTCGTGGCGATCTCCAACAAGATCCGCAGCGTCACCGGCAAGGCGCCACGGGTGTGGGTATGGCCCTATGGCGCGGCCAAGGGCACCTCGCTGGCGATCGTCGGCGAGCAGGGCTATGAAATGGCCCTGACCCTGGAAGATGGCCTCGATAGCTCGGCTAACCTGATGAACAGCCCGCGCTTCCTGGTGGCGTCCGACCCGGACGGCGAACATTTCGCCAACAGCATCGTCGCGGTGCAAACCCGGGCACCGCTGCGGGTGCTGCATGTGGACCTGGACAACGTCTACGACCCGGACCCGGCCCAACAAGCGCGCAACCTCGACCAATTGGTGCAGCGCGTGGTGGACATGGGCGCGGGCACCGTGTTCCTGCAAGCCTTCGCCGACCCCAAGGGTGACGGCCTGGTGCATCAACTGTACTTCCCCAACCGCCACTTGCCGGTGCGTGCCGACCTGTTCAACCGTGTCGCCTGGCAGTTGCACACCCGTGCCCATGCCAGCGTGTATGCCTGGATGCCGGTGCTCAGTTTTGCCCTCGACCCCAAGCTGCCCCGCGTGACCCGCTGGGACCCGGAGACCGGCAAGGTCGGCCTCGACCCGGATCAATACCAGCGCCTGTCGCCGTTCGACCCGCAGGTGCGCAAGATCATTGGCGAGATCTATGAGGACCTGGCCCGCAACAATGCCATCGACGGCGTGCTGTACCACGACGATGCGTTGCTGTCCGACTTCGAAGACGCCAGCCCCGCCGCGCTCAAGGTCTATGCCGCCAACGGCTTGCCCGCCAGCATTGCGGCCCTGCGCGCCGACCCGGCGGTGATGCAGCGTTGGACACGCTTCAAGAGTCGTTACCTGATCGATTTCACCCAGGAGTTGACTGCCAAGGTCCGCGCCATCGGTGGTCCGCAGGTGCAGACCGCGCGCAACATCTTCGCCGAGCCGATGCTCAATCCGCAGAGCGAAGCGTGGTTTGCGCAGAACCTCGACGACTTCCTCCAGACCTATGACTGGACCGCGCCGATGGCCATGCCGCTGATGGAAGGCGAGACCCTCAAAAATTCCAACGCCTGGCTGGAAAAACTGGTCGCCACGGTCAAGGCGCGCCCCGGCGCACTGGACCGTACCGTATTCGAACTGCAAGCCAAAGACTGGCGCACCAAGGCCGCGCCGGACCTGAGCGGTGCGCAATTGGCTGAGTGGATGGGTGTACTCAAACGCCAGGGGGTCACGAGTTTTGGCTACTACCCGGACAACTTCCTGGAAAACTCCCCGGACCTGAAGACAGTGCGTCCGGCCCTTTCCAACCAATGGAACCCTTGACCATGTTCGATAGAATCCTGGCTTTATTCGTACTGGCGCTGGTGTTGGGCGTGCCTCTGGGGCTGATCTTCCTGATCACCGGGCAATTCCTGATGGACTTCGTGTTCTTCTACCCGCTGTTCATGTCGGCGCTGTGGATCGCCGGCGGCTTGTACTTCTGGCTGCACTGGGAACGCCACTGGCCTTGGGAAGAAGACACGCCGGCACCGACCCTGGCCGGCAACCCGCTGATCTCGATCATCATCCCTTGCTACAACGAAGGCGATAACGCCGCCGAAACCATTCATGCGGCGCTGGGCCAGTCGTACCCGAACATTGAAGTGATCGCTGTCAACGACGGCTCCAAGGACAACACGGCGGCGGTGCTCGACGCCTTGGCCCTGGAGCATCCACGCCTGCGGGTGCTGCACCTGGCGCAGAACCAGGGCAAGGCCGTGGCCTTGCGCATGGGCGCCGTGGCGGCGCGCAGTGAGTACCTGGTGTGCATCGACGGCGACGCGTTGCTCGACAAAAACGCGGCGGCCTACCTGGTTGCGCCGATGCTCGACAACCCGCGCCTGGGTGCCGTGACCGGCAACCCACGCATCCGCACGCGCTCGACCTTGATCGGCCGCGTGCAGGTGGGCGAGTTCTCCTCGATCATCGGCTTGATCAAGCGCACCCAGCGCGTATTCGGGCGGATCTTCACGGTGTCCGGTGTGGTGGTGGCGTTCCGTAAAAAGGCGCTCGACCGCATCGACTACTGGAGCACCAACATGATCACCGAAGACATCGATGTCAGTTGGAAGCTGCAACTCGATCACTGGAGCATCTTCTACGAGCCACGTGCCCTGTGCTGGATTCTCATGCCCGAAACCGTCGGAGGCCTGTGGAAACAGCGCCTGCGCTGGGCCCAGGGTGGCGCCGAAGTGCTGTTCAAGAACATCCGTGGCATCTGGCAATGGCGGCATCGCTACCTGTGGCCGCTGCTGTTCGAATACTGCCTGTCCACCGGCTGGGCCTTCACCTTCCTGTTGTCGGTGATCTTCTGGGGGCTGGGCAAATTCATGGTCTTGCCCCAAGCGATTGCGGTGGACTCCCTGGTGCCGCCGGCGTTTACCGGGCTGGTGCTGGCGATGGTGTGCCTGGTGCAGTTTGCCGTGAGCATCCTGATCGACCGGCGCTACGAAAAGGACCTGTGGAAAACCCTGTTCTGGACCGTGTGGTACCCGATGGTGTTCTGGCTGGTCAGCTTGTTCACCACGCTGGTCAGTTTTCCCAAGGTGTTGTTCAAACAGCATCAGAAGCGCGCGCGCTGGGTCAGCCCGGATCGCGGTATCAAACCTGCCAATGAGGACGTGTGATCATGAAACTGGTCCGAACTCGTCAACACCCGGTGATGTGGGGCATCGATGTGCTCTTGACCCTGCTGGCCTGGGGCGGGCTGATTTGGCTGATGATGCGCGGCATTGCGTCGATGCTTGACAGCCATGGCGGCCCACGCCTGGAAGCGCCGATTTTCGCGGCGCTCAACACCCTGCAAATCTACCTGTGGATCGCCCTGTTCAACGCGGTGATCCTGATCAGTTGGGCGCGTTACCAGCAACGCAAGGGGCGCAAGTTCGCCCAGCGCCGTGCCGAGGCCAATGTGCTCAGTGACAAGCACCTTAGTGAAAGTTTTAAGCTGGAGGAGGGAGCCCTGGAGCAACTGCGCAGGCCGGGTGTGCTGGTCATCCACAACGATGAGCATGGCGGCGTCGAGGACGTGAAGTCGCATGTCTCGCGCGACGTGGAACGCCCGCCGCTGACCCTGGTGCCCGGCCAGGAAAAAGGCAAGGACATCGGCTGAAGGTCAAACCAAGCCGCCCTTTGTGGTCGCTGTGGAGCCCCGGCGAGGCTCTACAGCGCCTCCACCGGCTCTGCCGCATCAGGCTTGCCGCTCGTCCCCAATCGGCTTTCCCTGCAATGTCGATAAATGAGCTCTAGTTCACAAAATTCTTGCGAACTTTTCCGTCTTTCCCGGTACTAACCTAACTCGGCAATAACTTGATGGCCAAGTAGTGGCAATTAATAAGGTATTCGCTGAATCAACATCAAAATAGTTGCCGTTTGTCGGAACAATACTTCCGATGAAGAACCTTTCGTCTTTTTTGATTATTTTTATTGTTATTAATCAGTGTATTGCATAACTAACTAGAACTGACGTGCAACTAATCCATTTTCTTGGGTCAGCCGAAGTTCGATGTTAGTTTGCCGCGCCTTGATTTTCGACGGATCGAACATGTCTTTGTTATTGCCACGGACTCGGTATCTTCTGTGTACTTTGTTGCTCGCCGGGTTAAGCCTGAACAGCGCCACGGCCGCCCCCACGCCGGGCGATCAGGACCTGATCCGCGACCGCCAGAACCGCCTGCTCGACGAGCAGCGCCGGCGCCTCGACGAGCTCAAGGACCTGCCCGGCAAAGAAGCCAAGCCCCAGGCCCCGGCCACGCCCGCCGACAGCCGTTGCTTCCCGATCCGGGACATCACGCTCAAAGGCGCCGACAGCCTGCCCGCCGCCGACCGCCAACGCCTGCTCAAACCCTATGTCGGCCAGTGCCTGGGCGTGTCGCAGCTCAATGAACTGCTCAAGGTCATCACCGATTACTACATCGACAAAGGCCGGGTCACCAGCCGCGCCTACTTGCCGCAGCAAGACCTTTCCAGCGGCCACCTCCAGGTGCTGGTGGTCGAAGGCAAACTCGAAGGACTCAAAGGCGCCCAAGGCAGCAGCGTGACCGATCGCGAACTGGCCATGGCCTTTCCCGGCAAGGTCGGCGCGGCGCTCAACCTGCGCGAAGTCGAGCAACTGGTGGACCAGCTCAGCCGTTTGCCCTCCAAGCAGGCGCAAATGGAACTGACCCCCGGCACCCAGGTAGGCGGCAGTGACGTCGTGGTCAAGAACACCCCACAAAAGCCCTGGCGCGCCAGCCTATCGCGCAACAACGACGGGCAAAAAAGCACCGGCGAACAGCAATGGGGCGCCGGCCTGGAGTGGGACAGCCCGCTCGGCCTGGCCGACCAACTGGTGCTGCGCGGCGGCCACGATGCCGTCAGTGACCACCAGAAAACCTCGAAAAACAGCATGCTCTACTACAACGTGCCGTGGGGCTGGTGGAACTTCAGTTACACCTACAGCGAGAGCGATTACCGCACCCTGGCCGACCTCAATGGCTATAAGCTCAAGCAGTACGGCGACAGCCAGAACCACCAACTGCGCGCCGAGCGCGTGATCCATCGCGACGACGTGAGCAAGACCTCGGTCAACGTCGGCCTCGCCCATTTGCGCACCAACAACTACCTGCTCGATGCGCGCCTGGGCCCCAGCAGTAACCGCCTCAGCGAATTGCAGGTGGGTATCAACCACGGGCGGCGTATCGGCAGCGGGTTCGTCAACTTCGACCTGGGCATGCAGAACGGTATTGGCGCCTTCGATGCGCAAAGCAACAACCAGGAACGCGATCGCGAGGGCAACCTCACGTCCACGCCGAACTACCGCAAATACACCGCCACCGTCAGCTACCTGCAGCCGTTCACGCTGTGGGGCGAGTCCTTCAGTTTTTCCAGCCTGGCTACCGGCCAACGCAGTGAAGACGTGCTGTTCAGCCCGCAGCGCATCAGCCTCGGCGGCTCGGCCTCGGTGCGCGGCTTCAAAGACCAGCAACTGAGCGGCGACAGCGGCGGCTACTGGCGCAACGACGTGCGCTGGGCGCGCCCGGTGACGCTCGATTGGCTGCGCCCGGCCTTTGCCGAATACGGCGCCAGCGTCGGCTACGACCAAGGTGTGATCAGCCACGGTCGCTACAACGACGACGTACACGGTCGGGTCTCGAGCAACTCCCTGGAGCTGTTCGCCCGGGGCAAACACGTCAGCACCAGCGTGACGTTTGCCCATTCTTTGGAACGCCCGGCAGTGATGAGCGAGCGCGAAGCGCCGATCTACTTCCGTATGGATTTCTTCCTGTAATTCAACGCCCCGTTACATCGAGAATTTGAAAATGGATGTTCGCCAATTTGCCTTTCTGGCCCGCCAACCTTCTGCCGCACTGAAGCCGCGCGACGCGTTCTTCGGCCTGCCCAAGCGCGGGCTGGCGTTGATCCTCGCCAACGCGCTGTTCTGGCAGCCGCTGCTGGCCCAGGCCGAGGGCATCGTGGTCAGCGCGCCCGGCACCAGCGTCGGCGCCGCGGGCAATGGCGTGCCGGTGGTGAACATCGCCACACCGAACGGCAGTGGCCTGTCGCACAACCAGTTCAAGGACTACAACGTCGGCCCCAACGGCGTGATCCTCAACAACGCCAGCGGCCCGCTGCAAAACACCCAGTTGGGCGGGATCATCGTCGGCAACCCCAACCTCAAGGGCGGCGCGGCCAGCGTCATCCTCAACGAAGTCAACGGCGGCAGCCCCAGCCAGTTGCGCGGCTACACCGAAGTGGCGGGGCAGTCGGCCAAGGTCATCGTCGCCAACCCCTACGGCATCAGTTGCAACGGCTGCGGCTTCATCAACACCCCCAACGCCACCCTGACCACCGGCAAACCCGTCATCGACACCGTCGGCCGCCTGGACCACTACCAGGTCGACGGCGGTGCCGTGACCATTGACGGCCAGGGCTTGAACGCGAGCAACGTCGACCGCTTCGAAATCATCACCCGCTCGGCCAAGATCAATGCGCAGATCAATGCGCGCGAGTTGACCGTGATCGCCGGGCGCAATGACGTCGACGCGCAAAGCCTGAAAACCACCGCGCGCGCCGACGATGGCAGCGCCAAGCCGGAACTGGCAATCGACTCCAGCGCCTTGGGCGGCATGTACGCCGGCGCGATCAAACTGGTCGGCACCGAAGCCGGCGTGGGCGTGAAGCTCGACGGTACGTTGGCGGCCAGTGGTGGGGATATTCAGTTGGATGCCAATGGCCATTTGAGCATGGCGCAGGCCGCCTCCAGCGGCGCGGTAGACATCAAGGCGGCGAGCCTAGACGCCGGCGGGCCGGTGTACGCCGGTACCACGCTCAAGGTGCAAACCAAAGGCGAGCTGAACAACCGCAAGACCCTCGCCGCGCGCGACAGCATCACCCTGACCAGTAACGGCCAGTTGACCAACAACGGCATCATCGAAGCCGGCGTCAACGCCGACAACACCCGCAATACCAATGGCGACGTCAAACTCGACGCCCAGCACATCACCAACACCGGCACGGTGGTTGCCAACCGCACGCTCACCGCCACCGCCACGCAAACCCTGAACAACCGCGGCGGTACCTTGAGTGCCCGACAGGCGCTGAACGTCACTGCCGACAGCGTCGACAACCAGAACAAAGGTCGCCTGCTCAGCGATAACACCCTGACCGTCAACAGCGTCCAGCTCAACAACAGCCATGGCGGCGTGATCTCCAGCGACGGTACGCAAACCCTGATCGTCAGCGGCTTGCTGGACAACAGCCAGGGCGGCTCCATCGACAGCACTGGCGCGATAGAGCTGCGCGGCCAAACCCTGGACAACGGCACCGGCAGCCTGACCAGCGGCGGCGCGATCACCCTCGACCTGATCGGTGATCTGATCAACCGCAACGGCAAGCTGGCGAGTGGCGGGCCGTTGCTGGTCCAGCGTGCCGGCCACCTCGATAACCAGGGCGGAAAACTCGCCAGCCAGGGTCTGCTGACCCTGTTCGCCAACAGTATCGACAACCAGAACAGCGGTACGCTGGCGGCCAACGCTGGCGTGAAACTCACTACCAGCGGCCTGGTGCAGAACGGCACCAACGGTTTGATCCACAGCGAAAAAGCCGGCCTTGACTTGACGCTCGGCAGCCTCGACAACACGGGTGGGCGGCTCGCGGCCAAGGCCGGTGATGTGCTGATCGACGCCAGCCAGTTCAACAACGGCAACGGCGCCGTGTTCGCCGCCAATCGCGTGTCCCTGCGTGGCGGCAATGTCGACAACGCCGGGCAGATCGCCGGGCAAACCGTCGACGTCAGGCTGCGTGGCTCGCTCACTAACCGTGGCTTGATAGAAAGCGCCACGACCCTCGACATCGGCACCGCCAGCCTGACCAACAGTGGCCAGATGCGGGCACTCGGCCCCGGCGGAAAAACCCGTTACGCCATCGATGGCCTGCTGAACAACAGCGGCAGCCTGGAAACCGCCAACACCGAGCTGAGCCTCGCCGCCGGCACGTTCCAGAATACTGGCGGCAGTGTGCTGCATGTGGGCACGGGCGCGCTCGACCTCAGCGGCATCAGCCTCGATGACGTCGGTGGCAGCCTGGTGACCCACGGCGACCTGACGCTCAACAAAGCCAGCTGGACCAACAGCACGGTAATTCAGGCAGGGCGCTTGACGGTCAACGTCGACAACCTGCAGCAGACCGCCAGCGGCAAATTGCTCGGCAGCAGCAGCCTGATCGGCCGCGGCCAGGACTGGACCACCGCTGGCGCCATCGCCAGTAACGGCAGTCTCGACCTGACGTTCGGCGGGGCCCTCAACAACAGCGGTCGCGTCACTGCCGCCACCGACCTCAGCCTGCGCGCTGCCGCCGTCAACAACCTCGGCACCCTCGGCAGCGGCCGGGCAATGACCGTCACCGCCGCCAGCCTGCTCAACGACCACGGTCTGATCTTCAGCGGTGGCGACATGGGCCTGCGCGTTGACCGCCTGAAAAACCTCGGCGCCGACATTTACGCCATGGGCAACCTGCGCGTGGACCGCGACGGCCAGGGCGGGTTGGCCAGCAGCATTATCAACAGCTCATCCTCGATCCAGACCGACGCCGGCCTGATCCTCGCGGCGAGCACGATCCAGAATATCCGCACGATGCTGACCAGCGAATCGGGTATCTACAGCGCGTCCATCACGCCCACGGCCTGCATCTTCAACGTCACCGGCGGCGACTGCGACGGCGGCAAGGAAAACCGTCCGTACCTGATTGCCCAGCGTGAGCACTTGATTGTCACGCAAGCCAGCGCGGCCTCGAGCATCACCTCCGGCGCCAACATGTTGCTCACTGGTGGAGCGTTGCTCAACAGCAGCAGTAGCATCGCAGCGGGCGGCAATCTGACCGCCACCGTCAACCAACTGACCAACGTGGGCCTGGTGACCCACGACACCCTCAGCGAACGCATCTTCGCCTCCGAGCGCAGTCGCCACCCGGAAATCTGGGCCGGGCCGGCCGCTGCCTTTAGCCAGCGCTATTCGATCGGCGGCGCGAATTACGATCCGCAGAACATGAGCGGCGTCGAAGCTGCCATGGCCGCTTTTATCGGCACCATGGAACGCGAATGGGTCGGCCTCAAGACGACTGAGCTGGCACCCTCGGACCAGCGCTATGGCGCCGTGATCCAGGCCGGTGGTGCGGTCGATGTGAGGGCCCAGGCCGGTATCGACAACAGCGTTGTACGCGGCGGTTACACCTACGTGGGCAGCGGTGTCAAAGCCAACACCCGCGCACCGGGTTACTCCACCCTGATCAGCCTCAACTCGCAATTGCCGCCGGATGTTGCCCAGCAACAGATCAACCCGCTGGGCCTGCCCGGCTTTGGTTTGCCCACCGGGCAGAACGGCTTGTTCCACCTCAACGATGGCAACGGCGTCAACGGCCTGCCCACCAGCCAGTTCACGGCGAGCCCGCATAAGTACCTGATCGAAACCAACCCGGCGCTGACCGACATGCGTCAGTTCCTGGGTTCGGATTACCTGCTGACCAAGCTCGGCTACGACCCCGACACCGCGCAAAAGCGCCTGGGCGACGGCTTCTACGAACAACGCCTGATCCAGCAAGCCGTCCTTGCCCGCACCGGCCAGCGCTTCATCGACGGCCAGACCAGCGACGCCGACTTGTTCAAGCACTTGATGGACAACGCCATCGGCAGCAAAACCGCGCTCAACCTGTCGGTAGGCGTCAGCCTCACCGCCGAACAGGTCGCCGCCCTGACCCACGACATCGTCTGGCTGGAAAACGCTACCGTCGCCGGCCAGCCAGTACTGGTGCCCGTGCTGTACCTGGCCCAGGCCAACAACCGCCTGGCCCCCAACGGTGCATTGATTTCCGGCAGCGACCTCAGCCTGATGGCCGGCACCGACCTCAACAACGTCGGCACCTTGCGCGCCACCAGCAGCCTGCTCGCCAGTGCTGGCGGCAACCTGACCAACAGCGGCCTGATGGAAGCCGGCGGGCGCCTCGACCTGCTCAGCGGTAATAACCTGAGCAACCGCGCCGGTGGCGTGATCGTCGGTCGCGATGTCAACCTCGCCGCCGGTGCCGAGCTGCTCAACCAGCGCACCGTCACCACCCACGAAAGCGCCAGCAACTACCGCACCGAACGCAGCGACTTCGTCGACAACGCCGCCCGCATCGAATCGGCCAACGCCCTCACCCTGCAAGCCGGCGGCAACATCAACAACGTAGGCGGCGTGCTCAAAAGCGGCGCCGACACCACCGCCCAGGCCAAAGGCGACGTCAACATCACCGCCTCGCAAACCCTGAGCAGCGGCAACATCGGCAGCCGTTCGAACTTCACCACCATCGCCCAGCAAGGCTCCGTGGTCGAAGCCGGCCGCGACCTGCATGTGGTCGCCGGGCGCGACATCAGCGCCGTGGCCAGCCAGGTCGAAGCCAAGCGCGACATCAACCTGATTGCCACCCGCGACCTCAACGCCATCGCGGCAGCCAACGAGCAGCATTCGACGTACAACTCGAAAAAAATCAAAAGCATCGGAGACCACGTGCAGCAAGTGTCCAGCGTGATCAAGGCCGGCGGCGACGCCACCCTGAGCGCCGGGCAGAACCTGCAACTGGTGGCCAGCCAGGTGAATGCCGGCAACGAGGCGTACCTGGTATCCGGCAAAAACCTCAGCCTGCGCAGCGCCGAAGACCAGGACTACAGCTTCTACAGCAAGACCAAGAAAACCTCCCAGGGCAAAAAATTCCGCCTGGATGAAACCGATGTAGTGAACAACGTTGGCAGCCTGGTCAGTGCGGGGACGAACAGCACCGTCGTCGCCGGTGCAGACCTGCTGCTGGCCGGCAGTGCCGTCACCGCCGAAAAAGGCGCCACCCAACTGGTCGCCGGCCAAGACGTGAATATCCTCGCCGTCAGCAATGCCGACAGCGCCCGTCACGAACGCAAGGAAAGCAAAAGCAGCTGGGGCGGCCTGAAGTCGAGCAAGGTCCAGGACAACGTCGACGAAAAACGCACCACCGCCATGGGCAGCATGGTCTCCGGCGAAACGGTCACCGTCGCGGCCAAACGCGATGCCACCGTCACCGGCTCGTCCCTGGCCAGCACCGGCGACCTCGCCGTCCAGGCCGGCCGCGACCTGACCATCGACGCGGCGCAGAACACCTTCGCCCGCACCGACATGCACAAGGAAAAGAATCGCGACCTGACCGGCGTGTTGACCGGCAACAAGCTCGGTCTGGATGACATGACCGGCAACCAGAAGCTGTACATCAACAGCTCGAAGCACAACGGCACGGCCAATGAGATGACCTTGACCGGCAGCACTATTGGTTCGAGTGCGGGGAATGTGTCGTTGACGGCGGGGCGTGAGTTGAAGGTGGTGGCCAGTGATCTGGTGAGCACCAAGAACATGGAGTTGAGTGGTGCCAATGTCACCGTTACTTCAGGGATGGAGACTGCCAGTCAGACCAGTAAGGACAGTTCCAAGAGCTTGGCGGTTGGACGCGTGATCGCGGGCTCGGTAGTGGACACCGCCACCAGCATGCGCGACGCCGTCAAAGCGGCCCGTAGTGCTGATGACCCACGACTTAAGGCAGTCAAAATCGCCCAGGCAGCCCTAGCCGCCTACAACCTGAACGGCCAGGCTTCGGACGCCAATGCGCAAAGCTCCGGCTTCAAAAACAAAACCGGCGGCACGCCCGGCAACGGTTCGCTGATCAAGATCGGTACTGAACTGGCCAATAACCGCAGCAAGAACAGCAGCGAATTCAACAGTGTCACCGCCAAGCAGAGCACGCTCAACGCAGGGCAAGACTTGTCGATCGTTGCCACGGGCGCTGCGGCGGGTACTCAGGGTGATATCCAGATCACCGGCAGCAGCTTGAAAGCCGCCAACACCTTGTTGTTAGCTAAAAACGATGTGTTGATGCAAAGCGCACAAAACACCACCGACCGCAAAAACGAAGGGTCGAAAAGTAAAACCGCCATCGGCGCCAGCTTCAATATTGGCGAGCAAAACGGCTTCACCCTCGACCTCGGAGCGCAGGGTGCCAAGAACAATGGCAACGGTAACTCCGTCACTCAGGTCAATAGCACCCTCGATACAGGCAGCCTGTTGTTACAAAGCGGTGGCGATACCACCCTCAAAGGCGCCCAGGTTCGTGCGGACAGTATCAAGGCAGATATTGGCGGCAACCTCAATATCATCTCCCTCCAAGACACCGAGTCTTCGCGCAGCAAACAGAGCAGCGCAGGCTTCGGCGCCAGTATCTGCATCCCGCCGTTCTGCTACGGCTCTACCGTAGCGGGCTCGGCGAACCTTGCCGCCGCCAATATGAACAGCGACTACAAGGGCGTGACCGACCAGAGCGGTTTGTATACGGGCACGGGCGGCTACGACATCAATGTCGGCAAGAACACCACCCTGCAAGGCGCGGTGATTGCCAGTGAAGCGTCAGCTGATAAGAACCGGCTCAGCACTGACCGCCTGATCGTCAGCGACATCAAGAATGTCAGCGAAATCAAAAGTCAGTCTGCCGGTATTTCGGTGTCTTCCAGTAGTACCAGCGGTGCGTCGATGGGCGGCAGCATCCCGATAGCACTCAAGGAGAAAGACCATAGCTACACCCGTAGCGCGGTCAGCGAAGGCACGATTGTGGTTCGCAATGCCGAAGGCGCCAATGACCTAGTGGGGCTGAACCGTGACACCGCCAATGCCAATCAGAAACTTGACCGGCCTGATGAAAAGGCCATGCAAGAGCGTATTGACCTGATCCAAAGCTCGGCGCAGTTGGCCAGTGGGGTGATCAGTGCGGTAGGCAGGGCGAAGGCCGATGAGGCCAAGAAGCTTGGGCAGGCGGCGAAGGAACAAGCAGACGCAGGCTCGCCTGGTGCTGCTGATACCGCCCGTGCTGCTGATCTGGCTTATTCGGAAGCCAAGCGTTGGCAGTTCGGCGGCGACAAGAAAATGATGGCCGATATCGCGACGGGACTGATCGCCGCGGGGCTTGGTGGCGCGCCCGTCGGTACGACAGTCGGTATCGTTGCCAATACAGCTTCCAGCGAGATCTTCAAGCGAGTGGGTGATTACGCCGAGGCGCAATCCCTGAACCCGAAATCGGATGCGGCCACCCGAGCCGCATGGGCAGAAGGTGGAGCAGCACGCGTCATGTTGCACGCGTTGGCAGGTGCCGCCATTGGGTTGTCCAGCGGCAGCGTGGAAAGTGGCGCGTTGGGGGCCGGTGCTTCTGCTGCGTTGATGCCCTCGATTGCAAAGGCGTTGGAAAACAGCAAATTATCTGAGGCCAGCCAGGACAACATCGCCGCGTTGGTTGCGACCGGGATCGGCGCTGGAGCAGGCGCCGGGAATGGCACCGGCGGCGCTGCTGTCGGGGCCGGGACCGGTTACGGCGTCGAAGTATTCAATCGACAACTTCACCTGACCCAAGAGGTGCCACTACTCAAGAAGAAAGCTGAAGAGTTAGAGAAAACCTGGCGCAAGCCAAAATCGGATGCCTCTTGGGAAGACTTGTTGCGTATGGCAGCAGGATCAAAGGTCGATGCCGTCGAAAACGCCCGTTTAGATGCACTGGAAAAGAACTGGGGCAGCGACCCGACGCGGGATTGGCTTGATCGTGATTTGGCGATTGCCAGAGGCGCGATTCAAGAATTGGCTGATCAGAAGATTCCATTAACGTGGAAAGACGGCACCGCAATTATTGCCAATGGCTCTGCAGTTTATGCGTTCAACTCCACCAAAGAGCAGTTTGTAGACACGAGCCTTTTTAATGGTTTGGGCGACGGCCTTTATGGCGAATTGAGCTTGTTTGACAAATGGGTTCAATACGGTCGGGAGCAGGCAGATGCACATGCGACAGAATTCATTAACGTCTCGACCGACGAGCTGGCTTCAAAAGACGCGATGTCGAGGCTGTTGTTATTAGCTAGGAAATCGGCTGAACCGGTCACGGCGTTGGATGAGGCGGCCCTTTCGCTCACAGGTGTAGGTCTGGGAGCGAGGATTTCGGCGGCCATTGCCGCTGCCTTTGCGAAAAGGAAATTGGCGACGGAGGCGTCAGGTGAGGTTTTCGTCCTTGGGGCAAACGGTGCAAAAGAGGTAGGCACGTCCTTATCGCCGGTATTTAAAGATACAGATACAGGTTTGAACGCTGTAAATCCTATTGCCTCAAATAACCGAGGGAGAATTCAGGAGTTAGGTATGGACCCTGACAAAGGAAAGCTGGCGTTGCATGAAGGCCAAGCAGCCGTTCAGCTAGAAAATACGTTTGGAAGTACGTTGGAACGGGTAGAGCCTATCTTAGGACAGAAAAATCCTGACTTTGTATTTACGGATGGGCCATATTCTGGGAAAACGGTTGATTTTATGTGGACTGACTCAAGTCGATCCTCGCAAATTAATAAGTTTTTTTCAAATAATGCAGCGCAAAATCAAAGGCAGCTCATTGATCACTTAAATAAAGCTGATATAGTTCCTATCGACTATAGAAATCTTACGCCCGGTAACCAAGGGATGGTCAACGGCTGGATTAAGTTGCTGCCACAAGAGCAACAAAATAAAATATTAATTTTGCGGTGATCTCTATGGGTATGTATATATCAATAAATGAGTCTTCAGGCTGGGGGACTTCAGGTGGGGTGTTTGATTGTATTGTCGAAGGTACAAGAGCACTCTTCACTCATGATCAATGTAGCTGTATGAGGAAGATATACGAGGCTCTAGATGAGCAAGCGCAGAGCTTCATCGTTCTAGATAATATTACAGACGATTGCTTCAATTTGTTCTATAGCCATTGCGAAGCGGCAATGAAGATTTTTCCTGAAAGTGACCGCGGAAAGATTGTGCCTGAAAATCATATCCCAGGAATACTGTGGAATTGGTCTGAAGTTTTACGGCTTATGCGAGAAGATATTCGCTATAAAGATAAATAATTTGGTGCAAAAGGGCCAGGTTCTGCTGGTACGGGCACGACGGCGGGTAGTAATGTTGCAAGTACAACGCCTAAAGTTGATGTTTTTTGGAATAAAACAACAGTTCTAGATAGGACTGTTTATCAACGTAACGACCTCTTTGACCCAGAGGCCCTATCGACCTGGAGAGTACGAGGTAAAACTGTTGAAGGCTCAAACCTTGAGAGGATGGCCTCGGGTCGAGCACCAATTGGGTATGATGGGAAATCAGTTGAGTTACATCATCTCTCGCAAACTGAAGTTAATGGATTCGCTGGTACTCGTGGTTCACTTGCAGAAGTTGGTTCTGTTTTCCATAGCCAGAATAGCAGTGTTCTTCATGTCCCATCCAATGCCGCTCAAAGCTTTAGGTATACTCGTTACAAAGACTCTGCAGAATACAGAAACCCTACGACTGATTATGTTTCAGTTCCTACGGACTTGAATGCAAAAACATTGACAAAGCAGGCTAAAGAGTTTAACTCTTATCAGTCGGATTATTGGAAGTTGCGGGCTCGGAGCGGGGAGTAATTAGGCGTGGATTATTCGAGAATAATTAATCTTATTGAAGAGTCGGATTTCGTTGAGTTTGCTGATTATGGTGACGGGATTGCTGATGAGTGGATTTATAAAGCTGAAGCTCGTCTTGGGTTGAAGTTGCCTGATAGCTATAAATGGTGGCTGAAGTTTTATTCTGGCGGGGAAATATCTGGGGAGGAGATTTATAGTATCTACGAAATGGATTTTGATAGTGTAAGGGGTGGTGATATCGTTTATATGTCAATCGTTAACGGTCGAAATGGGTTGTGTGGGAAGGAGAGGCTATTTATCTGCGAACCGCCGGGTGCAGGGGAATCATTTTATTTTGTCACGGACGATGGTCTTAATGATGGAGAGTATCCTGTTTATAGGCTTGAACTTTCTGATCAAACTTCTAGTTTGTATGCGAAAAACTTTATCGATTTCTTAGAAAAAAGAATAATGTCTTTCAGTTGAATAACGATTCTGCGTTTAAAAAATGGTTGGGGGAAATAGGGGTCAGACCACGATTAGTACACCAATGTATATTGGTGGTCTGACCCCTATTTTTGCCGATCTGTTATGGCTCCCCGGTAACCGCGTCCGCGAGCCTGGCGGCGTCGAAAATGAACAGCGACTACCAGGCCGTCACCGACCAGAGCGGCTTCTTCGCCGGTAAGGGCGGCTACACCATCGACGTGGCCAAGAACACCACCTTGCAAGGTGCGGTGATTGCCAGTGACGCCACGGCCGACAAAAACCTGCTGCTGACGGATCGCCTGTTGGTCAGCGACATCAAGAACAAGAGCGAGATCAAGAGCCAGTCGGCCGGCGTCAGCGTCTCCGGTTCCTACAGTGGCGGCGCGAGTACCCTCACACCGGGCGCCCTGTACGGCATGGCACTCAACGACTCGGACCACAGCTACACGCGTAGCGCGGTTAGCGAAGGCACGATCGTGGTGCGTAACCCTGAGGGAGCGGGTGACCTGGTCGGCCTTAACCGTGACACGGCCAACGCCAACCAACGCCTCGACAAGCCTGACGAAAAGGCCATGCGGGAACGCATGGACCTGATCAAAAGCTCGATGGAGCTGACCAAGGGCATTGGCGATGCGATTGCTGCGGCCAGGATCAGGGCCGCCGACGACCCTAACAGCGATGTGAACAAAGCGACACGAGACAAGCTCGTGCAGGAAGGGGTTACCAACCCGACGCGGGATCAGATCAACCAACGTGCCCAGCAGGACTATGGCGTAGGGAGCAGCTTTCAGAAAGCCAGCCAGGCAGTGACGGCTGTTGTGCAAGCGGCCATGGGCGGCAGTGTTGGTGGAGCGTTGGCGGGGGCGGCGGCGCCGTATCTGGCAGAAACCGTCAAGGACATGACCAAGGGAGACCCGAATGCCAACGTGATGGCTCACGCGGTGTTGGGTGCCATTCTTGCCAAAGCTGGCGGTAACTCAGCACTCGCAGGTGCAGTGGGTGCTGTCGCTGCGGAGGGAACCGCGCGGCTGATCAAGGAAAGCCTGTATGGCGATGTCAGTAACGAAAACCTGTCCGAAGCGCAAAAGCAGACAATTTCCAGTCTCGCGACGTTGGCGGCTGGGCTCTCCGGATCGTTGGTTGGCAAGGACGCGCTGAATGCGGTGGCAGCCGCGCAGGTTGGGAAGAACGCTGTTGAAAATAACCTTTTGAGCCCATCCAACGAGTCTTTGCTTCAAAAGGCTCGCGACTCGTTCAAGCGCAACAAGTACACCGTCGAGGACGCAAAGACGCTTATCGCGCTCGATCAGCGAGGTCAGATTTCAGATGCTCTGGTTGAGCGCCTGCGCCGCAACCCAGACTCGATGTCGGCTGCCGATAAAGCCGCAGCGCTGGCGTACCTCGCGGATTACGCAAACGCACTCGTTGCGGCGTATGGGCAGGATGAGGCTGATCGTCGCATCTACGCGCTTATGCGGCCCGGTCCTCTGCGGCAAAGCAACGATGTGGCGTACGCGGCTGGGAATTCCATTAAAGACGCTTCACTGGAACGGCTCTATCCCGGCGATTTGTCGGCGCAGATGAACCGCACTCCTAGCGAAAACGAACAGCTTTACCGCGAAGCGCAAAAGACATTGCGCATCGGACAGAACTACCAAGGAGAGGCTGCAATCGGTACGCCGGCTTTGTATGTGCTGGGCGGGGGCGTGGGTTTGGCGATACGGTTGGTGACGGCTGAAAGTGGCGTATTGCAGGCTACTTATGGTGGGGTGCAGACCTACAACGGTGATTCGGGCGACGGCGCCCAAAACATTTTCCTTGGGCTTTTGAACGCGTCAGCTGCTGGGTTGCCGAGCGTGTTTAAGGGGCAGTCGGTTGCAGGCAGCACGAAGGGGATGACACCCAAAAATGAGAGCGTGGTTGGGGCAATACCTGACGCGGAGCTCGGCGTTTTGGTTGATAGAAACGTTCTGCAAGCCGGTCCAGATTTCGCCAAAGGTCCAAAAGCGACAGTTCAAGCGCCTCTGGTTTCCAAGGGGGCGGATGTAACTCCTGAAATTATTCAAAAAGCTTTACAAGTCGATTCGACTATTAGTGCACAAAATTTTGTGTCGCTACCTGCGATTCAGAGATACGTTGATCGACTTCTTGCTGGAGATACAGCTCCGGCAATCAAGATGGACGGTAATGTAATTGTTGATGGAAATCATCGATATATTGCTGCCAAAATACTGGGGCTAGAGCCTGATGTGGTACCGTGGGTGCTACCACCTAACAAAGTGGGTATGACTAAGCCTATATCTGATGTCAAAGTTGATCCGGCTGATTGGGGTAATAAATGATTACTTTGTATTTTGAAACCGGTGAGGCTTTGCAGTATTCATGCGACAGTTTTGTTGGTTTGGATTTTAATGGAGCTAGCTTGCATCGTGCTATATTTCAAGGGCTGGATGTCAGTAATGCAAATTTTGCCAATGCAAATCTAAGAAATGCTATTTTTGACTTTGCTATTTTGAATGGCTCCTGCATGAGTAATGCAGCATTAATGAATGCCACATTGACCTGTGCAGAAATGGAAGGTGTCGATCTTTCGGGCGCTATTGCTGTTGGTGCAATTTTTGCTGGGGCAAATCTTTCGATGTCAAATCTAAAGAGTTTAGATGTGCGAGGGGCTTGCTTTAAAGGAGCTAATCTATGTGGTGCTAATTTTTTAGTCGAACAAATAGAAGAGTCTGAGTTGTCTGGTGCTCAGTATGACAGCGAGACTGTTTGGCCCAGTGGGTTCAACCCCGTTTTGTACGGTGCAATAAAGATTTGAAAAGTTGCTGAAACGGTAACGGTGCAAAAGGTTTTGGCAAAGTTGAAGGCACCTATTCGGCGGTGAAACCAGGGGGAAATAGGGGGCAGACCACGTTTTGCATTTAAGTGGTTTTCGCGGATATTGTTCATTTTTTTAAAAATATTTTGCAATTATTGTGTTGAGTTGCTCTCGTTAAGGGGGGCTAAGCTGAAATGCCTTAATCTTATAAGGAAAATAGGGGTCAGACCACGATTAGTGCACCAATGTATATTGGAGGGAATAGGGGTCAGACCACGTTTTGCATTTAAGGAGCTTTCGTGGCTATTGTTATGTTCTTTAAAAGAGAGAGTTATTCGAGGAGTGGTGTATCGTCCGAAGGCTGTTTTTCTAAGTCTTATAATGGTGGCCTGATCCCTATTTCTTCTATTTCTTACTTCCAAAGTTATTGGTGGAAAGGTCGGAACACTGGGGGGCAAGAAATGATTAATCCGAAATCGAGTTTGCAAGCATTTGCACTGTTGTTTGTATATTGTTTTGTAGTGTTTATGTCCGTAAGCATTATTGGAGTACTTTTAGGAGCAGTAATAAATTTTCTTAAAGGTGGTCTATGGAAGTTCGGATGGTCTGATATAACAGGTTTAATCGCTGGTGCTTTGATTTATACCGTTTTTGCTACAGTAGGGATTTGGTTTTTGTCTAGATTGAATGCGCATAAAGCTGCAAAGAGGAAATAGGGGTCAGACCACGTTTTGCATTTAAGGAGTTTCCGTGGCTATTGTTCGGTTCTTTAAAAATAGAGTTGTCCGAGGAGTGGTGTGTCGTCCGAAGGCTGTTTTTTCTTAGTCTTATAATGGTGGTCTGATCCCTATTTCTCCGGGGTTTGTAAAAGTGCCTCTGAAGATGGGGTTGGCTGATGGTTTGAACAAGAAAAAATCAATGTTTGATGTGACGGTCAGAAAGTTTGATAATAACCAATTTATTCTTGGTAAAAAGGCGCCGTATGGTGGTGCAATGTTGCTGTATTTTCTGTCCGTGGGCACGAAAGGCAATAGCCTTTACAATGAGGCGGTCGATGCGAGCAAGTAAACTTATAAATACCCTGCTGCTGATAGTTTCATTGTTGGCGGTGGTGTGTGGGGTGAGTACGTTTTTCGGCATGATGGTCGCCATAGTGGTTGGTATACTGCTTCGCACAGATTCGAACTGGGTGTTCATCTGGATTGGATTTCCCTTGTCAGGAATATTTGCTGTGTACTGGATAGTTACACGGTGGGATTATGTGAAATCTTTTATATCCGGGCGTGGTGGGTGGTAGAGCGGGTAATCGGGGTCAGATAACGTTTGTTTGA
Organism: Pseudomonas sp. PSPC3-2; assembly: GCF_049897085.1. Taxonomy (NCBI): domain Bacteria; kingdom Pseudomonadati; phylum Pseudomonadota; class Gammaproteobacteria; order Pseudomonadales; family Pseudomonadaceae; genus Pseudomonas; species Pseudomonas sp. PSPC3-2. The sequence goes on from NZ_JAFCVO010000024.1 coordinate 51,625, forward strand.
GTGGCTGTGGAGCTGACCTTGAAATATTACGATCTTTAAAAATTAGTTTTTTATTTTTATCTATTTGAAATGCTTTAAATAAGGCGGTTATAAAAATAACCGTCCATTTTCATTTGTGAATTTTGTGAATTCAACTTCCGCCCAATCACACCCATACCGCAGCGGAATAGCCAGCAACAGCGCAAAGTCGTGAAGCACTATCGCGTCACTGCTGATCTCCTCCCGAAATGCGAGGTTCTCCAGAAATTTAGTTGCCGCACGAATGCGATACGCGGCGGCGTCATAGAGAACATCGAGGGGTGCTTGCGTATCGATCACCAGTGCGGGGATGGTAGGAAATAGAGGTCAGACCACGTTTTGCATTTAAGGAGTTTTCGTGGCTATTGTTCTGTTCTTTAAAAAGAGAGTTATCCGAGGAGTGGTGTGTCGTCCGAAGGCTGTTTTTTCTTAGTCTTATACTGGTGGTCTGACCCCTATTTCTAATTGTCATCAATACCTGAGCAGGGCGGCCTGGACGGGCCGCCCGGTATAACTCAGGACGGGTTGGCGTTCAGCCTGCGACTGATCACATCCAACAAATCACACCCATCGCGCAGCGGAATCGCCAGTAGATGGGCGAAGTCCTGCAGCACCACGGCATCGCTGCTGAGCTGATCGCGGAAGGCCAGGTTTTCCAGGAGTTGGGTGACGGCTTGGATCCGGTGCACGGCGGCTTCGTGGAGGACGTCGAGGGGGGCTTGGGTGTCGATGAGCAGCGCGGGGACGGTGCAGTCGTGGCCGGTCAGGGGCATGTAACGGTTCATAATTGGCACTCTGTTAAGTGGTTGAGGCCACCACTCAATCGTCGCCAAACGAATGGGTGGCAGCTGTACGCAGGTTGGCGAACCGGCAACAGAGTAAACCGGCAGACCCGGGGGTCTCCCGCGCACAGCCGCCATAAAAGGCACGACTTTGCGGGTGCAAAAACACCTGCATGAAAGCGGATTGCTTTTGCACTCTGTTGTCAGGTCGCCAAACCTGATCGCCATTTGGGCGACGGCCGGACTATAAGCCCCTCACCCAAAACCGCGCAAGGTATCAGAGTGATGGCACAATGCCTCATGCAATGCCATCCGCTGCCGACACACTGGTGATGCCCAGACGCATCAAAAATCTGAACCGGCCTTCGCCAGCGTTTTCGAAACCGCCCCACCGCTACCCACAAGGAAGAAATACATGATCAAGTTGTTCTGCAAAGCCGCTGTCGTTGTGTCCCTGGCCACGCTGTTTGGCTGTTCTTCGACCCCGTCGGTGGAGAAGATGCAGGCTGACGTGGCGAGCTATTCGCTGCCCAAGGCTGCCGTGGCCGATAAAGGCCTGGTGTATGTCGTGCGCCCTAGCAACGTCGGGATGCTAGTACGGTTCAACGTGTTCCTGGATGACAAGGAAGCCGACTCGGAGATGGGTTACAACCGCGGTAACCAGTACATCTATTTTTTCGTGACGCCAGGCAAGCACGTGATCAGCTCCAAGGCTGAAAACTGGGCGGACATGCCAATCGACGTCAAGGCCGGTGAGGTGGTTTACCTCAAGCAGGAAGTCGAAATGGGCTTTGCCGTGGCGCGCAACAGCCTCAAAGTGCTGAGCGATCTGGAAGGCCGTTATCTGGTCAAGGATGCGTCCTTGGGCACCGTGGCAAAAGAAAGCAAGTAAGTTAAAAGCGCTTAAGGCGGCCGAGCTCGGAGCCTGGCCGTTGTCGCTGTTCATCCGCCTTGCACACTTAGCTTGATAAGGGGCTGACACGCGACTCTTCAACCCTCGTTGACTGACACGCGACATAAGCCGGAGTGGCACCGTATGGACGCAAATCCCCCGCTAAACGCCCGACCCTTCCGGCCCGCAATTGTTTAGACCCAAGGAAGCTTTCAATGAAACTGCATCGTCTGTTTATCTCGCTCGCTGCGCTGGTGACCTGCACCAGCAGCTTCGCCGCGGCGCCTGCCCTGCAAAGTTTTCTCGCCTGCGACCAGAACTCCCTGGCGGAGGTAAGCCAGCCAGGGCTCAAGGAGCGTGTCGCCCATAAGGTGGAGAACGGCAAGATCACGCTCAGCGGCGGCACAAAATCCGATATGGGCCAGCGCTGGATGTTCGACACGCCACTGACGCTTGATGGTATGACCTTGACCGGCTTTTTCGCCGAAGACCAGGACCTGATGGGCTCGCGCATCATCAACTGGGGCTTCTACACCGAGCAGGCGCCCGACGCACTTTACGCACAGCTGAGTAAAGTTCCGGGTACGGGGTTGGAGAAAGCCAACGGTATCTACGCGCGTGCGCAGATCTGGTCGCAGAAGCAATCAGCCTGGGTACCGGAGGGCGGCGATGACAACGCGGGCAAGCTGGTCACCGATACGGCCGAACGCATCTTGATGGTCGAGCCCGCACCCAGTGACCTGGCCAAGACCAGCAAAGGCATGATCACCTGTTCGGTTCAGGGTGCGGTGAGCGCAGCGATGCTCAAGACCACTCGACCTGACCTGATCAAGTGAACTGAGGCCGGCAACGATACCGCGGGCATGCTGAATGCCTGCGGTGTTCTCTGGTTTTTCGCGAGCAAGCTCGCTCCTACAGAGGGCGGGGTTACAGCAACTTGCGCTGCACCGCTTCATCCAGCGTGCTGCGCGTCAACGCCTCGACCACTTCCCGCGTGTCCGCCTGGAACGGGATGCCCACGATCAGCACCAGGTGCATCCAGGTGCGTACCGACTCACTCTTTTTGACGCGCCCGAGTTCTTTGCCGTCCTTGTCCTTGAACACGGTTTCCAGGGTGAAGGTGTTCTTCGCCGTGGACGGGATGATGAAGAACGTCACGCCAGTGATGATCGCCGAGGCCATGCTGAACTGTTCGTTGTTGTACAGGGTGGCGTCGGCGTAGATGTCCGAGTCGACCTTGTCGGTGCTCACCCGCGAGAAGCGGTTGGACTGGCGAAACGAATCTGCCACGGCCTTTTCCCACAACGCCGCCGGAGCGCCGGCGGCGGTGTTGCCCGGGCCGCTGTTGACCTGGTTGAGCGCGGTGGTGCGTACGAACGCGCTGGGTTTTTGCGCCGGTGCGTTGGCGGTCGGCGGCCAGGTTTGTACGGGCGGCAGTTCGTGTTGCGAGTAAGACACGCAACCTGTCAGCAAGATGGCCGCGAGGACCAGGCTGTGTTTGATCAATCCTTTCATATGTCGCTCCTTGAAATTACGGTTTGGCCAGCTTGGCAGTGGCGCTGTCGAGCAGTTGCGCGACCAGTTCGTTCAGTTGCTTGGCGCCCATGGTTGGCGCCCAGTATTCGCGACCATAGAGGCCGACGTTGCGCTCGAACTTGACCTCGTGTTTGGCGCTCGCCAGTTGCTTGCCGTCGCGATCGACGATCACCAGGTCGCCGGCCACGTCAAAGGTGTCGACGTAGATCGGGCCGTTGACCCAGATCCAGACCGTCAGCGTCAGCAAGGCGCCGGGGACATAGCCCGGGTGGATGCCACGGTGGCCCTTGAGGGAGGTCATGTTGAACTTGAGCGACACGTCCTGCTCGCCCAGGCGCACGGGGTATTCGGTGACCTGCTTGAAGTAGCCCGCAGTACTCACGTACTGATTGAGCTGGGCGGTGAGCGAGCGGCTGATGGCAGTTTTGTTGGCGTCGTTGACGTCGGCGACGCTCACCGTCACATCGGCGACTTGTGCGCTGCGCGGGCTGGTGACGGCGGCGGGGTGGAGCGGGGCGCCAATGGGGCCGGTGACGGTGTAGGACACACAACCGGTCATCGACAGGGCGGCGATCAGGGTCGCTGCTCGGAAGAGGTTTTTCAACACGCAATATCCCTATTAATAAATGAGCCAGGCCACTGTCTCGACCGGCGGGCCGAAAACTTGAGGAATGTGCGTCACCGCACGCCATCCGACGAAACACCTTGAGAACCCCTCTCAACCCCGTAAAATGTCGCAGCCGTTGCGACACGACATGTTCAGGGATGAAGTCAGTTACGCGCGTGTTCTTGCCTTTGCGCAGGCCTGCCTGCCCCCCCTCCCTGAAACTGCCGCCCTTGGCCCGACGCCTTCGACCTTGAAGGAGTGGGTATCGCCTCGTGCCCGGTTTTGCGCTACACCGAGCTCTGCTGATTTCCTCACTTTAGGAGCAACATGTGAAAACACTGTCCCAAATCCTGCTCTCCGGCTTTGCCGCTGCAGCGCTGTTGGCCGTGGCCGGTTGCGCCACGGAGAGCAACCGCGCGATGCCGGTGGAACAAGTCGCCAGCGCCCACGTCGCCTATTCCGGCGTGCGCGTGCCGATTGCCGTGGGCAAGTTCGATAACCGCTCCAGCTACATGCGCGGCATTTTCTCCGACGGCGTCGACCGTCTCGGCGGCCAGGCCAAGACCATCCTGATCACCCACTTACAGCAGACCAACCGCTTCAGCGTGCTGGACCGCGACAACATGGGCGAAATCTCCCAGGAAGCCGCGATCAAAGGCACCGTGCAGAAGCTCAAAGGCGCTGATTACGTGGTGACCGGCGATGTGACCGAGTTCGGCCGCAAAGAAACCGGCGACCGCCAGTTGTTCGGCATTCTCGGCCGTGGCAAGACGCAAGTGGCTTACGCCAAAGTCGCGCTGAATATCGTCAACATCAGTACCTCCGAAGTGGTGTATTCCACCCAGGGCGCCGGCGAGTACGCGCTGTCCAACCGTGAAGTGATCGGCTTCGGCGGCACCGCCAGCTACGACTCCACCCTCAATGGCAAGGTGCTCGACCTGGCCATGCGCGAAGCGATCAACCGCCTGGTCGACGGCATCAACGCCGGCGCCTGGAACCCGCGCAACTGATCAGCAACACCTCAAGGAGCAATACACGGATGAGCAAGGCAGTGAAGTTGGCGCTGATGCTGACAGCAATCGCGACGGTCGCCGGGTGCCAGACGGCGCCCCAACCCCTGTATCAATGGGAAAGCTACCAGCCGCAGGTTTACGAGTACTTCAAGGGCGAGCCCAAGGAAGCGCAGGTCGAGGCCCTGGAGCGCGATCTGCAAAAGATCAACGCCAGTGGCCGCAAAGCGCCGCCGGGTTACCACGCCCACCTGGGCATGCTGTACCTGAGCATGGGCAAGGATGACCAGATGGTGCAGGAGTTCCGCACCGAGAAGGCGCTGTTCCCCGAGTCCGTCGCGTACATGGACTTTTTGCTGAAAAACGCCAAGACCGGAGTCGCCACTAAATGAGCCTATTGAAACTCACCGGCGCCTTGCTCGCCCTGGCCTTGCTCGGCGGTTGCGCTGCCCCCAAGACCATTGATTACACGGCGTACAAACAGGCGCGGCCGAAGTCGATCCTGGTACTGCCGCCGATCAATGAATCGCCGGAAGTGCAGGCGTCCTACAGCATGGTCTCGCAGGTGACCTACCCGTTGGCCGAAGCCGGCTACTACGTGCTGCCGATTGCCCTGGTGGACGAAACCTTCCGCCAGAACGGCCTGACCACCGCCAACGATATCCAGGGCGTGGCGCCAGCCAAACTGCATGACATCTTCGGTGCGGATGCGGCGCTGTACATCACCGTCAGCGAATACGGCACCCAGTACATGCTGATCTCCAGCAACACCACGGTGACCGCCTCGGCCAAACTGGTGGACCTGCGCACCGGCATCACCCTGTGGACCGGCTCGGCGCGCGCGTCTAGCGAGGAAGGCAACAACAACAACAACGGTGGCGGCCTGGTGGGCATGCTGATCACGGCGGCGGTCAAGCAAGTGATCAACAGCTCCACCGACGCGGCGCATCCGATCGCGGGCATCACCAGTGCGCGTCTGCTCTCGGCAGGGCAGCGCACCGGGCTGCTGTACGGTCCGCGTAATCCGAAGTACGGCACGGACTGATCTCACCGACGATCAAATGTGGGAGGGGGCTTGCTCCCGATGGCGGTGGGTCAGTCACCCGATGCAGTGGCTGATACTTGGCCATCGGGAGCAAGCCCCCTCCCACACTGATCGAGGTGTTATCTAAACCAGGATTCCACCCGAATGCTAACGGCGAGGCAGCGCACCGGGCTGAGTTAACCGTCTCGATTCTGGCATCACCGAAGATCAAATGTGGGAGGGGGCTTGCTCCCGATAGCGGTGGGTCAGTCGCCCGATGCAGTGGCTGATACTTGG
>NZ_JAFCVO010000025.1:0-57345 GCF_049897085.1 Pseudomonas sp. PSPC3-2
AGTATTAATATCTCGCATAAGAACGCCGGTTTGTTAGATGTGTTTGCTCGCACGAACATCATCAACCAAATCGGCGTTCTTGTTTCTGTGTTTCCCGAGATTCCGTGAAGAACCTTTTTTTTGCCTGCTACTATGCTGTCGATACGCTTTAGCGTTAGCGGAGACCACTCAATGCCCTCCCCAAAATACTCCCTCGCCCGAGTCAACAGATAACCCGGCCCAGCGCCGGGCATATTGTTTCTGCCAGCAGCCGTATTTCTTATTCAACAGTGTTTGCAAGAAATTCGCCCGCCTTACGAACAAGCTTCCGCCATTCATCCTCATTGATGAGACCGGCGTTCTTCATGCGGTCGGCCCCACTAAGCAACTTGAAATACTTGTCCTCAACGTCCTGTTCGTTTACAACCTGGTATAGAAGGTCCCTCCAGGCGTTTACAGCTGAACGACGCATTACAGATCACCTGATCATGTCTGAGAAATGGAACCTGAGGTCTCAAAAAACGTTCAACGACGTCACGTTCGACCAGCGCTCATGGCATTATGCCATCAACCATTCGAATTAGAGATCATTCACAGGCGCGACGTCACTCGTTTAGAAAATTTTCATATGGGGTGCATGCCAACGGTCGCGATCTACAGAGGCTGCGCTGATGGAGTTGACGCTGCTCGTCGAAAGCCAAGGCCACACGAATGCCGGCCAAAACGTCCGAGGCGCACTTGAGGTGATCGGGGAGAACGCCGGTGGTCACCTCTGAGGAACATCGATGCCGAACTCAGACCTGATGCCCTCGCTCAAAAACGACGCTAACCAGCTCACACCTGGTGTTTGTAGCGCAAGGCTTATAACGGGCCCACAAATACAGTACTCACACGTCAATGTTTAAGTACCGCAACATTATTTTTTGTGAATGTTTTTGCACCTGACCGCTTGAGTCATTGATATAGACGCGATGCCTCTGCGCCCGTCGACCTTTCTTTTATACCCGCTGAGAAGCATCCCGCTTTGACTCACTAACTCTGTAGCCAACCTAAAATCTTAGTTACGCGAAACATTAGCATTTACATCATTCCAGGCAACCCTAAAATCGGTACTTACACACTTTTTAGAACGCACGACTCCTTGCTTTAATTGAGGCACACCCCTTACGCTTCACGCCCGATAAAAAGCTCAGCTATTAGTGAGTACTGACCTTGCTCGCAGCGCGAGACGAGTATCAATTTCAATTAGAGAAACAAATATGAATCATGAACAAATAGCTGAAGACTCTGAAGACGAGGGATATAGTCAAGCCGCCCGCGCATCGGCAGCCTCCCGATGCACATGGATGAGCGTCATCGTCAATATTGCGCTCTCATTCACACAAATTGCAGTGGGCGTGATGTCAAAATCCCAGGGGCTTGTAGCCGATGGTATTCACTCGCTATCAGACCTGATCGCTGATTTCGTAGTGCTATTCGCCAGCCACAAAAGCAAAGAGGATGCTGACGAAGGTCATCCTTATGGGCATCTGCGTTTCGAGACTGCCGCATCCATGGTATTGGGAATACTATTGCTGATCGTGGGTGTCGGCATGATCGGATCTGCGGTGTTCAAGCTTGAAACCCCTGAGTCGATTCCAACGGTACACGTTGCCGCCTTGTGGGTTGCCATTGCAGCGCTGGTAGCCAAGGAGTTGTTGTTTCGCTTTATGCTGAGGGTCGCCAAAAAAGTTAAGTCTAGTTTGTTGGTTGCCAATGCCTGGCACGCAAGATCCGACGCGGCGTCCTCCTTGGTTGTCGGCATAGGCATCGTTGGTAATCTGGCGGGCTACCCGATTCTTGACCCCATTGCTGCGCTGGTGGTCGGAGGCATGATCGCCAAGATGGGTTGGACCTTCACTTGGGATTCATTACATGACCTGATGGACCGCTCTGCCGATGAGCAGGAAGTAGAAACCATTCGCAACACGCTCGAAAACATACCTGGAATTAAAGGGGTGCATGATCTACGAACTCGAAAAATGGGTGACATGATCATCGTCGACGCTCATATCGAAGTAGATGCCTCAATTACCGTTGCACAAGGTCATGCTATTGCGGTTTCAGCAAGGGAAGAGGTGATGCGGATACATCGCGTTTTGAATCTTATGACGCACGTAGATCCCTGGCACCGCCCTGACCTTGATCATTAACCCGGCGCGGCGCCTGTAGCGCGACGCGCCAAGATAGATAGTGCAAAAGCAACTCGTAAACCATCACAAAATTATCACACATTTTTCACCTACAACTTGAGCGCTAGCGTGCCGAACCAAACTTAAGACCAGGAAACGCTCTCAATTATTTTTATTCATGAGGTGCTTAACTAAAGTGGCTAAACATTGAAACAATATGCCGATAGTATTAACTCAAACTAGCGATTCTTAAGGGGATTCACATGACATCGGCAATTACGGGTTCGACACACATCACACAACCGCAACCTGCAGCATTCAAACCCCAAGTCCGGCCAGCCGTGCAGGCAGACAGCGACGGCGATCATGACGGTAGCACGCCGGGCGAAGTCGAACAGACCAAAGCAACCTCAGGATCAATAGGCACGCGAGTCAACACGACGGCGTAACGCTCAGTAGAGATAGGAGGGGGAAGCAACCCCCTCTGCGTCTTTGAGGGATGTCCATTAGGCCCGTGCGCGGGCCGTCTACTTGGCCACTGCTACGCTTTCTAGACCCTCAAATGGACCTAATGGCTGGACTAATCACGGCCCCCTCGATGCGATGTCATCAATTAGAGGATTGCCAAGTTGCCCATATCCGAGCAGATCGCCGCAATGATCAGCACAGTGACTCGCCATGAGTGCATCGAGCTTGCGATCCGGTCGTTTGCCCATAAAAGCCTGTCATTTTTATCGAACTGCAATACAGTTTTTAGACCAACATTCGACGTGACCGGGCCAACATAAGGCGCGCCTAACAGCGCCCGATATACTAGGAACATAAAAGCGAAATGTGCGGTAAAAACCCAGAATCCAATGGCCTCAGCCTGAAATAAAGCTATACCTATATAGCTACCAATAAGGAGATCATCATGCTGTGGCTTAAGCTATTTTTCGTCACGCCCTCTAAATTCCGCAGCTTCGTCAAAGTTGATCAAAACGGCGTCTGCTCAGAGCTCATTCGATGCCAACAATCGCCTGCGGACACATGGGTGGAAGTGGATGAATTCTGCGTGAGTTGGCTCGGCAAGCCGTTACCTGATTATGCCTGCAAAGCGAGTCTTGCGGGAGTGAGTCTGCTATCAAAACGGCAGCCCTCTCCATAGGCCGTACCAGGGAGGTCGGCGGCTACCGGCATCAAGCAATCGATTTGAGAGACGCATTAAAAATGTTTGCCCGCGATAATCGACCAAATAGAGCCATGCTCAGATTCTCATGAAGGGCTTGCATATAAGAAGCGCCAAAAACAGCATCCAGCAAACAACCAGTAGTACCGTAACCGTAGTCCATCTAAGTCCCATGATCAAAATCCTTTTTTTGACTATTTCTTCTTTCACGCAAAGCAAAAAGATTAGGGCCGCCCCTATTTCCTAAGCTGCTATTGCGCCAGGGCGAACCAGCTAAGATCTTCGAGTGTTTCAAGCTCCACGCTACGTTGAGTAACGCGTAGAACAAAGGATCAGATATCATTCGCACTATCACGGATAGATCCCGAAAAAACAGCATGACATCGGCGAAAGAGCTTGCCTTCGTCGAGCATGAGCAAAACCAGTAAAAGCGCCACCTTTATACATAAAAAATCAGTCTTGTATGTAAGATTAATGGCCACTCGTCCAAACCAACCAGAATTACTTTAATTAAGTACCCTTATGCGTGCATTTTAGGCATTCAAAGCGCCCGGCAAGCACTCATCTGAATGACCATCTGGACTCACGGCCCATGTTGTTTGACGCGCCGGGCCTCGAAGAGACTTTGAGCTTGTTTACCTGGTTAACTGGCTGCAGTTTCTTCACCCATCTAAGTCCCGACGCAAGCTAAGCACTCGATGCTCGCTGTCGCTGCTATTGCTAATGCCCGTGCGATTCTGGCTTCGCACCGTAGAGATCAAGAGCTTGCCGGGGAATCTGATGCGCCCCTTATCTTTTCTGCACCACCATTTCTGACCTTGCTCCGCACCTCCCCAGCCACGGCGTCCAGCCGACCAACCCCATGCTTTTCTCCCGGCACTAAACAACCGCACGTTCGCGTTACCTGCCCGCAGAAGCAAAGCCCGGACGTCGTTGGCAGGGATGCTTCCCTGACGCCACGCTGCATTATTACCTTTTCAACAACAATCATTTCCAGGCTTTGGGATTTATCAAAATCGCCAACGGCATAAACTAGACCCAGCTTCCAAACAAAGCGACGAAGCGCCAATCCACAGGGTCCAAGCAAACCACCCTCCCGCGCCTCGTAGAGCCTTCGGCCATATGTACTCCGACTGAAGACGTAAATCGTTTGCATCGTTGGGACACTGAAAAAATGAAACTGTTTAAAATGTTGATTGCTGCTTCTTTTGTAATGCTGGGCAGCCAGATGGCGTTTGCCGATCAACCGGCCGTCGAGCAGTACAGCTACAGCTCGCACCTCGACATCGCCAAAGTGATTCACGTGGACTCTATCCCTGACAATGTCTGTGCGGTAGTGCCTGTCCAGATGACTTACCTGGACCACCAAGGCCATGAACACGTCATGCAATACAGTGTGATGGGTAACGGTTGTTCCAACAGCTGACCGAGTCCCAACAAAGCCTGCTTGATGGCAGGTTTGTTAAAACGCCCCACGGGGGCAAGCTGGGGGAAGTTCCCAGCATCATTTGCGCCCCCTGCATCGGTGATGCAGGTAGACCCCGCCAAGTGCGGGTTTTTTTGTGGCTCAACAAAACCAGATCACGCAAAGGAATGCCAAATAATGAAGCGGCTCTGCTCGATGAAAAAGCCTGGAACACGTCCAGGCCTTTTCGAGTCGAGCAGCACTCGGTTGCGTGCTGTCAGTCTGATTGATCGGGTGTGACGTTGTCCTGGGGTTGAACCAACAGATCCAAGGTACGCTCGCCCGTATCCTCCCGCGTTATGCCTCTATTCGACATGACCGTTTCCAGGTTCTTTACATGTATCGCTTTGTTCCACCTGACTGAGCTTACATCGTACCTAGCCGCCAGGGCTTTAACCTGTGCCAAACAAACTAAGGGGAGAGTCTCTTCATGGCTGACGCCCTCCGCAATAATGGCAACTTTCCACGCATCAACCTCCATCATGTGTTTGGCCCTGACTCTTCTGACGTTTTTGTGGCCACGCTTAATGTAATGTATCTCGTAATCAGTCTGCATAATCACCTGGCATTACCCTTTGATTATCACGCTTACGTTAAATACCCTGCGAAAGCGGCAGTCAGCTTTTGAAGTGACAATCAAGCCAGTGGTCCAGCTCAGAGGAGGAATGGCGCTCACGCGCAGGAACGCGAGCCAGGCTTTCCGCGACCCTGAGCCTATTTTCAGGCGTCGTGTCATAGCCCCTGGTTATTAAGAAAATCTCAATATACTCGGATGTACTAATGACTTTGTTATCGGTCACGAGCACCGCTTTCACGCTGGCATTTCCGTGTAACTCGTTTGGATATGTATATTCCAATGGGATCACCTATTTTAAGAGGGAAACTATTTTCCCTACTTTTAATATGGCCCCGTTTTTGTAGACTGACTCAAAAGTCAGCTATTTTATTTTTTAATCGCGTTACATTTATATGTCAAAAATGTAGCGCTCTTTATATGGCCCTTTAGCATTCAAAAAACAGCAAACCCACGTGTCGACAGCCAGGTAGTGCGATGTACCGAATCAACTTCGGTTTATTGAAACACTCCCCGGCATCCGGCACACTCCGGGGCTCTTGGAAAAAGGAATTTACCAATACCATTCTCATTGGAAGAACGAACTGCGTTGCTCGCACTCAAGGACGTAGGCCCCACAGTGATTACCCGGCTTGAACAGATGGGCATCGAATCGCTGGACGCTCTCAGCCAATCACACGTGGCAGACATCCTGGCCCAGGCCTCTGCGGCATTAGGCTCGACATGCTGGAAGAACAGCCCTCAAGCCCGCGCCGCAATCACTGCGGCCGTGGCACTTGCGAGAAACGAGCGCGCACGCAACCCTCACGGGTAAGCGCGTTCAATCGCCTCCCGCAGGGGCTGCTTGTTGACTGCCTGGCGGATCTAGCGTGGTTTCATTGCAGACAGCACGATTGATTCGACGAGACGCCGAACGGCGACGCACGTCTGCTCGTTTGGCGTATTCCTCTCGTTGTAGAGCGCCGGGCCGCTGTCACTCTCCCAGACATCGCCATCCTTCAGAATCCGAAACGCCCAGATTTCCGGCCAGGCGTCTCTTCCCTGCTCGTCCAGCGTGTGCTTGCGAAGCACCACGCGACCAAAGGTGCCGCTGCCCTCATTGGCATAGAGCAGATTCGCTCTGACCAAACCGAAGTGGCCTTCAACCTGGAAGTAACCCTCTGGCGGAACGGAAAAGCTCGCGCCAAAACGGCTGTGCGTAGACGCAAAGAGTTCAGAAAGACGTGCTCGCAACCCTTCGGTGTACTGCGCAACGTCCTCGATGTCCTGGACGACATGACCGATACCGTTCAGCGACTCTTCAGCATATGCATCAAACAACATGGTCCGGTTCCTTTTATGGCTGGATTAGCGTCGTGCCGGGTTGCCCTCAACCCGCGTGGCAACCTGCACCGAACCAGTTTGACGTGTCGGTGGCAGTCATCACTTGATCTGCGCTAAAGCATTGGCGAACTGCTGACCACCCGCAACGCCAGCCCTTCATACGCATCCAGCGTAATGGTGAATTCCCCCTCCTCCGTCAGGTCGCCCTCGACCCGTTCATTGATGATGTCCACCACCGGTCCCGGCGCGATATTGGGCAGGTGCAAGGTTTCGGTGAGCGGCGTGCTACCGAAGTTCAGCGCGGTGATTTGCGTGCCTTTGCCGGCCGGCAGTTCGTGGACCATGATCAGCAAGCCAGGATGTTCGACGTCCGGCACCAGGATTTGGCGACTGGCGGCGATATCATAGGCACGGCGCACGGCGAGGATTTTCTGCAATTGGGAAGCAAACGAGTCGGGGTCCTGCAATTGGCTGTTGAGGCTGCCGTACAGGCTTTTCGAACGTGGCATCTGCCCAGCGGATAGCTCGGCCTGCGGGTTCAGGTCCACCAGGTCGTAGGCACCCCGGTGAATCCAGCGGGTATCGCCATCAGCCATCAGGTGCGCGACCTCATCCGCCGCCAACGGCAATGCACCGACCAGGTCCCAGCCGGACAAGGCGAACACGCCGGGTTGCATGGCGTTGTACATCACCAAGAGCAAATGGATCTGGCGAATCTGCTCGATATCAGCCGGCGTGATCGCCTCCAGGTCACGAATGCCGAGGGCTGCCGTGATGATGCTGGCGGTGGTGCAGGACACGCCATTGGTGACGAACTTGAGGTTATACGGTGCATGTTCGCCGGCCAGGCGCTCGTACATCTGCTCACGGATATGCTCGCGCAGGATGTTGCCGGGAAAGGTCTGCCCCTGGTAGAGGAAGCTGTCATGGGCATGTAGGGTCCAGAAATGCACCAGTTCCAGGGTCAGCTCATCATGGTTTTGCAAGGCATGGATCAGCGAGCCGGGGTCGATGCCGAGGGTGTGCATCTGGCGCAGCATCAAGCGCAGGAACTCGGTATCGCCCATCAACAACGCATGCTGGTACGCCGGCCGGGTGATGAAGTCGTAGGAGAGATCAGCACCGCCGTGGGACATCGAGGCGATATCGTCCACGGTCAGGTTCAGTTCCTGGAAGCTGAAACCGCCGGCCTTGCGAATCGCGCCGCCGAGCAACTGATTACCGGTGATCGACAGCGGATGGCTTTCCGACCAGGCCGTGCCGTCGAGCTTGCGCTCGACACCGAGGAAACCGTTGGCGTCCAGGCGCAGGATCTTCGCGCCCATGACATCGATCGCGTGCAGCGCATCGCCAATGATCATCTGCTGCGCGGCGAAGGATGGATCGAGCCAGTTGAGCGACGGTTGGCCCTCCTTGAAGTAATGCAGGTAGACCCAGCGCCGCGGCTTGCCGTCGACACCCATGACCACGGGCGTGGTGCTCCAGTCGGTTTCCTTCACGCCAGGCTCGAAGAAAATCACCCGCTGCAACTGACCGACGATGTAGTGTTTATCGCGTAGCGCATCCACCTGCAGCGGGCTGAGGTTCTGCGCATCGCGCCCGTCGGCGACCTCCGGCAGCAACGGCCAGTCTTCCTCGCGGATTTCCACCATATGGTAGAGCCCTGGGTAATCCTCGTAAGCCATCTCGGCCAGGCGGAAATCCGCGCCCTTGCCCGTGTGCGACGGGATCACATCATCGATGATCACCGCGTTATGGGCGGCCGCCATGCGCGTCAGTGCCTGCAACTGCGCCTCGGTGCCCAACTGCGGGTCGATGTCGAAGCTGATGCGGTCGAAATTGCCATCGATGGTCGGCGTGTGTTCCGTCCCGGCCAGGCCGCCGGACTTTTTCAGCGGGCCGTTGTGAATGCCCTGGATACCGATCTTCGACAAGGCATGCCACAGGCTTTCATCGCCCAGCGCCTCCAGCACCGTGCCATTCTCACGCGTGACAATCGACGCCGGGTACGCGGTAAACCACACCGACGACAAGGCTGACGCATCACGCGGCCGGGTGTGCGCATACGGCTGTTGCCACAGGCGGCCTTGCCCCGAATAGAGCTTGGCCCGTTGCCGCGCCGCGTGCAGCATCGACTGTTGCACCAGCCAGTTCACATGATCGTTGTCCGCCGCCGTCATAAGCCCATTACCTGTGGTCGTGAAAAGGTTACTCGTAAGCATAGGAGCGACGACCGGGGCTATTCGTTGCATCGCAATGCCGGCGACTAGCCCAACTGGCGGTACTGCCGGGGCGTAAACCCCGTCGACGCCTTGAACTGGCGGGTAAACGCACTGTGGTCGGTATAACCGCACTGCAGCGCCACGTCGGTGATTGGCAGGTCGCCGTGCAGCAAGCGGTGAGCCTGTTCCAGGCGCGCTTTCTGGATCATCTGTCGCGGCGTCAGGTGGAACACGCGCTTGCAGTAGCGCTCCAGTTGCGCCACGGAAATCCCAGCGATCCGTGTCAGTTCGCCCAAGGTGACGCGGCGGTTGAAGTGCGCGCGAATGTGCTCGTCCACAGCGGCCAGGCGTTGGTAGGCCGGGTGGGTTTGGCTGGCTGATTGCAGGTCGACCGAGATACCGGCCAGGCCGATGATCTGGTCGACATGGTTGTACAGCGGCCACTTGTGGGTCAGGCACCAGCCCGGTTCGCGGCTGCCATACAGATGCAATTCGAGCTGATCCGCCAGGACAAACCCCTGCTGGAGCACCCGCCGATCCTGTTCGGTATAACCCGGCCCCAGTTGCGCGGGGAACACCTCGGCGCTGGTTTTGCCCAGCAGCGGTTCTAGTTGCTTGAGCCCGCAACGCTGCACCAAGGTGCGGTTGGCGAGCACATAACGGGCGTCGAGATCCTTGATGAAGATCGCCGCATTGGGGATCACGTCCAGCATCGGCAACAGTTGCATGACGCCGCCCAACAACTGCTCGATGCTCTGCGGGCGATTCGCCTCACTCCCTTGGCACAGGGCTGCAAACGCGCTCTGCAACATCACTTCGGCCCTCCACTTTGCGCCTCGACGTCCAGCAGATTGCCGCATGCACAGGACGCTGTCGAGCGCGCAAAACTGTGCTGAATTCGTCATCCGACACGGCGCAAAACATCAATCGTCCGCCACGCCGATGCGTTCACGATAGCGCCACTGCCTGCCTATCCCGTCACTCACAGGAAGGCGCCCGCTGCGCCAGGCGCAGCCCTGAATGGAGCGTGTTATGAAACGACTGCACGTCATCGACTCTCACACCGGCGGCGAACCCACGCGCCTGGTGATGGATGGATTCCCCGCGCTGAGCGGCACCAGCATCGCCGCGCAACTCGACAGCCTGCGCACCCACCACGACCAGTGGCGCCGCGCCTGCCTGCTGGAACCACGGGGCAACGATGTGCTGGTGGGCGCGTTGTATTGCGCGCCGGTCACCCCAGGCGCCCTATGCGGCGTGATCTTCTTCAACAACGCGGGCTACCTCGGTATGTGCGGCCACGGCACGATCGGCCTGGTTGCATCGCTGCACCATTTAGGGCGCATTGCGCCCGGCGTGCATACCCTCGACACCCCGGTCGGGCCGGTGGCGGCGACGCTGCACGAGGACGGCGCCGTGACCTTGTGCAACGTGCCCGCCTACCGCTTTCGCCAACGGGTAGCGGTGGAAATGCCAGGCCATGGCGTGGTGCATGGCGATATCGCCTGGGGCGGCAACTGGTTCTTCCTGGTCTCGGAGCACGGCCAGGCGCTGCAGATGGACAACGTCGACGCCCTGACCGACTACACCTGGGCGCTGCTCAAGGCCCTCGAAACCCAGGGCATCCAGGGTGAACACGGCGCCCTGATCGACCACATCGAGTTGTTTGCCGACGACGACCACGCCGACAGCCGCAACTTTGTCATGTGCCCAGGTAAAGCCTACGACCGCTCGCCCTGCGGCACCGGCACCAGCGCCAAGCTCGCCTGCCTGGCCGCCGACAAACAACTCGCGCCGGGTGAAACCTGGGTACAAGCCAGCATCACGGGCAGCCAGTTCGAAGGCCGCTATGAATGGGACGGCGAACGCGTGCGCCCGTTCATCACCGGCCGCGCCTACATGACCGCCGACAGCACCCTGCTGATCGATGAGCAGGACCCTTTCGCCTGGGGCATCTGAGCCCTGCGCTATTTGACTGAGCATTCCAAGGAGTCAGTACCATGAGCGACAACATCTTCACCGGCTGCATCCCCGCGCTGATGACCCCGTGTACCGCCGCGCGCGAACCGGATTTCGACGCGCTGGTCGCCAAGGGCCGCGAATTGATCGATATCGGCATGAGCGCCGTGGTGTATTGCGGGTCGATGGGCGATTGGCCGTTGCTCACCGAAGCCCAGCGCCAGGAAGGTGTGGCACGCCTGGCGGCCGCCGGCGTACCGACCATCGTCGGCACCGGCGCGGTCAACAGCCGTGAAGCGGTGTCCCACGCGGCGCATGCGGCCAAGGTCGGCGCCCAGGGGTTGATGGTGATTCCCCGCGTGCTGTCCCGAGGCGCGTCGGCCGCCGCGCAAAAGGCCCACTTCGCAGCGATCCTCGACGCTGCACCCAACCTGCCGGCGGTGATCTACAACAGCCCGTATTACGGCTTCGCCACCCGCGCTGAGCTGTTCTTCGAACTGCGCCGCGAACACCCGAACCTGATCGGCTTCAAGGAGTTCGGCGGTGGCGCCGACTTGCGCTACGCCGCCGAATACATCACCTCCCAGGACGATAACGTGAGCCTGATGGTCGGCGTCGATACCCAGGTGGTCCACGGCTTCGTCAACTGCAACGCCACCGGCGCCATCACCGGCGTCGGCAACGCCCTGCCACGGGAGGTGCTGCAACTGGTAGCGCTGAGCAAGCAAGCCGCCAAGGGCGATGCCAAGGCGCGTCGCCAGGCACTGGAGCTGGAAGCCGCGCTGGCGGTGCTCTCGTCCTTCGACGAAGGCTGCGATCTGGTGCTGTATTACAAGTACCTGATGGTGCTCAACGGTGAGCGCCGCTACGCCCTGCACTTCAACGAAACCGATAGCCTCAGCGAGGCCCAGCGTCGTTATACCGAAAGCCAGTACACGCTGTTCCGCCAGTGGTACGCCAACTGGTCGGCTGAACAGAATGTCGCTTGAAACCCCAAGCGCCGACATCGCCGTGGTCGGCGCGGGCATCATCGGCGTCGCCTGCGCCTTGCAGTTGGCACGCCAAGGGCGCCAGGTCATCGTCATCGACCCGCAGCCACCCGGCATGGGCGCCTCCTATGGCAACGCCGGCCACCTGGCGACCGAGCAAGTATTCCCCATCGCCGATCTATCGATCCTCAAGCGCTTGCCCGCGATGCTGATGGACCCCATGGGCCCGCTGCGCCTGGACTGGAAATACCTGCCCCGCGCCCTGCCCTGGTTTGCGCGTTTGCTGCTGAACCTGCGCCCGGCCCGCTACCGGCGCACGGTCGCCGGTATTCGTGCGCTGAATGAAGCCAGCCTGGGCGCATGGCAGCGTTTGCTGCAAGGCATCGACCACCCGGAGCTGCTGCGCGAAGACGGCTCGTTGCTGGTGTTCGAGCGGGCGGATTCGCGGGGCGCCATCGACGCGTTACGGCAGCGGATGGAACAACAAGGTGTGCCCGTGGCGTTCTGGTCGAGTGAGGCCATACGCAACGCCGCGCCGCAGTTGAGCGAGCACATCCAGGGCGGGCTGTTCTTTGCAGGCACCGGGCACTTTCTCGACCCGTACCGGGTGGTGTGCGAACTGGTGAACGCCGCCAAAGCCAGCGGCGTGCAATTCCTCACCCGCAGGGTGCTGGACGGGCAGGTCGACACCCAGGGCGTCAGGTTGATCACCGATCAAGGCCCGCTGGCTGCACGCCAGGTGCTGATCGCCTGCGGAGCGCACTCGGCGAAACTCACCGCCGCCTTGACGGGTAAACACGTCCCGCTGGACACCGAACGCGGCTACCACCTGATGCTACCCCACGAACATCAGCGCCTGCCCTTCGCCGTCACCTCCCTGGAGCGCAAGTTCATCATGACGCCCATGACCGACGGGCTGCGCCTGGCCGGCACCGTGGAGTTCGCCGGCCTTGAGCGCCCGGCGAATATGCAACGCGCCTGGCAGCTGCATCGCCTGAGCAAAGGGTTGTTCCGGCAAGACCTCAATGCGCAGGACGCCACGCCATGGATGGGGTTCCGGCCTTCCCTGCCGGACTCGCTGCCGATTATCGATCGGGTCGCAGATGGCAAGGTGTTGCTAGCGTTCGGGCATCAGCATCTGGGGTTGACGCAGGCAGCGGTGACGGCAGACATCATCGTGCAACTGGCTTCGGAGCGGCCGCTGCTGTCGGGCTTGCCCGAACTGGGGGGGTATCGGTTGGCGCGGTTCTAAGAGGCTTCGCGCCAAAAGTGCCGCGCTGAAAATCCAGAAATATCCTACAACTGTTGTAGGGCGTGTTGCGCATTAGCTGCACGGCGCCTTACCAACGCCGACGTGGCAAGGATTCCGCGCAGCCTCTCCCGCCTTCTCACGCCGGCTTTTCACAGCCAAATTCGCCGCAGGTCTTGGCTTCATACACTGAATAAACATCACGTAACTATTCGCCCCCCCTGAGCCAAAACGTAATTGATACAACCCCAAGCGGCCTTCTTCTGCATGAGCCCGCAGCCATGAATAAACACATTTCTCCCCCTGTAGTCAGTGAATGGTGCTGGGTTGGCAAACTGGCGCCGCCGTTGACGCTGCTCACGTCCTTACCTCGCCAGGCGCTATTGGCTTCCTTGCATGCCCGGACAAGGGGGCCTCTGGTGCTGCTGGTCGCGCCCGCCGGGTACGGGAAAACCACGTTGTTGATGCAATGGCGGCAAGCCCTGCTGTCGAGCACGCCATCGGCAACCGTCGCGTGGTTGTCTTTGGATGAGGCCGACAGCGACCCGAATCGTTTTCTGTCCTATCTGATCTTGACGCTGGATCGAGCGGGGCTTGATCTTGGCCATCTGACACGCCTGGCGCACGCCCAGTCGCTGGATGTGCAGCCGCACCGCACGATCACCGCCCTTCTCCACGCGCTCGCCCTGGAAAACCGCCGGGTTACGCTGTTTCTTGACGACTATCACGCAGCGGCAAATGCTGCGCTTGACGCCCTGGTACAGGCCTTGCTGGAACAGGCGGCGCCGTGGCTCGAATGGGCAGTATCCGCCCGCGCCCGCCCAGGCTGGCCGCTGGCGCAGTGGAAGGCCAACGGCTGGGTACACGAAGTGTTTGCCCAAGCGCTGAAATTCACCGAGGTCGAAACCGCCGAAATCCTCGGCCCCGCCGTTTCGCCGACCGAACAACAACACTTGCACGCGAAAACCGAAGGTTGGCCGGTTGCCGTACAACTGGCCCGACTGTGGTGCGCCAATGGCGACGCATCGGTGTACGGCCTGAGCGCCTTTTCAGGCTGTATCGCCGATATGGCCGACTACCTGACCGGGCAAGTGGTGCAGCGCCTGCCCCAAGACGGCCAGGACTTTTTGCGCGACATGGCCCTGCTGGAGCGCTTCAACGCGGAGCTGGCGGACGCTGTACGCGGCCGCAGCGACAGTGCGCAAAGGCTGGTGCAACTGGCCCATCTGGATGCCCTGTTGGTGCCCCTGGATGCGGACCGCCAGTGGTTCCGCCACCACCGGTTGCTCCAGGATTTTTTCAACCAAAGCATCGACGCCAGCATCGCGCGCGACATCCACTACGCCGCGGCCCAGTGGCTGGCAGGGGAAAAAGATTGGGTACAGGCAATCACCTATGCGCTGCGCGCCGGCGATACCCGACTGGCGGTGGAGCTGGTCGTGCGCGCCGGCAGTTGGGAGGTCGTGCTGCACAAAGGCATTCGCTATGCGCAGAGCCTGCTGGGCTTATTCGACGAGAAAATCCGCCGGGAGGAACCGGACTTGCTCCTGCTCCAGGCCTATCTGCACGCCAAACTCGGCGATCACGCGCTCGCCACGCAATTGCTGTACCTCGCCCACAGCAGGGTCGAGGATGACCCTCGCCTGGCGCGGGACTTTCACGTCATCCACACGCTCGCGAATGCCTACATGGATCGCTTCAAACCGCGCGATTGCGCAGGCACCGCAGGCGACGACGTACTTGCCCAGGGTACGCTGGAGTGCGTCCACGCCTTGCAGGCACTGAGGCAGGGGCAGTTGCCTTTAGCCCTGCAAAGCATCCGCTCGGCGCAGATCAAGATGCGCTTGGCCGCCAGCTCGCGGGGCGAGAACTATTGCCGTATCCACGAGGCGCAGGTCCTGGCCTTGGGGGGCCAGCTTTCGGCATCAGCGCAGATGGTCGATAACGCACTGGTCATTGCCGATAGTCAGTTTGGCAGCGAAAGCTCGGTCAGGGCGCTGGTGGGCTGCCTCAAGGCGCAGCACTTGTATTGGCAAGGTGCCTGGGCCGAGGCGACGCCCTGGTTTCGCGATGGCTGGGCGTCACTCAAACATACCGACGGCTGGCTGGAGATCGCGGCCACCACCGCCGAGGTGACGGGGCGCTGCGCCCTGCGAAATCTGGGCCTGCAACCGGCACTGCTGGAGCTTGAACACGCCGCCCAACTGGCTACCGCGCGCAACTGGCAGCGCCTGGAACGATTGGTCTGCGCCTGGCGAGTCGACTTATTGGTGCAAGGCGGGTCGTTGACCCAGGCGCGCCAGGAAGCACTGGCCGCCAACCTCGAACACGCCGCGAACAACGCCGAGGACTGGCGTAACCTGGAGGCGGCTACGCTGGCATTGGCCCGGCTTCAGTTCGCGACCGGTGCGTCCGGTGCCGCGCTCAATCGCCTGCAACACGGGGTCGGGGTGCTGCAGGCGCAAGGCTTGCGCCTGCCCGCATGGCGCCTGCAAGTGCTGACCCTGGCGGCTCACGGTAAAGGTCATGCGGTAGCGCTGGACGCAACCCTGGCGTCGATACCCGCAGCCGCCCTGCCTGGGCTGTTACTCGAGGCCGGACCTTGCGTACTCGCCGCCCTGGAAGCCTGCTCCGACAGCCATTCCAGGCACTCCACAGTGATCACCCGCCTGCGCGGATGGCGCGCCCATCCCGTTCGCCCACGCACGCCCTTCAGCGCCAAAGAGACACAGATCCTCGCCCTGCTCGCCGAAGGCCGATCGAACAAAGCCATTGCCCAGGCCATGGATATTTCTGAAAACACCGTGAAATTCCACCTCAAGCATGTATTCGCCAAGCTCGGCGTGGACAGTCGCACAGCCGCCATGGCCGCCGCATTGCGCCTGGGGATGCTGACGCCTTTTCATTGACCCACCCACCTACCCGTGCGGGTAGTCGATCGGCCCCGATCGTTGCCACCTACCCGCCCCGTGTGTAGTCGCCGCCGTGCGCCGCGCCCTAGCATCCCGTCAACACCAGTGAGACCCCTTCTCCTGGCGCCCATAACAATAAACACAACAGGAGATGCCCTGTGGGTACGGACGGCAAAACAGTGCGCGTGGCCACCGACGTCGGCGGGACCTTTACCGACTTGGTGTATTTCGAAAGCGATCCGGTCACCGGCGAACAGACCATTCGTACCGCCAAGGTCGACACCACCCCGCCGAACTTCGCCCAGGGCGTACTCAACGTCATCGGCAAGGCCGACGTGGACCTGAACACCGTGGACTTTCTGGCCCACGGCACCACGGTGGTGATCAATGCCCTGACCGAACGTCGCGGCGTCAAGACGGCCTTGATTACCACCCAGGGCTTTCGCGATGTGCTGGAGATTGCACGCGCCAACCGGCCGGACTACTTCAATCTCAAATGGGTAAAACCGGCCCCCTTCGTGCCCCGCTACCTGCGCCGCGAAGTCGCGGGCCGCTTGTACACCGATGGTCAGGAACGTCAGCCGCTTGACCTCTCGCAACTGCCACAAATCCTCGATGCCTTTCGTGCCGACAATGTGCAAGCCATTGCTATCTGCCTGTTGCACGCCTACGCCAACCCGGCCCATGAGCAGGCGGTACTGAACGAAGTGCGCAGGCTCTGGCCACAGGTATCGGTGGTGGCCTCCCATCAGATCACCCGTGAATGGCGCGAATACGAACGCTCCAGTACCACCGTGCTTTCAGCCTACGTGCAACCCATTGCTGCGCGTTACCTGGATGACCTGGCCGCTGGCCTGCGTGACAGCGGCTATAAGGCGCCCTTGTACATCATGCAATCCAACTGCGGCGTCGACAGTGTAGAGCACGCCCGCCAGACACCGATCACCATGGTCGAGTCAGGCCCGGCCAGCGGTTTTTGGGCCGCTGCGCAACTGGGACACCTGATCGACGAGCCGAACATATTGGGCCTCGACATCGGCGGCACCACGGCCAAATGTGCATTGATCCGTAACGGCCAGGTGTCGATCAAGACCGATTACTGGATTGAGCGCAACAGGATCAATGCCGGCTATCCGATCATGGTGCCCGTGGTCGACCTGGTGGAAATCGGCAACGGCGGCGGTTCCATCGCCTGGGTCGACGACTTCGACAAACTGCACGTGGGGCCACAGTCCGCCGGCGCGGTGCCAGGCCCCGCCGCCTATGGCAACGGCGGTACGCACATCACCACGACCGACGCCAACCTGATGCTTGGGCGTATCAACCCGGACTACTTTTGTGGCGGCCACGTGAAGGCTGACCTGCCCGCCGTTATGCATGGCTTGAACGCACTGGGTCAACGCCTGAAATTGCCGGCTGACGAGATCGCTCGCGGCATCGTGCGCTTGGCCAACGACAACATGGTCAACGCCTTGAAACTGGTGTCCTTGAGCCGTGGCCACGACCCACGCGAACTGACCCTAATGGCCTTCGGTGGCGGCGGCGCGATGCACGCCGTCGCGCTCGCTCAGGAACTGGGCGTGAACAAGGTCATCATCCCGCGCAGTGCCTCGGTGTTCTCGGCCTGGGGCATGACGCTCTCGGACTTGCGCCGCGACCTGTTTATCAACCGCTTTGTGGATACAGCCCAGGCCGGCAACCTTGAGCAGGCGCAGCAGTTCCTCGACGAATTGAGCGGTACGGCTCGCGAGCAATTCGTCGCCGAAGCGATCCCCCCACAACACGTCGAGCTCCAGGTGCATTGCAAGCTGCGTTACCAGAACCAGGAACATGCAGTCGAGGTGCCTCTCAACCCGCACGAATGTCTCGACGCGGACTGGGCACTGATCGAGCAGCGCTTTCATGGTCTCTACGAACAGCACTACACCTACCGCCTGCAGGCCCCGCTGGAAATTATCGGTTTTCACCTGGTCGCCACGGCACAGATCGGCAAGTTGACGCCCCAAGCGCTACCGATCACCGGGCGCCACGTCAGCGCCGCCTGTAAAGGCCAGCGCCGTGTGGATTACGCCCAAGAGGGCTGCCACAACGCGAGCCTCTACGACTACGACTTGCTCGAACCGCTGATGACATTTTTCGGCCCGGCAATCGTTGAGGACGCCGGCACCACAGTGGTCGTTCACCCCGGCAACCGCGTACACGTCGACCGCCTTGGCAACCTGCACATCATGATCAACGGCTGAAGGAGCGCTGCAATGAGTACGCTTGATATCTTTACACGCGACATCATCCAGAACTCGCTCCAGGCGATTGCCGACGAGATGTTCACCGCCATGCGCAAAGCCGCGATGAGCCCGGTGATTTACGAAGTACTGGACATGGGCACCGGGATCACCGACGCGCACGGCGACATCGCGAGTTCCGGCGCAGGCATTCCGGCCTTTGTCGGCGTGCTGGACAAGGCCGTGAAGAAGGTTCTGCTGCACCATCCGTTGCCGCAGGACATCGAGGACGGTGACGTTTTCATCAGCAATGACCCCCACGACGGCGCAGTGACTCACCTCAACGATGTGGTGCTGGCCATGCCGGTCTTTGCCGAGGGCCAGTTGGTCGCCTGGACCGCGAACATCGCGCACTGGAGCGATGTCGGCGGGCGCGTGCCGGGGTCGTTGTCAACGGAGGCGACGGACATCTTCCAGGAAGGTCTGCGCCTGGCGTCGGTCAAGCTGATCAGCCGCGGCCAGCCGATCCGCTCGGTGTTGCAGATCCTGCGCGCCAATACCCGGATGCCGGATTTCATGGAGGGCGACCTGTGGGCTGGGGTGGCTGCAGTGCGCGGTGGAGCAATGCGCCTGCGCGAGCTGACGAGCAAGTACGGTAGCGCGCTGTTTTTGCTGGCGATGAAAGACTTCATGGACCTGGGCGAGAAGGTCTCCCTTAAAGCCCTTGGCGCACTGCCTGCGGGGCAGTTCAATCTGGAAGAACCGCAGGATGACGGCAGCCTGTTCAAGGTCCGGATCGATATCCGCGCCACCGAAATGGTCATCGATTTGCGCGACAACCCCGACCAATGCCAAGGGCCGACCAACCTTAGCCGCGACGGCGCCGTCGTTGCTGCACAGATGGCCTTCAAGGCATTGACCGCCCCCCAAGGCATTACCAATGGCGGCACGTTTCGCCCTCTCAGGGTCTTGACCCGCCCCGGCTCGCTGTTCGACGCGCTGCCCCCCGCCGCCGAAGGCTTCTATTTCGAGAACCTGATCCGGGTTCACGACCTGATCCTGTGCTGCCTGGCCCAGCGCTTTCCTGAGCGCTTGCCCGCCGGCAATTTCGCCTCGGTGTGCGCCACGATCATTGGCGGCGTGCACCCGGACACCGGCCGCCTGTTCACCCTGGTTGAACCGGAAATCGGCGGTTGGGGCGCCGAACCCGGGCGCGACGGCAACAACGCCGTCTACTCCGGGCTGCATGGCGAAACCTACAACTGCCCCGTCGAAGTCTGCGAGGCGCGCTATGGCTTGTATGTCGAGCGCATGGCCTTGAACGATGAACCCGGCGGGCATGGGCAATTTAGAGGCGGCCGAGGCGTGTGCATCGATTACCGGATTCGCGCCGATGGCAGCTTCATGACCTGCGGCTACACCCGCTCGGTCGTTCCGCCCTGGGGCCTGGAACAGGGGGCGGAGGGCACGCCCAACTACGTCGAAGTCATCCGCAAGGACGGTCAACGCGAGCGCCACGCGATGGCCAGCGGCATCGCGTTGAGCGCGGGTGACTTGGTTCGGGTGCGTACCGGCGCGGGCGGAGGGTATGGCCCCGCCAGCCAACGAGATCCGAACGCGGTGCGCGACGATCTGAAGAACGGCTACCTCGATGCGGCGACCGCTCAGTCGGTATACGGCCTGGTGACGTGACTTCGGGGCGCCCCCCCGCACCCCGCCTGCGGCTCGGCCTTCAAGAACAACAACAAAAAGAGAGCACCCACATGAAACTGCAACACTCATCGCGCTTATGGGTAGGGCCCGCACTTGCCTTGGTTTTGGGGATCACGCCCCCGGCACACGGCGAACAGTTCATTGGCTTCGCCCAACCGGGCGTACCCGGACAGTGGGCCCTGGAATCGTTTCCCGTGTTCAGCCGCACGACAAAAGGCAGCGTGCGTGCGGGCAGCAACACCGTCCTGGCGTACTTTTCGGAAACAGGCTTTACCGGGACGCAGCGCGACCAATTGCAGTTTTGGGTCGGCGCCGATACGGGTTACAACAATGACAACAGCGCTCGCAACAACGGGGCGTGGGGCGTGGCGTCGCCGAACCTCGGCCTGGCCTATTACTACAACGTGGTGGAGCCCAAGAGTGCCTATGGCTCCGATGACTTCACCACCTTCTGGGTCAACCCGACGCTCTCCCTGGAGTTTCCCAACGGCAACGATGAAGGCACCGGTTACGGCGCGTTTGCCAACCGCTATGGCGCGAGCTTCAGCGTCGCCAACTACCTGCGCGTGGGTCGTTTTGCCGCCACCTTTACGCCGGCCGGCATCCACTACGCCGCGCGCAATCGTCACGCGAGCGATCTCGGCAACGGCGACCCGACACGCCTGCGTGGCGGCGTCAGCTTCTGGCTCGCCGACATCGCCGCGGGGTACCTGGTCACCGACGATGTGTGGCTGGGCGTCCATCACGCCTACCACATCAACAATCGCTCAGCGTCCGACTTCAAGGAATCGCGCGAAGGCAAAATCGGCCCGGCGATGACCTACACCGGTTTCAGCAAACAGGGGCTCTACCTGTCGGCCAACCTGAACGTTGACTACTACCACAGCGACAACCTGCCCTATTCCAATAGTTTGACCATGGCCCTGGTGAAGTTCTTCTAGTGCCATTCAACCCACCTATCGAGGAATACCGTGTGGACAGTTCAACCTTCAACATCGCCCCGCAAGACATTGCAGTGACCGTGCGCTGGCTCAACCCGATCGGCTGCCCAACCTTTGACGCGCCCATCGCTGAGCTGTTGCACAGCATCAAGCAGCCTTCCACTCAGGTGGAGGTGGTGTCGTTCGACATGACGCCCAGCCCGACGCACCTGGAATACCGCGCCTACGAGGCCCTTACGTATGAACGCAGCGTACACATCGCCCGCGATTGCGCCCGGGCAGGCGTGGACGCGTTAGTGCTGGGTTGCTTTTACGATCCGGCACTGGAAGACGCGCGGGAAATATCCGGTGAAACCCTGGTTATCGCGCCCTGCCAGGCGAGCCTGCAGGTCGTGGAACACCTGGCCAATCGCTTTTCGATCATTGTCGGGCGCACTAAATGGATCGAGCAGATGCGCGCGCGAGTACTGGGCTATGGCGCCGGTGCACGGCTGGCTTCGCTACGCCCGTTGGGCATGGGCGTCGACGAGTTCCAGCGCGATCACGCGGTGACCCGTCGCAAGATCATCGAGCAAGCCCACCGCGCAGTCGAAGAAGACGGCGCTGAAGCCATCATCCTCGGCTGCACCATCGAATTCGGTTTTTTCGAGGAGGTGCAACGCGAAGTCGGCGTGCCGGTGATAGATCCGGTGGTCGCGGCATTCAAGGTGGCCGAAGCGATGGCGGGTATGAAGCGCCGGTTTGGCTGGCGTCCGAGTCGAGTCGGTAGCTGCGAGCCGCCACCGGAAGCTGAAATCGAACGGTTTGGTTTGTTCCGCGACCCCGCGCCAATTGGCAACCGCGTCAGAGCCTGACTTGCAAAAGGATCGCCACCATGACTGATATTTCCTCCACGCGACACACCGATCACCCGGAACCTGCGCCGGATTCGCACACCTGCAACGTGGGCGACGTCTTCCGAGAATTTCCCCTGACCCGTACTCACCTGCAGTGTTGCCTGGTGCTGTTCTTTGTCTTTGCGATTGAAGCCTGGGAGATGATGATCATTGTCTACACCGCGCCGCTGATTGCCGCCGAGTTTGGCCTGGATGCCCTTGGCGTGGGCCACCTGATCGGCGCGATGTTCATCGGCATGCTGCTGGGTGCGCTGGCCTGGGGCAAAGTTGCAGAACGCATTGGGCGTAAACGCGCAATCATCTGGAGCCTGGGGGCTTATGGCGTCATCTCCCTGGCCAGTGCGTTTGCACCCGATTACTCGACCCTGTATGCCCTGCGATTGCTGTCCGGGGTCGCCGCCGTGGGCATGATGGTGGTGACCTTCGCGCATTACCAGGAACTGTTGCCGGTGCGCCAGCGCGGCTCGCTGACGGTTTATCTCGCTTCCGGTTGGCCCATTGGAATGCTGCTGGCGTTGGGCGCCACGGTGTGGTTACTGCCGCAAGGCTGGCGCGCGATCATCGTCTTGAGTTCGCTCGGTGGGTTGTGGGCGATCGCCGTGGCACGCTGGGTCCCGGAGTCGCCTTATTGGCTAGCCTCTACCGGCAGGCAACAGGAGGCCAGAGCGGCGATTGCCGTATTGAGCCAAGGGGCGGTGCGCATACCCGAGCACTGCGAACTGCAGGTTGATCGCAGTGCTTCGGGTCGCCAGCGTGACCTCTTCAGCCGCGCTCTGCTGAAGGTCAGCCTGCTGCAAATCACGGTCAACTTTACCTTCTCTTGGGGTTACTGGGGTTTGCAAACCTGGCTACCCACCTTGCTGCAGCAGCGCGGCCTGAGCTTGCCGCAGAGCTACGGTTTTATCGCGCTGTCGGCGTTGTGCATGATCCCGGGCTATATGGCCGCGTCGTATCTGACGGGGCGCTTTGGGCGCAAAAAAGTCATCGTGACGTTTATCAGCGCATCGGTGCTGGCGGGGTATGGTTTTGCCAATGCCCACAGCCTGGAAATGCTCTACCTGAGCAATTTCGCGTTGGCGTTCTTTAGCCTCGGCGCATGGGGGGTGTGGGGGGCATGGATCGGTGAGCTGTATCCCACCTCGTTACGAACTGTGGGTTACGGCTGGGCGATTTTCGCCCAGCGTGTGGCGAACGTACTGGCACCATCGCTGATCGGCGCGCTGATCGCCTACGGCACTTCGTTCAACCAGACGACCAGCATCATCAATGCTTTTCTTTTGGTCACGGTCATTCTTGCCGCGTTCATGCCGGAAACCGAAGGCGAGGCGTTGCGCTGAAATCGCCTGAGTTCAGCGTCGAATCCGACAACGTGAAGGGTTCGCTGCTGGCAGTGGTCGCCAAGGCGATCAGGCTGAATATTGCCAGGCGCATTCACGCGCCCGACACGGGTCGGGCGCCTATCAATCCGAATGGAAACGGAGTTCCCATGAGCAATAAACACTTGGAAAACCGCCTGGTTTTCCCCATGCAGCGCGGGCCTTATCAGAACAACGGTGCTTCGCCTTGGTATTGCACGCTTAAACTCGGCACCCCTGGCCAACCGCTCAAGTTCGCAATCGATTCAGGCACCAACATGAACTGGATCACCTCGGCATTTTGTCCGGCCAACCAGTGCGTGCATTCTGCCGGTGGCCGCTTTGACGCCCAGTCTTCCAGCACCTTTGCCTTTACCGATTGCCTGCAGCGGCCTTACAGCTTTGGCCCCTGGGGCACCCTGCAGGTGGAGTCCGCCTCGGACGTTTTGACAATGCCTTGCGGTACGCCACTGGAGACGCAACTGCTGCTAGCCACCGCCTACGACGGCGAACAATTCAAGCAACTCGATTGGGACGGCGGCCTGGGTTTACCTTGCAGCAGCGCTTACGTCGAGGGGCGCAGCTCCTTTTTACTCCAGGCATTAATGCGTGACGGCCAACTCTCTCCCGCCCATCCCTTCGTCGCATTTGATTGGGATAACCAAGCCCGCAACGGCACTTGCCAAATGGGCGGTGTGGACCCCACGAAAACCCAGGGCCCGCACCTATTTTTGGCATGGTCGGTGTACAGCACCTTAGCCGGTGTGGAATACATCTGGTCGGCCGACCTGAAGTCCTACTCGGTCGGCTCAGAGCTAATGGCCAGTAACCTCAAGTTCGCGCTCGACTCAGGCTCTTCGCAGTTCAAAGGGGATGACGGTTTAATGCGCCGAACCCTGGCGCGTATTGCGCAGGGAGGAGAACCCGACATCGTGCTGGGGTTTGCCGACGGTGAGATCACCTTGGGCGCCAACCTCTACAACTGCCTGATCGAAGAAGGCCCACAAAAAGGCGAGCGTTTGCCTCAATTCGCACCATTGGGCCTGGCCGACCTTGTGCTGGTGGGGTCACTTGTGATGGAGCACTGCTACACGGTGTACGAGTATCAAGTCGTGAAATGCAGTCATGAGGTCTATTCGTTAGCCCCCGTAGGCATGTGGCTGTTCAATCGTGCTGAGGGTCCGCAGATCATCACGCGATCGTCATCGACATATTTCACACCTGGAGCGCGTTCAATCTCCAATGGAAAACTCGCCCTCCCGGGCCCTTCGATTGAAACCGTATCGATCGCCGGCACCTGGAAGAACGACTACGGCTCAGTCATGAATCTGGCGGTGTCGGGACAGCACATTTATGGCACCTATCACTCTTCGACAGGCTCAACGGGCAAGTATTCGGTGAGCGGCATTTCCTTGGGCGCAGGCCCTAACCGTGAAAAAAACCAACCCATCGCGTTGGCCATTAACTGGCGCGATCTTGGCGCCGAGCCCTGTGACCCCAGCTGGAACTGGACTTCCGGATTGAGCGGGCAGTTGAGTGTGACGACTACAGGCGAAGTGCTGACGTTGTCCCACCTGCTGGTCGCAAGCAGCGAGTTCCCTGAACTTGCCGCCCCGGGAACCTATGTCGACAAGCTGGTCTATCGGCGGGTAGAGAAACAACTATGCCTTGAGCCGCCTTCGCCATCGACGCTGTTACCCGTTGAAAATGCGCTGGCGGGCAGTTGGGTCGCGGGCGATGGAACGTCTTTGGTATTGAGCGTGCAAGGCGACAGCACGCAGCGCATGGGCATCGTTCGCGGGCGGCTGACGTGTCCGAGCAGCGGTGCTGATTCAGAGGTTCGCGGCTTTACCGACATCAATGCAGTCGCCAGCAAACTCCCGCGCCAATCCGTGAGCCTCACCGCCGCCGAGGCTGCGGACGCGAAGGTGCGTACCTTATGCGGCACCCTGCAATTGGCGGAAGACGTGCTTGATCTGCTGGTACTGGCCAGCGCTTCAGTTGCGCCTGCAAATGCCTACCTGGCGACACAGATCTCATCGATACGCTTCACTCGCGCTACTTGACCAACCTCTTTTCCTTCGACGGCCTGTAGCCAAAATAAGCGCTATAACACTTACTGAAATGACTCGGCGAAACAAACCCGCACGCCACCAGCACCTCCACCTGCGACAACTCGGTGTGTTGCAACAACCGGCGAGCCTCCGTCACCCGCAGTTCCATGTAATAGCGCTGCGGCGTGGTGCCCAATTGCTCCTTGAACAGCCGTTCGAGCTGACGGCGAGAGCGGCCGGCGTAGGCGGCGAGCTGGTCGAGTTCCAGCGGTTCTTCGAGGTTGGCGTCCATCAGTTTCACCACCTCGCGTAACGGCGCGCTGACGCTGACGTTTTCCGTCGGTTTGATCCGCCGGTAGCGGGACTCCTCGAAGGCCAGGATATCCTCAATGCCTTCGACCAACGCCTTGTCGTGCAGGCCCTTGATCCAATCCAGCGCCATGTGGAACGCCCCGGACGGGCTGGATGCGGTCAGGCGGTCGCGGTCGATGACATACGGCTCGCTGGTGACGTGGGCAGCCTTGGAGACTTCCGCCAGCGCCGGACGATGTTCGGGGTGGATGGCGCAGCGGTAGTCCTGCAACAGGCCGGCGCGACCTAAAAACCAGGCGCCGTTCCACAAGCCGGCAAGGCTGACGCCCTGCTCGGCAGCACAGCGCAGCAGGTGGATGAAGTCGTCGCTGGCCTTCAGCTCGGTGCGAAAGCCGCCGCAGATCACCAGCAATTCCAGCGTTTGCAATGCCGCCACGTCGAGGCGTGCATCGGGGCGGATCACCAGGCCCAGGTCGCTGATGACTTCGCCGTCACCCCAACCAAACGTGCGCGATGCGAACAGCTCGGGGCGCAGGAGATTAGCGGTGACCAGGGTGTCGAGGGTCTGGGTGAAGGCCGGCAGGGAGAAGTGCTCGAGCAGCAGGAAGCCGACGCGGGTGGCCGACGCCGGATGACCGGAAGGCTCATTGAGGTAGCGCAGGTTCTTGCCTTTCATGCCACCGCTGAATTGACGTCTTTCCATCGAGGGTTGGCCCTCTCTTATTGTTGAGGCTGTGGGCGCCATCTTAGGGCGAAATGCAGCGGCTGTCTCAGGTAGCGCGCCGTACCCTCAATGCCTGGCTCACACGCTGATCTTGATAAACCCGACTCTCTCCAACGCCCCTGACCAAAGCCTTGCGCAGGCATCTGATACGGTTTTTTCTTTGTTATCTGCGCCTGTATCGAAATGTCATCGAGGCGGACAATAGGGCCACTCCCGACACCCTTGTCGAGCGCGACAGGAATGTTCCTGCCGCCCCTTCCCTTCGGAGGCCTTATGACCAAGATGGCAATTTTCCTGTTTGGCTTTTTGGTGCTGACCATCGGTATCGGTCTGCTGGCGACCATCTCGCCCGTCTGACGTCAGCGCAGCCCCTCTCCAACAGCACAAAGGCTGACAGCAGGCGGGTGGACATGAAGATGGAGCGGCATGCAAACGGGGGTACATGTCTGTGACAGATACCTTATCCGTCTGGGCAGATCGACCTAAAATACATCGAGATACATTGAGTCTGCCCTTTCACAAGGCTTTCACAGATGAGCGTCTAATGTTGTTTCAGCTCCTAGAGAAACACCTTTTAGCCCGCACTCCCCATCGCGGGCTTTTCTTTGCCCGTGATTTAAGCCAGGCAAAAAAAAGCAAGCCACGCCTCATCAAGATGAATAGCGTGGCTTGCCCTGATAAGCCGTTACTTAACGCGGACCGGGACCACCTGGGCCGCCTGGGCCGCCGCCCTGACCGTGACCACCACCACCACCACCACCACCACCCGGCGGCATGAATATCCAGCAGCCCGACAGGGACGATAACAACGCGACAATCAGTGCCGCCTTAGTTAGATTATTCAACTTCATCACAGGACTCTCTATCCACAAGCTTTAATGCTCGATGGATAAGACCGTTCAAAATGAAGTGCGTCACGCCTATCGTGTAACTTGATGGTATTGATTGTGTTGTAAAGGCTACAAATACCTGGCCGCTATAGACTGATTACCTGGAGCGGATCACTACCGTGGATGCGAGCATGTCGCCTAGACGCTTGCGTGAACCAAAGAAAATAAAAATCCAGTCCAGAACACTCAGAAAGGGCGTCGTGATATTGCGCATAAACGATTGCAACAGATTGCAGCTCAGGTAGCTGCGCTCATCGATCACCGACATCCCCAGCAGCTTTTTACCCAAGCTTTGACCGTTGGGCAGAGCGTCGGAAAACAGGTAGTAAGCCCCTGCCGTGCCCACCGCCAGAACCCCCGCCACGTCAGACGGAAAACCAAAAACCTCAGCCGTGCGCCCTACCGCGAATAACAGAAAGAAGGTCATCAGCGAATCGATGCACTGACCGCCCAAACGCCGCCCGAGACCGGCCAGGTTATTGGGCTTGCGGTATTCGTTTTGGGTATTGTTGCCTTCCATGGGGTGTTACTCCATTCGTTTTCAGGTCAGGTATTGCCAGAGGCAAAAAAGCCGGTGTCGATTTCGGTGATTGTTTTGGCAGGCGCAGTTTAAGACATTGAACGCGCCCTCGCTCTGGAAAATTTATCAACCACGGCGGGTTTCCTCTTCCCAAAACGACGCGAGGCTGAGCATCATTCCCCCCTGAGTCCGCCCAAACTTTTTAATGCTAAGGCTGCCACGTCCGCCAAAGTCGAGTAATGAAATGCGCAAAGTCAAAATAATGTTCATGATTTGTTTCTGCCTGACAGTGTCCGGCTGCGACAAAGTTCGAGAACTCGTGAAGGCCAACGAACATAAAAACGAAATAAAAACCAACTTCACGCAAAGCCAGGCACTTCAAGACAATGGAAACAGCACGGAGGCCATTGAAAAATTTAAACAAATTGAAGCCGACCCGGCGGCCAGCAATCAACAAAAGGCATCCGCCTTACGCTATATATCCCTTAGCTACTATGAGTTAGGTGACTACCCGCGCTCGGGAGACTATGCGGCAAAAGCAGCCAGCTATTACCCAGCGGGTTCCTACGACTATCTCGTCAATATGGCAGATGCGGATCTGATGCAAGGCAGAATCCCGACAGCTCGAGAGCGCCTGGAACAGGCGGTCAGAATCAACCCTCATCAGCTCGCGGCAAACAACGTACTGGGTCTCTTATACATGGGTGACAACGGCAAACAGTACGCCGACTTTGACAAAGCCCTAGTATTTAACCAAGCGGCTTTTGATATCGCACCAGGGCGAATAACTCAAATAGTTCTGGTACGAAATTTAATAAAGGTCGGCCAATATTCAACGGCGCAAACAAATCTGAATGAGCTAAAACTGAAACATCCAAATGACAACCGTCTCCGCTCGCTACAAAACGAGTTAGACGCCTCAAGGACTGAGCCAAAAAAGTAGCAGACGCTTACTAAACATTTACACCGCCGATCTTTTAGCCGAAGCCAGGGGCAAAAAGCCCAGCACTATCTGGGCCAGCTTCGAAACAACTACTCTGCGAGAGACTGAGCGCCTGGCGCTGCTTTCTTGAGTGCAAGCTTTGGATCGGGCACCTCCGACCAGCCCTTCTTCAAATACTCGTCAGCCACGATTTTACGTATCAAAAAGCAGTAAATAATGGGCAATCCGGCGATAGGGATCGCCATCCAAGGCGGACCGGCAAAAATACCCAAGCCTATGGCGATACCCCAGATTAGCAAATGCCGCCAAAGGCCGGCGAAGAGCAGATAGATCGCGCCGAGAAAGAATATCGCCAGAACCTGAAATGCATCGACCTCTTCAACTTGGTCACTGTCTGGCTTTTTGAAATAGCGGGCCATTTCACTGTCCTTGTGGGTATTAATGCGACGAATCTAACACTGGAAGCCAGATGCGAAAAGGCCAGCGCTCGATGCGCTGTTTTTATCGGCAGGAAGCATCATAGTGCCACTGTCGGAAACTAGAGGTCGGCCTTAGGCGGGTCGGCGAAATCGTTAACCCCACGAAGTAACTGCCCCCGTCTGGTGCTGTTCTGCACTCTGGTTTCGATCAAACAAGCTTGGGGTTGCAGAACACGTCCCAAATCCCAGGCAATAAAAAACCCCGTAGACGTTAATCTACGGGGTTTCTAAGAGTGGAGGCCGAGGTCGGAATCGAACCGGCGTAGGCGGATTTGCAATCCGAGCGTGAAAATCAAGCGGGCTGCGGCCTGTAGAGAAATTACGTTCCGAAACCATGGCAAAAAATATGCTCTGTGTACCGCGCAGAATGCGGACTCTACTTTTTGTTTCGGAACTGTTTCAAACCTCCCCCGGCGTCCTGCCGACCGAACACAATCCCCTATCGACACACGTTCATCACATACGACTGTAACGCCTTCAGGGCTGCTTGGTCTGCAATGATCCCGGCCCGGATATCGAAAACAGTTGATCCAGCAGCCGCAGAGAGTTCGACGGTGCTTGCATCGCCCAGGCTGGAGGCGCTGGAGGGGCTGGGCACGTCGCCGCCACCGGAACGACAACTTCCCGAGATGCGCAGCCGGCGAGCAGAGTCAGCAGCAGCAGCGCGCCATTTTTCATTTTCAGCGAGACCATCGGTCTTCTCCTTCTGGGCTTTCTGGTCGAGGTCGGCAAGCGCCTGCTCGGCGTGCTGCTGCTTGTCGAGCGCCTGGCGAACCTGGGCGGCCCCGGCATTGGCAATGTTGGTTAGATCGGTCTGATGGCTGGCATTGCTGTCGGCGATGATCTTGCCGTAGCTGTTGGCCTGCCACATCCAGGCACCGACGGCGCCGATCAGCAGCGCGACTACATAAGGAAGGATCTTCATGCCAGCACCTTCAATGCCTTGTCGTACAGCGCCTGGCGGTCAGCCATGCCGTTGATCCCACCGTTAATGCGCCGAGTAATTTTCACGAAATCACCCTGGTCAGCCAGCGTGTTCAGGCCTTTCTTAGACCAGAACCACGCCGCCGACATCGCGGCATATTGCGGCTGCTCGAGCAGCTCAGGCTGATTGATCAGGTCCAGGCCCAAGGCTTCGCCGCACGCGGCGTAGTTGGTCCGGCCGGTGATCTGGATCAGGCCACGGCCACGGTACTTTGAGCCGTCACCCACGACGGTATTGCCAAGGTCGGCGCGCCCTTCATAGCCGGCCTGCTGCGCCGTGGGCCCCCACAACTCTTTCAGCCAGCGGAACTGGCCCGACTCGTGCCCGACCTGGGCGATGAATGCAGCGGCGCGCGGCGTGCCGACAATGCCGTAACGGTTCATGGCCGTGTTCATGACAGGAACAAAAACGCCGGCTTGGCGGCCGGCGTTCGGGAGGATCTGCAGCAACTGCTGCTCGGTGATCGGCATGCTTTTCTCCAGACGAAAAAAACCCGGCGCAGTGGCGGGTGGCGGTGTTCGGTCAACAATTACGTCGGTGCAACCGGCCAGTCGATGACCTGCGGGTAGCCCGCCTGCTCGGGCACGCGGTTCAGCGCTACGCGGTATTTCTTCCAGGCTTTCAGCGATGCGACCTCTTCGGGCGTGGCTTCATCCACGTCAACGGCATCCTGCAGCGGCGCAACGGCGTAATCCGCGATCGAGCGCAGGCGGGCGATTTCAGCCTGGGCCAGATCAAGAGGATCATCAGTAGGTGGCGGCGTAGGAGCCGGCATTTCTTGAGGCGGCAACGACTCCACCGCGACATGCAGCGTGATGCTGTGCGCGAGGTCTGTCGGCTCGCCGTCTTTGGCGGCGCTCACCGCCAGTACTCCATCGGAGTATCCGATGGCGACCGAGCAGTCGGCGTCTACCTGATTCAGCACGTAGCCCCAGCCTTCTGGCGCCGGCGCCATGCCTAGCGTTCCGTGAATCAGGTACTGGCCGGGGCCAGGGTGTTCCGTGGTAATGGTGTCGACGCCCAGGGAAGTGATGTCGATTAGGGCGCCAGTAGCGCCAAGGATGTTTACTGCTGCGCGAGTCGTCATTTAAATCGCCTTCAATGTGCCGTCAGCGGCGCGGGTGGTATTGGCATTGTCGTAGATCAGGCGCCATCCGAGTGATACACCACTCGCATTGACTTGGCGCCAGTAAATGCCAGCAGCGGTTTGGTAAACGCCTGCCACAATATCGATGGCCCAAAGGCTATTGTCCGCAAACCTGGACCGTATCCCCACCGCATTCGGGGCGCCCGGAGCCGCGCCTGTGGTGGTACCGTCTAGGTGCGAGATGAAACGACTGCCATCCAATGCAAATGAAGAATTACCAACTACTGCGAGGGACGACGACAGCTCCATAACGTTGCCGGTAGCAAGACCTACGGATCGAGTGGCGGCAGTGCCGAGCCCTAAGCCACTGCGAGCCGCAGCCTGGGTGGTGCCGCCCGTACCGCCCTTCGTCACAGGCACAATATTTTCAGTGGATACCGAACCCAGACCAGCAAGCGTTGCCCCCCACTGCTGAATCATGGCCCTGGCCTGGTCAGCCAGGTCCTTCGTATAGCCCTGCACCGGGGTCAGTGCGTACACGCCAGCAGCGTTGGTGGCGCCACGATAGTTTGGAGCGATCGACATTGCCGAGTCACTGGCGATGTTTGTGATCTCATACCACCCGCCATCGGGGCCGAGAAAGGCATCACCTACCCGGCTGTTGGCAACAAAGGCCGTGCCGGTTCCGATAACGGCATTTGAATTCAATGTGACTGAAACTGTGCCGGCTCTATACCAGGGCATATTTTTCTCCAGACAAAAAAATACCCGCTCATGGCGGGTTCTTAAAATTTAAATATAGAACTCTTACTACGTTCCAGGAAGTCTGGCGAACACAGCGCCAGGCGCACCAATGTTTGTCCATGCTGAAATTGCACTAACGCCGAATATCTGTAGCCTGTTTTCCGTGTAGTTGAATCTCACGGCTGAGGTCATCCAATTGGTGTGGTTCTGGAGTA
The DNA here is from genome assembly GCF_049897085.1 of Pseudomonas sp. PSPC3-2. NCBI lineage: Bacteria > Pseudomonadati > Pseudomonadota > Gammaproteobacteria > Pseudomonadales > Pseudomonadaceae > Pseudomonas > Pseudomonas sp. PSPC3-2. The sequence goes on from NZ_JAFCVO010000025.1 coordinate 32,092, forward strand.
TCCCCCTTGAAAACGGGTTGATCATAAAGTACTCATCGGATTGCAGCGGTGCAACAGATCCATTCGCCCAGTAGTACGCCTGTGCGGTTGCATTTAAAACTACCTGACCCTGATATGACCATGAGTTATTAGCCCTCGTGAAGATCACCGGAGCTGCACCTGAATCGAAAATCAAAACGCCGCTTGCGTCCCACATCCTTAGCCCATAATCGGCCTTAGATAATGAAGCGAACACCGCTGCAAACCACTTTCCCGCAGGCCTGAAGTCGACGTTCAGGGAGGTTATTGAAAACCCAGTCCACGCCCCAGGACCTCCGTTAATGGTCATGCTCGTGTAAAGCTCATTCGGTCTAGCTGCGCTGTTCTGAATGAATACGCACGGCGGCTCCGGTGTGGTTATGGCGGACGGGAACGACACTGACACCGATGAACTACCAGATGCCTGATACGTTCCACTATACAGCGCACAAAGCCTAGGTTGCTCTGAGTCTATCTGTACATAGCTCCCGTCGTTTACAACAGATAGACCGAAAGTCAATTTTTGAACCTCATTACAAGCAGCCTGAACTGTATTGTTGATCCTATCGCGCCAGGCTCATTTGGGTGTTTTGAACGAACAACAACTGAACCGACACCTACCGACATAAACGGCATAGCGCTGTAGCAGTAGTTGTTGGGCGCGCCCTGGGTGGGTAGTATCACTGCTGTGCATTTTGCCGGGTCGAACCCGGAAATACTTGCAGTAACTATGGCGCCCATTGTTAGCGTATATACGGCGTTATGTAGAGCCTGATACGTGAAACTATCAGTATCCATTTGAAGATTGCCGGAAGCATCCCACGCCCTTACCCCATGGCTCATACCGATAGATCTCCAAGTTGTACACGCTTAACGTTGTTAGCGTCATATACCTTAATAGCTCTATTGGTCATCGATAGACGCCCGCCGCCTGGAGCTGGCCCGTTAAATTCTAAGTTGCCAGCCTTATCTAATCTCCACCCCTGAATACCTTCAACGTAGTTATCAGACTGCAACGCCTGCCCGATCTTCAGCATCGTGATCGTGCCATCCTGGATGAAGGCAGAGTTCATAAAAACCTGCCCGCCACTCACCACAAACGGCGTAGTGATGGTCCCGCCAGCCAACGTGTTAACAACAGCGAACCGATCAGCACTCACCAGGAACTGGCTTTGCAGAAGGCCTTCGGCGTTCTGCTCGATACCGAGCCCGATACCGGCCGCTACATACTGGCCGTTCTGGTTCACCTGCATCTTCACCGCCCACATGGTGGACAACTTGCCGTCGGTGTCTGCCTGGGCCTTGGCTGTGATCTGGATAGCAGCCTTGTTCTTCCATTCGCTGAGAGCACTCGCAAGGTCACCCTCGTCCGTCCCATCGCGCCCGCCGCCGGCTATGGCTTCGAGCGTGGTGGACTGCGAGGCGATCGCCTTGCTCGTGTCGACCAGTGACTTGCTGACGGTTTGCACCGCCGCCGAGTTGTCATCGACTTCGCCTTTCAGTTGATCGATGCGCTCTGCCGTTGCCAGCTTGTCGGTGGCCACCACCTGCTCGAGTGTGGTCAGTGCTGCCTTGTTCTGGCCGACTGCCGCATCCAGCGACGTGGTGCGCTCGACCATGGCCAGGTTGTCGGAGGCTTGCACCTTGACCTGCTGGGCGAATTTCGCGGCGGCATCCCAGTTTTGTAGGGCGTCCGAAAGATCACCCTCTCCATCATCCTCGCGCCAGCTTGCCTGGAGCGACTGCAGGGCCGACGCCTGAGCCGTTACCTTGCCGTCCACGGTTTCGATTGACGCCTTGTTCTGCTGGATCTGGAGCGCCATGGCCTGAGTTGTTTCGGCAATGGTGCCCATGTTGAACCAGAACTCGGCGGCGGGCGGCGGGGTATCCACCGGAACCGCTTTGATCGCCTGGTACAGGTACTGGCCCTGCCGAACGATTTGCCCGACGGTGTATGGCTTGGCCGGATCGTAGGCCAGGGCGTCCGTTACCTGGTCGATCAAGTCTTCCAGCTCCTGCTTTGCCTGCTCCAACCTGTCATTGACCGAGCCAGGGCCGGAGCCAGAGATCAGGTCGATCTGGTCCATGATCTCCTTCGCAAGCTCGGTATCGCCAATCTGGCCGGCGATCAGATCAAGGATTGGACCAGCCTCCGAGCTCGCCTGCCCAATCACGCCATTCACCACCGGATAGAACGGCCCGATATTGCCAGTGCGGTCCACCAGGCGCGCCCAGAAGAAGAACGAGGCGCCAGACAGCAGCGACTGCATCCGATAGTCGGCCTGCGGATACGCCAGGTCGGCCAACTTCGTCGCTGCCGTCAGATCATTCGCCGGGCCATACCACAGCTCGGTGCGCTGGGTGTCTTCGGCGCCAGCAGGAAAGCCCCACTTGATGCCGATTCCGAACAGCTCGCTGGTGGTGGTCAGGAACGCCACCGCCGGCGGAAGGCCGACCTTCCCTTCCAGGTTGGTCAGGTTGGAGTTCTTCCATATCGACGAGATCTCGAAGGCGCTCACCGAGCGAACACGGGCCATGTAGGCGCCCGCGTAGATACTGGTCACGTCAACACTGGTAGAGCCGGTCCGTTGCACCTTGATCCAGTTGCCGCTGTCCTTGCGCCACTCCACGTCATAGGCGACGGCGCCGTTCACAGCAGGCCACGAGATGTTCATGGTGCTGATGGCGATGCCCTGGTTCACCGCGTAGCTCGACGTCAGCGTGATGCTGGACGGTGGCGGAACGACGGTGATCGGCACAACGCTGATTGGGCGTTCTTCCAGGCGCGCGCCGGTGTCGATGTGCGCGAATTTGCTTGGGTCGTACTGCACGGCCGAGATCTCGAACACGCCAGGCTCCGGCCGGGCGACGCTCACCACCCGGTACAATGGGATTGCCAGGTCATCGGCATCGAGCGCCCATACCAGTTCACGCTCAGGCGCCACAGAGTAGGCCACGGTAACGGTGACCTGCCGGCCGCTGACCAGTTGCACGGTGCGCCCCTCGCACTTGCCGTCGGGCAGGTTGAGGATCAATCGGTCACCGGGCTTGGCCTGGGTATCGCGGTCCAGTGTGATGACCTTGCCGTTCACCGCCGAGATTCGCCCGCCCACCGGCCGACCGGCCAGGAGTTCGTCGGCGATTGGGATCACGTAGCCAGGCAGCGGTATGCGCCCGTCGAGGCCGACCTTGAAAGTAACGGCCCGATCCTTGGAGTTGGTGAGCAGCGCCCACTTACCGCGGCGCTGCGCCTCAGACTCGCGGGTGCAGCCGATGGCACTGATCTCCAGCGGATTGTCGCCGTAGCGGCGCTGCAGCTTGGCATCCGTAACGGCAGTGACGTCGGTGTCGTAGTTATTCGCCGGGTTGTCGTAGCTGATCAGAGCGCGGCTGTACCGCGTGCGCTCCGACGCGCTCGAGTAGGTGAACTTGCCGTCGATCACATTCGCCCGGGTGTAGGCGAAGTCGAAGTCAGTGGCCCGCGGCATATCCGACAGGGTGAAGACCTGGCCCTGGGCCCAGTAGGTCATGCCCCGGTAGATCGCCGAAATGTCGCGCAGCAGCGACCAGGCATCAGCCTTGCTCTGCAGGTTCAGGTTGCAGATGAAGCGTGGCTCCTGGCCGCCCTTCCCGTCCGGTACCAGTTGGTCGCAGTACTGCGAGATGCGGTAGAGCTCCCACTTGTCCACCATCCACGGCTTGATGCGGCGGCCCAGGCCGAAGCGGTCGGCCGTCGTGATGCCGTATGTAGCCCAGGTCGGATTGTTGGTGTAGGCCTCTTTGAGCGTTCCGTCCCAGATACCACTGTATGTCCGCGACACCGGGTCGTAGTTGCTTGGGACCTGCCATTTGCGGGCCTTGCAGCCGACGGTTACCGCAGGAATGCTGCGGAATTGCTCGGCAGAGAACTCGATGTAAAGCAGTGCGGTGTTCGGGTAGCGGATCTTTGCGTCGATCACCTCGGTGAAGCCCGCAATCTGCATCGTGTCGGAGATTTTGTTGTTGTTCTGGTTGATCGTCAGCCGGGTGATGCGCATGAGCCAGCCGGATGTTGCCTTCGGCAAATCGATGCGGCGGGTGCGCTCATAAGTGCTCGTGGTCTTGCCGTCGACAGCCTCACTCAGCACCTGCTGATAAGCACCGCCGTCCGTAGCCAGTTCGACTTTGTACTCAATCCGGTAGCCGTTGATATTGCTGCTGGCATCCACAGACTGGAGCGCCGGCCAGGCAAAACGCACGCGCACAGCCGAAAGCTGGGTGTTACTGATTGCCCGAACCCACGGTGTGCCGCTGCGCAGCTCGGTACTGATGGTGGTTTCGTTCTCGATCGAGGGGATGCCCTGGATATAGGTCTGGTCCACGGCCCCGGTGCGCCACTCCCACTTCACGTTCGGGAAGTTCATGCTGCCCTGAGGATCTTGCAGCGGGGTGTTGTCGAGATAGATGTCGCGCGCGGTGGGCGTGCCTTCGAACTCACCCTCCCCGATGGCAATCAGCATCTTGGCGATGGCGACGGAACGGAGACTGTCCGGGGCTTCTGTTGGCGTTTTCGGTTTCTCCTCGCCACCCTTGGCGCCGTGGATGTCGATCTTGCTGTCGTCGCCCATCTTTTCCTCCAGGCAATAAAAAACCGCCTCATGGGCGGCCGTGGTGCTGCGGATTTCTGCTACATCTGGTCTTCGGCATAGATGGCGGCGCTGATAATTGCACCACCCCACCGGCGCTCGCCTATACAAAGCGGTACCGGGTTGCCGGACGCGGTGGTGTTCTTTGCGCTGCCAAAGGCATAGCCCGGGGTGTTCTCTGGCGCGGCGCTGGTCTTGAGGCCGCCGGCCTGTGGGCTAAGCATTTGGATCACGCCGCCCAGCACCATCGAGCCGCCCATCATGATCAGCGCGGAACCGAATGGTGCCCCTGCACCGAATGTTCCGCCGGTGATGACGAGGCCGACAACGATCAGCACTGCGCCGACAATGGTTTGCAGTGCGCCGCCGCGCTTACTGCCGGTTATCACCGGAGCAATGCGAATATCACCTTCGCCCGTGAATCCAAGTTCCTTCTCCGCCAGGTTTGTCTTGCCGCGAAATACGGCGAACTCAACCCCACGGGACTTGGCGCTGGACAAGAAGCGCTCGAACCCTGGAATTTGCACGCACAGAGCCTTAACTGCTTCTGCTGGCGTCCTTACGGCCATCCGAAAGGACCTCCCAAACTGACGAAGCTGTCCGTAGAGCAGGATCGTGGTCATGGGCTGATAATTGATGGCAAGTGCCGCCATGTGCTTTTCTCCAGGCAATAAAAAGGCCCGCCGAAGCGAGCCTTGAACAATTTGATGTGCCGCTACAGGCAGCCTTGCAGCGCGATCAGCCGTTTATTGGCGATCCAGTTACCCACCACCACGTAATACTTCGCCTCTGAGCCCGCGCCCTTGGGCTGGATGTCAACGAAGTACTGGGAGCCCTCAGTGAATACCGTATATCCGGTGTCGCGCCCCGGCTGAAGCGTTGCCCCAGGCGTGCCGCCGAAGATCGGCTGGTTCTGCCATTCGTACTGGACGCATTTAGCCAGCGTGGCGTCGGTTTTCTTCGAGGTCAGCACCTTATACGGCCCCGCCTGGCGCGCCTCATTCATCGTCGGCGTCATGCACCCCGCCAGCATCGCTACCGCTACCGCCGCTATCAAAATCCGCATGATCACTCCTTATCCTGAAAGTGGGCGACTTTAGCACTCCGTTGCTGGAGCCGATTAAACCAGCCACAACTTCTACTGAATAGCTAGGCTTGACTCACTATTTCAGGTCTCGAAAGTCTTCGAAGGTCGCTGATAACTCGCACGCTATTGGCAATATGGAGCCTTGCCTCAGCGACGCGAAAGTCTTCGCGAATATCATAGTCCGCTACCGCTCTCATTTGTTTCTGCTTGCGCAACGTCCTGCCTAGTGCTGCAAGGCCTTTACCAGCATTTTCATAGCGGTAAATCAAACGCTCGTGGGTAGCTAGCTTTTTATCATATGGGCACTGCTGCAACTGGAGACTTTCAGCTGCCGCTACTGCTTCATGGAAGAGCGCATAATAGCTTCGACCCACTGCCGCTCTAGCCCGACACTCCCCCTCGACCCCTATCAAGTCCTTTGCAAGACAAAGAAGCTCTTCACTACACACTGACATTGTAAGCGTCTCCAATTTCCTTCAGAGATCCCGCAGTGTGGGGACAGATGCCGATTGAAAATAGCTTATCTATCGAGCTATCAAACGTAGACGATAGAACGGAGTCAATTTCCATATCGATTTCGACAAGCCGCTCGATATCATCTCGGACCACAAACCTAAACAATATCCCCTCATCATGCATAGCGAAAACGTCATAACCAATCAAGGGATGGCAAGACATCTCTCTAACTATTCGAGCAGCTACCGCAAGTCGATCAGATACCTCATGGTCAGAGGCATCAATGCCTTCCATAAGCTCTGCCGCGCACTTCACGCGACTAACATAGCCTTCCACAGATGCCCCAGCCTTTTCATAAAGATCTCGGGCACGCCTGAACAATCCAAGATGCACGCACTGATTTGCTACTGCAATAAGATCTGCGCTGTCTGCCTTTTCTAGATTCACAAGCTCAACTTCCTTCACCGCCATGTGTATCTCCCCACAGACATAGAGTGCATGAGCAGCAGAAACGGATTTTGCTATCGGGGACAGCCCCTCTAACTCAGCCTGCATAAAGAGCTTTATCGCCGGATCGACTTTCATCAAATATGCGTATAGGTACGCTTGTTCATGCAAGACAAACCGTCGATTCGGATCGCCAGGTGGGAGCACGGCCAACAAGGCGTCAAGGCTATTTAGCAGGCGACGCACCCCCATCTCATCGACAGAGTGAGTTTGAGCTATTGAGCTCCACATCACTCTGCGCTGATCGGCAAAGTCCGTAATGGCCAGCTTCGGCTGTCCTTGCATGAAATCTGACTCAAAATTAACACGATGCACCAGCTTAGATTCAATCCCATCCAAGGTCGATACTGTTCGCACATACACGCTCAGTGAATCGACCGATATCGTGCAGCATCTTTACAGCAATGCCTGAGGATCAGTCGTGTTCGGTCGTGCCAGGGCCCGCCGTAGACGATGATCTCCGACGGCCTGCCGTACAGGTGGTGCAGCATGAATGGGCCAGGGCCAAAGGCGCCCGACTCTTCACCGGGCAGCGTTGGGTCAGTGCCCAGGTAGATCCCAGCATGGTTCGGGTGAACCGTGCGCCCGACCTGCATAACGATCATGTCGCCGCGCTGCGGCCGATCTACGCGTACAAAGCCGGCAGCCTCGTAGTTCGCCTCGTAAAGGCTGGCGTTCTCCGCACTCTCCCACCAGCCATCGGCGCGCTGGAAGGCTTCGAATTCCAGACCCCATTCGCGCTGGTACCACTCGGCACAAATACCCCAACAGTCCCAAACCCCATGAACAAATGGGCGATTGAGCAGCGGCGTGCTGCCGGTTGGCGTGATCGTGCGGAGATCCCCCTCGGGCCACGACAGAATGTGCCACGGCAAGGCAGTGGCCTCGCACATGGCCAAGTCGTGCGGTGACGGCCGGCTGGTAGCGTCGGGGTGTGAGTGGACGATGCCGATCACCTCGCCCAAATCTTCTGCCGCAGCGTAATCCTCGGGGTCAAGCCGAAACTCTTCGTTCGGCTCCGTGGCGATGTTCCGGCATGGGAAGTACTTCTGCGCGCGCCCTATGGCCAACAACAGCCCGCAGCACTCGCGGGGACACTCCGCTGCCGCGTGCGCCTGGATCGCCGCAATGATGTGTTTGCGCATGATCAGCTCCTTGAGACCAAGCTCACAGCGGGAAATCCACCGAAACTGAGCTCTTCGTTCTCGCCAAAGCGCAACTTGCAGGACGACAGGCAGCCCTTGCACTGATCCTTGGCGGGATCATCCGTGGGGTTGTCCTCGTCATCGAACATGACCGCGCCGGTGTAGCCACAGTCCGGCCCGCGATAGCCATTGGTCATGGCCCAGTGGCAAAACGTCGTCATCTGCCGGCCGGGCAGTCCGTGGTTGTCGATCTCTCCCGGGGAAGACAGCTCCCAAACCACAGACTCACTGTCCTCACTGGTTTTCTGGTCGATATACCAAATCTCCAGCGCTTCCTGGGTCGGGTCTGCAGTCGGGTTTCCGTCGGGGAAGTTGACCGCGTCCAGGTACTGGGCCAGGGTCTCGCGAACTGTCAGCTTGAACTTGAGCATGTCCTCGAAGGCCAGGCACAGCGCGGTGACGCGGCCGTTGACATTGCCGGCGGCGAACGTCGGCCGTGAGGCTGTGCCGTCGCTACTCGAAGAAATCCCATCAATCTGCACCGGCCAGGCCGCGTACTCCTCTCCCTGCCACCAGATCGACTTCGCCGGCAGATCCTCTTCCGAATGCTCGTAGGCCAGCAGCTCTTCAGGTGTGTGCGGAATGGCGTGCCCGTGGAAGCGCAGGTAATCCGCGCCGTACTCAGTCCCGTCAATTTCAAACAGGCGAATCTCGCCGCCGGGCTCCAGTTTCTGGATGTCCGTGATCAGTGCCATGGATGGGCCTCAGGGATGAAAAGTTTGCTTGAAGGTGGCGGTGATGGCGTAGACCTGACCGCCGCGGTGAACCGGTTTGTAGCCGTTGCCCTTGTAGAGGCCAAGCACTCCCAGCGGGGGTTCCCACAGGAAGCCCTTGGCGCCCTTGTGTCGATCGAGGAAGGCCTTGATTTCCAGAACGCGAGCTTTGGCGCCGGTGAACGTGAGCGGCCAGGATTGGGACTGGTTATTGAGGCCGTCTTCGACCGACTGCTCGTACCCATCGCCAAACTGCTTGGTCCGGACGCGCTGGGTCACATCACCCTCCGCGCCCTTTTCCGTTGCCCAGGTGAATCGTTCGATTGCCATCAGCGCCCCTTGATTGCTTTGTTGATGACGCCGCCCTGGCCCATGTCCTTGTTGCGCATCTGCTGGTACTTCTGCTCAACAAACGCCGCCAGCTCCTTGCCAAACAGGTCGTAGCCAGGCGCGTCGGCGGAGGACGATGCGTTGCCGTCTCCGTCGATATGCACCTCGACATTGATCTGTGTTGCGCCGGCCCCGCCACCGCCCATGGCCATAACGCCGAGCTTGCCGCTGGACGTTCGGGTCAGCGGCATGATCGCCTCCGGACCGGCCTCACCAGCGATACCCATGTTGCCGTTCGCCATGCCAAACGAGGTTGGCTTGCTGACGATGGAGTTGGTGAACGCGCCGCCGTCGGCGAACATCTGCACCCCTCCCGACCAGGCGCCGCCCATGGCTTGCGGGAAGTAGCTGCCCGAGTAGCCCCCCGCTGAAGCGCCGAGGTTGGAAGATGCAGCACCTGCAGATCCGGCCGCCAGCCCGTTGCCGCCAGCGGCACTGCCGCCGAAGTAACTCGCCGCAGCCCCCACCAGGCTGCCCAGCAAAGCGGAACTGGCCTGACGTGTCGCAATGCGCGCCATATCCGCCAAAATCGACTTGGTGAAGTCCGCGAACGACGCTTTGCCTGTAACGGCGAAGTTGACCAGCGAATCCTCCATGGAGCTGAAGGCGTTGCCGAACAGGCTTTTCGTCTGGCCGGCGATGTTCCGCGCCGAGTCCAGGTAATTGTCCCAAGCTGCCGTCGCGCCCTTCGTCCAATCGCCCTGCGCGTTCTCCACATCCGCATAGTTCTGCCGGATCTGGTCGGTCGCAGCCTTGTTCGCATCGGCGAGCGCCTGGGATTTACGCTTGAACTCCTCCTCCGACATGTTCCGCGACGGGTCGGACTTCTGGTTGGCCAACTCCAGGGACTGCTGAGCAAACCGGTCTTGCTGGCTGTTCAGCTCGCCGCTGAGTGCGTTTTGACGATCACCCTGGCCCACGCCGAGGACTGCACGCTGGCCAGCCAGCTCCAAGGCTCGCTGCTGCTGCCCCAGCGCCTGAATGTAGGTGCTGATCGCGCGCTCCTGCTTGGCAAGGCGCCCGGCGTCATTAGTGGCCAGCACTTCAAGCTGGCTATCGGCATCCTTCTGCGCCTTGACCACCCCTGCGCGTGCGTCAGCGATCTTCTGGTCAAGCTGAATGCTTTGCGCGGCCGACGTGGTCTTCTTGCCCTTGGCGGCTTCCAGCGCGGTGATTTCCGCCTCGTAGGCTGCCGTCACCTGATCGCGCTCGTTGCCGATCAGGGCCTGGCGGCGCAGCAGGTAGTCAGCCTCGGATACCAGGCCGGCCTTCTGCGCCGCGTCCAGTTCCTTCTGGTAGTTTTTGTAGTCGGCGGCGATGGCCGCCAGGTTGTTCTTGGCGTCGTTGAAGCCAGTCAGGTCGACCTGAGAACCCGAGGCCTTCGGGTCTTTGAACTTGTCGTTGATGTTGGAGATGTTCTTATCGATCGCCGCCTGATCGAGGCGAGAATCCTTCGGGTCGACCTTGCGGATGTCTTCGAGCTGCTGCTTGTACTCCTTGATTGCCTCGGTGCGCTTCTGCTCATTCGTCCATGACGATTTGGTCAGTGCGTCGATTTTCGCCATGGACGACACTGCATCGCCCTGCGCTTTCGCTTGCTCACTCTCCCACTTGGCGATATCGGCTTGCGCGGCCTTTTGATCCTCCAGCATGTTCAACTGGTTGGTGTAGTAATCGACCATCACCTGCTTGTTTTGGAAGACACCAACGTTGCCCTTCTGGGCTTCGGCCAGGTCACGGCGCGCCTGTTCGATATCGGCGCCGATGTCTGGCCGACCGAGATTCTTGAGGTTATCGGCGGCGCGCGCGACGGCGTTGTAGCCTTTCTCCCAGAAACTCAGGTTTTCCAGAATCTTCGGGGTGCGCTCGTTGATCGCGTCAGCGTAAGACTCGGTCGCCAGCTTTACCGCACCAGCGTGGTCGCCCTGCTCTTCCAGCGCCGTGATCTGCGAGTAAACCGAAGCTGTCAGGTAGTGGTACTGCTCGTTCAGCGCGGCGGAAGCCTTGACCGGGTCGTCGGCCAGCTTGGAGAACTCGGCGACTGTCTCACTCACCGCCTTGCCCGTGGCTTCCTGCATCGACACAGCGGCCTGGGTGATGCCAGTGAAGCTCTCGCCAGCGATCTTGCCGTTGTCGGCCAGCAGCGCGAGAACCGCAGCAGCCTGGCCGGTGGTGCCCACGGTTGCGCTGACCTGCCGCGCCATGTCGCCCAACTGCTCTGCGCTAACTCCAGCATAGTTGCCGGTGAGGATCAGTGATTTGTTGTACTTGTCCTGCTCTTCGCTGCCTTTGTAGTAGGCGATCCCAAGAGCGGCGACAGCGCCTGTCGCAAGGGCAATAGGCGCCAGCATGGCCAATAGGCCGGCGGCTGATGCGCCAGCACCTGCGCCAAGCTGAAGAACAGCACGAACACCGCTCCCCCAGTCACCAGAAGACAGCGCGTTGCCAAGCTGCGTAACGTTTTCCTGCGCCTGGCGGGTGCCGAGGCGCAGCTTGTCGAAACCGGTGGCGGTTTTTTCGAGCTTGGCATAGTCCTTGTCGATATTGCCCAGGGCTTTGTTGTAGTCGTCCTGACTCAGGCGCCCCTCGTCCAGGTGCTTGCCCAGTTGCTCAACTTGAGTGTCGAGTTTCGCCAGCGCCGCGCGGGCCGGGTCAATTGCCCCCAGCAAGCTGTTGAGAGCTTTTTGCTCATCCAGAGCGGACTTGGCCAGGGCCACCTGCTGCTTGTCGAGCTGCGCGGAGATCTTCGCCGCTTCGGCCTCGCCATAGGCGCCGGTCTTGGTCAGCTTGGTGAGAGCGTCCCTCTGCTTTGCCAGGTCCTGGGTAGTTTTGGCACTGGTGGACAGCGACTTTTCCAGCGCCTCCATTTCGTTCATCAGCGAGACGGCGGACTGCTCGGCCCGGCCGCCAGCCTTCGCCATCTCATCCAGGCTTGTTTTGGCCTGGATCGCATCGGCCGAGTCGATCTTGACGCCGAGTTCTGCAATGTTCATCGACTCACCTTGAATAAGTGCCCGTGGTTACGGGCTGTTTTCCCTTTCCTCCGCCATAACGCGCAGGGCTTCGCCTTCCAGTACCTGAAGGTCAGGGAAGATTTCAGCGAGTTTCTTTTTCTTGATGCCGAGGAACCCGGCCACGTCGCGGATGCAGGTGTAGTCGAGGCCGATCGCGCCGCCGGCGCCGGCCCGCCACTGAGTCGACATCCTGTTGAAAAGGTAGAACGCCGGCCAGTTGCAGGGCCATACCTCGGTTACCTCTTCGAGGTCGCCCGGGGAAAGCCCAAACAGGCCCATCAGTTCAGCCGGTGCCGCCGGCGCGTAGAGTGCGCGGGCGGCGTCCGTCAGTTTCCCAAGCGGGCCTGATTGAATGCGCTCTGGTAGGCATTCACGACCGCCTCAGCAGCGCCCTGGCAGGAGGTCACCAGCGCCCGAATGCTCTTGTCGTCGAACTTGTCGTCGAAGCCCCAACCGACTACCAGGTCCTTGATCTGCTGCGACTGCTGCTCAGTGTCAGCAGCAACGATTTCGGAAAGCGTTGGGCTTTCGCCCAGGGCGGCCCGAGCTTCATCGCGCTTCAGGTTCCACTCATCAAACAGAGCGGCAAGCCCCGGGCGATCCCGATACTTAAAGGTGAACTCGATTTTCTCGGGCTCACCACCAACGATAGGGATCGACACGAAGGCCTTGAACGTCGGGTTTTGGGCGATTCTGATCTTTGCCATGTTACGCCACCGCAGTCAGGTAACGGGTCGGTTCGCCCTGCAGCGCCAGGTTGACGGTGCGGGTCAGCAAGTTGCTGCGGGACACAGTCGGCTGGTTGGAGAAAGAGGTGAAGGCGCCGTAGAACAGCGTGTCGTTCCCGGGCAGGTTCAGGCGCGCAGCCTGAATGGTCTGGCTGGCATCCGCTGCACGCAGGATGGCGTTGAACGCCTGGTCCGGGTCATCCGCAATGGTCAGCGCCAAGCTGGCCGCCGCTTTGTCGGTTGGCATCTGGCGGCCCTGTTTGTCTTCCAGGAACACCACGTCCAGATAGTTCTGGGTGCCGCCGGCGAAAGCCACGTCAGTGATTTGCGGAATCTGCACCCAGGTCAGCACCTTCTTCAGCGAGCCGATGCCGGAGCCGGCCGGGTAGACCTGCACGTCGGTGGTATCGATGCCTTCGAGGGTGATGGCGGTGGCAGTGGCAGCTTTCACACGCACAACCCGGTTGCCCAGGCGAGTCCAGCCGGATGTGACGATCACGATGTCGCCAGCCGACAGTGTGCCACCAGTCACAGTGGCCACGGCCTCAGCCGCGTTGCTCAGTGCCGAAAACGGGATGTCCGGGCCATAGGTGGCACCGTGCTGGAAGGTGCCGCCGTCCGGAATTTTGTAGCCCATGGGTATTTCCTCTTTGCAGATATGAAAAAACCCGCTCAATGGCGGGTTCGTGGGTTTGCCCAATGGGCGGGATCAATTCGTGTCTGCTCGGTACAAGAACGAGACCGGTACGGTGTAGGTGGAATCGCCGGTGATGCCGGTCCCCGGGTCGACCGGCGACATCGTCACCACGGTGAGCGCGCCCTTCGTGTCCCGGGCGTACAGCGGGAATAGGCCGGTCACCTCAGCCGCTATCGGGTTCGTCTTGGTCTTGCCGGTGCCCGCCGGCGCGATGATGCTCACCTGGAACACGCCGGTGTACAGCCGGTGATCGCCGCCGAGCGTGTTGCTCGCGGTGTCGCCCGGGATCGTGAACGCCCTCAGGTAGGTCTCCCCCGCCGCCGGCGTGTAGGCCGTGTTCTCGAAGACGATCTTCAACTTCTCCAACCTGCCAGCGTTCCAGGCGATGAGCTTGGCCTCGTAGATCGAAGCGATGATTGCGTGACTCATACCTGGTTATTCCTGATGGCCTCCAGCACGATCTGCTGAAAGCGAGCCACGGTTACCCGGACCATGCCGCCGGGGGCCCGGGTCGAGTGGCCGAACTCCAGCGGGATCGAGTAGGGCAAGTTGTTGACGATGAAAGCCGTTTGTCCGGCCTTGAACTCGATTGCTCCCGCAACGAGCCGCGCAGTCGCCTCAGCCCCTGTTGGGTCCGGGTGAATACGGAAGCTGTTGTCGACAGAGCCGATGGAGAAATTCCAGTTCGCCCGAAATCGCCCGCCGACATAGTCCTGACCAGCGACTAGGCCATTGACGTTGAAATTCTGGTCGCGCTCGGTCTTCGTCAGCGGCTTGGCGTATTCCACACCACGCTTGAGGTTGCCCGCCTTCGTGAAGTTCGAATCGTTCAGGTTGATGAGCGTGTTGCGGACCGCGACTTTGAAGTCGTAGTCCTCAGCTGCCCGGGCATTCGACTCCCGGTGAGCGACGTTCGCGGCCCATATCTCAGGGTTACCCACCGGCGACATGCGAATGATGCTGCTACCAATCTCAATGATGATCTCGCGCAGGCTCGCGTCAATTGCTTCACTGGCCCGGGCGGCAAACTCAGCCAGGCTCAGAGCGAAGCTGCCGGACTGTCCGGCGCCTGCCCGGCTCACGACCGCACCTGCAGCTCATACAAGATCGGCGTCCCGGCGGGGTTTACCTCTTTCAGCGGCGGGACGATGGACCAAGTGCGGCCCTGAGCGACCACCTTGTCAAGCAGACCCGGTACCCAGGCCAATCCTTGCGCGGCGATCTTGAGCTTCTTGTCGCCCTGCCTGATGAGGCTGTTGTTCTGGAATTCCAAGCCGGTGAAGTCGAGCAGGATGCCCTGGGCGATTTGCTCAACAGTGGCGCCTGGCGCTTCCCCGCCCGTCTCCGGGTCGTACTCGCCCGGCACCGTCTTGCTGATGGTTACGGGCTGGCCGAACTCTGTGATCATATCCAGAGCCATCACGGCCATTTCGTCGTAGAAGGTGGCCATGATGGTCTCCATTACAGCTATGCGCGCACTGCGAACAGCCCACGCTTTTGAAGGTAGTCGGCAAACTGCGTTGCGCTCGGACGATCAGGCGCCGCTGGCAGCAGTCGGCCACTGGCGTTGGAAATCGTGGCGTACTCACGTGTTACCACGCCTTCGACACGCTCCAGTGTTACCGCGCCCTTTCGCTTATCGATTGGGTCGATGTCGTCCTGATGAATCTCAGCGGCCAGGGCCATCTGTCCGTACTGAATCCGCGCCGGCAGGTAGTTGTCTGGCTTGATCTGGCAGTCCAGCTCAACCCCCCGACGCGGCCAGGACAGGGCTTGCTCGCTGCTCATCTTGCGGCCTTTCCAGGTCTTGCCATCCATCGCCAAGGCAGCCCGGCGCAGCAAAGCTTCCTGCTCGGGCACGCCCGCCGGGATGACCGTGCCGAACTTCACGGCATACATGGCCAGGTCCTCGGCGCTCGCGTAGCTTTCGGCGTCAGGCTTGCCGGTGCCGTCCTCGATGATGAGTGTCATGCGTCAACTCGCTGGAATGGTTTGAGAATGGCGGCCGCGTCACCGGCAGCCAGCATTATCAGGCCTTGGACAGGTCGCCTACGAGCTTTTCCAAGGATTCTTTCGAGGCGTTTGCCCGGTATGGCACCTTCGCTTCGTCGAGCTTGGCTTTCAGGTCGGCGATTTCCTTCGCGTCGGCATCTTCCCGACCCGCTTTGTCGACCTGCAGGAGAAGGTCCTCCACCTGCAGCTGAAGAGCTTTCACCTTCTCAACTTCACCGTCACGCTCGCGGATGAGGCTTTCCACACCGGCGTTTACTGCTTCGAACACCTGAAGCAGGCGATCAGCGATCGGGCCAAGCTCGCCTTCAGGGCGCACCAGCGATTGATCAGCGAATGACTCGACGATCAGGCCGACAGATTCGAGTTCGGCACGGAAGGCGTCGATGTTGATGTTGGAGTTGCCACCATCGATCAGCAGCACCTTCGGCACTTCCTTGACCGTCACGTCAGGCACATCGTCGGCAGCATCTTCGCGGCTTTCGGTAACGCTTGCGTCGACAATGCGCAGGCCATTCGCCTTGGCCAGCGCCTTCACGTCTTCCTGATACTGGTGGAATGGACCAGGCAGATACCAGATGTTCTTATTGCTCATGATCGTGTCCTCGCCAAGCCGGGCGCTGGGCCCGACTCAGCTGTCAGGGTTACTTGGAGGCGTCACCGATCAGAGCCACACCGGCGGTGTGCTTGATGCTGGTGGCGGTCTTGTCCCAGTTGGTACCGGTCGCCAGTTCGGCGTCGGTTGGCGACTTGCCGCCGGTGGTGGTGTCCCAGGTGTAACCCTTCAGGCCCAGGCCGAAGGTGTAGTCGGTCTGGAGCGTGGTTTCGATTCGCTCCTTGCCGTTGGTGGTCTGGACGTTGCTGATGATGTCGCGGCCGTCGTGGACCAGCGCAGCGCCTTGCACCAGGGACAAGATGATTTCTTTGTTCGGGGTTCCGGCCTGCATCAGCGCCGGGGCGTCCGTCACAACGGAGATCTTGCCGAGGATGTCCACCACGCGGACGTTGCCCGCCTGGAACAGCTGCTGCTGGTTCGCCAGGTTCTGGCCGACCAACTTGTGGTAGCTGGTGCCCTGCATCACCTGGGTTACCAGGTTCTGGCTTGCGTCGCCGAACTTCGCGTGGGCGTTGTTCAAGCCGGCGTAGGTGATGCCAGCGGTGGCCGACACATCGTTGACCGCAGCGGCCTGGGCGGTGATTGCAGCAACCAGGGCGGCGATCGCGGTGTTCAGTTGATCCTTCAGCAGGATTTCAGCGAACGCGCGGCTCGCAACCTCGATGCCTTGCGCGGTTGGGCGCTCCAGCCAGGTCATCTGCGATGGCTCGTAGCGGATCGGACCGAAGCCACCGGCGACCTTCACCGAGGTGTTCTTCAGCTCGGTCAAGTCGGTAGCGGCGACAGTGGCGTTTGCGCTGTAGCGATCCACGCGGCGCTGGGCGGCGGCCAGGGTCTGGAAGAACGACTCTTGGAGGAAGTCACCAGTGAAGCCGTCCGGAGACAGTACGATTGCACCGCGGCTGGCAGCGTTGAAAGCAGCCAGGTACTGATCCAGCGTCTCGAGAGTCGCCGGCATGATGTATTCGTTGAAAACCTGCATTTGCGACAGGGACATGGCTTATTTCCTTACGATTGAGGGAGATCCGGGAACCGGCTCGCGATCGCGGCCTGTCGTTCCTCTTTGGTGCCGCCGATTTTTCCTTTTGCGGCCCCGCCGCCACCTCCAGCACCAGCAGCCCCGCCGCCAGATGCCTTACTACCCGCGATCAACGGCGCGAAGGCCGTGTCGTTTGCGAATTCTGCTTTCAGCTCATCCAGCGTTGCCGCCGAGAGCTTGCCCTGCTGGTCGAGGACGACCACAACAGGCTTCCCGTCGCGCTGCTCGACGCTCAAACGGCGTTCGATATGCGGCAACAGGGCTTTGGCGCTGCCTGGGATTGCCAGGGCAGACGCGATGTCAGTAGCGGTACGGCCGACGGTCAGATCCCGGATCTGAGTACTCAGCGTTCCACGCTCCTGCTCCAGCATGCCGTTCAGCTCAGCTTCGCGGCGGTTGTACTTTTCAGACCAGGACTTTTCGAGCTCCTCGACGTTGCCGGACTTGCGAGCGGCCTCTTCACGCTCCAGCCGGGCCTGCTCTTCCGCATCCTTGCGAGCCTTCTCGGCGGCTTTCTTCTCGCCGAGCAGCTCTTCCACCTTCGACTTCAGGCCGGATACATCTTCTGGTTGCGGCAGGCCTTCAATACCGAGGACAAACTTGCCTTCCTTCTCGGTGTAGAGCGATTTGACGGAGTCATCGAGACCGTCGAGAGTGTCCAACTGATATTTCAAACCCATTTGTTTGTCTCCCGGAGACGTTGGTGCAGGCCCTGCCTGCTATTTGATGCCCGCCCGCTCGAACGCCAGAGGCTCAAGAGCCTTCATCTGCACAAGGGTCAGAGGTGAAAAGTTGCGATCGAGCTGCAGCTCAGAGAATCGCTCGATGCTCAGGCCGCCTTCGCGAAAAAGCTTGGCGCGGACTGGGCCGATAGCCTTGTCCTGAAACTCTGCTGGCTGCTGCTTGAGCCAGTCGTAGTAGCTGAGGTCTGCCCTCACCTGCTGGGCTCCGCCGTCGCCAATGGATGCCCGCGTGGCGTCCTTGGCGAACAAGGCGCTGAAGCGCGTCACAGCTACCACGGTCGAGCGACAGTTGATGTGGATCGGAGGCCTGGGCCCCTCTGTCAGCTTGAACCGGCGCTTATCCAGCGTTCGGCATTGGCTGGTTGTCTTCGAATCCAGGGTGCTGACCCACTCCACCGACTGCACGACGTCGCTGTTTTCCTTCAGCGTCTCCATGCGAGCCTGGGTTGCGACGTGCTGCACCGCCGTTCGCACGATGGCGCCGGCGTTGCGGTTGGTCGTGGCCAGGATGCCGTCGTTGTACTGGAGCGCCTTGGTACCGCGAATATTCTTGATGATCTGGAAGTTGGTTTGGCCTTCGAAGAAGCCCTGCCTGATCGCGCCTGTGAGGCGTTGCCTCTCGGTGGCGGTGAAGCCATCAATGAACGCATTGAGCAGCTTCCCGCCGTCGGCACCGCGAACGCTGAGCGGATTGGTGAGGATTGCCGCCCTGATTGCCGCAGCACCTGGCACCGCCGCATCGAAGGTGACGCCCACCGGCGCCGCCCGGGTCAGGCTGGTTGCTTCAAACTCGGCCTCGTAGTTGGCGATATCCACCAAGTCGAGGTTCAGCTTCTCGCTGTACCGGTCGAAGATGCCCAGCAGCAGGCTATCGACCTCGCTCAGCATCCGCTCCAGGCGGGCGACGGTGTAGTCCGTCAGGTCCGCCCGCGTCAGCCGCTCACGAATCGAGCGGTCGATCTCCTTCAGGAACGGAGCGAACTTCTTCACCTCTCCCGACTTCAGCTGCTCCAGGAACACGGCATGCCGAATGGTGGCGTCAAGGATTGCTTGGTTTGCCGCCATTCGGAATTACCTCGGTGTCGTCCAGGGCGGGCCCGGTGCTCTGCGTTTCCAGTTCACCGCGGATGTCGTCGTCGGTCTTCTCCGGGTTGATCACGCCACGGTCACGCAGGTATTGCCAGAAGTCGCCTTCCGGTAGCTTGCCGCCCTGCACTGCGTTGAACAGCGCCGCAAGGATCGTTGCGTCCAGAGTGATCTGGCTGAAGTCCTGATTGAGCTTGTAGACCACCTCTCCGGGCGCGTTCACGAACTCAGCCATCCAGACCAGGCACTGGCTGTACGCCTCGCTGACGTTGCTCACCACCAGGGAGAGAACGCTGTGTTCGGCGGCGCTGTCGTTGTCGGCCTGGGTTGCGGTCTTCACCGCACTACCTCGCTCGATCAACCGGGCACCGAGCGAAACCATATCCTCTTTCTTGGCGTCCATGGCCTCTTTGGCGACGGTGTTGGGCTGCGCCTGCCATACGCCACATGCGCCGTTCACAGGGAGCAGCCAAGGCGCTCTAGAGCCAAGGAAGATCCCGGCCTTTTCGAGATGGTCACGCCATTGCTCATCAAGGCCAGACATCCACGGCTGAGGCTGACCCACCAGATAAGCTGCCTCTTCATAGTCGGCGCTGTTGCGGTAATGCCCGATGTTCACCTCGGCCATGTCGTACAGCGGTGAGTCGTCAATGCTGGTGTCGTTGTTCTCGCTGCCCAGGAACTGGAACGGGATGATGCGCCACGGCTGGCCTGATCCGTTCAGCGGGGCAAATGGCGCGACGGTCATCTCCGCCTTGCTGGAACCCTCCTCCCATACTTCCTGGGTGTACACGCCGGACACATCCAGGCGCAGCACGCGGTATTGCACAACCTGCTCACTGCCGAACCCGTCATCAGTTTCGACGTCGATCTTTTCGCGCAGCACAACCAGGCTCAACAGGTGCTGACCGCCAACCTGGCGCGTTTTCCAGTTGATGATTGATTCAGCCGGGTAGCTGGCGACGTTTGCACGGGCGCGACCGGCCTGCTCGTCCGCCTTACTCACGGTGCCCGCCTCGACAGCAGCGTAATCCACAAGCAGGCCGTGACGGCCGACTTCGAGCAAATGCCCGATAACGGACTGCGATTGCTGGTAAACGCTGACTCCCTGCCCGTCGATGTCCTTTGTCACGTAGTCGAGCGCGCCGGGAACAGTAAGCGTTGGCCAGGTGCGGAACACCGCTCCCACCAGGCTGTGTTTCGTCCGGCCGGTGGCGTTGTAGAACACAGCGCGCTTCTTGTATGCGTCGTACCGATCCTTGTTGTCCTGGGACTTGTCCGAGGCATTCGGCCTGGGCAGGTAGTAATCGCCGGCAGCCTTGACCGTTTCCGATCCCTTGCAGACGTCGCGCACCAAGCGCCAGCGGTATTTCGCCGCCGTGTACTCGGGACGGGTGAAAGTGACGTCCGTCATCGAGCGACCCCCATTTTCATTGCGGTGACCGGTTTGATGATCGGGTACTCGCGGTGGATGAAGTAGCCGCCGGCGTCGTTCGAGTGATCGATGCCGGCGGTTTTGTCTGGCTCCCCGTTTGCACCCCATACCTGCTGCTCTAGACCATCGGCGTAGGTTGGGCAGGTGAGCGGATTGACCAGGTAGCGGCGCTCGCCCTGCGCGTTGCAGAAGACGGCGTTCATTGCGTTGATTCGGTCCTTTACCGGCGGGTTTGCCGCTGGGGCGATGACCGCGAACCCAGCCTGCTTGAGCATGGCAAGGTCGGTGATGCTGGCGTTCACGGACTTGCGTGAATCGCCGGAGGCATCCGGGTAGATCCTGATCTCGCAGGTCTTCTTGAAGTCGTTTCCGTCGTGCTGCCAGTAGCGTTCTTTTATGCGGCGGATCATGTCGGGCGTGTCGTAGCCGTCGATCAGCTCATCCACGGCCCTGGGCAACCCCTGTTCGCGCTTAACATGGGTAATCGCCGCCATCTTCCCGACGTTGAAGTCCATCCCAATGAACAGCGGCTCGCCGGGCTGCACAGTGTCGAAGCATCCGTTGAGCTTGCGATCGTAGGCCGTGTAGATCGTGCCGGACGTCAGGTTGACGAACTGGCCCTTGAGGTACGCCATGATCAGCTGTGGCGGATATGACTCCATCAAGGAGGCGATGTAGTCATCCGGCAGGTTCAGCTCGTTATCGAACGTACTGGCCTGAACCAAGCCGTACATCTCCTTGAGCGAAGGCTTGTCGCGCAACTGCTTCACGAACTGCAGGAAGACGAACTTGAAGCCTTCCGGTGTCGTCGTGACATCCACCCCGTTCTTCAGCCCAGGCAAGTTGTAACGCATCCGGGCAATGATCTTGCGCCAGGCCTGCTGCGCCTTGATGGCGGTCAGCACGTCCAGCTCATCCACCAAGGCATGGCCAATCTTGAAACCGACAATCGTCTGCGGTTTCTCCATCGACCGGCAAATCACAGTGCCACGGTACTGCCGGCCGCTGTAGATGTGAACTTCGTGGTTCGCCTGGTTGATCTTGGTCTTCAACCCCCAGTCGTAGGCCACCTCATCCATGGTCGGATAGAAGATGTCGCGGATCTGCGGGTAAGTCGGTGCGAAGTAGCCAGCGTTGACGCCGGGCCACTCCATGAAGTGCTTGCTCAGTGCCGAACAGCCCACCCAGGTCTTGCCTGAGCCGAACCCGGCAACGAACGCACGAAATTTGTGGGGCAGCGTGAGGAACTGAGCCTGCGGAACATTAAGGCTCGGCATTCGGCTTCCTCGCATCCACCACGTCGACCTGAATGCGGGTCGGGATCACCGGCTCATCACCAGCTTCTTCCTTCCGCGCCCGGTTGACGTAGATGTCGCCACACTCTTTGGCTGCCTGCTCCAGTAGCTGGGCAGTCAGCGCAATGTTCTTCATGCTTTCGGCTTTCTCGGCCATGCGGCCAAGGGTGCGCAGTCTATGGGCGCGGTTGGCTATCGGTATCTCTGCCGTCTCCTCCCTGAATCGCTTGCGGGTATCGTGAAACAGGGTCACCCATTTGGCCGCGAGGGTCTTGCTCGCCCGCTTGGTCGCATCATGCGATTCACAAAGCTGACGGGAGATCTCAATGCCGAATTCTTGTTTGACGGCCTCTACCACCTGAGAGGGGGTGTCAAAGCACGCCAAGGCCTGAACGATGAAGCCTTTCACCTCATTATTCAGGTTTGCCATAAATTGAATTCCGTCTAATGCCTGTCAAATTTCAGGCCGATCTGAGCAGACAGGTTCCGCAGGCCCTCGCAATGTTCAATTTCCCCACCTCAGCAGGACTGTTTGCAGCATCCACCAACGCTTGAACGTCAGGGCTCGCACCGTAACGGCGGACGACACCGACGAACTCCTCAACATCGTGGCCACGCATCTCAAGCTTGGGCAGGCCATCCTGTGTGAACTTGGGCGCGCCGTATCCATCCCTCGCCTGGGCGATGTGGTACAGCTCATGCTCGACCAGGGCACAGAAGTCGTTATCACTGCACTCGGCGCAGTAGTCAGCAGCCAAGGTGATGATGAAAGCCGGCACATCGCCGAACCAATCACGCATCTGTTGCTCCATCCGGGCTTTCTGCCAGCCACCGGCACGGAACGCTACCTGCTCGGCCTGGCCCAGCACTGTGCGACCCTGCTTGGCGAAGCTCGACGACGCCCACATGATCCGGATGTCTGCATCCAGTAGATGGGCATGGTCTTCGTTATGAATGCTGCCGGTGTCTGAGAGGATCTCGGCCTGGAGCCATTCCCACACTTCAGGAGCTTGGGTCAGACGGGTACCGAAATCGGAGAGGTCGGACAGCTCAAGCAGTGACGCCGGGGGCAGTGGTCTTTGCATCAGCCATACCCCCCGTTGATGATCACCGTGCGGATCGTGCCGCCGGTGTAGATGTCTCGCTTCATGGCGGCGCGCACCGCGTCTTCTGCGCTTGCGCCCATATCCATTGCGGCGATGGCATATGCACAGCCACTGCCAATTGCGTCAGGGTTTGCCAAATCGAGATCCTGCTTCCAGATGCCAGTCTTGTCGTCATGACCGACCATCAGCAGCTTTCCACCGTCGAAGACATAGCCTGAGCACTCCACGGGAACTGCTGAGGCCGTGCCGAAGTAAGCGGCGATCAAGGCCTTCTCGTCGCACACTGCCCCCGAGAGGAAGAAGCTGACGCCATCGACGACCTGGCACTTCGGCGCGCTGTCAGACACGATTCGGTCGTTTCGGGTCTGGCGGCCGTCATAGGCGATTACGCCGTCTTTGTAGGCGATGGTCGTCATCTGCATCCCTCATGATTGCGCGCCACGATTTGGCGCATTCGAAAACGTGGCGCGGATTACTTGCCCCGGCGATCGATGCCGCCCGGCGCCTTGTCACAGTGCAGGCAGTGCTCGCAGTTCAGTGTCCGACACAGCCAGGCCTTCACCCGCTGCCAGTACGTGACCATGAAGATGTGGCGGGCGCCGGCCAGGGCCAGGGACACATGCAGCGTCAGGCCGGCAGTGGTCGGGCCGAAGAACATGTTTTGGTTGCGCGCCATCACGACAAATCCGCTGATAGCGATCGCCGAATAGATTAGCTTCCCGAGGATGCCGTCCCTCACCTTCCCACTCAGTACACACCAAGTTGCCCACAGCGCGATAAGGCCGCAGGCGATGGAGTTGATCAGTTCGAGATTCATGGTGGGTTACCCCCGCCGAACCGCTGACGAATGAACGCCCAAAGGTCGGCCGCTTTGATTGCTCGGGTTATGGCTGCAATGAGAGATCCGCCAAATGTACCCAGCAGGAAGCCAATGCCGGCAACACTGCGCGGCTCGACCACGCCCAGGTAGGCACTGATCAGCCCGGTCAGGTAATGAGCACAGACGGCACCGGAGAAAATAAAGATGGTCCAGGCCTTTCGATCTACCAGGTCATCCCGGTGCCAAAAGCTGGCGGCGATCGCGCCCACAAGCCCGGCGAATGCCCAGTCGAGCTTATCGAACAGGCGCTGTAGAAACTCCATGCGCGCTACTCCGTGGGCATGATGAATAAAAAAGGCCGGTGTGAGCGGCCAAACGCTGGGGAGCAGCGGCGAATAGATCAGCCCCGGCGGCACTCCCAGCTCAGAGCGAAGGGTGTGGCGGGGCCGAAAACGAAAAGGCCCCGATCAATGTCGAGGCCCTGAATAGGTGCGCGTGTCTTCCCACGCTGCCAGCCAAAGACCATCACGGCGTCGACACCCAAGTGCATCGATCTCGCTGTTCCTGTCTCGCGCCACCCTGAAAGCGTGTTAGGTCAGGGCGCGCGGGCTGCCGGTGTTTTTCCGTAGCGCTGCACTACCGGCTTATCAGCGTCCAGGCCTTCCGTGAGGCTGCCCTGGCTGCAGTTGAAACTCAGGCAATAAAAAACCCGGCGGGGTGGCCGGGTTTCGAAGTGGTCGTGCGCTGGAGGTAAGTTGCGCAGTGTGGGAAAAGTACATCAAATTCCCCACCATAGCAACACCTTTATGCCGCATCCTCTGAGTTTTCCGAGTGAATAACCTGCCAGACTGGCTCTTGAGCCTGAATATCCACTTCCTCGATAGCCTTTCGCAGGAAATTCCAGATGTCGAGCCAGTCACGATCCCAATGCTTGGGCTCGATGGTGACCCCATACAGCTTCATCATGGCTTCAGACACTCGAGCTGGGCCCCACGCATCACCGCCGCTCACCTCTACCTTGTAGGACTGGAGGGCGCAGGTGATCAGGCAATGAACCTTCGCCGCCTTGGCGTCGGTGAGCGCGCCAAAGTCCGTATCCGCCCAAATTAGCTTTTCGGCGTTGAGCATGTGCACGACGGTCATGCACGGGTGGTAAAGGTAGTGCCCCAGTTGCTGCACCTGGAACGGCAGCGACTCGATTGCCTTCTGCACCTTCCCCATAGTGAGAAGGTGAGCTGCTCGATGTGTGGAGCGGCCAATCGGTGCGCGCCGCGTTTCGGCAATGCTGATCTTCTGGCGCACGGCCATGATGCGCTCCTCCTTGTCCTCGCCCTGGGCTGCGAAGATGATCTCTCGGAGTGCCGCCTTTTCCTTTCTGACTACGGTTGCGGATTTGGCCCGATCAGCCGCCGCAGCACTGATTGAGGCGTTCGATTCGTGCTGCGCATCAGTCCACGCTTGACGTGCGTTGATCAGCTTCATGCGGCCACCTCCGGTTTGCGGAATGCGAGAGTTAGGATGAATAAGGTGGCCATGAAGCTCGACGTTGCCAGAATGGTGTGCCCCGTGGCGATCATGGCGTACAGGCTGAACGCTGAACTCGGCAAGCTGAGCCAAAGCCTGGATCGCAACTGGGCGGCAACCTCATCCTTGATGCCGCCACA
>NZ_JAFCVO010000026.1:0-53754 GCF_049897085.1 Pseudomonas sp. PSPC3-2
TGTGGCGGCATCAAGGATGAGGTTGCCGCCCAGTTGCGATCCAGGCTTTGGCTCAGCTTGCCGAGTTCAGCGTTCAGCCTGTACGCCATGATCGCCACGGGGCACACCATTCTGGCAACTTCGAGCTTCATGGCCACCTTATTCATCCTAACTGTCGCATTCCGAAAGCCGGAGGTGGCAGCATGAAAATCAACTCAGCGCGCCAAGCTTGGCATGACTGCAAGTACAATCCGGCCCCCGGCCAGGCCTCCGATGTTGTGCAGCTCGGCGTGGTGGTGCAGAACACCGAGCGCGGCCCTACGGCAAACCACGCAGTGCACGGGGCACTGGCTGGGCACATCCAGTCGGCAATCGCTCGTCTTCACCCGCAGATCCGCGTATTCGGTGACTTCATGTACGCCGCCGAGCAAAGCGACGACATCCGGGAGGCGGCGGAAGAGGTCGTGTTCCTGCTGGTGCAAAACCGCTCTCCACGCATGACCGCGGCAAAGCGCGAGAAGCTGGAGTTCGTCGTAAAGGGCGTGCTACGCCGGTACCAGCACATGCACCAGGGCGGGCAATCGTCCAACGAAGACCCGCTGGCCAACGCCGAGAAGTTCAGGGCCTGGATGTGGCAGGTTTACGAAGTGCGCCTGGAGTCTTGCAACTGGGAGCGGGATTGGGGTGGCGTGCTGCAGCTGATCTTTGAGTGCTGCGAGGATTTGGACCGCCGCGCACTGAGCCCTGTGGCAGCGGTAATTTACGAAATGCGCGAGGCCGCATGAGGGCCTATTGCGTTCCCGTGCGGCTGGTGGCATATTAGCGACATCCTGATAATTTTGCCTTCGGCAACTTAATCACTGATCCAAGAAAACCCGGCCACCGCGCCGGGTTTTTTATTGCTCAAAATTCACTGCAGCCAGGGCAGCCCTCGGGAGGCCTGGACGCTGATAAGCCGGTAGTGCAGCGCTACGGAAAAACACCGGCAGCCCAACACGCTTTCAGGGTGGCGCGAGACAGGAACAGCGAGATCGATGCACTTGGGTGTCGACGCCGTGATGGTCTTTGGCTGGCAGCGTGGGAAGACACGCGCACCTATTCAGGGCCTCGACATTGATCGAGGCCTTCTTGTTTTCGGCCCCGCCACACCCTTCGCTCTGAGCTGGGAGTGCCGCCGGGGCTGATCTATTCGCCGCTGCTCCCCAGCGTTTGGCCGCCACCTGACGGTCTTTTTTATTCTCCTACTCCCAGAAGGGAGGACTTCGGATTGAAAATCATGCCCGAAAAAGACCCTTCCTTCTGGGCGCTCGTCCTCGCCGCGCTTCGGGATAACGGCCTATCAATGGCTCTCACCTTCCTGCTGATCTACCTGCGCGTCCAATACGACGGGAAGGAGACCAGCACGGTACGCAAGCTGATCGAGGCAACTCTCGGTGCGCTGATGGTGATGGTGGTAGGACTGACCGTAAAGGAATTCGGGTTCAGCATTGGCTGGTCATTCTTCGCTGCTGGGTTCGTTGGAATCCTGGGCGTTGACCAAGTTCGGCAGCTCGGCAAGCGATGGTCTGATCGCAAGGCAGATGAGATATGAAGCTGATTGAGAGCGCTGGAAGCTGGCACCGGCTGTGGTCGGTACGTCTGGCCCTGGCCGGGGCGGTGCTGAACGCAGGCGCTATCGGCTGGACGGTATTCCAGGGCGCAGTCAACCCGCTGATCTACGCTGCCATCAACATGGCGCTGGGGGTCAGCGTTGCTGTTGTCCGTGTGCTGTCACAGCCACAGCCTGACGGTGACAAGAATGAAAACCCCTAACTTCCTGAAATCAATCGTCGCATGGATTGCGAAGCTCTTCTTAGAGGCTCCAGTCATGTCCGAATTGCCAGTTGAAGCACAAGAAGCCATTGCATCGTCGGCTCCGGTCGTTGTGGTCCCTGAGGTTGCAGCGCCTGTTGCCCAGGTAAGCGAGCCTGCCCCCGCCCCGGCGCCCGACCTGATCGCCAAGCTCGAAACCATCCTGTCCGCCCTCGGCCATGAACTCCCTGTGTTCTGGGATGAGGCTGTAGCGCTGGCGAAGAAGGCTCTGTAATCGAATGATCATTGAATGACGTTCGAGCGACGTTGAATGAGGCGTTCGCGAAATTAACCCCATGAATGAGATGAGCCCATGGCCCTATGCGGCGCTAAAACGCGCTCAGGGGGACCATGTAAGCGACACGCTGTTCCGGGTTCCTCGCGCTGCAAACTTCACGGTGGCAAGAGTTCAGGCCCGCCCAAGGGGAGCAAGAACGCTGCCAAGCCCGGCTCAATCTATAGCCAGTTCCTAACTGATGAGGAAGCCGACCTTCTGCCGAGCATTGAGCTTGGGTCGGTCGACGATGAATTGCGTCTGACTCGGATCAGGCTGATGCGCGCGCTGGCTCAAGAGGCTCGTGTTGAGCGTGAAGGCGCCGGCGAGTACCAGGCCAAGACCGAAGAGAAGTTCAAGGTCCGCGACTACGCCGGGCTGATTGATCGCCTGACGGCTCGCATTGAATCGTTGGAGGCTCGTCGTTCGTACTTGATGACCCAGAGCCAAGAGCGCGCATTACGTGGCCTTGAGCTGGCCGACAAAGAGCGCGAACACGGCAAGTCTGGCGGTGGCCCTGTAACTGGCATTGCGGTAAGGGTGGTCACCAATGGCGCGTGAAATCGAGATGGTGATGACTGCGCCGCAGTCTGAGTTCTTCCTGAAAACCTGCAAGTATCCGGCGTTCGTCGGCGGCTTCGGCACCGGGAAGACTGAGACCCTGGCCAACTGCGCTATTCGTGACGGCTTCGAAGCATCGACCGGCATGATTGCCCTCTATGAGCCGACCTACGACCTGGTGCGCCTGATCCTGGCGCCTCGGATCGAAGAGAAGCTCACCGACTACGGCATTCGGTACAAGTACAACAAGCAAGAGAACATCATTTACTGCAGCTCGGGCGGCTGTGCCGACTTTGTGCTGCGGACGCTGGACAACCCGGCCCGGATCGTTGGTTATGAGTCGTACTGCGCTCATGTGGACGAACTGGACACGCTCAAGCGTGATCATGCTGCCGACGCATGGCGCAAGATCATTGCGCGGAACAGGCAGCGCCCCAAGGGCGTCCAGAACCCATTCAATCGGGTGAGCGTATACACCACACCGGAAGGCTTTCGTTTCGTTTACGAGACATGGAAGCGTGACGCCAAGCCAGGATACGAGATTGTCCAGGCACCGACGCGCACCAATCCATTCCTGCCGCCCGACTATATCGACAGCCTGCGTGCCAGTTACCCGCCGCAATTGATCGAGGCTTACCTCGAGGGCGAGTTCGTCAACCTGACATCCGGCGCTGTGTACCCGGAGTTCTCCCGGGTGCTGAACCACGTCGACACCACTGTGCAGCCTGGCGAGCCGGTCCACGTCGGCATCGACTTCAACGTCAACAACATGGCCGGGATCATCTACGTCATGCGAGACGGTGCGCTGCACGCTGCTGACGAGATGGTCAAGGTGCGCGACACGCCTGAGCTGGCCCGCATGATTCGCGAGCGCTACCTGCTCCAGGGTCACCACGTCACGGTCTACCCTGACGCCAGCGGACAGAACACCAGCAGCAAGGGCGCGTCGATATCCGACCTGTCCATCCTGCAGCAAGCCGGCTTCACGGTCCGCGCCAACAGCGTCAACCCACGGGTCAAGGACCGGGTCAACGCTGTCAACGCGCAGATCCTAAGCGGGACCGGCGTTCGCCGCCTAAAGGTCAACACCAGCAAGTGCCCAGCGCTCACTGAGTGCCTGGAACAGCAGCCCTACAACGATCACGGCGAGCCAGACAAGACAACCGGCCATGACCACGCATGTGACGCAGCCGGCTACCCGATTGCGTTCCTGTTCCCGGTCTGCAAGCCAGTCGCAACCCACGGCGCTCACGTGCCCCACATGAGCCGATAGCATGGACTTCCAGTATCTCTGCAGCACCTACCCATGCGACAAGGACTACCCAGACCGCACGCACACCCTGCAAGCGCTCACGAGGGTCATTGACGGCAAGATGTACGAGGGATTGGTGTACCACTTCGCCCAGGAGGCGAACGAGGGCACAGGCGAGTACATCCCGCTGCACAAGCGGCGCCCGTCGGTTCGGTACAACCTGAGCCGCACAGTGGTGGACGACTCGGTAAGCCTGCTGTTCTCCGAAGGTCACTTCCCGTCGGTGGACTGCAAGAATGAGGCGACCCGTGACGCCCTGGAGCTGATCATCAAGGACAGCGGCCTCAACGAGGTGCTGATCGACGCTGCAACGCGCGGATCGGTTGGCTCAGTGGCCGTCCTGCTGCGGGTGCTCAAGGATCGCGTGTTCTGGCAGGTGATGCCGACGGCCTACCTGACGCCAGCATGGGACCCGCAAGCCCCTGACACGCTGCTCAAGGTTATTGAGCAGTACAAGGTGCTGGGTGATGCGCTCAAGGCCATGGGTTACACCATCACCGACAAGGATTTGAAGCAAAACTTCTGGTTCCGGCGCGAGTGGGACGACAAGGCCGAGACATGGTTCTTGCCGCTGCTCGTGAGCGCCCAGAAGGAAGGCCACGCATTCAAGGCCGACAAGGCCAAGACCACCACGCACAAGCTCGGCTTCGTGCCGATCGCCTGGGTCAAGAACCTGCCCGGCGGTGACGATATTGACGGCGCGCCGACGATGCCTTCCGAGGCCATCGACACCCAGATCGAGATCGACTATCAGCTCTCCCAGTGCGGCCGGGGTCTTCGGTACTCGTCAGACCCTACGCTGCACATCAAGCAGCCGGCGTTCAGCGACAACTCGATGGTCGTGGGTGCTGGTCGCGCAATCGTTACGTCTGCCGATGGTGACGCCAAGCTGCTGGAGATCAACGGCACGGCCGTCTCAGCAGTGATCGACTACGTGCGCGCTGCCCGTGAGCTGGCCCTTGAGACCGCCCACGGCAACCGCAGCAATGCCGACAAGCTGAGTGCTGCTACGTCTGGCCGGGCCATGGAGCTGATGAATCAGTCCCTGATCTGGTTGGCCGACAAACTGCGCATCAGCTACGGCGAAGGCGCGATGCTAGAGCTGCTGGGCATGGTTATCAAGGCCGCCGCCAAGTTCAATCTGGTCGACCGCAAAGGTCGCAAGATCGGCGCCCTGGATGATAGCGAGGACGTTTCACTGCGCTGGCCGCAGTGGTACGCGCCGACCTACGCCGACAAGCAGACCCAGGCGACCACGCTGGACGTACTGCGCCTGGCCGGCCTGCTATCGCAAGAGACTGCCGTCAAGTCGCTGGCCGAGAGCTACGACATTGAGGACCCCGAAGACGAGATCCGCAAGATCGATGCCAGTCCGCCGCCACCGAATGCCGCCGTTCCGGCCGAGCAGAAGCCCGACCAGAAAAGCGACGATTAGCGAGCTACACGCAAACGCGGACGATTCCGCTAAAACCTCGCCTGGCTGATGCCGGGTTATTCAAGTTTGGAGACGACAGATGTCCGACCAAGATCCGAAGCCGGATGACAAAGGCAGCTTCAGTGCTGAGTACGTTCGTGAACTGCGCGCCGAAAACAAGGGCTTGCGCCTGAAAAATACCGAGCTTCAGACGAAATACGACAGCTTTGAAGTCGAGAAGGCAGCCGCCATCAAGACCGCTGTCGAAGAAGCCGCCGCCCTGGCCAAGACCGAGGCCCTCAAGGAAGCCACTGCAGACGCCGACAAGCGCGTTCTGCTGGCCGAACTGAAGGGCGAAGCAGTCAAGGCGGGCCTCGTAGACCTGGACCAACTGAAGTTGCTCGACGTCGACAAGGTCAAGCTGGTTGATGGCAAGTTGGACGGCGCTGAAGCGCTCTTCAATAGCTTGAAGGAGTCGAAGCCGTACCTGTTCGGCACCAGTTCGAACAGCAGCACACCCAATCCAACGCCGCCAAAGACTCCCGACGCAGGCAAGTCCGCCAAGGACATGACCGCAGACGAGTACGCAGCAGCACGGGCCGCAATCGTAAGTTAACGCGGCCGCATCCTATCGGGGCAAGACGCCCAGGGGAATGACCTAACCCTCATTCATCTGGAGCTATCATGCCCATTCAAAATATGCCGACGGCTCTGCAGCCGATCATCCAACAGGGTTTTCTGGAGCGCGAGTTCCACGATGGCCTGACTTCCGCCCTGGGCTATCGCGCCGTGGCCGACCGCGAGCCGGTTGCCATCAACGTCGGTGAGACCGTCACCAAGACCCGCACCGGTCTGAAGGCTCCGGTCACCACGCCGTTGAACCCGGCGAGCAACACCAACCTGGACAACGGCCTGACCCCGTCTGCGTTCACCATCGAGCAGTACACGCTCGGCATCAACCAGTACGCGGATACCATCGACCTCAACGTCGTGACCAGCCAGGTCGGTATCGCCAACCAGTTCCTGAAGAACGCGAAGACCAACGGCGTCCAGGCTCGCCAGTCGCTTGACCGGATTGCCCGGAACGCGCTGTTCAACGCCTACCTGGGTGGCAACACCCGCGTCCGCACCACCCTGGGCGCACTTGCTGCGACCATCGCGGTCGATGACGTGCGTGGCTTCCAGACCGTACTGGTCAACGGCCAGATGGTTTCGGTATCCGGCACCAACACTGCCGGCGTGCTGGTGGGTTCCAACGTCTACACCCTGACTGGCGTAGCGGTTGACGGCTCGAACGTATCCACCTCGCCGATGGGTATCTCGGGCACCTTGACCTTCTCGGGCAACGTGACCGTGGCTGACGGCACTGCGCTGAACGGCGTGGCGCACCTGAACGCACCTGTCCTGGTGCGCCCGAACGGCAAATGGACTGGCGGCTCGGCTGCTGGTGCAACCACTGCCACCAGCGCCCTGGCCACCACTGACCTGCTGACCCTCGGCACCATCGAGGATGCGGTTGCTGCGCTGCGCAACAACACCGGTATGCAGGACGAGATGTTCAACCTGTACCTGGACAACGTGTCGATGCGCCAACTGTTCGCGGACGGCGACTTCAAGCTGATGTACCAAGGTCAGTACGGCTCGCCGGAAGCGCGTCAGGGCAAGGTGTTCCAGTTGGCGGGTGTGAACTTCATCCCTACCACTGAAGCGCTGACCCAGGCCCGTGGCGCGCTGGCCACCGCTGTACGTCGTCCGATTCTGTGCGCCCCCGGCTCGCTGGTCGAAGGTGACTTTGCCGGTATGGCTCAAAAGGCCCACGAAACCTGGGGTATCAACTCCGAAGTGCAGATGTCCGAAGGCGTCGTTCAGGTTACTCGCGGCCCACTCGACCGCCTGAGCCAGATCGTTGCTCAGTCGTGGTTCTGGATCGGCGGCTTTGCCGTTCCGACCGACGCCACTGCCAACAGCTCGATCATCCCAACCGCCGGCGCCCAGTACCTGAAGCGCTCGGTCGTGATCGAACACGCAGGCTAACCCCTCATAGCCCCGGCTTCGGTCGGGGCTTCGGAGATGCACATGGCACGCAAAAAACTTGATGGCGAAGACATGCCGGACGTCAACCCCGAGTCCGTCACCTTGGCCAGCTATTACGGCTTCTACGATGAGGAAGGCAACGGCCGGTTCTGGTCGGAAGGCCAGGTTGTCATCGATCCTGCTGACGTCGAGCTTCTGCTTGAGCGCGACGCGCCACTGAAGGACTGAATCATGCTCACCACCGCGGAAAAGGTAGATGCGCGCCGCTACTGCGGTTACGGCATGTTCGGGCAGCAGGCTTTGCCGGCCAACGGATACCGGTTCTCGACTGCTTACGGCACGCTCGAGTACAAGCTGAACAACATGCTGCCAGAGGAAGAGGCGGTATTCCGCACGATCTACGTGGCCAACCTGGCGCTGCTGGAGACTGACATCCCCGGCGTGCGCGAGAACCTGGACACGGATCAGGCCGCCGTATGGACGCACAACAAAAACGAGCTGCGCGATCGCGCTGACTTGTTCAGCTACTACCGCCGCGAGCTGTGCAAGTTCATGGGCATTCCTCCAGGCCCCGGCCTGGGCGATGGCGGCGGTATCAGGCTGGTGGTGTGACATGGACGGCACAAAGCTCCAGGCCAAGATTTACAAAGGGTACGGGCAGGCAGCCAAGCGTATCGGTTTCGACTACCAGCAATTTCGCGCCACGAGCGCCAGTAACCCGCTGTCGTCAACCGCTTTGCAGACGCTGCCTGCGTCGTTCACCACGAATTTCAGCTACTCCGCGCCTAACAAGTACGGCCAGGCCACTTGGCTTGGGCTGTTCGACGCGCGCCCGTTTGAGGTTGGCGACTTTCTCGTCGGCCGTCAGGGGACATTCTTCATCGCCGCCATGCAGGACACGCTGCCGATCTACTGCGTGCAGACGAATCGCGTTGTGAGCGTGCTGCGCGATCACCAGGATCAAAGCGTTGGCCTTGGCGCGTACTCCGGCGGCACTCGGGCGACCGAGGTCGCACTCATGCAAGGCTGGCCCGCCAGCATCTTGCAGGGCACGAAGGGTGAGACCAACGACGCCAAGCTGCCGCTGGACGTGAAAACGCCGTGGTGGCTGATCCTTATGCCCGCCTGGCCTGGCATCGTCCTGCGCACCAGTGATGTGATCCGGTGCGAGCTTGACCGGAAATACGTGATTTCGAGCGCTGAACTGACCGATATGGGTTGGCGCATCACCGCAATGCAGGCGCAGGTGTGACGATGGATACAGGAAGCGCGTTTCGCGATCACCTTCAGTCCAGTCCGGCAGCCTGCGCGTTCCGAAAGTCGTGGAATGGCGAGGCCTACATTCGCTACAGCGGCCTTGGCCTGACTATTCACCGCCGGCATGACCCTGAAAGCTATCCCTATGCCTTCAGCTTCGAAGATTTCACCGCTGAAGACTGGGAGTTGGCGTAATGGCGAGCCTTACTGACGTACTGAAGCAGGTCGCGGCCCAGATTGCGGCGATCGTCTACCCGAACGGCACCGGGCAGCCAAGCGTTGCCGGGTTCCCGATCCGGGTTTACCCAGGCTGGCCTGTGCCCGAACAGCTTGAGGCTGACCTGGCCGCAGGGATTGCGCACATCAGCGTGTACCCGCACGGCAAGGATCGCAGCACTACCCGCTACCTGGGCAGATCATGGATTCCGCTGACGGCGCCGGTCCACACGCTGGTCATGACCGTCGCCGGGGCGGCCGTGACCCTGTCCGGAACGATCAGCGCACAGAACATCATGATCAACCTGAACGGCACCAGCTATGTCTATGCCGTGCAGCAATCGGACACGCTCACGAGCGCAGCCACTGCGCTTGCGTACCTGATCCCTGGCGCGACTAGCTCTGGCCCGGCTATCACGCTTACAGGGGCTCATGCGGTCCTTGCCAGGGTCGGCGGCTTCGGCACGGCCTACAAGGAAACGAAGCGCCAGGAGCAGTCGGTGCAGGTCATCGTCTGGGCCAACAGCCCGGCGGCGCGTGACGCGGTAGTGAGTCCGCTCGACTCGGCCCTGTCCGACAGCAACAGCATCTCGTTCATCGACGGCTCGTTCGGTGTCATCCGGTCAAACGGCTCGCTGATGACTGACCAGCTCCAGAAGGCCGACCTGTACCGGGTCGACCTGTTCTACATGATCGATTACGCAACAACGCAGACCATGCAGGCTGCCGAGATCATTGCCCCAGGGGACAATATCTCGACAACGCCCGCTGGAGCACCCGCAACCACTCGAAACCCTTGAGGCCCAAAAATGGACTCCGATATTCCAGATAGCACCGCGGTTGCCACTTCAGCACCTGCATCGGCCTCGAAGGCCAAGACATCCCCGTTCAGCCTCACCGTCAAGTTCGCCTTTGCCGACTACCACGTAGGCCAAGTGCTGACTGATCCTGATGAAGTCGCTGCCGTACTGGCTGGCGAGTGCGTCGGTAACGTCCTGAAAGTCGCCAACGCCTAACAGGCAAACCCATACACAAAAAGCCGCCCACTGAGGCGGCTTTTTCATTAGGAGAGAGCCATGTCCATCTACCAGGCAGGCAGTTTGAACCAAACGGCGCTGACGGCTCCGGATTTGTACGTCGGGATCGTTCCGCCAAAGACTCGCTACATCAACGGCATTGCAACCGACGTGCTCGGCATCGTCGGTGTTGCTGACTGGGGCCCGGTCAACAGCGCAGTCTTGATCGGATCGGCAAGCGACCTGACCCAGAAATTCGGTACGCCAAGCGTTCGCAAATACGACTTGTGCACTGCGATTTCGGTGTCCATTCAGGTGGGCGCCGCAAACATTCGGGCGGTCCGCGTCACTGACGGTACCGACACCGCCGCCACCGCAACCCTGAAGGACACCGCAGTCGCCACGGGCGTGACGCTGACCGCTTATTACACCGGCATCACCGGAAATCAGCTTAGCGCAACCCTTTCTGCTGGCACCGCCGCTTCAAGCTGGAAACTCGTCGTTTCTCTGCCGGGATTGACGCCTGAAGTGTTCGACAACATCACCGGCACTGGTCTGGCGCTGTGGCAGAACATCGTCAGCGCCGTGAATAACGGCCAGTCTGGCATGCGCGGCGCTTCGCAGTTGGTGATCGCCACTGTAGGCGCGTCCGTAGTTGCTCCCGCTACCACCCAGACCGTCGCCTTCACTACTGGCACATCTGGCAACACCACGATCACGGACTCCGTTCTGGTTGGTGTCGATGGCGTGGTGGGTACTGGCCGCAAAGGCATGTATGCGTTGCGTAGCAGCAATGCTCAGGTTGCCAACCTGGTTGACGTGACCGACCCAACCCAGTGGCCAACCATGGCGACCTATGGCTTGCAGGAAGGCTGCTATATGGTCACCCAGGGGCCGGCCGGCGCCTCGTACTCGACCGTATCGGCAAGCCTGACGACCGCTGGCGTCGATAACTATTGCATGAAAGTGATGGTTGGGGACTGGGATTACTGGGCAGACCAGCTCAACGCTCAGAACCGCATGCTTGCCCCTGCAACATTTGCAGCCGCCAAGCTTGCAGCTTTGAACCCAAGCCTAAGCATCCTGAACAAGCAAATCGGCAATATCGTGTCTACCCAGCGCAACCTGACAAACCAGGCCTACAGCGGTGCGGAAATCGGCGCGATCAACACGGCTCGCCTGGACGTCATCACCAACCCATGCCCGGGCGGCAGCTACTTCGGCGGCAGATCAGGGCTGAACACCTCCAGTAACTCAGCCACCAACGGTGACAACTACACCCGCATGACCAACTACCTCGCCCTGACCATCGCGGCCAACTTCGGCAGCGTAGTCGGCAAGTTGCAGACAGTTGATCAGCGCCGAGAAGCGAAGAACACCATGTCTTCCTGGCTTCAGGGCTTGAAAGACGCCGGGATGATCGGCGACGTCAACGGCGGTCCGGCATTTTCGGTGCAGATCGATTCCGGAAACAACTCGGATGCACAGGTAGCGCTCGGCTACGAAACGGCCGACGTACAGGTCAAGTACCTGTCTGTTATCCGCTTCTTCCTGGTCAACCTGGAAGGCGGTCAGTCCGTGTCGGTCACCGTTTCCAACACCCCGCGCGCCTAAGCGCCCAATAAGCCACATGCCCGCCATTGCGGGCATTTTTTGGAGCATCGGTTATGCCAATTAACGGCTTTACGATGGGCAAGGACGTGTCGATTGATATCAACACGTCCAATGGCCCGCTTCGCCTTCCCGCCGTCACAAAATTCACCTCTGAGCCAGTCCTCGGCAACATCAGCGTCACCACGCTGAATGGCGTCACTGAAGAGGCCCCCTTTCCCAAGAACTGGAAGGGCACAGTCAGCATTGAGCGTCGAGATTCGACGGCTGATGACTACCAGGCTCAGTGGGAGGCGGATTACTTCGGCGGAGTAACGCGCGCCGCGTCGACTATCACGGAGACCATTCAGGAATCCAACGGCAGTTTTTCCACTTACCGGTACACCTCTGTCCAGCTTCAGCTTTCAAAGGCTGGCGATAAGGCTGGCGACAAGACCGTTGAGCAGGATTTCAACTGGACCGCCCAGCGCCGCCTGAAGGTTTCTTAACCCTGTTTGCATGGCAGCCCGGCTCGCAGGGCGCGGGACTCGTCACCCCGCACGCCATGCTCCTTGACGACTCACTGACCAGAGGTTTTACCCATGGCTACCGTAAAAGTTACCGAATCCGCAGCACCGGTCCACGTTGACCAGAAACCCAAGTTCACCACGATTCACGACAGCCTGGGCCGCACCATTCAGCTCCGCAAGCTGGGCCCGCTGGAACAGGGTCGGATCGTGATGGCCGTCGGCGGCGAAATCGCCGGCAACCAGACCTACATGTCTGGCTTCGCGCTGCCGGCCGCCATGGTCGTCTACATCGACGACGTCGGCTTCGGCCTGCCGCAGACCAACAAGCAGATCGAAGCCGTGCTGCAGGAGCTGGGCGAAGAGGGCATGCACGCCATCAACGCTCACTTCACCGAGAAGTACGAGGCCTCCCAGGCTGAAGCCGAGGCCAAAGCACTCAAGGAAGGGCTTAACGCCGAGCAGGCCGCAGCAAAAAACTAGCAACGAACCCCGAGTTTCGCCGGGATTGTTGGCTGGTGAAAAACGGGGTTCCGTTCGATCGCCTGTTCGAATGCGGCCCACTGGAAGACTACGAACGCTTCGCCTTCTCCATCCTGTTCTCGGACTTTGAGGGTGCCGGCGTCTTCAACTGGCACACTATGCAGTTCGATAAGAAGGATTGAGCCATGGAGTTCAAAGACCTGGGCAGCCTGGCGCTGCATATGGCTGGGCAAGAGGTGGCGTTGCTTGCCAGCCTTCGCGCTGGACTTGAGAAGTGCGCCGTGCGCGTTGAGCAGACCGCAAAAGCTGAGATCGGCCATTACCAGGCAGGTATTGGTCCTTTCCCCGCCTGGGCTGAGCTGGCCGAGTCTACCGAAGAGCACAAGGCGAAGATGGGCTACCCGGCCGACTCCCCGCTGCTCGCCAGCGGCGAAATGCAGGGAAGCGTTACGCACACCACAGGCATCTTGGAAGCCGTCATCGGCTCAACCGACCCGAAGATGGTCTATCACGAGTTCGGTACGCCAAAAATGCCGGCGCGCCCAGTGATGGGGCCGGCACTGCTGACAAACAAAGAGTTCATCCGGCGCACGCTGGGCGCCGCGACGGTAGCAGGGCTGATCGGCGGACAGGCGATCCACGCATCGCTGGGGTATGACGATAAGCTGTAGAGCGCCTTACTTCATGCTGGATATAACTGGCGGGATGTCCGACTTAGATAGCGCGATGTAGCGCCCATGCTCGCCGACCCTTGACGAGAATCTGACGCGTCCGACCCCATTCAGCACGGCTCCGGCGTTGTATTTCGCTTCAACAGCCAGAGCAAACGAGCAATCTGCATATCCTGTCTCGCTATCGACCTTCTCTAGAGAGAAGTCGGTCTGCTTCATGTTGACATCTACCGATCCAAAAAAGACCCGAATATTCCTCGTGTCGAAGTAGGACTGGATCAGCGTCTTTATGTCATTGCCCTGGGCGGCCACCAGCGCATCTACCGATGTCTTGGTCTCCGGGCTCCAGCAGATGCTCTTGTCGACTTTATCGCACCCGCTGATGGCTGCAAGGATTCCTGCCGCGACGATCAGTTTCTTCATTTGGTCACCCGAAAAGGACTGAGTAGAGGACGACAGCGACAACCGCCAGTGCGCCGCCAGCAAAGATCATCACCAGGCTGCTGAGTGTGAACACGAGCAGGCCCGTCTGGATGCCGAGACGCTGCCCGCGCTCAACTTTCATGAATGGCCTGGGCTCCCTCATATCAGCGAGATATATCTGCTGGCGAGACCTCTGCACTTCATGGATTCGGCCATTCACCCACTCATACGTGCGCTGATTATTTGCCATGTGATCCAACACCACAAAAGGAAAGCTCATTATGGCATTTGAGGCGTATTCCGTCGCTGTCAAGCTGTCGTTGATCAACCACGTCAGCGCTGGCATGGCCATGATAAGCAAGAGCCTGGCCTCTACCGGTGGTGACGTCGACAAGCTGAATGCAAAGCTGGCCTCGATCGGCAAGCAGGGCGCGATTGGCGCCGCGATGTTCGCTGGCGGCCTGGGCCTGGCCTCGATGCTCAAGGGGCCGCTCGAAGAAGCAAAGAAATTCCAAAACGAGACGGAGCGCTTTCGCTCCCTCGGCCTGGGTGACAAAGTCACCGCTGACGCCGTGAAGTTCGCCAGCGGCATGAACACCTACGGCACCAGCATCCGCGAAAACCTCGGCCTGCTGCGTGACGCTCAGACGGTATTCGGCGACTTCCACGAAGCGCAGATGGTGACGCCGCTCCTGGCCAAGATGAAGTTCGCCAACGCCGCGCTGTACGGCGATGAAGGCGGCGGCATGAAGGATAAAGCCTTCATGGACATGCTGAAGGTCATTGAGATGCGCGGTGGCCTGGCCAGCGAGCAGGCATTCACGAAGCAAGCCAACATGGTCCAGCAGGTGCTGACGGCGACTGGTGGGCGCGTAGGGGCAAACGAATACCTGAACTTCATTAAAACCGGCGGCGTTGCAGCCAAAGGCATGAAGGACGAAAACTTTTATTACAACATGGAGCCGCTGATTCAGGAAATGGGTGGCTCTCGGTCAGGTACCGGCTACATGTCGGCCTACCAAAACTTGGTACAAGGCAGAACCACGCAACGAGCAGCTACCGAGTTGATGCGCATCGGTCTTCTCGATTCCAAGAAGGTCGAGTACGACAAAATCGGGAATATAAAACAGGTTAAGCCTGGAGCCCTTATGGGGCAGGATCAATTCATTCAAGCTCCGTTCCAGTGGATGCAGGACGTCCTACTTCCGTCGTTTAAGGCGAAAGGCATCACCAAAAACCAAGACGTCCTCAACGAAATAGGGGCCATCTTCAGTAACCGCACGGCCGGTCAGTTTTTTTCAACGATGTATACGCAACAGGCCAGTATCGAGAAAAACATGAAGCTCAATGCTGGCGCCGCCGGCATCGATCAGCTTTATGAAAACGCAAAAAACAGCCTTACAGGCAAGAAAATTGAGCTGGACAAGAAGTGGCTCGACCTGCAACTCAAGCTCGGCGACGTGATCCTCCCGCTGGCCATCAAGGCAGTGGACGGACTGAACGTCGCCATCAAGAACCTGACGGTCTGGATTGACGCCAACCCTGGCAAGGTCAGGGCGCTGACATACGCTTTCATGGGGCTGTCGGCATTCCTGATCACCGGCGGACTGATCAATATGACCATCGCCGCCGGGCGCGGGTTTTGGCTGCTGGCCAAAGCACTGATATTTGTCGGTACTGGCGGTCTTGCCCCGCTCATTCCGTGGCTCGCCAGGATGGGGACGTATCTGGTCATGTTCACCATGAATGTGGGCAAGGCGATCCTGTTCCTGGGGCGCGCGCTGCTGCTGAACCCGATCGGCTTGGTCGTCACGGCAATCGCCGCAGCCGCCTTCCTGCTTTGGAACAACTGGTCGGAGATCAGCGGGGCGCTGAAGATGATGTGGAGCGATATGAAGACCGGCTTCATCCAGCTCTTTCATGGCGACATCGGCGGGGCGTTCAAGTCCTTCGCGCTGGTGTTCCTGACTGGCTGGCAGACGATCTTCAACACGCTGATTGCTGGCGCCAACACCATCCTGCCGGCGTCGATGCAGATATCGAAGACCACGTTCGCTGACGAGTACAGAAAAACCGTGCCAGGGGCCGCCCAGCTTGTCGCCCCAGTCCCAGCAAAGGATTACAGCAAGGACCCAATCATTGTGCAGATGAACATGGACGGCAAGCGCGTGGCTGAGGTGGTAGTCGACCGCATGACCAAGTCTGCAATCAAGCCGCGCACCGGCACCCAGGGCTTCGACCCAACTCGCAGCATGTTGATGCCTGGAACCCCAAGCACAGCACTACCAAGGGGATAACCGATGAGTCTCACAACCTTCCTGGACAACTTCGCCCCAGGCGGGGACCCGTTCGCCACAAGGTTGATATTGGGTGATTTTGAGTTCACTGGACTTGAGGTTCCAGAGTCGGTTTCTCCTGGAGCCGGCAAGCAGCAACTGGTGATCCACAAGATGGTGGGGGGGAAGCGCAAAGTAGACGTCTTGGGCGTCGATTACGACAACCTCTCATGGTCTGGGTGGATTATTGGGGCGACGGCTGGCGATCGCGTTAGCGAGCTTGAAACCATGCGTGATGTCGGGGCCCCCCTGACATTCAGCATGGACGGCTACTACTACAGCGTGGTCATCCAATCGTTTACGCCAAGGTTTGAGCATGTTTATCGCCGCCCATACACCATTGAGTTGGTTGTTGTGTCGAGCCTCGACACGCCAGTCACCGAAAACGCCTTGGCCGGCACGCTCGACAACCTGATCAACAGCGACGTCGGCGAATCGCTCGGCCTGGCCAGCATCATCAACTCAAGCTCGGTCTCAAGCGCCATCGATACAGTGAAGAGCGCGGTGTCGCAGGTCCAGGGGTTCGCCAACGCGACAATCGACACCGTACAAACGGTGATCCGGCCGCTGGTTGCCGCCCAGGCGGTTGTCCAGTCTGTGATCGCGCAGGTTGGAGCATCGGTGAACGACATCACGACCCTCGGCGGCCTGATTCCCGGCAACCCGGTCGCGCAAGCAGCCAACAACGTGCTGCGCCAGGGTGCCGCGCTGACCCAGCTCGCGCCGCTCTATCAGATGCAGAGCGTGCTGGACCGAATGCAGAAGAACGTCCTGTCCGGGCCGCTGGCCAACGGCACGTCGAGCGTAACCACCAGCAACAGCAGCCTGCAAAGAGTCGCAGCCGACGCCTATGGCGACCAGTCCAGATGGACCGAGATTGCGGCGGCGAACAGCATCACCGACCCGCGGCTCGACGGCATCCAGACCATCAAAATCCCAGTAGGTGAATAAGTGGACCTGAATACCAAGGAGACGGAGCAGCTCGTCCGGCAGGTGGTCGGCCGCCTGCTGCTGAACGGCGTTCATGTGCCGTTCTACTCGTTCGATGTCGACAGCAACGCCTTCTACTCAGCCGACACCTTCTCGGCCGTGCTGGTGATGAGTGATTTGCCAGCGCCGTACAACACCATGAATTGGTGGGGCTCGCAGACCTCGATTGATGTTTCGATCTGGTCCGGCCTGATCAATCAGGGCACACAGGACTGGAAGGAGCTGATCGTCGGCGCAGTGGATCACCTGTCCATCCATCCGGCGAAGTTTGAGGTAT
This sequence comes from Pseudomonas sp. PSPC3-2, assembly GCF_049897085.1. Classification (NCBI taxonomy): domain Bacteria; kingdom Pseudomonadati; phylum Pseudomonadota; class Gammaproteobacteria; order Pseudomonadales; family Pseudomonadaceae; genus Pseudomonas; species Pseudomonas sp. PSPC3-2. Next base: position 17,212 of record NZ_JAFCVO010000026.1, read on the forward strand.
CGATCAGCGGCCGGGACTACACCAGTCGCTTCATCGATCACAAGACCAATGAGAAATTCGCCAACATGACCACCAGTCAGGTGGCCACGTTGCTTGCTACCCGGCGCGGCCTCACGCCGGTCGTCACCGCAACCAAAACACAGGTCGGCGGTATCACCAAATGGGATCACGCGCACGTCACTGACGAGCGCACCGAGTGGGATGCGCTGGCCTACTTCGCTGGTCTTGATGGGTTCCAGGTCTATGTTTCCGGCAATGAACTGCACTACGAGCCAGCGCTTGACCCGCAGACCACTGACCAGTACGTGATCCGCTGGGTTCAGCCGGATGCCTACCACTACCCGCAGTCGAATACGGCCGATGACATCACCTTCGAGCGCGACCTGACCCTGGCCCTGGGCGTGACAGTCCAGGTCATCTCCTACAAGGACGGGAAGACTGTCGCTGCGACGTACCCGAACAACTCAGCCAAGGGTATTTCGCCCGGGCAATCCACGTCGAAGCGCCAGGTCTACGAGATCAAGCGCAACGGCCTGGACAAGGCCCAGGCGATTCTGCTGGCACAGAAGATCCACAAGCAGATCACCGATCACGAAATGCGTATGTCCTGCTCGATGCCGGGCGACAACCTGCTCATGCCGAACACCATCGTGCGCCAGGAGGGTACGGGCTCCGGGTTTGACCAGCTCTATTACGTCGACGCGGTGCGCCGCTCGATGAGCTTTGACGCCGGCTACACGATGAGCCTGACCGCCAAGAACCATAACCCCAACTCACTGGTGCAGCCATGATTGACAGCCTCATTAATGCGGCCAGGCAGCGCCTGAGTGATGACGGCACCGGGCCGCGCACCGGGACCATCACTGGCTACGACAAAGACAATGGCGTGGTGAAAGTCGCCATCCAGCCCGAAGGCCGCGAGACAAACTGGATCAAGCTGGACTGCCCCGGCGTCGGCAACGGCTGGGGCGTGCAGATCGGCCCGCAGCTCGGCGACGAGGTGACGGTTTCGTTCGACTCATCCGACCCGAACCTCGGCAAGGTCACGGCGCGACACACCAACTCGCTGAATCTGCCGATGCCGGTACCGCCTGGTGAAATATGGATTGTTCACCAGTCCGGGTCTCTGCTCAAATTCAAGTCAGACGGCACCGTCACGCTGCATTCCGCCGTGTCCATCAGCTATGACGCCCCGGCCCACCACTTCACGGGCGGCCCGGTCACGATGGATCACACCCTCACCGTGACCGACTCCACCGGCGTTGTTGTCTCTGGCGGCGACGTCAAGGCCGACGCGATCAGCCTGAAACTCCACAGAACAAGTGGCGTGCAGAGCGGGTCGGGCACATCAGGAGTACCTGTGCCATGAAAGACCTAAACCATTACGTCGGAGGCGACCTTTCGCTGTCCCCGACTGGCAGCTTGTCACCGGTCGAGGGTCTGGAAAGAGGCAAGCAAAGGATTCTGCGCCGACTGATCACCAACCCAGGCGACTACCTGTTCCACACAGAATACGGCGCCGGCCTGGGCCGATACGTTGGTGCGCTCACCAACATCCCCGAGATCATCGCCCTGACACGCGGGCAGATCCTGCTCGAGGATTGCGTTTCCAAGAAGCCTGCACCCGTCATATCGGTCTCGTCACAGAACGACACCCTATCCGCCAATATTAGCTACACCGATTCCGCCACGGGCGAGCCGGTGACGCTCTCGTTTGAGGTAAATCGCTGATATGGCATCGCTCAATATCAAAGACTTCACCACGCTGGTGCGCGATCAGGTTACGGCGATTCAAGGCCGTGCTGCGGGTCTTGTGGACTTCACGATCGGCTCTCTGCTGCGCGCCATCACCGAAAGCAACGCCAGCGTCCTGCAATGGCTTCAGCAACTCATCGTCACGCTGCTGGCAACGACCAGGGCGTCGACATCGTCCGGCACTGACCTTGATAGCTGGATGGCGGACTTCGGCTTCTATCGGCTATCGGCTAGCTTCGCAACCGGCAGCGTGACCTATTCGAGATTCACGGCAACCAACTCAGCCCTGATCCCTATAGGCGCGCTGGTTGGCTCTACCGATGGGTCTCAGCAGTATGCGGTGACGATCGACACTACGAACGCTCTGTATAACGCAACGCTTGGCGGCTACCTGATCCCAGCCGGCACCGCCTCGGCGACCGTGCCAGTGATGGCCAGCACAGCCGGCGCCGCAGGGAATGCACTGATCGGCACCGTGACGGTAATCGTCGGAAGCATCAGTGGCGTGGATACGGTTAGCAACTCGGCTGTATTCACGAATGGCGTCGACCAAGAGCTTGACCCGGCGTTTCGCGCCAGGTTTGTTTTGTGGGTTCAGTCCCTGTCAAAAGCCACAAAGGCCGCCATTATGTACGCCCTGTCGTCGATACAGCAGGGCGTCTCATACACGCTGACCGAGAACCAGGGCTACAGCGGCAACACGCTGTATGGCTACTTCTATGCTGTTGTGGATGATGGCAGCGGGGCGCCTTCTGGTGCCTTTCTGGCATCTGCTGGCGCGGCCATTGAATCGGTTCGAGGTTTCACCACGCGCTACGCGGTGTTTGGCCCTACGCTGGTGACCGCCAACGTCGGCCTGACTATTACCACTAACTCGACCGTCACGCACAGCGCAATGGTTGCTCAGGTGACCACAGCCATTCAGGCCTACATCGCCGGACTGGCGCTGGGGCAGATCCTGCCATACACCCAGCTTGCAAGCATCGCCTACGGGGTCAGCCCCGGTATCACGAACGTCTCAGGAGTGCTGCTCAACGGTGGCACTACCGACCTCGGCGCAACCAATAAACAGGTCATCCGACCAGGCACAGTGACGGTGGCTTAAATGAGTGTTGGCGACCAGACAGACATGTTCAGCAGGCTTAAAAGCCTGTTGCCGGCCGGATGGTTCGGCGACAACAACCCCATCAGGGATGCGTTGTTGTGGGGGTATGCGCAGACGCTTTCATGGGCGTTCACCCTCTACCTGTATGCGCAATCGCAGACTCGTATCAAAACAGCAACAGATGGCTGGCTCGACCTGATAGGCCTGGATTTTTTCGGCAGCAACCTTCAAAGACTGTCGGCGCAGACGGATGCGAGCTATCTAAACCGTGTCCTGATAAACATTTTCAGGGAGCGCGCTTCGCGCAGAGGAATGCGCCAGGTTCTTTTCGATCTGACCGGCCGGCAGCCATTGATTATCGAGCCCGCCAAGCCAGACGACTGCGGATGCCTGGGGCTTACTCTTGGTCTTGGCGTTGCTGGGCCGCTTGGCTCGGTTAGCTGCCCATATCAGGCATTTGTCACTGTATACAGGCCAGCCGGCAACGGCGCGGCGAGCTGGCCAGGTATCGCAACGAACGGGTTTGGCCTATCGCAGACAAGCGCGCTGCTGCCCAGCACTCAGCTTCTCCCCAGCGTTTCCGACGCAGACATCATTGCCGCGATTGAAGCCACGAAGATGTACGGTTCCTCGATCTGGTTTCGCATCACGAACTAACACCACTCATTCATCTATAGCCCGCCATGAGCGGGTTTTTTATTGGGGATTCCATGGACAGACAGATCGTATATCCGGGCCAAATCCTGCCTGAAACAACCCTTTTGCAAATGGCCAAAGACTCGATGATCGGTCTGGCAAAGCTTTCTGCTGCAGTGCTCGGCACCAGTACCGTTGTAAACGGTTTCGTAGTTACGCCGACTGGCCCAGCATCCCTGCAAGTTGTCTGTGGCCCTGGCGAAGTCTACAGCTCCAACATCATCGACAACTCGGCGTTCTCTTCGCTGCCGGCCGATCCATATCACCTGATCACAAAGCAGGGCATCCTGCTCGATGCGGTGACACTTTCATGCTCTGCGCCAAGCACTAGCGGACAATCCATCAACTATCTGATTCAGGTCTCCTTTCAGGAAACCGATTCTGCCCCAGTGCTGCTGCCGTACTACAACAGCGCTAACCCAGCGCTGCCTTATAGCGGTATGGGTAACAATGGGCTGACGCAAAACACCTCCCGCAAAGGCTCAGTAGTAGTTTCCCTGAAAGCTGGGGCGCCAGCCGTTACCGGCAGTCAAACTACACCCGCTCCAGACTCTGGATATGTTGGCGTGCGCGTGGTTACCGTCGCATACGGCCAGACCACAATCACCTCTGCCAGTATTTCGCAGTACTCCGGTGCGCCAATTCTGCCGACCGGGATACTGCAATCGGTTCAGACCGGGAACACCTCATTCGCCATCGACTCGGGCAGCGCCAACGCCTATACCTGCAACTTCGCTCCAGCGATTACTGGGCGTAGCGAGGGCCAGGTCCTTCGCTTCAAGGTCAACGTTTCGAACACGGGCGCGTCCACGTTCAACGATGGTTTTGGCGTGGTGCCGCTGGTAGGCGCTGCGCACAACGCATTGCAGGGCGGCGAACTCTTGTCGGGCGGTGATGCCTGGGTTCAGTGGAATACCAACCTGTACGGTGGCGCCTATATCCTTCTGCTCTGCACTGGTGCCCCCGAGCAGGTAGCTCCGGCCACGCAAAGTCAGCACGCAGTACAGGCAGCAAGGGTGGGCGTGGCTGGCGGCCTGGGCCGGCGCAACATTCTGATCAACGCTCGCGGCTCGATCAACGTCCGTGGCTATGTTTCGGGAACGGCAACGACTGCCGCGAACCAGTTCACAATCGATCGCTGGTATGTGGTTACCTCTGGGCAAAACCTTACCTTTGGCGATTCGGGCGGTATTCGGACCTTAACAGCGCCTGCTGGCGGGGTCATGCAATCAATCCGTGGCGAAAACATTGCTGGCGGAGTTTACGTACTTACATGGACAGGGACAGCCACCGCTACAGTGAATGGAACTGCGGTTGCCAACGGGGGAACAGTTACGCTTCCGGCTGCAACTAACGCGCGCATTAAGTTTGCCGGTGGTACGTTCAGTTTGCCGCAACTTGAATTAGGCTCCGTTGCCACGGTATTCGACCTTCCAAACGACGACCAAGAATCGCTGATATGTGCGCGCTACTTCCAGGCGCCAGGGGTTCAATGGAATATTGTGGGTAACGCTGCGGTGGCAAACCAACCGGTTATGGATGCGCTGTATTCTTTTCCAAGGATGATATCTACCCCGGCAGTTTCGACCTTCAGCACTTCTGCTGTAAACGTTTCAATCGGGTCTGTGTTCGCAACACCTTCAGCACTCGTACAGACGGCGACCTCTCCGGCAATTGGTTATTCGAAATACCTGTTCGTAATCTACACCCTTGATGCAGACTTTATCTGAGGTTAATCATGGCTGCCACTTACCAACTTTCTCCCGATCCTGATGTTATTCTTAAGCCGTCAGAGCACTTAACTATTCCCAAAGAATCAAGATTCTGGGACGAGTACCAAGAGTGGCTGGCGGCCGGAAATACACCCGACCCCTATGAGCCGTTAACGTTTGATTGATCAGGCGGGGAGTTAAAATGGATTACTTCGGCAACTCTCATTTTGAGCCATCAGACATCGACACGACAGGGACAGTCGATGAAACACAAAAAATCAGCTCTTACCAAATTTCCTACCCCTACCTGAAGTTGCCGAAGGGGAAAATCCGGGCAAACATCCAGGTCCCTAGCGGTGGCTCTGTGGTGGGTTATGGCAACCCGCCAATGGATCGCACCACGAAGGTATGGGACGCCTCTGGAACGCTCGTTATTGGCTCCGTCTCCGTAACTGGTTCGGAAGATTGGGTTGCCGGCAATTTTTCAGTCGATGGATTTGCGGTGGGAAATGCCGTTTATGGAGTAAACGACAAAACAGAACGCGGCCTCCTGAAAAATATAACCGCAAGAGGCAATGATCATGGCTTTCTTCTTGAGCAGAATGGAAGCGACAACATAGGCATGAGCGGTGGCAACATCGTTGTTGAAGATTGCGTAACGCATGACGGCCCAAATGGTTTTGTCACGAAAATGCTGAACGTTACTTTCAGGCGCTGTATGGCATATGACGTAACTGTTCAGGCATATGTCGTTGCCTCAGACAACATCAACGGGAAAAATATTTACAGTCGGGCCACGAGAACAAGGCTTGAGAATTGCAGGTCTGATGGATGCTGGCAGGGCACTACTGTTTACAGTCGGGACTGTTTCAGTCTGGACAACAGCAATTCTGTAAATGGCACACAGAATACGTATATCGATTGCACGCATACAAATGTTGGGAATTGCCAGGTGCATGTCGGGTTTTACCACCCGGTTTCTGGATTTACGCCCATAGATAACTACCAAGTGACAATAGGCGGCGGTGAGTATTCTTACGCTCCAGTTTTTGGGATTAGGTTTGATGATGCTGCAAGACCAAGAGTGACTGCCGGTTTTTTCTCAAACTGTCCAAATCACATTGTGTTTGGAGTGAATTGCTCTGATCCAGTCGTCAGTGATCAAGTCACTTATTATGGCCCGGTAAACGGGATACTTTCTCCATATATCGTCGAGTGCAGCGGACTTGCTACTATCGGCGTGGATATAGTTAGAGACTTAATTGTATTCAGAAATACCAAAGCAACAACGATTTATTCGATTACAACGACAAACGCAAGGAAGAAAATAGCGTTCACTATCGACGACAACTTTACCTCTCTATCTATCTACGGGAAAATCTACACCGGTAAAGGATTATCAGGCCATTTGATTTCAGATGGATTGAGCTGGGCGGTTATCACATAGCGCCAAGCGAGTGCTTGCGATATGCTTCCAGAATGGATACTGGAGGCTTCATGCGATCATTTGTTTTGTGTGTGTTTTTGCTTTTTGCAGTTAACGCTGGGGCTGACCAGAAATCACAGCTAGACCAGCACGTTAAATGCCAGGCGCCCTCCGGCAAGACGTATCGGGTTTTGTTCATTGGCGACAGCATCACCCGTCACGCTTTCAACGATGACACTATCCGAGACCTGGGCTGGTCCCACACATCGGGTATGGGTGCATCCAACGCCAATACGGACTATTCAAACCAGTTGGTGTCGATGATCGCCAAGGACCGCAGCCAGGAGGTGGTCAAGTGCTACCACACCTATGGCGGCAGCGGCTCTGTTGCTGATCGCGTTGCCGGCCTGCCTATGGTCGCTGACACGAAGCCCGATCTTGTGGTGTTGCAACTGGGCGAGCATGATGATGCGACGACCGATCCAGCCTTGTTTCACCGTCAGTATGCGGCACTCGTCCGCCAGGTTCGGGCCATGTCGAGCAAGCCAAAAGTGATCGCGGTAGGCCCGTGGTCACTTGCGCCACTGAACGCGAAAGGCGAATACAGTGACGGGAGTGCCGCAGTTGACCGCGAGATGTACGGCGTGGCAATTGAGGAAACGCTTGAGTATCTGTCGATCAGGGATATGGCAGCAATCCCCGAGGCGCATGGCTGGGGCGCCTCAGAGGGTGTCAGGTGGCATCCAAACGACCTAGGGCACTCGATGTACGCTGCACGACTGTTCAGGCTGTACAAGGCAGTTGAGCAGTAAGTAAACCAAATACCGAGCCCGGCCACTGCGCCGGGTTTTTTTCGCCTGGAGAAAAGCATGCCTATCACCGAGCAGCAGTTGCTGCAGATCCTCCCGAACGCCGGCCGCCAAGCCGGCGTTTTTGTTCCTGTCCTGAACACGGCCATGAACCGTTACGGCATTGTCGGCACGCCGCGCGCCGCTGCATTCATCGCCCAGGTCGGGCACGAGTCGGGCCAGTTCCGCTGGCTGAAAGAGTTGTGGGGGCCCACGGCGCAGCAGGCCGGCTATGAAGGGCGCGCCGACCTTGGCAATACCGTCGTGGGTGACGGCTCAAAGTACCGTGGCCGTGGCCTGATCCAGATCACCGGCCGGACCAACTACGCCGCGTGCGGCGAAGCCTTGGGCCTGGACCTGATCAATCAGCCTGAGCTGCTGGAGCAGCCGCAATATGCCGCGATGTCGGCGGCGTGGTTCTGGTCGGCCAATGGGCTGAATACCCTGGCCGATGCTGGCGACCTGACAAAGATCACCCGACGCATCAACGGGGGGCTGAATGGTCTGGCCGACCGCCAGGCGCTATACGACAAGGCATTGAAGGTACTGGCATGAGCACGATCTGGCTGAAGATCCTTCCTTATATAGTCGCGCTGCTGCTGGTGGCTGGCGCCCTGTTCGGCGCCTATCACCACGGAGTGAGCATCACAAACGAGACATGGCAGTCACAATGGAATGCACGCGACGCCAGAGACGCCCAGGCCAAAGCCGAAAATGAGGCCGCCACCCGGACGCGCGAACAGGCCTATCAACAGTCAATCAACAAGGCGGTACAAGATGGTCAACGCACGATCGATCAGGCTACGGCTGATGCTTCCGCTGCTCGCGCTTCTGCTGACGGCCTGCGCGGGGCGGCCGACGCCCTTGCCGCTCGACTCGCAGCCAGTCAAGCCGGCGGCCATTCCTGTACTGCCGCCGCAAGCCAGGCAGCTACCCGTGCCGTCCTGGTGCTTGCCGACGTGTTCAAGCGCGCTGACCAGCGAGCGGGCGACCTGGCAGGATTTGCTGACCAAAGCCATGGCCGTGGATTGACGTGCGAAAGGGCTTATGATGGTCTTATGGAATAGGGATTGTGTTCATTCGGCAGGACGCCGTGAGAAATGACAAGCTGTCATAATGTTGGCATTGCGGACCCCAACAGGCCCTATGAGACCCCATCCAGCCAAAATGATCTGGCTGGAGGGCTTGCTATTAGCGGGCTCTGAATTAACCTCTACAGGTTAGTATCCTTGGCTTTCTGGCTGCTGTTTCAGCCTGCTTTATTAAGAAGACGCCATGAGCGAACGAACAACTTCTGCAAGCTGGGTGATGGGGATAGTCAAGTCACTGGAAATGGACGGTCTGGATTGCCAGGTGTTGTTCAAACAACTGGGCCTGGACTATGCCGCCCTCGACGACCCCGATGCCCGTTTTCCGCAAGACTCCATGACTCGGCTCTGGCAGCGCGCCGTGGAACTGTCGGGCAACCCCGCGATTGGCCTGAACATGGGCAAAGTGGTGCGCCCGGCATCGTTTCATGTGGCCGGTTATGCGCTGATGTCCAGCAACACATTGGCGGAAGGTTTTATGCGGCTGGTGCGCTACCAGCGGATCATCGCCGAAAGCGCTGACCTGAGTTTCCGACTATTACCCGAAGGCTATGCGCTGATTCTGACGGTGCATGGCGATCACCTGCCGCCCACCCGACAGAGCGCCGAAGCCTCGCTGGCCTGTGCGCTGGCGCTGTGTGGTTGGTTGACCGGGCGTACCCTGCATCCGCGTAAGGTGCTGCTGCAAGGTGAGCAACCCGTCGACCTCGCGCCCTACAAACATGCGTTTCATGCGCCGTTGGAATTCAATGCGGTGTATGACGCACTGATTTTCGAGCGCGCCGATATGGATGCGCCGCTGCCCACGGCCAACGAGGCGATGGCGCTGCTGCACGATCGGTTTGCCGGTGAATACCTGGCGCGCTTCTCCGAAAACCGTGTGACGCACAAGGCGCGGCAGGTGCTGTGCCGCCTGTTGCCCCAAGGCGAACCCAAGCGTGAAGTGGTGGCCCAGACCCTGCACCTGTCTCAGCGCACCTTGCAGCGGCGTCTGCAGGAAGAGGGCACCAGTTTCCAGACGCTGCTGGACGACACCCGTCGCGAACTGGCCGAGCAATACCTGGCGCAGCCGGGCATGAGCCTGCTGGAGATCGCCTACCTGTTGGGCTTTGCCGACCCGAGCAACTTCTTCCGCGCCTTCCGCCGCTGGTTCGATGCCACGCCCGGCGAGTACCGCGCGCGGTTGCTGGAGGTGTCGACGGTCAGTGACGCCAGAACGCCGGGATGCACAGAACAAAGACTGTAATGATTTCCAGCCGGCCCAGCAGCATGCCCAGCGACAGAATCCACTTGGCCGCATCCGGCAGGCTGGCGAAGTTGCCGGCCGGGCCGATGGTTTCGCCCAGGCCCGGGCCGACACCGGAGACCGTGCTGGCGGCGCCGGTCAGCGCGGTCATCCAGTCCAGGCCGAGCAGCGACAAGGCCAGGGCGATCATGCTGATGGTGATGGCGAAGAAAAACGAGAACGTCAGGATCGAGCGCACGATCTCTTCGTCGAGGCGGTGGCCGTTGTACTTCTGCTTGATCACCGCGCGCGGGTGAATCAGTTGGTTCAAGTTGGCCTTGAGCAGGATATAGGCGACCTGGAAGCGGAAGATCTTGATCCCGCCGGCCGTTGAACCCGAGCAACCGCCGATAAAGCCCAGGTAGAAAAACAGCATCAGTGAGAAGTTGCCCCACAGGCTGTAGTCCCCAAGTGCAAAACCGGTCGTCGTCACCACCGACGTCACGTTCAGCGCCACATGGCGCAGCGCATCCAGCCAATGCAGGTTGGTGGTCCACCAATACCAGGTGCCGAGTACCAGCCAGGTCACCACCAGCAACGCGAGCAAACCCTGCACCTGCTGATCCTTGATCAACGCCCGACGGTTGCCACGCAAGGTGGCGACATACAGGGTGAACGGCAGGCTGCCGAGGATCATCACCACCACCGCCACCCAATGCACCGCCGGTTGTTTCCAGTGCGCCAGGGACTCATCGGACGTGGAAAACCCACCGGTGGAAATCGCCGACATCGCATGGTTGATCGCATCGAACAAGCCCATCCCGGCCCACCAGAACGCCAGGCTGCCGAGGATGGTGATGCCCACATACGCCGCCACGATCAGCCGCGCCACCATGTGCGAGCGCGGCATGACCTTTTCCGAACGATCCGAGGACTCGGTCTGGAACAGGCGCATGCCACCAATACGCAGCAGGGGCAGGATCGCCACCGCCATGCCGATAAAGCCGATACCGCCGAGCCAGTGCAGCAGCGAACGCCATATCAGAATACCCGGCGACATGCTGTCCAGCCCGCTCAACACCGTGGAACCGGTGGCGGTGATGCCAGACATGCTTTCAAAAAACGAGTCGGTGTAGCTGATGTTCTGGGTCAGGAAAAACGGCAGCGCGGCGAAGATGCACACCACCACCCAACTGCTCACCGTCAGCAGGTACATGTCCCGGGGGCGCAGGTGGATATGTTCCGGGCGACCCGGAATCACCAGGGCCAGGCCGGCGATAAAGGTAATCAGGCTGGCCCACAGGAACGACGGCAGGTCGCTGGTGCGTTCGAAGAGCACCAGGATGGCCATCGGCACGACCATGGCGATCGCGAGGGTGATCAGGAAGATGCCGATGATGAAACCAATGATGCGAAGGGTCGGCAACGCCATGAAGTCTGCTCGGGTGACAGGGGAAAGGCGCCATTCTACCTGGGGTGCAGGGCATGTAAACCGTGGCCGCCGATCGACGGCGTGTGCGTCGGCGCGTAGCTATGTAGCGCATGGCTGAAGGGGGGCGCAGGCACGATGGGCCGCTACGTTTCCTATTCGAGAGGCCACCATGCCGTCTGATTCATTCTTACCTGCACCGCTGACTGTCAAAGACACACCGCTACAGGTCGCGTTGCGCGAACAGTTAATGGCGCTCAATCGCCAGCTCGCTGAGCAGTTTCAGTCGCCACCGACGTTCCATTCATGTGTGCAGCATGCGTTCGAGCAAGCGTTCCCGACCTTGACGCCCAGCCTCGATGTGCGTCACGGCTTCATCCGACTGCCCGAGGCAACCATCCCTCCCACGACGTCAGAGGCGCAGCCTTCCACCGATGCCGAGTTGCTGCCCACGCTGTTCGATGCTGTGGTGCAACGTATCGTGGCTAACCAGCCATCGACATATGCGAGTCGCATGGCGACCCTGTTCCGGCTACCGGCGACTGGCGAAGCCCTGTTGCCCTTGAGCGGCATCACCCCGGCCGGGCTGGATAAGTTCCTCGACCGCCTGGCCGGTGGGCTGGGCACTGATTACAGGGCCTTTGTGCAAGCCTACTGGACGCGCGCGCGCAGCCTGACCGATGCGCGCACGCAGAAACAATGGTGGGTGCAAACCCGTATCGAACTGTTGAAAACCGAAGTGGCGCTGCTCGCGTCTGACCGCTTGCTCAGCCCCGCCGACCAGGACCTGTTCGACCTGGTGCTGCGTCACCCGGACGCCCAGGCACGACAGGCACTGCGCACTGACCGGCCGTGTGTCTATGGGGTTGCCCTCAAGGGGGCAATCGGCGCTGCGGATCTGACCTTGCGCGGGGCTTTTATGCTGACGTCCCGGGACCCGGAACACGCCGTGGTGAGGGCGCAGGGGGCGGTCAAACCGGTCCGGGTGCGGCCTGTCGAGCCGAGCATGAACGTCGGCACGGTGTTGCTGTTTCTACCGGACTACGGCCTTGAGGCATTTGATTCCCTGGCCAGCCTGGATCGGGAGCTGCACCGGCGCTTGAACCACCCCGTCGAATTTGCCGCCGTGCTCGATGGACTGGCTGCGGCGGACCAGGCGCAAGGCTTGGCGCGGCATCGGCAGATGAAGAACGCGGGGCAGGTGGTCTACCACGAACAGCTCGATTCGCCGTTCGACGAGAGTGTCGAGTCGCAATGCAGGTTGCTGTTGGATAACTTCACTTCAACCCTTACCCGCTACCAGTCGCTGGGTGAACACGCCGAGATGACTGAGTTACCGCAGGTGTTGGACCGGGTGACAGACCCTGGCCGTTTCTTCAGTGCGCGCGGGGTGTTGTTGGGCCGTGAAATCAAGCGCGGGCAGGCGCACATCAGGACGTTTCTCCATGATGCGTCCCCCGACGATAAAGACGCATGGCGGGTCGCGATAGCGGACTACTGGGACCTGTTGTCGAGCCTGCCGGATGCCGAGGGATTACCGTCGCTGGCGCAATTCGGCGATAAATCAGCCTTGCTGGCCTACGCCAATGCACAGTTGCGCATCCGCCTCAAAGCGGACTATGCGCTGGACATTGACCCAGACGATGTCCTCGTCCATACCAAAGAGCCCTACATTCCTGCGACGATTGTCGTCCCGGGCGCGCCTGCTCCCGCGCCCCGCGAGCCCGGTACGCCGTTGTTTCAGCCTCGAAGCCGCACGCTGACCGCGCTGTCTCTGGAGAATGTCGGCGGGCTGGACTTTAACTTCACGCACTTTTCCAGGCTCAGTGAAAACACCCGCAAAAAGCCTGACGAGGCCTTGCTCCCTGAAGATCTAGAGCCTGCCCCAGTCTACGACGGGCTGACCCTGCAACAGGTCAAGGATCTGGTGCGCACGGTCAACGTCGGACAAGGTTATGAGAGCTTTCTGAAGGACCGTCTCATCACATCGCCGAGTGCTCTGGCGCTGAAACACACCTATGGCCAGGTCATGCTGCGGCAACTGCGACTCGACGCCATCGAGGCCAAGATCAACGGCGATTTTCTGCCGGACCGCCTGGCCCGAGGGTTCAATTGGGTGCGGGCGGCGCTCGACGCTCCCGTCGACAGTGATCGGCGCGAGTACGTCGAAGGGCACCGGATTCTTGTGCAGCACTTGAAACTGCGCGGTCAGCGCGTGCGCGGGGTATTGCTGTTCGGCACGGCTGCGGTCGGGGTCGGCTCGATCGTGGTGTACACCCCTCAGGCGCCGGACGGTCGCGTTTTCCATGAGTACGCCAAAGACCGTTTGATCAGTGACTTCATCATGAACAGCAGTTGGCGCGACTACTTGCTGGCGCGCGTGGAGCGGGTGTTTGAGCCTCAGGTCCGGGCGGTGCTCCGGGGGCGCGGCGACGTGTCGATGGTGAGCATGAGCCGGATTGCCAACAATATCTTCGAGGATGCTTATGAGGTCGAAGCGAACTTCGCGATCAACGACGCCGGGGCGCAATCGAAGAGCACCCAGCAAGTCAATGTCGAAACCGGCCTGAACGTGGCCACGGTGGCCTTCGACGTCCTGTCCATGGTGCTGCCGGTCAAGATCATGTTACCGATCGGCTTGGCGCGCAGCCTGTTCTCGGTGTTCAACGCCGTCGAGGCGCTGGATCTTGGCGACCGCGCCGGTGCCGCGCAGTATTTCGTGCGGTCGATGGGTGAGTTGGTCGGTGCGCTGGTGGACGGCGCGGTCGGGGCCCGCGCCCCGGCGGTGAGCGCCAGGCCCCGCGTGTTGCCGGCGGAGCTGGCGCTGGGGAAAAAGCCCGAGGGCGTGGTGCCGTTGGCCGGATGGGAAGGTAAGGGCGTGCATCACACCGCCTCGAACGCCGCAGGTGCCCAGCGCTACTTCCTCAATGACGGCGGGCATTGGTATTCGATCATCGACGACGGCGACAAAGCCGCCTGGCGCCTCAGGGATGCGCGCAAGCTGACGCAATATCACTACTCGCCGCTTCGGCAAAATGCGTCGGGGCAGTGGGAAATCGGTTCCCATCCGGTAGGCGGACTCAAGGGCGGCAACGCGCCGGAGCGCGCCCTCAGGGATCTCTACCCGCGCCTGGATGACGTCCAGGCCAGGCGAGTGTTTGAGTCGTTCAACTTCCCGGCGGGGCGTGAAATCGAATATCGACTGGCCCTGGTCGAAAACCTGCGACTGAGGCTCTCCACGGCGGCCTTTGAGCCCTATCTGAACGTGCCGGTCCTGCGCTTTCAGTGGCGTCTGGACGGGATCGATCTACCGGACGTGCCGGCTGTGATTACACGGCGGCCATCGCCTGTCGAACCGCCACCGCCGCCGTCACGCGCCCTTGCCCCGGCTCCTGAGGTGACGACCGTGCGTGCCCCAAACGAACAATTCATCGAATGGGGCAGAACCCTCGACCCGGCCGAGCTTGAGGTGGTGGATGCGACACGGGGCATCTATCGGCGGGTTGCAGGCGATCCGCAGTGGCTGGGCCAGGAGTACATCGAGATGGATCGGCGCTATTTCGCAATTTTGCCCAGGGACGCCGCGATGCCCAATAAAGTCTTCATTCGTGATCCTGCGCAACCGGCCAGGTACTTCATGGACTTGGAAAACCTGGTGCGCTCCGGCATCTACAATCAGCCCCGGCAGGCGAGGTTTGCCAGCAGTGACGGGCTGTGGGTCATTGCCAGTGGCGTGGCCTTGAAAAAGCCGATCACGGTCTATGTCCGCGAGGCGTTTGCGCTGTTGACCACCCGCTGCCAGGTGGAGCTTGCCCAGATCCTGTTCAATCGGGCCAACCCGGGGGGGGCTGACCCAATTGGGCCAGCGTTCGCTGATACGCACCTTGCGGGACTGGCAGTTATGGCTGCCCACGGCGCAAGCGCGACTGGCCGATCCGTTTTCGTTACTTCCACCCGCCCGCACACTCAGCGACGGCAGTTGGCAGCTACCGAACGCGCCGGGGCATTATCGCCGTCTGGACTTTCGTCCGGAGCCCGTTGCAGTGCCGCTGTTCAACGCGCTCCCGCCTGGCGCCGACGGCCGCTTGAGAACCTTGATGAGTGAGGTGGTAACCCGCTGTCGCTACGGCGTACTGGGCGGTTATGACTTTCCCGGAGAGTTGCTGTTCAGGCGCCCTGGCGATGTCAGGCTGTACTGGCTGAGACTGCGCCGCGTGGTCGGGGATCGAATCGCCACAGATGTCCAGGTTGCGCCCTACAAGAGCTTGATGGATGAGCCGACGCGCAGACTGGTCACGCAGGCTGAGGTCAGTCATAACCTGGTGCCGCTGATGGGCGGCATTCAATTGACGGCGCCCGCCGCGTCACCGCAGATTTTTATCATTCGGGTGTGATGCCTTCGACTGCCGATGTAAAAAAATGCCCCGAGCAGGTCGGGGCATTCTTAATGGCGCTTAGGTGTCAGCCGTGATCAGAACTCGTGATCAGCGTTATCCGGGTTCAGGTCGCTGATCCCCAGCTTCCCCGCAGCCGCTTCGATCGAGCCGGTCTGCTTGACCAGTGCGGCGATGGCATCGCGCACGATCTGGTTGCCCGCGTCGTTACCCGCGGCGATCAACTGGTCGTAGTGCTCACCCTTGTTGGCGTGGTCAACCATGACCTGGAGCTTCGCTTCGGTCGCCGCCAGGTCCGCTTTCAACGCGGCGTCGGCAGCCGGGTCGGCCTTGGCCACCAGGGACGACAGGCTGGCGCCGGTCATTTTGCTGCCGTCAGCGCGGGTGTATTCGCCCAGGTAGACGTTGCGGATGCCCTTGGCGTCGTAGAAGTGCGAGTTATGGGTGTTGTCGCTGAAGCAATCCTGCTCGTCTTCCGGCGAGTTGGCTTCCAGGGAAACCTTCATGCGCTCACCGGCCAATTCGCCGAGGGACAGGCTGCCCATGCCGAACAGCATTTTGCGCAGGCCATCGGTGGCCGGTTCGGCCTCCAGGGTGGCGCGGTAGTTGTCTTCGACGTTGGGCTTCCAGTTGCCGACCATTTCTTCCAGGTCGCTGACCAGCAATTGGGTCACGGCGCGCAGATACGTGCGGCGGCGCTCGTTGTGGCCGCCGGTTGCACCGTCACCGGTCAGGTAGTCCGACGCAGGACGGTTGCCGGCGCCCGGGCCGGTGCCGTTCAGGTCCTGGCCCCACAGCAGGAACTCGATGGCGTGGTAGCCGGTGGCGACGTTGGCTTCGGACCCGCCCAGCTCATTGAGGCTGGCGAGTTTTTCCGGGGTGATGTCCTTGACATCGACCTTGTCTTCGCCGACCTGGATCTCGGTGTTGGCGATGATGTTGGCCGTGGCGCCTGGGTTACCCAAGGCGTGCTCGTAGGATTTGTCGGTGTAGTCGATCAGGCCTTCGTCCAGGGGCCAGGCGTTCACTTGGCCTTCCCAGTCGTCGATGATGGTGTTGCCGAAGCGGAACACTTCGCTCTGCAGGTACGGCACGCGGGCGGCGACCCAGGCGGTGCGGGCGGCTTTGAGGGTCTCGTCGTTCGGATTGGCGAGGAAGGTGTCGACCGCAGTTTGCAGGGTTTTCGCCGTGGATTCGGCATCGCTGTACACCGCAAACACCATGTCAGCGTAATGCGCGACCACGGCCTTCGCGGCGGCTTCGTCGACCTGACCGGCGGAAGTGGCAGCCGCTGGCGCGGCAGTGCTGGTGGCCGGGGTCGGCGCCTGGGGCGCGGCGGCCTTGTCTTTACCTTCGCCGCAACCGGCGAGAGAAATGGCAATGGCCAACAGACTGGCGGTGGCCAGGGGCATACGAATCATGGTGAACATCCTGCTTCGGTTGTTGATGGGGCGCGTGGGCGCGCGCAAAACTGCAACATAATGCGAAGGATTTGCATTCTGTGTAAAGGGGTAATGCGCGGTAAATATGAAGTCTCGTTTTATCGTTTCAGAGAATCGCCGCGTTATTGCGCTCGGCCTGCTTCAAATACGCCGCCAATTCCCGAGCCTGCAACGGTTTGCTGTAGTGGTAGCCCTGACCCTCGTGGCATCCCTCGGAGATGATGTAAGCCTCCTGTTCTGCGGTTTCCACACCTTCGGCGATCACCTGCATGCCCAGGCTTTTACCCAATTGGATAATCGCCCGCACGATGGTGGCGTCGTCGTCATCATCGAGTAGGTCCTGCACGAAGCTCTTGTCGATCTTGATCTTGTCCAGCGGCAGGCTTTTCAGATAGCTCAGCGATGAATAGCCGGTGCCGAAGTCATCGATGGCGATCAGCGCCCCGGAGCGGCGCAGGCTCAGCAGGTGTTGCGCGGCGGTGCTGATGTCTTCCATCAGGCCGGTTTCTGTCACTTCCAGTTCCAGGCTGCGCGGCGGCAAGCGATAGATCTGCATCAGGTTATTCACCACCCGCGGCAATTCGGTGTGGTGCAGTTGCACGGTGGACAGGTTGACGGCCATGCGCAAGTCGGTGAAGCCCTGGTCATGCCATTCGCGCAATTGGCGGCAGGCCTGGTCGAGCACCCATTCACCAATCGCAATGATGGTGCCGTTCTGCTCCGCCAGGGGGATAAACAAGTCCGGCGGTACCAGGCCGTGTTCCGGGTGCTGCCAACGAATCAGCGCCTCGACGCCGACCACGCGGTGGTCGCGGTAGCTGATCTGCGGCTGGTACACCAGGTAAAACTGGTTGCGGCTCAAGGCGTCGCGTAGGTCTTTTTCCAGTTCGCGGCGTCGGCGCATTTCGCTGTCGACGCTGGCGATATAGAACTGGTAACGGTTGCGCGAGCGGCTCTTGGCCAGCGTCATGGTCTGTTCGGCTTTTTGCAGCAGTTTTTCGGTGCTGTCGCCGTCTTCCGGGAACAAGGTAATGCCGATGGTGGCGCGCAGGCGAATCTGCTCACTGTCGAGGGCAAACTCCGCTTCCAGGTCATCGAGGATGCTTTGCGCCAGCTCGGCGGCTTCGTAGGGCTGGTCGATATCGGCCTGCACCAGGGCGAACTGGTCGCCGCCGAGGCGGGCGAGGGCGCCGAGGCGGCCACTGTGGGCGCGCAGGCGATCAGCCAGGGCCAGCAGCAGTTTGTCACCGGCCTGGTAGGTGAACTGCTCGTTGACGCTTTTGAAGTCATCCAGGCCCACGCACAACACTGCCACGCGACGTTGCCGGCGGCCGGCGTCGATCAGGATCTTGTCCAGTTGCTCCTGCAGTTTCTGGCGGTTCGGCAGGCCGGTGAGAAAATCGTACTGGGCCATGCGCAGCAGGCTGGATTCAGCTTTGTGGCGCAGATGGGTGTTGCGTTCGATGGATTCGAGCAACTGGTTGGCTGTGTTGATCCACAGCCCCAGCTCATTGCGCTCGTGGCCCTTGATCTGGGGGATCTTGTGCTCGCTGGGGCGGTCGGGGTTGATCGACGTCAGGTGCTCGATAATCCGCGACAGCGGCTTGGTCAGCAGCCAGTGATACACCAGGTACAGCACCAGGCCCATGGCCAATGCGCGCAGCACGCCGGAAATAAAGATGATCACCGAGCTGACAATAAAACTCTTGCCGTAGGTGGCCGTGTCGAGGGTGATGCTCAGGTCGCCGTAATACTCGCTATAGGGGCCTTTGCCGACCAGGGCGGTGGTGAACGTGCGTTCCTGGCCGAGAATCAGGTCGGTCAACCAGCGGCTGGAGGATTGCTGCAAGGCGCGGCTTCTTTGCGCGAGCATGGTTTCGTTGGGATGGCCGATGGAGGCCATGCGCACCGCGCCGTCCTGAAACAGGCCTTCGATCACCTGCATGCCCATCTCGCGGTCCAGGCTGTAGACGGCCTGGGTCGAGGGGTCGCGGAACATGTCGAGGATGCGCTGGGCATCATCGGCCACGGCCTGGCGCGTCTTGTAGGCATCGAAAACGATCTGCGCCACGCTCAGCGCCACGCCCACGATCAATGCCGAGAGCAGCACAACCCGTAGCAACTTCACCGACAAGCTGTTTTTGAGTTCCAGCTTCAAAGGGGCATTCCTTGTCTCATGCGGGTGGCCTTCAATATGCCATGAGTATTGGCAATCTGGTGATGGCAGTCAAAGGAACATTGCGCGGCCATGCTCTATGACGTCATGGTTGGCCAGTCTGTTGCAGGTGGGGCTGTCAGGCGGGGAGGAATTCAGGTGATGGCGGACCGGTTTTGTTCCGCCACCTTTTACGCGCACCCGTCAGGGAGGGGGGGATGTCTTCTCAATCAGAATTTGATTTGCTGCTGTTGATTCGTTGCGTTTGCGCCAGCACTCGTTGCGTTACTTAGAAGGTCTTTTGCGACACCCATGGCCATACTGGCGGCTTGCTCTGCCAACGGCAGTAACACCGGGGCGAGTGCTGAGGCTGCTGCTCCTAATCCTGCTGCGCCTGCGATCATAAGTTAATTCTCCGACATTGAATGAAAGGGACATTCCTCTCACTGCCTGGGTGGCAATTTCCGAGTAGTTGGTTCCGTCATGCCCGGCTGGCGCCGCCGTCGAACGCACACAAAAAAGCCCGGCAATCGCCGGGCTCTTTTTACTGCAAGCGTTGCTTAGGCAGTGAAGGTCTTGCCTTCGAACTGCTCAGCCACGAACTTCCAGTTGACCAGGTTCCAGAACGCTTCCACATACTTTGGACGCACGTTGCGGTAGTCGATGTAGTAAGCGTGTTCCCAGACGTCGCAGGTCAGCAGCGGGGTGTCGCCGCTGGTCAGCGGGTTGCCGGCGCCGATGGTGCTGGCCAGGGCCAGGGAACCGTCAGCCTTTTTCACCAGCCAGCCCCAACCGGAACCGAAGGTGCCGACGGACGTCTTGGTGAATTCTTCCTTGAACTTGTCGAACGAACCGAACGCAGCGTTGATGGCTTCAGCCAGCGCGCCGGTCGGTTGACCGCCGGCGTTTGGCGCCAGGCAGTTCCAGTAGAAGGTGTGGTTCCAGACCTGAGCGGCGTTGTTGAAGATACCGCCCGAAGAAGATTTGACGATTTCTTCCAGGGTCTTGCCTTCGAACTCGGTGCCAGGCACCAGGTTGTTCAGGTTCACGACATAGGTGTTGTGATGCTTGTCGTGGTGGTATTCCAAGGTTTCCTTGGAAATGTGCGGCTGCAGGGCATCGTGTGCGTAGGGCAGCGGCGGCAATTCGAAAGCCATGATGATTCTCCTAATCAGGTCAGTTGCGGTGAGCGCAAGGCCGATCACGGGCGGCCAAACAAGCGCCGGGGAGTTTGTACTCTTTGCGGCGCAGGGTCCGGATCATAGCACCGGGGGTGTGGCAAAACCACGCAACAACTGTGTGGGATAGAGGTTCCAGAGCGTTTTGGAATATTCATTACGCGCTGATCAATTGATAGGCCACGCTGAACATCATCGCCGCCACCAAAAGGTCGAGTAGACGCCATGTCGTCGGACGTGCGAGCCACGGGGCCAGCCAGGCGGCGCCCAGCGCCAGCGTGGCGAACCACAGGAACGAAGCGCTGGCCGCGCCGGCTACGTAGGCGCCGGGTTCGGTCTGTTGGGCGCCCAGCGAGCCAATCAGCAGCACCGTATCCAAGTAAACGTGGGGGTTGAGCAGCGTGACCGCCAACGCGCTGAGCAACACGGCGCGCAATGAGCGCACCTTGTGGGTGTCGCCCTGGTCCAGGCTCTGTTTCGAACAGGCCCGCCGCAGCGCGCACGCGCCGTACCACAGCAGGAACGCGGCGCCGCCCCAGCGGGCAATCCCCAGCAGAATCGGGCTTTGCGCCAGTACCGTCGCCAGTCCGAATACCCCGGCGGCCACCAGCAGCGCGTCGCAGACGACACACAGGGCCGCCACCGGCAGGTGGTGTTCACGACGCAGGCTTTGCGCCAGCACAAAGGCATTCTGCGTGCCGATGGCCATGATCAGCCCCAAGGCGACCAGCAGGCCGTTCATATAGCTTTGCCACATAGTTGAAGATCCTTGCTCAGGCCGAAACGATGCTGGCTATCTTCCCTGGCATGACTGTATAAGAAAAACAAATATTGCTGATCGCCCATTAGAGAAACTGATGTTCGACTATAAATTGCTCTCCGCCCTGGCAGCGGTGGTGGAACAAGCCGGCTTCGAGCGCGGCGCCCAGGTGCTGGGGGTGTCGCAATCGGCGATCTCCCAGCGTATCAAGCTGCTGGAGGCTCGGATCGGCCAGCCGGTGCTGGTGCGGGCCACACCGCCGACGCCCACCGATATCGGCCGGCGTCTGCTCAACCATGTGCAACAGGTACGGCTGCTGGAGCGCGACTTGCAAAGCCAGGTGCCGGCGCTGGATGAAAAAGGCATGCCCGAACGCCTGCGTATCGCATTGAATGCCGACAGCCTCGCCACGTGGTGGGCCGAGGCCGTCAGCGACTTTTGCGCCGAGCAGCATTTGCTGCTGGACCTG
Source organism: Pseudomonas sp. PSPC3-2 (assembly GCF_049897085.1). Lineage (NCBI taxonomy): Bacteria > Pseudomonadati > Pseudomonadota > Gammaproteobacteria > Pseudomonadales > Pseudomonadaceae > Pseudomonas > Pseudomonas sp. PSPC3-2. The sequence goes on from NZ_JAFCVO010000026.1 coordinate 38,894, forward strand.
GTGGTAGAAGACCAGACCGTCGGCCTCAAGCGCATGCGTGCCGGTGAAGTGGCGGCCTGTATCTGCGCCAGTGAACGCCCGGTGGCCGGTGCGCGCAGCCTGTTGCTGGGCGCGATGCGCTATCGGGCGCTGGCGAGCCCGGCGTTTATCGCGCGGCACTTCCCCAGCGGTGTGCGCGCCGATCAACTGGCGCGCACGCCGGCCTTGGTATTTGGCCCGGACGATTTCCTGCAACACCGCTACCTGGCCGCGCTCGGGGTGGACGGCGGTTTCGAGCACCATTTGTGCCCCTCGTCCGAAGGGTTTATCCGCTTGGCGGAAGCCGGGCTCGGTTGGGGCCTGGTGCCTGAACTGCAGGTCAGCGACCAATTGCAAAGGGGCATATTGGTCGAGTTATTGCCAGATAAGCCCATCGATGTGCCGCTGTACTGGCATCATTGGCGCAGTGGCGGGCAACTGTTGGGTTTGTTGACTGACCATCTGGCTCAGGCCTGTGGTCAATGGTTGGTGCCGTTGGACTGATGGCGGGCGTCAAGGCAACAGCGATGAAAAACGAAAGAACACGGAGTAACACATGAAGATTCTGGTCACCGGCGCAAGCGGCTTCATCGGCGGGCGCTTTGCGCGTTTCGCCCTGGAGCAGGGCCTGGACGTGCGGGTTAACGGGCGGCGCGCCGAAGGTGTGGAGCACCTGGTACGGCGCGGTGCCGAGTTTATCCAGGGTGATTTGAATGATGCCGACCTGGTGCGCGAGCTGTGCCGCGACGTCGAAGCCGTGGTGCATTGCGCCGGCGCCGTCGGGCTGTGGGCGCGCGCTCAGGACTTCCATCAGGGCAATGTGCTGGTGACCGAAAACGTCGTCGAAGCCTGCCTCAAACAACGGGTTGGGCGCCTGGTTCACTTGTCGTCGCCGTCGATCTACTTCGATGGGCGCGACCACCTTGGGCTGACCGAGGACCAAGTGCCCAAGCGCTTCAAGCATCCCTATGCCGCCACCAAGTACCTGGCCGAGCAAAAGGTCTTCGGTGCCCAGGAATTCGGTCTCGAAGTCCTGGCCCTGCGTCCGCGTTTTGTCACGGGCGCTGGTGACATGGGCATCTTCCCGCGCCTGCTGAAAATGCAGCGCAAGAACCGCCTGGCCATCGTCGGAGACGGCCTGAACAAGGTCGATTTCACCAGCGTACACAACCTTAATGAAGCGCTGCTCAGCAGTTTGCTCGCCACCGGTTCGGCGTTGGGCAAAGCCTACAACATCAGTAACGGCACCCCGGTGCCGGTGTGGGATGTGGTGAACTACGTGATGCGCCAGATGGATTTGCCTCAGGTCACGCGGTATCGGTCCTACGGTTTGTCCTACAGCGTCGCGGCGTTGAACGAAGCATTCTGCGCGATGTGGCCCGGGCGCCCGGAACCGGCGTTATCGCGTCTGGGCATGCAGGTGATGAACAAAGATTTCACCCTCGACATCAGTCGCGCGAGGCATTATCTCGACTATGAGCCCAAGGTCAGCCTGTGGACGGCGCTCGACGAGTTCTGCCACTGGTGGAAGGCTCAGGAACCGGGGCTGAAGTAAGCTCACAAGCGGCAACACATCGGGAACCGAATTCAGCGTTCCGGGTCGATCAGTGCGGCGCGACAGCGGTTTATACTCCCGTCGCCCGGCTTTCCAGGTAGCCATTTCACGATTCAGGGTTGATTCATGCGCAACGATGCCAACGACGATTTCGACAATGTTCCCAGCCTGCGGGCCGACACCTTGGACGATGATGATTTCGTGCCGACCGCCGCCACCTCCGTGCGCTCGCGGAACACCCCCGTGGTCAAGGTCAAAAGCGCCAGTACCGGCCCGCTGTGGGCCTTGGTCGGCGCGCTGCTGATCGCCTTTGCCGGCCTGGCCTGGTGGAGCTTCCAGCAGATTTCCCTGATGGGCCAGCAACTGGTTGCCACCCAGGAAAGTTTTGCACGCATCAGCGAAGAAGCGGCAGGGCGCCTGCAGGATATTTCCGGCAAGTTCGTCGCCAGTGAAGCCAGTGTGAACAACGGCAGCGAAGCGCTGAAACTGCAGATCAGGCAGCTGGAAACCCAGTTGCTGGAGCAGGGCAAGCAGCAAGTCGGCGTGGCCGGCCAGGCCACCGAGCTGGACAAGCGCCTGGCCCAAATGACCGCCGGCACCACCGACCTGTCCAACGCCAACGCCAAGTTGCAAGGCCAGGTGCAAGCGTTGACCGACGCTGTGGCCGGCCTCAAGGCGGCGCAAGGGGAGGCCGCCAAGCGCGATAGCGAGATCAGGGATCTGGTCGCTGACGTGGCTGCCTTGAAGAAACAGGGCAGCCCGAGCGCCGCCATCGCCCGTCTTGAACAAGACATGGTGGTGCTAAAGAGCGCGCAGGACAACCAGCCGGCCAATAGCGACGCGCCGACCAATAAAGAGTTCGACGTGTTCCGCATTCAGACCACCCGCAATATCACCACCTTGCAGAGTCAGGTGCAGAACCTGAACCAGCGCCTCAATTCGCCGGCCGCAGCCTCGCCCATCGGCCAGTAAAGGTCTTGGGGAATGTCACCATCTGGTGACATTTTCCTTGTCCTTCGTTACATGCCCTCATGACGCCCTTGTTTAGACTCCGGTCATCCCGCCAAAAATAATAAGGGCCTGCCATGACTACCCAACCACAGCCTGCCGGCAGTTGGCTGAACGCACCCGCCCATCATGCCTGGCTCGCCAGCGAAGGCCAGCGCCTGCTGTCATTCGCCAAGGCCTCGCGCCTGGCCGACGGTTTCGGCAACCTCGACGATAAAGGCCAGTTGCCGGCTAATGCGGTTGCCGAAACCATGAACACCGCGCGCATGACCCATAGCTTCGCCATGGCCCACGCGATGGGGCTGCCGGGGTATGCCGAGCTGGTCGAGCACGGGGTTGCCGCCCTCAGCGGCCCGCTACGCGATAACACGCACGGTGGCTGGTTCGCCGCGCCCCACGCCGTGGATGGCAATACCGGCAAGGCTGCCTACCTGCACGCCTTTGTCGCCCTGGCCGCCAGCTCTGCAGTGGTTGCTGGCGCACCCGGCGCACAAGCCCTGTTGAACCAGGCCATCCAGATGATCGAGCAGTTTTTCTGGAGCGAGGAGGAGGGCGTCATGCTCGAATCCTTTGCCCAAGACTGGAGCGGTCTCGAAGCCTATCGCGGCGCCAACAGCAACATGCACGCGACGGAAGCGTTCCTGGCTCTGGCCGATGTCACCGCTGACACACGCTGGCTGGACCGCGCGCTGCGCATCGTCGAGCGCGTGATCCACACCCACGCTGCCAGCAACCGGTTCATGGTGATCGAGCATTTCGACACCCAGTGGACACCCTTGTTCGGTTACAACGAAGACAACCCCGCCGACGGCTTCCGCCCCTATGGCATCACCCCAGGCCACGGTTTCGAGTGGGCGCGGTTGGTGTTGCACCTGGAGGCTGCACGCCTGCAAGCCGGGCTGGCCACGCCGGACTGGCTGGTGACCGACGCCAAGGGCCTGTTCGCCAGCGCCTGTGACTACGCCTGGGCCGTGGATGGCGCCCCCGGCATCGTTTACACCCTGGACTGGAACCAGCGCCCAGTGGTGCGTGAACGCCTGCACTGGACCCACGCCGAAGCCAGCGCCGCCGCGCAGGCCCTGTTAAAACGCACCTTCGATCCACATTACGAAACCTGGTATCGGCGTTTCTGGGAGTTTTGCGACGCCCATTTCATCGACCGTATCCACGGCAGTTGGCATCACGAACTCAGCCCACAGAACCAACCCAGCAGCAAGATCTGGGGCGGCAAACCGGACCTGTACCACGCCTGGCAAGCGGTCTTGCTGCCGACGCTACCCTTGGCGCCCAGCATGGCCAGTGCATTGGGTCGCGGGTGCTATGTCACCGAGTTGTGACATTTGTGCGTCCCTTTGTTACCTGCGCTTGAAAAATCCCTGTTTAAACTCCGTGCAGCGCAAGCTCTAGACTTGCATGCATAACAACAAGAAAAGGTACTCAGATGAACGCGATTAATCGCCTCGCCGTCGCTATTTCCATTGCCTCGTTGTTTCCCCTCAGTGCATTTGCCGCCGACTCGAAAGGCACGGTTGAAGTTGTGCATTGGTGGACCTCGGGCGGTGAAAAAGCGGCTGTAGATGTCCTGAAGGCCCAAGTTGAAAAAGACGGCTTCACCTGGAAAGACGGTGCTGTCGCAGGTGGCGGTGGCGCCACGGCCATGACCGTGCTGAAAAGCCGCGCGGTTGCCGGCAACCCACCCGGCGTAGCCCAGATCAAAGGCCCGGACATCCAGGAATGGGCGTCAACCGGCCTGCTCGACACCGACGTCCTCAAAGACGTCGCCAAAGAAGAAAAATGGGACTCCCTGCTCGATAAGAAAGTCTCCGACACCGTGAAGTACGAAGGTGACTACGTCGCCGTACCGGTCAACATCCACCGCGTGAACTGGCTGTGGATCAACCCGCAAGTCTTCAAGAAAGCCGGTATCACCAAGAACCCAACCACCCTCGAAGAATTCTACGCCGCCGGAGACAAACTGAAGGCCGCCGGCTTCATTGCGCTCGCCCACGGTGGCCAGCCGTGGCAGGACAGCACGGTGTTCGAAGCGGTCGTTCTCTCGGTGATGGGTGCCGATGGCTACAAGAAAGCCATGGTTGACCTGGACAACGGCGCGTTGACCGGTCCGCAAATGGTCAAGGCGCTGACCGAGCTGAAGAAAGTCGCGACCTACATGGACGTCGATGGCAAAGGCCAGGACTGGAACCTCGAAGCCGGCAAAGTCATCAACGGCAAGGCTGGCATGCAGATCATGGGTGACTGGGCCAAGTCCGAGTGGACCGCCGCGAAGAAAGTCGCCGGCAAAGACTACGAGTGCGTAGCCTTCCCGGGCACTGAAAAAGCCTTCACCTACAACATCGACTCCCTGGCGGTGTTCAAGCAGAAAGACAAAGGCACTGCGGCCGGTCAGCAGGACATCGCCAAAGTCGTGCTGGGTGAGAACTTCCAGAAGGTGTTCAGCATCAACAAGGGTTCGATCCCTGTGCGTAACGACATGCTGAACAAAATGGAATCCTACGGTTTCGACTCCTGCGCCCAGACTGCGGCCAAAGACTTCCTGGCCGACGCCAAGACCGGCGGCCTGCAGCCAAGCATGGCGCACAACATGGCCACCACTCTGGCCGTGCAAGGCGCGTTCTTTGATGTCGTGACCAACTACATCAACGACCCGAAAGCCGACCCGGCCGATACCGCCAAGAAACTTGGCGCTGCGATCAAGTCTGCCAAGTAACGGTTGACCGGGTGGGGGAGCCCTGGCCCCCGCCCGGCATGTTCCTGTAGTCCTTTTCCCTTGTATTGGATTTCCCCATGAGTTCTGTTGCTGTGTTCAGCAAAGCCTCGCCGTTCGATGCACTGCAGCGCTGGCTACCCAAACTGGTGCTGGCGCCGAGCATGTTCATCGTGTTGGTGGGCTTCTACGGCTACATCCTGTGGACGTTCGTGCTGTCGTTCACCACGTCGACGTTCCTGCCCAGCTACAAATGGGCGGGCCTTGCGCAGTACGAGCGGTTGTTCGACAACGACCGCTGGTGGGTGGCGAGCAAGAACCTGGCGCTGTTCGGCGGGATGTTCATCGGTATCACCTTGGTGATCGGCGTGACGCTGGCGATTTTCCTCGACCAGAAAATCCGCCGCGAAGGCTTTATCCGCACCATTTACCTGTACCCGATGGCGCTCTCGATGATCGTCACCGGTACGGCCTGGAAATGGCTGCTAAACCCAGGCATGGGCCTGGACAAACTTCTGCGGGACTGGGGCTGGGAAGGCTTCCGTCTCGACTGGCTGATCGACCCGGATCGCGTGGTCTATTGCTTGGTGATTGCTGCCGTGTGGCAAGCCTCCGGCTTCATCATGGCGATGTTCCTGGCCGGCCTGCGGGGTGTGGATCAATCGATCATTCGTGCCGCGCAGATCGACGGCGCGAGCCTGCCGCGCATCTACTGGAGCGTGGTGCTGCCAAGCCTGCGTCCGGTGTTCTTCAGTGCGGTGATGATCCTGGCGCACATCGCGATCAAGAGCTTCGACCTGGTGGCGGCGATGACCGCTGGAGGTCCTGGCTACTCGTCCGACCTGCCGGCGATGTTCATGTACTCGTTCACTTTCAGCCGTGGCCAGATGGGCATGGGCTCGGCCAGTGCAATCCTGATGCTCGGTGCGATCCTCGCGATCATCGTGCCGTACCTGTACTCCGAGCTGAGGACCAAGCGTAATGACTAGTCTTGCCGCAAAACCTGCCATCAGCCTGAGCCGCATCGCAATCTACGCGGTGCTGATCCTCGCGGTGCTGCTGTACCTGGTGCCGCTGGTGGTGATGTTGCTCACCAGCTTCAAGACCCCGGAAGACATCAGCACCGGCAACCTGTTGAGCTGGCCGACCGTGGTCACCGGCATCGGCTGGGTCAAGGCCTGGGCAACGGTGGATGGCTACTTCTGGAACTCGATCAAGATCACCGTGCCGGCCGTGCTGATTTCCACCGCCATCGGTGCGTTGAACGGCTATGTGCTGTCGTTCTGGCGCTTCCGTGGTTCGCAACTGTTCTTCGGTTTGCTGTTGTTCGGCTGCTTCCTGCCGTTCCAGACCGTGTTGCTGCCGGCCTCGTTCACGCTGGGCAAAATGGGCCTGGCGAGCACCACCACCGGCCTGGTGTTTATCCATGTGGTCTACGGCCTGGCGTTCACTACGCTGTTTTTCCGTAACTACTACGTGAGCATTCCGGATGCGCTGATCAAGGCGGCGCGCCTGGACGGTGCAGGTTTCTTCACCATCTTCCGCCTGATCATCCTGCCGATGTCGACGCCGATCATCATGGTCTGCCTGATCTGGCAGTTCACCCAGATCTGGAACGACTTCCTGTTCGGCGTGGTGTTCTCCAGCGGCGACTCGCAGCCCATCACGGTGGCGCTGAACAACCTGGTCAACACCAGCACCGGGGCCAAGGAATATAACGTGGATATGGCGGCGGCGATGATCGCCGGGCTGCCGACCCTGCTGGTCTATGTGATCGCAGGCAAGTATTTCGTGCGCGGCCTCACGGCCGGCGCGGTCAAGGGGTAATCATGGCTACGCTTGAACTTCGCAATGTAAACAAGACCTATGGCGCCGGCCTGCCCGACACCTTGAAGAACATCGAACTGTCGATCAAGGAAGGCGAGTTCCTGATCCTGGTCGGCCCGTCGGGGTGCGGCAAGTCCACGCTGATGAACTGCATCGCGGGCCTTGAGACCATCACCGGTGGCGCGATCATGATCGGCGACCAGGACGTCAGCGGCATGAGCCCCAAGGATCGCGACATCGCCATGGTGTTCCAGTCCTACGCGCTGTACCCGACCATGAGCGTGCGTGAAAACATCGAGTTCGGCCTGAAGATTCGCAAGATGCCTCAAGCCGATATCGACGCCGAAGTGGCGCGGGTGGCCAAGCTGTTGCAGATCGAACACTTGCTCAACCGCAAACCGGGCCAACTCTCCGGCGGTCAGCAACAACGGGTGGCCATGGGCCGCGCCCTGGCGCGTCGGCCGAAGATCTACCTGTTCGACGAACCGCTGTCCAACCTCGATGCCAAGCTGCGCGTCGAGATGCGTACCGAAATGAAACTGATGCACCAGCGTCTGAAAACCACCACCGTCTACGTCACCCACGACCAGATCGAAGCGATGACCCTGGGTGACAAAGTGGCGGTGATGAAGGACGGCATCATCCAGCAGTTCGGCACGCCGAAAGAGATCTACAACGACCCGGCCAACCTGTTTGTGGCGAGTTTTATCGGTTCGCCGCCGATGAACTTCATCCCCCTGCGCCTGCAACGCAAGGATGGTCGCCTGGTGGCCCTGCTCGACAGCGGCCAGGCCCGTTGCGAGCTGCCGCTGAGCATGAGCAATGCCGGCCTGGAAGACCGTGACGTGATCCTCGGCCTGCGCCCGGAGCAAATCGTGCTGGCGACGGGTGAGGGCAACGGTTCGTCGAGCATTCGTGCCAAAGTCCAGGTCACCGAGCCGACCGGCCCGGACACCCTGGTGTTCGTGCAGCTCAATGACACCAAGGTCTGCTGCCGCCTGGCGCCCGATCTGGCACCGCAGGTGGGCGAGACCCTGACCCTGCAATTCGATCCGGCCAAGGTGCTGCTGTTCGACGCCAACACCGGCGAGCGCCTGGGCACTGCCGCGTCTTTGCCCACCCAGGACCGTGCCGACAACGTGGCTCAGTTCAAGGGTCGATGAAAATATAAGCTGTTGTTTTTGAAAGAAAAAGTGAACCGCGTTAGATAAAAACAGTTTAATAACAATAAAGACGAGGATGTAGGGATGAAAAAGCAACACAACAACACTCGGCTGATCTGCCAACTGTCAGCAGCGGCAGCCCTGGTCTTGTCCGCCAATGCGATGGCGGCCGATGCGTTCAGCGCCGATTCCAAGTGGATGACCGGCGATTGGGGCGGCGAGCGGACCAAGCTGATCGAGCAAGGTATCGACATCAAGGCTGACTACGTTGGGGAAGTCGGTGGCAACCTGAGCGGCGGCTACAACCACGACAAAACGGCGCGTTACGCTGACCAGTTCGGTCTGGGCGTGGCACTGGACCTGCAAAAACTGTGGGGCTGGGATAACACCCAGGCGAAGATCCAGTTGACCAACCGTAATGGCCAGAACATCTCCAACGACCGTGTCGGTGATCCGCGTGCCGGCACCTTGAGCTCGTCTCAAGAAGTGTACGGCCGTGGCCACATGGTGCGTCTGACCCAGTTCTGGATTCAGCACCAGATGTTCGACAACAAGCTGGACGTGAAGCTCGGTTACTTCGGTGAAGGCGAAGACTTCAACACCTTCCCGTGCGACTTCCAGAACCTGTCGTTCTGCGGCTCCCAAGTCGGTAACTACGTCAGCTCCTGGTACAACTGGCCGGTCGCCCAGGCCGCTATCCGCGTGAAGTACAACATCACGCCTGAGCTGTATGCGCAGATCGGTGCGTACAACCAGAACCCGTCGCAGTTGGAGCACGGTAACGGTTTCAAACTCAGCGGCAGTGGCACCAAGGGCACCGTGATCCCGGTGGAATTGGTCTGGTCGCCGAAGGTCAATAACCTGCCGGGCGAATACCGTGTGGGTTACTACAAAAGCGCCGCCGATGCTGCCGATGTACGTGAAGACGTCGACGGTAACGATGCGGCCACCACTGGCAAAGCTTACCGCACCCACAGCAGCAAAAAAGGCTACTGGTTCGTTGCGCAGCAGCAACTCACTACCCACAACGGCGACGCTTCCCGCGGCCTGAACATTGCGGCCAACGCCACGTTCCACGACAAGGACACCAACACCGTCGATAACTACCAGTCGATTATGTTGGTGTACAAAGGGCCTTTCGACGCGCGTCCAAAAGACGATGTGGGGATTGGTGCCGCTCGTCTGCACGTTAACGATGACGTGAAGAAAAACGCCGAACTGCTCAACATCGCCAATGGCGTGAGCGACTACGACAACCCGCTGTACGCGCCGCTGCGCAGCACCGAGTACAACTACGAAATCAACTACGGTTTCCACGTCACCAACTGGCTGACCGTGCGTCCCAACCTGCAATACGTTGTCCACCCGGGCGGCGTGGATAAAGTCGACAACGCCTTGGTAGCCGGTCTGAAAATTCAGTCGGTGTTCTAACGCTGTTGCGATAAGCTCTTCCTCTCTGTGCGCATTTTGCGGATAGCCATGGCTATCCGCTTTTTTTTGGGTTGCACTGTGAAGATATTCAGGACCGTGTCACATGCATGAGCATCCACTGCAACGCTTTTTCAAATCCCTGCGCGAGCGTCCGGTATTCGCCTGGGAGCGCTTCCAGGTGCGTGACGTGTTGGTGATCGACCATCCGCTCTGCCAGGCGGTATTCAGCCGGCAGGGCGCGCAATTGCTGCATTTTCAGCCTCGTGGGCAGAAACCCTGGTTGTGGTGCGCGGCCAAGTGGCCGCAAGTCGGCGCTATTCGTGGCGGCGTGCCGGTGTGCTGGCCGTGGTATGGCCGGCATCCCAGCGAAAATGCGTGGCCGTCCCATGGTTGGGCGCGGCTGATCGACTGGAAACTGCTCGACAGCAGCACCGACGACAACGGCGTGCGCCTGCACTGGCAGTTGCAGTTGTGCGACTGGCAGGTGGACTTGCACGCGCACCTGGGCGAAACCCTGGAACTGCGCTTGAGTACCGAGCATCAGGATGAGCTGCCATGCCAACTGAGCCATGCATTGCACGCTTACTGGCGTATTGGCAACGTCGGTGAGATAGCGCTGTCTGGGCTTGACGGCGTGCAAGGGTATGACCAGCTCAATCGCCAGGCTTGCCAGCAGGAAGGCGAACTGCGCGTGGAGGGCGGGTGTCAGCGGGTGTTCCAGCATGAGGGCGAGTTACAGCTCAAGGACCACGCCTGGCAGCGCGAGTTGTGCATCGACACCGGTGACAGCGCCGACACCGTGGTGTGGCACCCGGGCAGTCGGCCGCTGTTGGGCGTCAGTTTTAATGAGGCGTCGGGGTTTGTGTGCGTGGAGTCGGCAATGGCCGGGGCCAGTCTGGCGCCGGGGGAGAGGGCGCATTTGAGTTTGCAGGCCCGGGCTGGGGTTTAGCGCTGTTGCTATACCGTCTTCGCGGGCTTGCTCGCGAAGAGGCCGGGACTGCTGGAGGCATTGTCTGCCTCAGTTGAACTCATCTCCAACCGGATACCGGCTGTCATTCAAGCTCTCTTTGATCTTGCGCAGATGCGGCTGGAAATCCACGCCACGGCGCAACGTCATGCCGGTTGCCAGTACATCCAGCACCGTCAGCTGGATGATCCGCGAGGTCATCGGCATATAGATGTCGGTGTCTTCCGGCAGCGGAATGTTCAGGCTCACGGTGCTGACCTTGGCCAGCGGTGAGTTCTCGGCGGTCACGCCCAGCACCGATGCGCCGTTTTCCCGGGCGATACGCGCCACTTCCACCAGTTCGCGGGTACGCCCAGTGTAGGAGATGATCACGAACAGCTCGCCGGTGTGGGCCACCGAGGCAATCATGCGTTGCATCAGCACGTCGGCATGGGCAGTCACCGACAGGTTGAAGCGGAAAAACTTGTGCAACGCATCCATGGCCACCGGTGCCGACGCGCCGAGGCCGAAGAAGTGGATCTGGCGCGCCTGGATCAACAGGTCCACGGCCTTGCTGATCAGGTTCGGGTCGAGGGCCTGGCAGGCGCTGTCCAAAGAGGCAATGGCGCTGCCGAAGATCTTCTGGGTGTAGGCCTCGGGGTTATCATCGGCCTCCACTGCGCGACTGACATACGCCGCACCGCTGGCCAGGCTTTGCGCCAGCTGCAATTTAAGTTCAGGGTAACCGCTGACACCAAACGAGCGGCAGAAACGGTTGACCGTCGGTTCACTGACCGAGGCGGCTTGGGCGAGGGCTGCGATCGAGAAGCGGGTCGCCTGCTGTGGGTTGAGCAGGATGACCTCGGCGACTTTTTTCTCAGCTTTGTTCAATTCTTCGAGGCGGTTCCGGATCTGTTCCAGAAGATTTCGCACGCGGTCCATACAGTCTTTCCTTGGGGCGACGATGCAAATAAAGGGCGGTCATCAATCGACGAGTGGCTCTTTGCGGTGGCCTATCCTACTGAGGGTAGCTGAACACCACCACTCGGAATGCGTATTTCGGGAAAATGTTGTGGTTATTACTACATTTTTCCTTGAGTGATGCCTTGAAAAAAGGTATTTGTAGCTTAACTTGATAAAAGAACAAACATCATGCCTTCGATAACCGTAGAACCCTGCACCTTTGCCCTGTTTGGCGCGTTGGGTGATCTGGCGCTGCGCAAGTTATTTCCTGCCCTCTATCAACTCGATGGCGCCGGGCTCTTGCACGACGACACGCGCATCCTGGCCCTGGCCCGTGAAGCCGGTTCCGAGCAACAGCACCTGGCGCATATTGAAACAGAACTGCGCAACTACGTCGGCAAGGAACTGGACGAGGCTATCGCCCAGCGTTTCCTGGCGCGCCTGACGTATGTTCACGTCGATTTCATGAATGCGGATGACTACGTGGTCCTGGCTGAAAAAGCCGGCACCGCGCAACGCCTGATTGCCTACTTCGCCACGCCTGCGGCGGTGTACGGGGCGATCTGCGAAAACCTGTCCAAGGTCGGCCTGGCGGACAATACCCGCGTGGTGCTGGAAAAACCCATCGGCTCGGACCTGGAATCTTCGCGCAAGGTCAACGACGCCGTCGCGCAGTTTTTTCCGGAAAACCGCACGTACCGCATCGACCATTACCTGGGCAAAGAAACCGTCCAGAACCTGATCGCCCTGCGTTTCGCCAACAGCCTGTTCGAGACCCAGTGGAACCAGAACTACATTTCCCACGTGGAAATCACCGTGGCCGAGCAGGTCGGCATCGAAGGCCGCTGGGGTTACTTCGACAAGGCCGGGCAACTGCGGGACATGATCCAGAATCACCTGCTGCAACTGCTTTGCCTGATCGCCATGGACCCGCCGGCCGACCTGTCCGCCGACAGCATCCGTGACGAGAAGGTCAAGGTGCTCAAGGCCCTGGCGCCGATCAGCCCGGATGGCCTGACCACCCAAGTGGTACGCGGCCAGTACATCGCCGGCTACAGCGCCGGCAAGCCGGTGCCGGGTTACCTGGAAGAAGAGAATTCCAACACTCAGAGCGATACCGAAACCTTCGTCGCCCTGCGTGCCGATATCCGCAACTGGCGCTGGGCCGGCGTGCCGTTCTACCTGCGCACCGGCAAGCGCATGCCGCAAAAATTGTCGCAGATCGTCATCCACTTCAAGGAACCGTCCCACTACATCTTCGCCCCCGAGCAGCGCCTGCAGATCAGCAACAAACTGATCATCCGCCTGCAACCGGACGAAGGTATTTCCTTGCGCGTGATGACCAAGGAGCAGGGCCTGGACAAGGGCATGCAACTGCGCAGCGGGCCACTGCAACTGAATTTTTCCGACACTTATCGCAGCGCACGGATTCCCGATGCCTACGAGCGGTTGTTGCTGGAAGTGATGCGCGGCAATCAGAACCTGTTTGTTCGCAAAGATGAAATCGAAGCCGCGTGGAAGTGGTGTGACCAGTTGATCGCCGGGTGGAAAAAATCCGGTGATGCGCCCAAGCCGTATGCGGCGGGTTCCTGGGGGCCGATGAGCTCCATTGCACTGATCACGCGGGATGGGAGGTCGTGGTATGGCGATATCTGAATTGAAACTGCCTCAGGGCGTCACTGCCCATGAGTACCGTTCGCCTGCGTTGCTGGCGGATGGCCTGGCCAATGACGTGGCCGAGCAACTGCGCGCGGCCATCAGTGCTCGTGGCGAAGCGACCCTGGTGGTGTCCGGTGGCCGCAGCCCCGTGGCGTTTTTCCAGAACCTGGCCAAGCAGGGCCTGGACTGGTCCAAGGTCACCATCAGCCTGGCCGACGAGCGCTGGGTGCCGGTGGAACACGCCGACAGCAATGCCGGCCTGTTGAAGAAATACCTGTTGCAAGGTCCGGCAGCCAAGGCCAAATTCCTCAGCCTGTACAGCGCCGCTGCCAATCTTGAAGACGCCGCCGAGCAGGCCGATCGCCTGCTGGCCGAACTGCCGGCTATTGATGTGCTGGTACTGGGGATGGGCGACGACGGCCACACCGCGTCGCTGTTTCCCAACAGCCCGAACCTGAGCGAGGCCCTGCAGGCCGACGGTACCCGCCGTTGCTGGCCGATGCTGGCGCCGACCGTGCCGCGCCAGCGCCTGACCATGAGTCGCGCGCTGCTGGCCACGGCGAATTACACCGTACTGTCGATCTCCGGCAGTTCGAAATTGACCACCTTGAGCGCCGCGCTGGCCAGTGACGACGTTGCTGCCATGCCGATTCGCGCGTTTTTGCAACCTACATTAGAGATTTACTGGTGCCCATGAGCCAAGGATCAGCCGCGATGAAAAGCCCTCAATCGACCGTGTCCATGGCGGATAAAGTTGCCCTGATCGACAGTCTCTGCGCCAAGGCGCGGATACTGCCAGTGATCACCATCGCCCGCGAACAGGACATCTTGCCGCTGGCCGACGCCCTGGCAGCCGGTGGTTTGACCGCGTTGGAAGTGACCCTGCGTTCCGAGTTCGGCCTCAAGGCCATTCAGGTCCTGCGCGAGCAGCGTCCGGAGTTGTGTACCGGCGCTGGCACCGTGCTCGATCGCCATATGCTCGAAGCGGCCACCGTTGCCGGCTCGCAATTTATTGTCACCCCCGGCATTACCCGCGACCTGCTTGAAGCCTCGGTACACAGCCCGATCCCGCTGCTGCCGGGTATCAGCAACGCCTCCGGCATCATGGAAGGCTATGGCCTGGGTTATCGCCGCTTCAAGCTGTTCCCGGCGGAAGTCAGCGGTGGCGTCGCAGCCATCAAAGCCCTGGGCGGCCCGTTTGGCGAAGTGAAATTCTGCCCGACCGGCGGCGTTAGCCCGGCTAATATCAAGAGCTACATGGCGTTGAAAAACGTGATGTGCGTGGGCGGTAGCTGGATGCTCGACCCCGAGTGGGTCAAGAACGGCGACTGGGCACGTATCCAGGAAGTCACCGCTGAGGCGCTGGCACTGCTGGACTGAACTGATTTATCGAATCGTTGTTGCTGTGCTTAACGGCATTTTTTGCGGTGCGCTTGGTCGGTGTGCCGCTTTTTTTTGGTTCTTCACGGAATCTCGGGAAACACAGAAACAAGAACGCCGATTTGGTTGATGATGTTCGTGCGAGCAAACACATCTAACAAACCGGCGTTCTTATGCGAGATATTA
>NZ_JAFCVO010000027.1:0-51779 GCF_049897085.1 Pseudomonas sp. PSPC3-2
TCACCGTTGTGCGTGAAATTCAGCGGCGCCGGCGATTCAACCCGGGGCGAATCCGCAACCGGCTCAACACCTGGTGCAGCCGGCGCAGGGATCGGTCTCAAACCCAGTGACGCGGCTTCACCGTTGTGCGTGAAATTCAGCGACGCCGGCGATTCAACCCGGGGCGAATCCGCAACCGGCTCAACACCTGGTGCAGCCGGCGCAGGGATCGGTCTCAAACCCAGTGACGCGGCTTCGCCGTTGTGCGTGAAATTTAACGGCGCTGGAGCGGCATGGGCCTGTTCTGCGGCTGGCACCGCAGTCCATTGCCGGCGCTCGATCTCTTGCACGATTGGCACAGCAAACGCTGTCGCCTCGTCCAGGGAAACGATGATTTCGGGAGAGCCCTGATGCTGGTCATAAAGATCCTCAAGGGTGCTCTTGAACCGCTCGCGGTACTCGTCGTTCTCCATGTATGCAGTAACCATCGCGACGGCCTCTTGCGTATGGTCATTGGTAGCAACCAACCACATCGCGTGATCTTCCCCGCGAAGCCCCATCATGGTGTCAGAGGAAAGCACCTCTGCCTCAGTCAGCACTACGTCCTCGCTCATCTGCATCTTTTTGCGCCAAGTCGCTTCCAGTCGTACCAGCTCGCTTGGGCTCACCGCTTCGGCGGTTGTTGGCGCTGCTGCAGTTGGTGACGCTTGTGCCGGCGCTGCTGCAGCCGGTGACGCTTGTGCCGGCGCTACTGCAGCCGGTGACGCTTGTGCCGGCGCTACTGCAGCCGGTGACGCTTGTGCCGGCGCTACTGCAGCCGGTGACGCTTGAGTCGTTGTCTCTGGATCGGCCGACCAGGCGCGGCGGAAACCCTGGATAGATTTGACGCTTCCGTCTGCTTGTTCCTTCGGAATGGTCACGGCCTCACGACCTAGGTCTTTCAGCTTGATACGGTCACCCTGGGCGAACTCGTGTTCGGCCATCGCGTCTTTAAGCGCAACACCCCAGACAGTCTTCTCCCCGGCCTCAGTGTTAAGCGTGACGTAGTAGCTTGGGCCGTTATTAGGGTCTCCTTTGTAGTCTGCGGGACCATGAGCGACCAACTCACCAGCGACGATCGAGCGATCGACCACAACAGGCACTGCTTCTTCGCCCGGGGCAATCGTTTCCTGACCTGGTGCATCTGCATCCGCGGTGCCCGGGGACTGAATCTGCTGGCCTTCCTTCTCGATATCCAGTTCTGCGCGGCGCAACGTCAGCGCTTCATTCATTTTCTTATCGGTGAAGTGGATATCCATGCCGCCTTTTGCTGCGGCTTCCACCACCAGGCGTTTGAATTCGGCAGTACCGTTGATGGTCAAGGTGCTGCCGAAGCGCTGCATTGCGAGCTGCAATGCAACACCAACTCCGGCTTCGGTGATGCCGGTCCGGCGCATAGCGATCGCGGTACCCGTATCGACAAACAGCGTTTTGTCACTGGTTTTGCTGAGGTAATGGACGTTTTGACTAAAGCGGGACTTTTTGGTGTAGATGTCCTTTGCGCTCAACTCGCGTTCGCGCTCCTTGCTAACCTGGTCATTGGTCTGGAGCGTGAGGCGGGCAATCAAGGCTTTTACTCGATCTCGCGCCGGTGCGTTAGGACCAGGCCCACTGATGGAAAACTCAGGTAAATCTTCTTGCGGCTCATCATTAACAAGTCCGCGAATTTCAGCACTGCCCATATAAGTAGCCTCTTTATGAAGATTCGGGTTTTGTATTGCCTCGCGTGCTTTCATTCGCTCAAACGTCAGAACCGAAACAAGTTGTGCTTTATCTTGTTTGGTTAAACGATCGTCTGAGAAAATTGAGCGCCGTATTTCAAAGAACTTTCTATTAACCCGCTGAACAGCCTTGCGCTGGCTTGGTAATAGTTGGTTCTGTTCTATCTGCCGATTAAAATAAGCGGCGACAGTTGAAGCGTTGCGGTTAACAGCAACTGGTTTAATAGTTGCTAACTTCATCACCAACGCTGAATCGACCGGCACATTTAAGGGCGCGAACAGACGCCGAGTACGGGCTTCGATATCAGTGATGGTTGCAACACGATGAGGATTCAGTGCGTAAGGCGGGATATTGCGTTTGTTGCCGGAAGTGCTTCTGGGCCTACGTTGCTTCCTGGGCTGGGTAAGTGCTGGTTCAACTCCAGGCGGTGGATCCCGCGATGTCCCCCCTCCAGGATCTACTGCGGCAGCCAGGCTAATGATTAGGGCCGACTCAACCGGTTGCTTCAAGGGATCGAAAAGCCGCCGGCCACGCTGCTCGATGTCAGCAATAGTCGCCATACGGCGCGGGTTGCGTGCATAGGGCGGAATGCTTTGGGCTTTGCCGGACCTGCGTTTTGATTTAGCTGGCGGCGGATCCCGCGACGTTGCGCGTCCCGGATCGATCGCTACTGCCAGGTCAATCACCAGGGGCGAGTCAACCGGTTGCTTCAATGGATCGAAAAGCCGCCGGCCACGTGCCTCAATGTCGGCAACCGTCGCTCGACGGCGGGGGTCGCGTGCATAGGGCGGGATTACGTCTCCAGTTCTACGTTCCCGAACTCGCTGTTGTCGTGCTGCTGTTCCGACAGTTTCACCACCGGCGCCCCGTTCTGCTGCTGACGCAGGAACGGTGGAATGTCGTCCGGGTCGTTCACCCGTGGTTCGTCCTTGTCCTCGTCCTCCTTCTCGTAGAGGCGATCGCAATCCAATATCTCCTCCTGTGTCTTGCTGTCCCAAGTGAACGTGTGCATCGCCGAGCAGTAATTCCGGAGTGTCAGGCTCTTGGGATTGTCCGGCTTGCCCGTCAATTGCCACATCGCTGACGGACATGTCTTGCAGGCCAGTGGCAGTTTCAGCAGTGAGCTTGGTTCCAGCTTCAACAGCACCTCGCTGACTACTATTCGGGCGCTTGGTATTTCTTGGTTCGATGTCATGAGAGTCTCCATAGTTTTCGTAAAAGGCTTGCTCACGCTGAGTTAATAGCGCGGATCTTTCGGCTGGGGATGCTTCTTTATATAGTTTCCGAAATGAAGGTGTTGCCTTACTAACGTATTTAAGCTCTTTAGCCCGTTGCGGCCATTCGGTAAGTCGCTCCTGAATTACGTATTTATCAAGAGGAGGCTTCTTCAATTCGCGCCTGACAACAAAGTCATCCTGGAAGATCGTGTCTTTAAGGTTGGTGAACTTCGCATCATCAGGCAGCTTTACAGCAACGTATTCGTTTTCTTTGCCCTGGTTGCGGACCTTAATCTCACCGTGTGTCGACACCAGGTCGTAAAAAGCCTGCCGAGTCGAAACTCCTGTTTCAATTATCTGTTTAACAAGCTCTTGCTTGAACTCACGATTTTTCCCGTAAAAGTCGTCACCTTTATATCGAGACAAAACGCTAGCGGCATCCTTCGGATCAACGCGAACATGTTCCCTTGGCGACGCAAGATTGTACTTTTGATTTATGTACTCTTGGAACGCCTCAAAGTACCGTTCGTTGGAAGAATACATACCAACAGGGTTAGCTTCATTTCCATTAAGCAAGTTCTTGCGAGGGATAATGATATGGATATGAGGCTTGCGCTCAATCATCTCCCCCGTTTTTCTATCCTTGATTTGCTTTATTTTTGGTATGTGAGCTTCCGCGTAGAAATTGAACTCGTCATCTTTATACGCATACATCAAGAATTGCTTAAACTCAGCAGTGACCGCTGTTAGTGTGTCGTGGGATACATGGTCTTCACGAAAGGCCATAGTGAAAGACAGGTAACGGTTCTGTCCTTTATCTGGAATACTTTCATAGACCATTTTCGTTAAGTCTAGATCGCCGTCCAAAATGACGCGTTCATCAAGCTCATTACGTGAAAACTCGCGCCCCTCTTTTTTTCCCTCTTCGAGATATTCCTTGGCACCAGTGTTGTACCCCTTGCACCTAATCAGCATGCTTCACCCCCGCAAGCATTAGCTCTCGTATTTGTACAAGTTCGTTGATCGCCTTAATGTATAATGTCTCAGATATAATCTCTGATTTTCGGTAAGCACTGTTAAACCGATACGCCAACTGGTTCAGGTTATTACTTGACTTATTAAACAAGAAAAGCAGCCGATCATTATCTTTCGAGATTACCGGCGCTTCAAATACTGCGTTGGAGTTAAATAATATCTCCCTTAGAAAGTCAGATTGTTTAACTCCACTATCACGGAGCTTCTCTTCATATGGCGCAATATCCTCTTCGCGCAGCCGAAAGGAGACCACGCGGGTTTTGTTTTTTGACATGGCAAACACCCCAACGGATCAACCAACGAGATAGACAACAGGCCTTGCAGGCTTCCCGCTTTGCGGGGTTTCAAAGGGGTTTCCCCTTTGGCGCGGACGATTGTTTTCAAAATGCGAAGCTATTTTGTAAACAATCGGTAACGTGCCTCTCTTTTCAAAGCCCTTGCTTTAATTGGCATAAATTTGCGCAGATTTGCATTAAGTTGCATTGGAGCCTTGAGAGGTTCCCGGATTTGCATTAATTTGCACTGAATTGCGTTACGAGGAGATTTTTCAGGATGACCGCCGCACAGCCAAAACCCAGGACCGGCAAGAGCCAGTTTTTCCCATTGATGCAGGAGATCCGGGCTCGCTTAGCTATGGGGGAAACAAACCGGCAGATTCACAACGACTTGGCCTGTAGAGAGTTGGTCAAGATTAGCTATGACCAATTTTCCCGGTACATCCGACAGCATTTGAAAGCGGACGTGATAGCCGTATCAAAAAGCCACGCACCTGGTCCTAGCCCGCAATCGCCTAGCCAATACCCTCGACTTGATGCACAAGCGCACCCTTTCAGTTTCCCTGGCGGCGAAACCGGTAACGGTGACCGTCGAAGGAATAGCGATAAGGAGTTCCACAACTCCGTACCAGACCGAAAAAAAATCTACGGCACACCTGAAAGCACGCAAGACTAACGCCGCAGCCAAGCGGGGTTAGTTTTAACTTTTGGTTAATCCGTTTTTCCTTGGCTACCAAACAGTTTTTTATAAGTCGGTGGTAACGCTCCTATAACGCGTTGTTGGTCGCTGTATTGCGAACGCCAAAACTCGGCGGAGTTTCGATTGTCAATGCCGATGCCGTACAGAACATAAGATGCCGCCGAGAACACCCCCACCAGCCCAAGTATGGCCCCCGCTAAAATAATGTTAGCGGCGAACGTTTTTTTACCCTGCGGGTTAGTGCCCATAGAGCGTAGATTAGCCTCCAGCTTCACCACGTCTCCCTGCATCCGCTGTAATGATGCTGTAACAGCACTATCGGCACTTCGTTCAACAGCGTCAGTAATGCGCCGGTGTGCCGAATCTAACTCAACCTTGGCCAGCGCAGCTAACACGGCTTTTGTTTCAATAGTCAGCAGCCCCGCGCTCTTTTCTGCTTCTTCTACAGCATCGGCGATGATGTTCAAACTGCTTTCAAGTACCTGCGGAATACTCTCGATCGCTTCAACGATCGGTGCGGAGAATGTTCTCATTGCTGCTTGATTCGCCATGACCATGGCGAAGATAGGATCTTGATTGGAAAGTTTCATTCCCAACCCGGCGAAAACGTCCATTTTGATCTGTTCAAAAAGTTCGTTGTTACTTTCCATACATTAAGCCTCCAGCTTGTAGCCAAAAACCCGGTCCAGTTCAGCGTACAACGATTCAAATACGCGATTAACTCGCGATTTGGCGATAAAGCCAAACTTGTCAGATTCTTTAAACTCACGGCACGTCAAGTGATGTTCCGTAAGCAAACGGATGTCGGTACTGTAAGCATCACTGTTGCGGTCTTCGATTTTCACAACGCCTTGGATAACATCGCTGTTGTCCTTGATCCATGGCATTTGAGACAGGGATTTCCCTTCAAACTCGGGAATACCCCAAAACTCATTCTCCCAAACAACGATCTTAGTGTTGGTTTTTGATTTCTTCACAAGGTCAATGAGTGAAAGCAAACCAGTAACGGTGTCGTCCTTCGCTTGGCCGCCGGTTACAACCGAATGGATATAAACCTGCTTTCCGTACTCTTGCATAGTCTCAAGAATTAGATTTGAACTAATAAATTTTGCAATCGGCAGGAAGGTCGACGCCCCGTTATCGACTATAGACACTTGTTTGGTGCTGAGAATCGCTTCAAACAGTGGATCAAACAATCGCTGAACTACGGTTCCACCCTCCGTGATAGGAACCAACTGAACATTCAGAGCGGCAATACGGTGGAACGTGCTGTTTACAGGGTCAGTGTCACCACAAATAGGCACCAGCCCGCGTTCAACTGCATATTGACCCAATACAGCCGAAACAAACGACTTACCAACACCACCTTTGCCCTGGAGTGTCCAGTGCGTAGTATTCAAGAGAAAGTTTAATGTAGTTACTGCGAAGTCTGGAGTGCGTACTTTACTCATATTATCAACTCACAATTAATGGAAGAATTCGCGAATATATAAATGCTCGCGTCATAACTTTAAAAATTCGGTGTGCGAACTGTTGAAACACCAAGGGCGCGGCCCTTGTCATCTCGCCAACGGCCGCGTGGACCTCAGGAGCGTGGGGGTGAAGCAACCCCACACTCCTGCGGTGAGCCTTGTTTTGTGGGTGTGCCGTCAAGTGTCCGCTTCGCCCGTGCTTCCGTTCGCCGGAACGGTAAAGCTGTTCCGGCGAGCCGGGAGCGCGGCACCTGACTGTGCGGCGGACGGCGGTGCTGCTCAGAACGGAATGTCTGGATCCAGCCCATCATTATCGTCTGGCAGGGGGGCCTGCGGGGACGACTGAGGAGCCTGCTGTGGTCGCTGCTGCGGCCGGGGGCTACCGCCGCGCTGCCCCTGCTGATCGTCATGGGGACGCCCGCCGAGCAGTTGCATGGCGCCTTGCATGTCCACGACAATCTCTGTGGTGTAGCGCTTGATCCCATCCTTTTCCCATTCCCGGGTCTGCAACTTGCCCTCGATGTAGACCTGGGCGCCTTTGCGAAGGTATTCGCCGGCGATTTCAGCGACCTTCCCGAACAGGGATACCCGGTGCCATTCGGTTTTTTCAACTTTCTGACCGGTCTGCTTGTCCGTCCACTGCTCGCTCGTCGCCAAGCTCAGGTTCGTAACTGCATTGCCGTTCGGCAGGTACCGCGTCTCAGGGTCCTGTCCACAGGTCCCAACCAGGATGACTTTGTTTACTCCGCGTGCCATAGGTGAATCCTTATAGGTGATTGCTTATTGAAGTTATCGAGCGAAAACCATCTGTACCTTGCCCTGCGCATCGAGTCGCAAAGATGCGTCGAATGCTTTGCCCGCTTGGGATTTGAAGCCTTTCAACATGGCCGTTTTGCCTTTTGTCAGCAGCGCTTCCAACTGCCCCGAAGTAAGCGTCTTGCCACTGATCTCAGGCCAAATTTTGAAGGAGCAGGCCTTGCAACCAATCACCTTTGGAGTAACTGCCAGTTCGCCCCCACACATAGGGCAATTGGCGGTGATCTGAAAGGCCGGCGCCTGGGTTTGGATCTTGATATTTCCCACATCGACGTTGCGCACTTGGTCAGCGATGAACAACTCCAGCTCGTCCAGGAACGCATCCACACTCATTTCGCCGCTCTCGATCCGCTGCTGCTGCTCATGCCACAAAGCGGTCATGTCCGGTGTAGTAGCGATAGCGGGCAGCGCGGCGACAAACTCCAGGCCCAAGGGTGTGGGGATCAGTTTTTTCTTATCGACCGTGTAGAAGTTCCGGTCCCGCAGTTTTGCCAGCATTGAACCCCGGGTTGCCGGCGTTCCAATACCGCCGTTTTCCCCGGCCGCTTTGCCTTGGTCGCGCTCCAGCAATAACTGTTTGATACGCGGATCCTGGACGTACTTGGAAACGCGCTGTAGATCCTTAAGCAACATCGCTTCGGTGTAGATCGGTAGCGGCTTGGTTTTTTCCTTAGCGATTTTCACATCCGCGCATAGCCCGGTAGCACCGGGGGTTAGGACCGAAAGCACATCAAAACGGCTTTCAACCTGGTCGCCGTCATCATCACCGCCTTCTTCCTCCTCGATGTCGGCAGAGACGAGCGATGTCCAACCGGCCACTGTGGTCTTGTTTGCTTTGGCGATGAAGGCGTTACCCGTAACGTCAAAACAGACTTCCGCCGCCAAGTAGCGTTTCTCCGGGAGAAACTGCGCCAAATAGCGTTTTACGATCGCCATGTAGACCTTTTGTTCATCGGCGGTCAGTTGCGTGATTTCGAACTTCGCTGCGGTGGGGATGATCGCTGTATGGGCCGATACCTTGGAATCATTGAAGGCACGGCTCTTGCGCTCGGAATCGACATTAGCGAAGGCACTCTTCAACTCCGGCAACGCTTGCGCCAAAGCGTCAAGGGTCTCAGGGGCTTCAGCAAACTGCTCATCAGTGAGATAGCTACAATCAGACCGGTTATAAGTGATTGCCTTGTACTTCTCACGTAGCGCCTGGGTTATCGCTAGCGTTTTTTCTGCATCAAGCCCGTGTTCCTTGCTGATGTGAACCTGCAAGTCCAGCAGTGCGAATGGAAGCGGCGCCTGAGTAGTTTTCTCTGGCACGCTCACTGAAACTACCGTTGCCGGCGACTGGCGGCACGCGCGGGCCACCTCGTTGGCATAGGCCTCGTCAACGATTCGATTTTTCTCATCGACCGGCGCTGCCGGCGGAACTACAAACCGGGCGCCGAGCGTGTTTTCACCGAATGCCAGGTTGGCACTCAAGCTGTAGAAGTAGGCCGCTGAGTGGCTTCTGTTGGCTAAATAGCGGTTCACGATCAAGCCCAGGACGACGGTTTGCACGCGCCCAACGGACAAAACAGCTTTGATCCCTTTCGCCTGAGCAGCCAATGTGTACGCCCTGGTCATGTTGAAACCGTAGAGCTGGTCCCCGATGCTCCGAGCCAGGGCTTTTTGCGACAACCCGTAAAACTCGCTGTTGTCCCTGATATTTCCCAGCGCCTTGCGTGCCGCATTGGCGTTCATATCGCTGATAAGTAGACGTTTCACAGGGCTTTTGTTGGAGAAGTACAACAACACCTCATCGACCAGCAGCTGCCCCTCGTCGTCAGGATCGCCGGCGTGGACGATTTCAGATGCCTTGCCGATCCACTCGCCTACTGTCTTGAGTTGATCTGCTGTTGCAGGGATCGGCACATACTTTTCCGGCCGGAGCTTCAATGGCAGGTCTTCGGCGTTCCACTTGGCGTAAGCCGGGTTGTGCGCATCTGGCGGGGCCAGGGCCAGCAAATGGCCGACACACCAGGTCACGATGTCTTGACCGCATTCGATGTAACCGCCTTTACTGCGAGGATTACCCAGCGCTTCGGCAATTACTTTGGCCAGGGCTGGTTTTTCAGCAATAAATACACGCATACGAAATAGCCTTCAAAAAATGAGTTAGAAATAATCAACGCGTAGCATCAACCGGATGACTTGCCGAACTTGTCATTAATCAGTTTGTTGGTCACTGGATCAGCACCTGGGCAACTGTTGGTAAAACCAAGTCGCTCTTTAGCTGTTTTATTCCAGTCGATTTTCTTTTTCTTCTTAAAGACAATGATATTGAAGTGATCCGCTATCGCATCATTGCACTCACTATCGTTAGTTCCTGTGAATAAACCGAACATGCACAGCGCGGTTTTACAGGGATCTTTTGCGAATGCTGGTCCAGTGACTAGCATTGCAATTGTCAGTACCCCAATAGTCGCGAGTTTTCGTAATTTAGAAGGCGAACCTGGTTTGGCAGGCAGGCACAACTGGGCCGCCTCCGTAATGATGCAGTTCATGACAAATACCTTTGATGTACGCGCTGTGTGGTGCGCGTGTGCGAAGTTTATGCCGGCGGGTTGTTTCGCTTTTCTTGCTCGTTGCGCAGTTGCTGATCGTGTGGGGCAGCGACGGCGACTTTGGTTTCGACAGTGCGAACAGGCACTGTTAGGCCATCAATTTTTGCGATGTCTCCCAACGGTATAGCCGGCGGCGTCATGTCGGCCCGATTGATAAACACCTCCTCCTCGTACCAGAAGATTTTGCGCGCCCGAATTTTCATTGGAGGGGTTTTCTTTGTACCCTGGATGAAAACCAACTCTTCATGGTAGGGCAGTTCGTTCACCTCTTGCGGGAGCAACAGCGGCCGGGCCACTTCGCTGTAGTTATCCGTTGAGGATCCGTTTTTCCCGTTGTTCACAGACTGGTTTTTGATGCGCGCTGTATAGGTTCCCAAAGCCTTGCTGTACTCCTCAGCGAGCTTGATATCGCCGGCGCTGTAAACGACCTCGATGTGGAAAGCCTTCATGATCCCGTTGCCAGCCTGCTCACCGTAGGTACGCTCGGCGCGCATCTGGTCTTTACCCTGGAAGATAATCAGATATCGCAAACCAGCGCCCCGCGTCAGTGCCGGTGCTGTTTCCATAATCTCCATACGGCCCATGATTGCGATTTCATCAATCAAGAAAAGTACCTGGTACTTGAGCCGCAACGAGCCGTCAGCACAGTGACCGCCCTGCTCCGGCAGTACCTTGGAGTTTTCCCGGATGGCCTGGGTGAAAAACAGGTTCATCAACGGGCCGTACTTCTTGAGTGAGCCTTCGGTCACGCAGAAGTAAACACTCATCTTTTCTTCGCGCAGCTTAGAAAAGTCGATGTCATCGCCAGACACGGCCCAGGCAACCGTTTTTTCTCCATACATCGCCAGGGTATCGCGCACGATATCGGCCGTAGTGGACCAACCGCTGCTCTTGTTCTTCGATGCCTCGTATACGCCATTCAGTTCACGCAGACATTCGACCGAAAGCCGGCTTGGACCGTCGCTCCTCGTCTCGATGATCTGTTGTGCCCATACCCCCATGGCACTGCCCAAAGCCGCGATTTCGTACACCTGGGGCAGAGTGCAAGGCATCTCTGGCGTTTCCATCAGGTACAGGATGATCGCGCCAAAGACGTTTGCTGCTTTGTTGTACCACTCTTGGTTTTTCGGGTTGTCCGACACGAACAACACGCTGGCCAGCGATCGGATCTCCCCCAACCGGTAAAGCGGATCGCGGCTAACCCGGGCTAGCGGGTTCCAGCGATGGGTTTCCATTCGCTCCGGCGAGAAGCGAAAAACCTTATGGCCCATGGCCGCCCGAAAGCCTGCGGTGGTATCCCAGTTTTCAAACTTCGGGTCGTTCACCACCACCGAGTCGGGGTAGCTCAAAAGGTTAGGAATCACGATACCCACGCCTTTACCCGTACCAGGCGGGGCCGCCAACATCAGGAACGTTTGACCATAAGAAGCAAGAAACGAATTCTTTTTCGGATGCTTGCCGAACAACAGGGGCGGGTGCCTATCGATTCGTTTCTGAGGTCGTTTAGGGCTGTACGCTATTGCTGCCATGTGCCCTCCGTTTCGCGGTGTGCGCGGTTTGTTTAGCAAGGTGGTACGCGTGAAACGCTTCCGGCGTCATGCCAAGTGCCAGGCGCTTTTGGTCCTCCTCGACCACACCGTGTTCAAACTGCTCCAGGGCTTCACCGTCGTCCTTGAACACTCGGTTAAAGTCTGCCCGTACCTGGTGCGAATTCTTCTCCCTGACAAACGCATGACCGAACTGGCGCGCCAAGTACAAATCAGCATCGCGTGATTGCTGGGCTTCTGATTTCATACTTCCGCTCCTACAGAGTTACCAAGGCGTTGAGGTTCTTTGCAACAACTCCAATCATCGCTATTGCTTCGGGCATATCAGGAACACTGACATCAGCATCACCGTAATCGTGTGGAAATCCCGCGCAGAAAGTCAGCGATAAACAGCCGGTGGCTCCGCTAAAATCAGCCGCCAAATATTCAACACGGCTATAGCGGTAAGCATAAATCGAGATGGTAATTTGCCCTGTAATTACGCGTCTGGCTTCATTTGCTATTTTGTCTGCCCATTGCTCGACTTCAGGCAAGTAGTACTGCGATGAAGGGCCCAGGTCGCATTTATCTTTTTTCACGCTGCTTTCTTTGCTCATGCCATAACCTTTATTTATTGAGCCGTTATACGACTGGGTGACTTGTCGCGCAGAAGTATAGGGGCCACCCAGCCATTAATGGCGCGGTAGCATTTGTTGGTGAGTGTGGAATTTTAAGGCGTGCTAACGCACTATTCAGCGCGAGTCGCCTACATCATTGATACTCGCCTTTGTACTCAAACAACTTCAATTCGGTGTTGTTTGCAAAACGAGCATCACCGTGTATCGATGAAACGCGTTTGAACTTCATCAATAGGGCCAACACGGTGATACCGATCGGCAGGAGGGTAATCGCCGCCGTGGCGCACCAGGCCCAAGGCAGAAACACCAGCCGGTAATCATCCAGGGTCAATTTCGAAGCATCGAGGAGCGTATGCCACGACACACCCATGTATTCCTCCTGGTTCAACACCAGGAACAGCCAGCCTCCTGCGTAAATGCCCAGGACAAAACAAAGCGCCGTCAGTACCAGAACCGCGAAAACGATCGCCAACCACCACATAAATCCTCCTAGACCGCACGGGTATTGAGCAGTTTTAGTTTCTGTTCAGGTTCGTAATGCACTTCAAGAATTTCCGTCTTCTCCATGTAAATCATTACGTCAAAAGCCGTTCTCACCAGGCGTTCGACATAGCTGTAATCAAGTCCTCTACCCACCTCGGACTGCTTCACCAGTCCGCACACACGAGCAATTCCCGAAACACAGTCATTGGCGTGGGCAGTGGTCACAGTGCCCGGTACGCCGGTGTTGAGGATTTCGATGTAATGCCAGGCTTCATCGCCCGTCAGTTCCGCCAAAAACAGGTGATCCGGCTTCATCCTCATGGTGCTGGCCACAAGCTGCTTGGGCGTGACCGTGGGGCCGTATAGCAGGTGAACGTGATTTGGATGCAGCGGAAGCAATAACTCGTTAATCGCCTCAATGGTGACCATCCGCCGGTGCCGAGGAAACTTGTCAACCAATGCTTTAGCCAGTGTCGTTTTCCCGGAGCCAGGCCCCCCGAAAATGATGATGTTCAGTTTGTGCAACACCGCCAGTTCAAAGAACTGCTCCCAGTCGCCGGCATCATGCGCGGCCTGGATTTCCAACTGCCAGTCGGCCAAAACAACGCTGGACTCCCTGATTGCCTTTGCGCGAGCAAAACGGCCACTTTTGATGTAGTCCGAAAGGGGGATCCGCTCCAGCGACGGGTTCCGTATTGAAAACGAGATAGTGCCGGTCTCGCAGGCCGGCGGGATCACCACTTGGGCACGAACCCCATCCGGGAAAGTGCTAGGAAATTTCAATGTGTGAATCGGCGTCTCCGGCGAAAGCACAACACCGTTATAAACCGCCAAGCTATTGGCAACCCGCCAGCAAAGCGCATAGTCCAACCAGGGAGCGGCCTCAAAGGCCCCGCTGGGATCGATACTTGTTGCTGGCCATATTTCACCTGGGCGGTTGATCAGCACTTCGGTTACATCCGGCCGTTTCATCCGCTCGGTAATACCGGCCTGGGCCAAAAAGTCCTGGAGGAGTGTTGAGTCCACCAGAGTATCGGCCGGCGCGATCTCGGCTGCCGGCACAACTGAAAGGCTTTGCATACGCACCCCTTAACGGTTTTCGTAAACGTTAGAAAAGTCGATGTCGCGGGCAACAATCACGGTCAGAACGGTACCTGGGAGGATGTAGCCGGTAGGTGCGATGTTGACGGTACTGTTCAGCGCCTTGTCCGCCATGCTTTCGACGTTCTGCTCACTGTTGTTCACCGTGTACCCATTCGATCCACTGCTCTGCGTTGCAGTTGTCGCGGCCTTTAATGCGTCCTGGATGAACGACAACATGATCGCGCCGCCATAACGCTCCCCGTAGTGATTGTCTATCCAGGCTTTAGTACCGCTGGCCCCCATGGGACCGGCACCCAAGCTATCCAGTCGTGCGCGCACACCCCATTGGGTTTCAAGCTCGGTCCAGCTCGTGAAAACGTTCTGCTGGCCAGCGATTAAGGCGACCTTCTGCACACCGGTTAAACGAGCGCTCGCCTCAGCGATAACCGTAGAGCCATCAGCGGAATACAGAGGCTCTGTGAGCCGGCAGTCGACTATCCCAGGCTGTTCCGTGATTACCTCCGGGTAAACCGCACAGCGCGCATACGTGCCATGGGCCAGCAAGTACTTGCCATCCGGTGCCAAAGACGCCTGCGTCGGTGCAAAGCTGACCCCGGAAAGGTCGCTCAAACTCCCACGGGAAGATGAGCCACCACCAACGCCCAGCGCCGAGGCGTCTACGGGGCCGCCTGGGAAGCCAGGAGGGCTGCCAGGGCTGCCAGGTTGCGGTGGTGTGCCTGACGCGCTTGAACCGTCCTGTCTTCCACCAACACCCATGGCATAACCTGCGGGATTGTTGATTACGGCGCCCATCACCACACCACCGCTGAGCTTGCGCTGTGCCGGCGTCTCTGGTTGTGGTTGCTGCGGGTTGCCGGTTGTCCCTTGATTAGGTTTGCTAGGATGCGTTCCCGTCTGCGGCGGTGGCGGCGAACTCTCTTTCTTCCGTCTGGCTTCCTCCTCCTCCGCCGCGTTTTTCCGGTTTGTCTCCTCAAACTCCCTGAGCTTTTCGGCGCGCCGCTCCTTCATTCCTCGGTCGTCCGGGGCCGGTGCATTGAGCGTTGCATCGGCTTTCGCTTTGCTCTCGTCTACCTGACTTGTGCCTTGGCGCATTTCACCGATCACGTAAGTCCAAATGCCAATGAAGGCAAGGATGAACAACACCAGCAGCAGCCCGATTGCCGCATAGATCTTTACGGGCTTCGGTCTGTTGCGCTTGCCACGTAAATCGAAATCGCCTCTGGCCTTCTCGGCCCGCAAGTTTTCTGAGGGTTCAACCGTGGGCCCGCTGATTACCCCGGGTTCATTGTTCTGCACGCTTCACCTCCCGAACTTCGCCCGTGGTCGTTCCGTTAAAGTTGTACGGGGTATCCAGTGCTTGAGTTGGGCGCATTTCCAAGACCAGGCTGTTCAACCGAAGTCGGAACAAATGGCTGACGCCGTGTACCACCAGGATGTCGCGAACCGGTCGAACGTTGGCCAGGGTTTCAGTCCCATCAGGTAGTACCTGATACACATTTGGGCGTGGCAGGTTTGTTGGGAAGCGGAAACACGTAAACGTCCCGTTGTCCCATGCCTCAGCAGGTGCCAACGAGCGCTCTCCGCGTTTTTGATAAGGCCCACTGCGCAACCCGCTGCATGGATCTGCAACCATATTTGCGGGCACCGGCTTAGGTTGTTCTGGATGCCTGAACCGAAGCATGTACGTCATGTCACTGAGTTTTTTGACCAGCGTTAACTCAATAATGTATGTATGTCGGTTAGTGTTAATTGTGATGTTTGTATCAGCGTCCTTCGGGTTGATTGGCTTAAACGTAATTAGATTACCTGCCTGGTTTAATCCCAACTCCCAAGCCTTAGGATCACCAGACATGATCGCGCCATCACGTCCCATCACATTTTCATTCGGCGGCAACTGTATTGAGGAAGTACGTCCTACAAAGGCCTGAACACGATAAACGTTGTCAGGGTTATAAATAGCCGTCTGGATCCGGGCATCCAGTGCGGAACGTTCGCCCATGGTTTCGGCCTGGACGT
Source organism: Pseudomonas sp. PSPC3-2 (assembly GCF_049897085.1). Classification (NCBI taxonomy): domain Bacteria; kingdom Pseudomonadati; phylum Pseudomonadota; class Gammaproteobacteria; order Pseudomonadales; family Pseudomonadaceae; genus Pseudomonas; species Pseudomonas sp. PSPC3-2. Next base: position 15,620 of record NZ_JAFCVO010000027.1, read on the forward strand.
GACACACAGCCGCGCTTAGGGCCAAGCCCAAAGCTGTGGCGAGTAATCTACCCATTTTTCACCCCAACTTCCTGCACGGTGGAATAGCTTTTGACGCCAAAGCCACGAGGGTTAACCAGCTCTTGCTCGCGTTTTTTCGCCGGGTTCTTGTAGTCATAACTAATAGTCATTACCCAAGTCGCCGGTTTAATACCGGGATCAGGAACACCGTTCCGATCAACTACAGTCTTCGTTACACGGACTTGTGCAGACTTGGTGGTGTCTTCGGGGCGTTTGCGCTCAAGGGGTGTAACGCCATTGACTTCAACCCGCATCTGACGACTGTTTCCCAGCGTGTCCAAATAGCCCTTCTTGGAAAGCTGGAAGTTTTTATACTCCCCGAACGTGTCTGAATAAGACAGAGTTTCAACAATATTGTAATTCGCATCATTATCGGCGAAATTATAACTCTCGCGAAACCTAACATAGGTGCTTAACCAAAAATCATCATCACGTTGATCTTGAGTCTTTGCGTCACTCACTTGGGGCACAAGATCGCTATAGCCTGTGATGTTATCAACGCGCACCAAATACGGTATTACCGTCTTTAGTGGTGTCAATCCTAAAACCGCTCCAATTGACATAAATGCCAAAAGACCAAAAAAAGCTGAGAGCCGCTTCCACATCTTCACGCTTTTTTGAAGATCCTTAGCGATGTTAGCTTCAAACCATCGGGCGGCGTGTGCGTAGGCCTGTTCAGCCAAGCTGATTTTTCGTGCATCAGACGGATCGTTAAGCAGGCCAAGTTCAATCGCCTGCTCTTGCTCAACAATTTGATCTTTAGTTTTGCGCGATTTGCGAAACATATATTTATCTCGAAAATAAATTAATGGGGAACAAGTCTCCACACCAGCGCTCTTGGACCAGCGCGGTCATTAATATTGAGGGTGTGACGACGATCAGTTACTGCCGATAACCTGCATGTAACGCTTGGTGAAAATCTCTCTGTATCGCCGGGCCGGTTCGCCACCCGCCGGACGGTGGTAACAGCCGGCGGCCTTTACCCAATCACCTTCCTTGTCGAAGCATTTGCGCAGTTCGATAGCGGCAGTATTCAGGTTGTCGCTGGGGGAAAGTGCATCACAGGGGTGGGCGTAGTGTTGCGAACCAACCCAACCCCAATTCTGCTGCGTGAGCCCGATGTCTACACCGTACTTTCCATGCTTTTGGAGCCCTTCAAGGGCGGCGTTGCAAGCGGCCCCGCGAGTTGCGAAGTAGCGGCTTTCGCCTTTTATATTCAGTGTCCAAGGCCACGGATAGAAGCCGATTTTGATTTTGAAATTGCTTTCCACCTTCGCGATTGAATACAGAACGGCGGGAGGTACGCCATGTAAGAGCGCTGCGCGCTGATAGGCCGGAGGCGGTATCTCTGCATTCACATGAGCGCTTGCGACAATGGTGAGTAGAAACAACGTCTTCTTCATTGAATGAGTACCACCGAGCCGTTGGGGATTTGAGCAGGGAGCGTCACTCCCAGGTTCGCCATGTTCGGGGCCAGCAGAATGCCGTTCTGATTAGTCCCGACATTTATAGATTCAGTTCGACGTGCTAACTCGCCCGCGAGACCGGGCAAAGTCCCAGAGTAAAAAGAGTAACTTCTACCATTTGATACATAGTTACCCAAATTAGCTGATTTTACATACCAGCTTGGCAGCAATAACTGCGTATCCGCCACGGCCCCGGAAAAAGCAGAATTCGAACTGGCAAAATTCGCTACTGCGTTTCGATACACCAGCATATTTATAGACGTTGCGGTCACATCCGCAAATTCGGCATTACGCTCTTGGCTTTTTTGTTCGGAGTTAAACATAGAACTAATTAACAGAATAGCAACAAACAAAACCCATAATAGAGGCATGATCGCCGACCCATAAAGTTATATTTAATTTTTGCCACCGCACGTCTTATTCCAACAAACAAGGTGAGTGCAACCATTTTAGGGCTTTTTAGATAACCCCCTGCGATGCATGTACGTTAGAAACCAATACTGTAGGCCGGCTATAAACTCTATTGCAGATTCTTGTAGCGGTCGTATTTGTAATTAGCAGCAAATCCACTTCACTTTAGGCACTGCCAATAAAATATTCCTGCCCAACTGGCTCTGACCGCGTACAGGAACCAGTTTCCAGCACCGTCACGATAAATTTGACCGGACTCGTCTTGACCTACGGACGCAGCACCAGACAGAGTGCATATTGTCCAAGTTGAGTCGGCAATAGCGCATACATTTGGATTCCACCCACCGTAACCTTGGCAGGAGCCGGAGATATAGTTTTTGAATTTTGCACCGGCACTAGTCCACACACCGGATAGGCAAGAAAGTGTTAAGCCGGCAGCGTTGCGGCCGATCAGGCCGTTTGGCGTGCATGCACTGCCTTCAACGGCAATCCCATCTAACTGAAGATATTCCCCAACCTGCGTTCTCCCACTCGATGTGAGTTTTCCTGCTTGCATTTCGCCGCCGGTGTAAACGCCTTTGTCACCGTAAGAACGTATCCAAGTGGGGTCGGTCATATACCAGCCACCTTTCCACTTCTCATTGAGCAATCCGGTATCACCTGTGGTTCTAAACCAGCCCCCCGTGGTGGTTTCACCAGTGGTATTGGTAGTGCCTGCGTTAAGCGTGACCGTGTTGGTCGCCTTTACAGAGTTAAGGTCATTACCGTTCAAATTAATCGACGTATTCATCGTATTGACTTCTGGATGACCTGATACAGCGTTGCGATAGAGATAGTCGTTGGTCAGCGCTCCATCCATCAAGAACAAGGCACTCGCGGTGTGCCCCACTCCTGGGTTCATTCCGTAGTTGATTAGAGCGATCTGCCAGCCGCCACGCACCCCTTGGACAATGCCAGTATTGTCGGCCGGAATGAAGCCGCCAGTTCCGCCGAGGTTTTCAGCGATTTCACGAGTTCCGATCTCATCAATCGCTTCCCCTCCAATGGTTAGCACTATCGATTCAAGCTGGTTAGCGGCAGGACTCCGAGAAAGTACCAAATAAGACTGTCCAAACGCATTTGTGTCACTGAAACCGTTGGGCAGATATTTAGTGTTTCGCAACATCGTTGTCGTGACTTGGACAGGAACAGTAGGAGTTGCCGAAGCGACCACAACGCTGAAATTATCCTTTAGGTACTTTGCAGCTGCGTCCGCGACCGCTTGTTGTTGCTGAGCCGCAATCTGGTAATTTTGCGAATCCATTTGCCTTGCAAGCATATTGGAACCAATCGAACTCAAAATTACAAATGCGACAATGGCAAACAACATCTCAATCGAAATAAATCCGCCTTGCTTACTACGAGAGCGCGATTTCACATTAACTACCGCCATATATGTTTCTCCTCGCTTGGCTTTCCACGTCTTGGTCAACATGTTGTGTGTTGCCTGTGCGGATTTTTTCGCGAATGCCAGGACCGTCCTCCCCCGAGAACAAAAGGCTCTTGACCTTTAGCGTTGAAACGCCGTGCCCCTTTTCCAATGTCTGGAATACGACGGCCAGTAATCCCTTGGCTAGAATCTCGCGAGCGTTACTGATCTTCGATTGTGCAAGGGCTGCGATGTACTCAATTGCTTGTGAAGGTGATCCAGAGTGCGCGGTCGTGACGATGTAATGACCATTTATTGCTGCACGCACTATCAGGGCAGCGGTCTTTTCATCACGTACCTCCCCGACGAACAGCAAATCAGCACGAGTGCGCAGCGCCCTCAGAAAAGCCTCCTCGTAACCACCTGTACGCCTGGAAACCTGCATCTGAATGCAGCGTCCCTGGCCATGAGGGCCGTTAAGGTTGGTTTCTTGAGGATCCTCCATCGCGAAGGCAATGCCACCGCTGCCTTCCAGGCGTGCTATCACCAAGGACGCAGCGCTAGAGGTCTTGCCGGCCCCCATCTCACCGCAAAAAATCACTAACCCCCTCGCGGCGTCATTCAACAAGGTATGTACCAAATCATCCGGGAGGCCAAGTAAGTCAAATTGCATGATCTTGGGTTTTGCTTTTGCTATCGCAAAAACCTCTTTACCCATCGAGTCGACAATCTGTGTGACACGCAACACCACACCATCCTCGATCAGCGAGAACTCCGGGTCTTGAAAATCAGCAAAGTAAGCAGAGCATTGATTCTTCAAACGGACCAGGTCGTCTGCCCATTCGGCCGGTGCCGAGACCTTCTTGGTCTCAGCACCATCGAGCCCTTTCACATCGCTGAAGCCATCACCTAAGTAGAGGTCTACAAAATTTGCCTCAGTGATACGGCTCATGCCGGCTCCTTAGAAAACAGTCCAGGCGAGAGTGTTGTTGTTGGTGTCGGTGCAACTGGCGGAAGCAGCCGACGAACTCACCTCACCGGTGATGCTCGATCCACCATTGATCGAAGTTTGGACCTTCTGTCCACGGCTGATCTTGGTCGCCAGGGTCATGCAGGCATCACCTGGTAAACCGTTCTCAGTGACCACGAAAGTCATGCCGCCAGAAGTAACGGTGACTGTTCCGTTCCAAGCGTTGTAGAGGTTGCTCCCAGAAACGCTCATGTTTGGCAGGCCTTTGGAGATCGTGAGCTGCGTGACCAGGCTGGTACCCGAAGTCCCGTAACCGTTACTGCCTTTGAGCTTGCGGGCGTTGGCGATCAGTTGACCAATGTTCGATTGCTCGTTACCGACATCGGAGCTACCGAGCAGCGAACCGCCGTTGTAAATCGCGTAGCCAAGACCAATGGCGATACAGATCAAGACGAACAGCATGGAGATGTCGATAAAACCGCCTTGCCGGTGTGTTTTTTTGGTTTTGCGTTGCATGGGTATTACCTCTCGATGGATTAATGTTGAAGCGTGTTTGTGATGTCGCCCTGCATGCTGTATGTCCCGATCAACACCAAGATCATCAGTACGCCGATTGCCATAGATGAAAAAATCAGCAGGCTCTTGGAGTACCGCTCAACGTTCTTAAGCGAGTTAGCCAGCCAGCGATTACTGAAACGGTGAATGGCCTCTGAGAAGCCCTTACGAGTCGCGAGAACGCAGAGAAACTGCACAGCCTGTTTGTCGGGGAATTCATGGCCGGCGAGCTTCAAGGCCACACCGAAGTTTTTCCCCATCCGAACGCCGTATCGGGCAGCAATAAGTCGCTCACGCAGCCAGGGTTTGGCGTTCAGCTCCAGGGCTTCCAGGGCGTCGAGTTGATTTATGTTTGAACGCAGCATCACAGCGATGTTGAGCAGGAAGGTTGAACCGTGCAGTGCCTTGTAAATCGACCAGGGTGGTAGCGCCTCCAAACGAACCCGAAGCGGGCCACAGAAGTACGGCAAAGTCCCAATTGAAATCACAACAAACAGCACAAAGCCGATCAGCGTTACCAATCCCCAGTTGTTCACGAATGTGGCAATCGAATACAGCAGGGACGGAATACCGGTCCAACTTTCTGGATCGGAACGCCTAGCCATTGCCGGCACCATCTTGGTGGCAACGATGTGCAGCAGGTATGCCATCAAAGTCCACAACAGGGCTGGGTAGAGCGATGACGAAAGGATCAGCGATACAATTTTCTGACGTGCCTCGATCGTGCGAACACAATCGAAAAATGCCTGCTGCAAATTGCCTGATTTTTCGCCTGACGCGATGATCGCCACTTCTTGATAGGGCATCCAAGGCTGGCATGCACAACCCAACGTTTTGCCGTTACTGACCGTCGCACTCATTGCTGAGCCGGCTAGCGCGATGGGATGGAACAGTCGTTTTCCATCGTCGCTGTAGACATTGCTGACTTCCAGCAATGCTTCCTGTAGAGGAACGCCATTCTCTAGCAGCGCGGTCATACTCTCGTAAAACTGGATACGCTCCTTGCCACCAAACTGCTTGCTGTACCATCGAGTAGCCAGAGCTGCATACCATTCGATAAGCAAATCACGGATCTCATGGAACATTGATAAACGAGGCAGCCGGCGCCCTATCGGTTTTTTAATACCAAAATTTTCACTGAGTACGCGCCGGATCTTTTTCAACATGATCTTGCTCCAGAATGTAGTGATCGAAATCCAACGGGCCAACGATGGTTTCGGCCATCCGTGGATCAACGATCCCGGCTCTCACCTTCATCAGGGTGTGAGCTGTTTTGGTAATGCCACCCATGTGCTTGACCCAGTAATTGCGGGCTTCACTGGCGCTCTCTTTGAAGACCTTCATGAATCCATGAGTTGTCACCAAAACTTCAGCCACAGCCGTTCGCGTTGTAACGCCCAACATGTCGCAGCGTTCGCAGCCATCCCCCAAGAGATTCGCGTCCTCGATCTTTAGCATTGCCAAACGCTCAACCAGGTCGGCATCCAACTCGTTGAGATGATCCCTGGCTGGTTTCCGGCAATGTTCGCAAAGGACTGGCAGAAGCGACTGATTAACTATTCCGGTCAAAAGCGCCGGATCTGTGACAAGACTGATATCCATGCCCATATCTACGAGACGCTGTAACGAAGCGACCGCGTTGTTCGTGTGCAACGTTGAGAGGACCAGGTGGCCCGTGAGGCCGCCCGTGAAAGCGGCGATACAGGACTCCAGGTCTCGGACCTCGCCGTACATCAGGATGTCCGGATCCAGGCGCATTGAGACGGCGATGGCCTGTGCCCAGGTTTCGTTACTGCCTTTAGGTGACTGGTTAGCCAGCAATGGATACTCAGGCGGGTCTTCGACGGTCAGAATGTGCCGGGTGCCATTCGTATCCATGGCCACCAAATTGATAAGGATCTGCAAGGTTTTCGACTTACCGGAACCTGTCGGACCGGTAATGAAGGTCAAGCCGTAGGGCAAGCGACATAGCCGCCGAAGTTGCCCCACTTGCTCTGGCAAAAACCCCAAATTATCGGGTGTCTGCTTGGTCTTATCGTCGGATAACAACCGCAGCACCATCAAAGGCCCATCAACCAATGGGCGGGTAGCTACCCGGGCGCCGAACAAACCCAATTGATCGACATATTTCCGACTAACACGCGCGTCCTGGCTGATCTCTGGCTGGTAATGTTCTTTCGAAACGTCGCACATACTGTTGTAAAGCGACGAACACAACTCGATCCCTTTGGAACTAGGGATCTCGCCAGCCTGTTTGAGCAGCCCATGCACACGGAAAAAAATACGTGTGATGTCGTGACCAACCACGAAGTGAATGTCACTTGCACCGGCCTTGTGCGCACGCCCCATCAAAGCGATGACTTCTTTTTGCCGCAACGTGCCGGTGGTTGCGGAGGTCGGCGCATCATCGTTTCTGGACTGCTCCTGGTAGATCGCCAGAATCTCGCTCATGGACACCAGCTTGACTTCAAAGAACTCGTCAGCTCGCTCCAGGCGGTCCATAAACGCCATTACGTGCTGGTCCATCTGATGTTGTGAGGACACATAGAGATGCCCATCATCGGTGAACGCACAAAGCTGACGCAGCGCTGGGTTGGCTTCCCACTTTTCGCCGTCAACCGTTAGGACGCGTCCAACGTTTGCAACGAACTGGGGCTCTGACTCCTGGTCAGCCGCCGGCGCGATCGGCTCCAGCAGTACCAGATGTGCGGAATCGATCTTGCCTGGGTCCTCGATCGGAACGACTTGGTTTTGCGCGAGGGTGGTCATGGTGAACCCTCCTTAAGGTTGCCCTGGCGAGTAAGTAGGTGCAGACATCCCCATTGGCGCTCCAGGTAAGCCCTGGAACCCCGACACAGGCATGCGAGCCGAGACTCCAGGCGCGGTGGAAGAAAATCCCAGGGAGTAGCGCTTGCCGTTGCGACTGACAATTACGCTGTCCATGCTGATGCTCTCCAGCTTGTAGCCTCCCGGAAGTTCCGGGCCGCCAACCTGTGCGTCAATTTCAAAACCACCGCTGTAGAGCAGCGAGACACGCAAACTTCTACTGGAGCCAGAGACCAGCTTCACAACAGGCAATGGCTCCTCCGCTCCGGCCGGCTGCTGTGTAGCTTGAAAGGAATAGGGGACTGATTGGCCCGTCTGAAGGCCGGGGCCGTTAATTTCCCGCAGAGCCTTAGCCCGCTCCCCCTGGGCCTTGTACAGAACTGTTTCGCTCTGTACGGCGGAAAGCGCACCAACGGTAATACCCGGGGCACCATCCTCAGCAAGACCTACCCGGCTGATGCCGGCGAGGGCGAACAACACGGGTATGAGCAGATATTTATTTCGCATAAAGGTCTCCAGTCACTGACCAGATTAATTGGTCACTCTTCAAATCAACTTTGATTTCGCGTAGGCGAAAACCGGTGTCTGGCACGTTGCGTAGGACAATCGCCGGCGACAGCAAGCTGGTGTATGTCAAACCAAACTGCTTCCACTCAGGCAAAGGCATCGGTGGCGGCGCAGCACCACCAGGTAACGTTGCAGGGATAGGTACTGCGACGGGTATTTCGCTGAGTTGCGGTTCTAACCCTTGCCCATGTAACCAGGACGTCAGAAGCGGCAACGCTTCGTTCGCATAGAGCAGTGGTTCATCGCCGGCCAAACCCGTGCTCAGTCTGATCTTGAGTGCCGCACTGTTACCGCCATTGACGCCTTTGAAGAAAGCAGGTTCGTCTGCAAAGTGACCCCGGGTTGCTTCAATCAACCCGCTCGCTGTGCTGTTGCCTGTGCGGTTAATCGTTACGGAGACTATTTCACCGTCACATTGAGCAGATGCAAAAACCCACCCTGCAATACTCACCGGAATACGGTCGATAGCCCCGTTGCAGGCCTCAATGAAGTCCGCAACAGCGGGCTGCTTCGCCCATGGATGCCCCAGTGCCTGCATTGTTTGTTGCTCGTTGGCGCGTGCGTTCAGTGCATCCAGTTCCGCCTGGCGCTGTATTGCAGCCGCTAGTGCCTGGCGGTCCTTGTAGCCTTCCCACTGACGCCATCCGATAAACGCAACAACAACCAATAGCGCGACAACTGAGAGCCGCACCCATTCACTTTTGGACAGCCCAAATGTGAGTGGCCGTAACCGAAAATCTCGGCTTAGGTTCTGCGACTGGAGCAAGGCGGCGACATCGAGGCTTTCACCGCCGCGCCCAAATTCCTTGGGCAGATAGACGTCCTTAAAGGAAATCGAACTGCCGAGCATCTGAGCGACTTTCCGCGTGGTGTCTTCCGCGCTACCGACCTGATCGCAGCCGGGTAGGACAGCTCCCTGGTCAACCGCGACCAGGGCGTACCGGTCTTCATTTGGAGTGACCTGCCAGGCAGCAATCCATGAGTCGCCCAACTGTCCGGCCAGGGACGCAGCGAGCGAGTACATACCCTTAACTGCGCCGTCGTTGTGAGCGACGAATCCTGCCTGGATGATCGACTTCGTAGGCCGGATAGCCACGATGTCCATCTTTTGATTTCGACCGAACTGTCGTGCTTCGCGCATGTACCCCGTCAGACTGTCCAAGGGATGCCAGAGCAGCCCTGTAACGAACGAGTTGCCGTGATACGTCAGTATTTGAACCTTTGGCTGCTTTGTGGGGGGCGCGCTAATAGCCATGGCTACACGACCCGCCCGAATGTCTCATCACTCCCGACTTGGCTAAGCAAGATCGGTGTAATCAGTACAACCAACACACTGTGCGTCGAAGTCCGGACCTGAGAACCGCCGAGTCCGAAGAAGCCTGGGCTACCTACACCGCTTTTGGTGGCGTCTTCGCTCATCTCATCGAAGCCCGACAAGATCAGTGTTTGACCGCTGCGCAGCTTGACCTTTGGGCTCAAGCCTTTGGTGTCGTAGTCAGCCGTTTGCGCACTCGATCCGCCGCTGGTGAACGTAGTGAACGTAGGTTTTGAACTCATGTTGATTGAAATCATGACCAACAAATCATCGTTTTCGATGATCCGGGGTAATAGAGTCATGTTGAAACCGGAGGTGATGGTGCCAGCGTTCAACGCGGTGCTTGTGCCAACAGACGCTGTGCTGCTTGTCGAGCTGGAAGGGATATAGCCCTTCACGTTCCCGATCTGAATTGGCGCAGGTTGCAAGTTGAGAGTTGTCACCGATGGCGATCGCACGTTGGACACTCGCCCTTGCTCGGCCAGCGCTTTGATAATTGCTGATGAGCCTGCCCAGGGCGAGTTAGCTGAATCGACAATGCCAATCGAACCGGCGACCGCGTTGCTGCTGATACCTGAAACAGTGTTATTGAGCGAGAACCCCCATTTGCTCGACAAGGATTTGTAAACCGCTTGCCAGTTCAGGCCCAGCTGGTCCGTATCGGTCAATGTGACCTCAAACACCTTCACGTTGAAAAGAACCTGACGGGTGATTTCGGAGTTCGTCTTGTTTAAGTACGCCTCCACACGAGCCAACACGTCTGGCCGATCCGTAACTGTGAGCGTCCCTGTCGAAGGAGCCATGTAAAGCCGGCCTTGTGGCGACTGACTCAACATCGACTGAACGTTGTTCTGGATGTCCGTGAGGATCGAAGTGTTGAGCAACACCTTTGTGCTTTGATTGCTACCCGACTCACCGGTGGCACCCGAGGCCGAACTGGACCCACCATTGGTGCCGGATCCAGTGCCGGTGGTGGTGGTCATGCCCGACTTAACAACCGTTTCAATCTCTTGCTTGTCACCGAAGGCGTAGACGTCGAAAACCTTCGTATCAAAGTAGGTAATACGCACAGCGCGCTCTACTTGCGAGTAATGCCAAGAGAGGCCGAGCCGGGAAGTTACGAGGTCCAGCAGACCAGAAATACGCCCGTTGTACTTGAGACCGCTGACCACGCTAGGCGGTGAGTACGCCGTAGCACTTGCCCCTGGTCCCGGGCCTGGCCCTTGAACCGACCCAGGAAACAACCCAACAAGACTTTCGGGGTTCGCGGATGCCTGTTGTAGCAAGGCGGGCCCAGCTCCTGGTGCTACAGCACTTAGCCCTGGATTGACCGCTTCGGGCGAAACCAGTACCGAGATACCACACTCGTTGGTGATGAACTGCGCCACTTCGTTAATGGTGACGCCACCAGAGGGCCGGTACGCCTTTTCACAATCCAGTGCGGCTGGTAGGCCACGCTTGGCGGCGACTGGCTGCGTTGATACCCAGGGCTTATCGCTGAAAATGACCGTTGCTCTTTTTTGCTCCGACTTCTGAGCACGTGAACTTGCTGCGTACTGTGCTGCCTCGGCACCATCTTTCTCTGCCCGGGCAGCCGACTCACTTACCCGTTGAAGGGTGCAACTGGTGCAAAGCAGCAGAGCAACGGTTATGCAGCTCAACTTGAAGAACGACTTCATCATTTCTTCCTCTCAGATACATAAAGGATTCCCTGACTCGACGTGTTTCCATCCACCAAAAAGCTGCGTTTGGCGTTGTCGTAGAGCGGAAATATTTGGTCAATTGCTTCCGGGAATGTGCCCTTGAAGCTCAGAGCCGCTTCGATTGGGTAATCCAGGTCCTCGGGGTTCCAAATCAGGCGGACTCCGGCCCGCTTGCACCATTCAGCAACGGTTTGATGAAGCGTGCTGCCGACTGATGCGGTCCAGGTCGGTAACGGCGTCACGGGGCGAACTGGCGCCGGCGCAGGGCCAGGTATAGGCCGCGCAGCGGACACAGCAGCAACTGGCGGCGCCGGGGATGCCGGGAAAACTTTCGGTGGTGCCACGGTTGGGGCCTCTACCTTGCTTGGAGGCGTCACAGGGGCCGGTACCGTCGCCTTCGCTAACGCCGGCGCAGCGGCCGCGATAATTGGCTTTGGCGAGACCGTCATGGCCGCTGCGGGTGCCGGCGGCGGCAGCAACGGCGCCGGTGTGCTTGGTGCCCCCGGTTTAACCGGCGGAACACCGAACACCATGGGTGCGCGAGGCGTAGAAACCGCCACGGCCGGCGAAGGGGTCGGGTAAGGCGAGGCCGTACTTGGGCTGGCTGTACTGAAAGGTGGCAACGCGCTCGGTTGGCTAACTTCTTCCCAATCGCCGGTAGGCAAAGTTAACTTTGGTGCAGAGCTACAACCTAAAAGCAAGGCAGCACAAAGCAACTCACTCGCAAGGAGTTTGCAATTCATGACTGTTACCTTTTTTAAATGAGTTTTGAAGCGAAAGCAGTTAAAACTACTTGATTTGATTGCGTCCTTTAAAACGCCTTGCCACGAATCTTGCTGCTGCTCCGGCCATCCGGCCGGCAGTTTTCATACCAGTGGCTTTGCCCAGTAATCCGCCAGCTCCACTGACGCCACCGGAAGGTGTGCCACCCATTATAGAGGCGGCGTAGTTTGGTAGTTCTGTAGCGAGTAACGTGAAAGCACCGAATACTAAAAGAATACCGAATGCTGTAACCAGCGTAGTTTCTATTTGCCCACCCTTGATAATGTTGTTGTTTATATAATTAAGTTCTAAACCCACAACAACCGCAAACAGCACTTGTGTAAGCATAAAACCGCCTATTAACGACACCCACCCCCAAAACCATTGCCGTGTTTGATCGAAGAGAGCGAAGGCAATAAAAATAGGGCCGACAACAAGGATAATTGTTGTAGCGGCTTTAAGTGTGATCATCGTGCCAATACAGACTGAAATAAACGGTATCCCGCCCATCAGATAGAACACGACTACCAACACGGAGTAAAACATGACAGACCAGTCCTCGGTCAATCCAAATTTCATTGCAGACACTAGCGTGTCTAGCGAACTAATGTAAGTGTTAATCAGCGCATCTACTTGGTTAGTCGCAGGCCCTTCATTCCCAGCGAGAACCCCACCCATCCAATCCGGCAAGCCGGTGACAATTGGCACAACAGTAGATGTATACCAGGACACGTTAAACGCGAAATAAACAATAATCGCCATTTTCATGATGGACATAAGAACATCTTGAAAAACAGCATCCATTCCCTGGTGAATCCAATAGATGCTTTTCAACGTGAAATTTAGCATCCACATCGAACCGAAAGACGCACCCAGTCCGAGCATTACTTTGGAAGTACCACTTCCCAAGGTGCCCTTAAGGGCTGTGTCGATGGCTTGAAATAGTTCGGCGGCTATTGCGATCTGAAAATCCATCTAGCCCCCATCACGGTGATTTCACCAATTCGCGACCGTTATAAAACAGGTGGCCATTTTCCAATCTCATGGTTAAGGCCCCGCCCAATGCGCTGAGAGTCGTTGCCGAATCGGCACGACCTTCTAGCTTTCGCTCAAAGTCTTTACCCAAGACATTCTTTTTTTCATCAATATGAAAAATAGCGTCACTGTAGGAAATATCGAGAGTCATTGGCTTAGGGGTGCTGCCTGGTACTTCTACCCAATGACCAACAAAGCTATTCGGTTTTTCAGCACCACATCCTGCCAGAATGGCAAGCAGCACTGCACCGAACCCAACGTTGATAAATTTGTTCATAAAGACCTCAGCTAATCGAATGAAAAATCAGTGTAATTCATCCTATTGCAGTGCGAAACGACTTCACTGGCTGTCAAGATCCTTATCGTAGGCTTGATCCATTTCTTGCACTGAACGATATTTTCCCTTGCCGCGCATATGTTCCTGAAAGTCTTGAGCACGCTTCTTCGACTCAATTTTTTCTTTCTGTTCCGTTAAGGCGATCATATTTGCCATTCGGATTTGTTGATTCTGCTGTTCAACAAGTTCTTGCTGATAACGCAACTGCAAATCTTGTTTTTGTTGAGGTGTGTCAACCTGGTTGATTTGCTGCCTGAGCGCCTCGGCATTTTTTACCCGCTCGTTACTGGCTTCGTAGTTGGCCTCTAAGGCCCCTGTCGCCGTCAGTAACCTGTCGAACGCTTTTTGCACATACGGATCATCGGAAGTCATTCCGTAGCGCTGCCGAAGCTCAGGCAGTCGCTTAGCGTCCTTATAGATATCATCCCATTCTGCAACCGGAAGAACTTTGTTCAGCGCAGGGTTATTAAGAAAGTCACCGTAGTTAGCGTTACCAGAAATCAAGCTTGTGTAGTGGTCATACTCGGCTTTTGCTTGCTCAATTCCATCTTTTGCCTGTTTCAACGCATCGAGAGCTTGTTTGGCTTGAGCAGTTGCATTTACTACCAAAATTCCAGCAGTAGTAGTGTCAAGCGTCGGAATACCAATAGCGTTGGCGGTCTGGGTGCCAATAATCAGCGCAACCGATAACGCAGTCACAGCGAAAAAGCTTTTCATAGTCTTCACCCTTTCTTTTTCTCTAATTCTGTCAGTCGCGCCATTTCATCGAGGAAAGCGGAAACCCAAATTTTTGGGTCTTTTGTGTTCAACGACTTTCTGACCCGTTCGGCAACAGCGACGTTTTTGGTTGTTGAGGACAACAACGGCAGCCAGTACTTCAACTTGTCGTTCAAAACGAGTTTTAGTTTTACTGCCTGGTTGCCCTGGACGACTACCATTTCGCGACTCAGCGGGTGCATTTCAGCTATAGCGTCAAACACCTTGCCTTTGACGCCGAAGCGTTCGTATTTCTCGCGATCGGCTTTATCGTTAGCAAGCCAAATGGCGGTAATTACTTGCTGAACAACGGCTGGTGCGTATTTGGTATCCAAGGCGTCCTCTGGCGACTGCGTATCCATGACAAGAATCTCGCCACGAGTACGACCACTTTTAAGAATTTCCTTGATAGCTTCTGCGGTACTTTCAAACGACAGTGGTACCCAGTACTCCGCGATAAAGTTAATCAGCAAATTACCGGGCCTGGCCGCGTGCATCATTCGCTTCATGTAGAACAGCGTATTGAGCAGCACTTCCATGACGTCAGGGTGTTTTGTGGCGTACTCACGATTCAGAATCTTCGTGCAGTCAAACGCGATTCGCCAAAAATCCTGAGGATTAAACAAGTTTGTAGGCGAGTCCAATACCCATGCGTTTTGCCCCTCGTAACCACCCGCCAGACGGCACCACTTCGCGAGCCTGGTATGGAGGCAGTTACCGCCCTTGCGCGCTATGTTTTGCAGCAGCAGCGACATTCCGCGGTTGCTCACAACGCTATGCTGCATGACGGCGGAGATGGAGTCTTGAATCTCGCGCTCTTCTGCAGCGGTATTGAGCGCTTTACCACCAGCACAGGACGCTACCTGGTCAAACAGAAAATTCCGAAGTTCCGGGTTGTCGGTGAACTGAAACGGGTTGACTCCGGTGTAAGTGCCAGGGACTAGCGATACGTAGTGCGTGTCCAGCGACATCAGCAGATTTTGTAGCGAGTGGTTGTAATCGATTCCGAAAAAAGCTGGTTCGAATCGACTGGCAAACGTCAGCAAGATAGCCTCCAGCGTCGTTTTACCTACGCCGGTTTGACCAGTGACCGCGACGTGCCCAGGAAGCATCTCACCCAGGTTGTTTTGACCTAGCGGACTGTCGTGTGCGTTCAACAAGAACAACGCGTCTTTATCAGTACGCATTGGCATCAATGCCGTACCGTCCCCGATCGGGTTCCCTCGCGCTTTGCCTGTGGGCGTGGCATGGAGAGAAAACGTGCTAGCGAAGTTCTCAGTTGACTTGCTCATTGGATACAGCACTTCAGTAAACGCAGGGAACTGTGCGTACCAGGTGTTGATATTGCTCATTGTCGAGCGAACAAACGTTGCATCGCGAACCGTAAAAATTGACTCCATCTTTGCGCCATTATCAATAGCGTCGTCTGGGGAGTCACCGTAAACAATCAGCGCTGCATGGTAGCGACCAAACGCTTTATCACCTTGAGTGATCTGCTGAACTGCATCGTCCAGCTCCTCGGTCTGTTTGGAATCGCCTTCAACTGAACCAAGGTCAGATATATGCCTTTTGAAATCTTTCTTTACTTCATTACGATCTTGATAAAGGAAGGTCTGAACCAACGTGAAATCGAAATGCTGCTCGATGGCTTCGTCCCACATACCAGGTGAGGAACCAGCGGATGGATAATCGCGCAGATCGTAAGTCGTCGCGAACCGCGTGCCACCTCGGTTTGGCCGATTTTCGACAAAGTCGTATTCGCCAAAATTTGTCACGCTATCTATTACGGCCTCGCCCAGACGCGTATCGCTGCACAGAACGTCTTGTTCATGGCCGTTGAACAACTGGCTATAAAACCGTCCTATCTGCGAATAAATCGCCCCATGGGCGTTTTCTTCCATACCCATGATTGCCACATCGTACTTAGCCAACATAGTTGACGAAATAGTCAGCAGTTCCTGCATCGACTTAATACCGGCATCAAGGTCACGATATTTAAGGACAAGCGCCAAAGTGTACCCAACCTGGCGAAACGTACCGTTACGAAAGGGGGCGGTATATTCGTTTACAAAGTCTTGCAACACCGGCAAGGACAACTTGTAGCGATGATTCAGCTCCACACCACTTTTCGTGACATAGGCTTGCAGCAGCAGGTTCTTGCCTTCTTTCTTTCCCATTGCAATAAAGTATTTGTTGAGTTGGAAAAAAAGCTGTTTAAGTTCCTGATCGCTGCGTGTTTCATGAGAGATACCTTTAAGCCGAATCAGGCTAACTAGGCGATTCCCTGTAAGTGTAACCATGTTCTCATGAACGTGGTACTTCATCAGATTTGCCATCTCCTCCGGAGACATAACGTTTTTGTGCAAAGCGCTTGCCATAGTATTGACTCCACTTCGGATTGTAGGAGGTAAGCAATAAGTTCTTGCCGTGCTTTATGTTGAGTCGTAAGCGACGTAGCGCGAAACGAATTCTTCGCATGTAACGGTCATCAATCGACGTAAAAAACCGGAGAACCGGCAGCGCAAGCAAAAACGGAAACGCGAAGATCAGCCCCCATACCCAATCGAAGATCGCTGCACCGATGCCGAACCCAACAAGTGTCGCCATCACCAAGCCGAGCATGGGCATAATGGGAACGCCCCAATACATGGCGGGACGTGACATCGCGTTGTAGCTGTCAAACAACAGCGGTTTTTCATCTGACATTGCTGGCCCCCCAGTAGCTAGGATTAGGTCGGATTACCCGAACCGAAAATTTGCCAAGCACCTGCGCCCAGCGCGATGGCACCACCAACAACAATAATTACGCCTACCTGTTCCAGGTACGTCATAAAGGTGGTCGAGTGGTCGCCCTGGGTACGTGCGGCCAACCAGCGGATACCCGTATAAACGAGCGACCCCAGCGCCATCGAACCAGCGATCGCGTACAGACCAATTCGCACGTTGCGGCCTTGAGTAACCAACGTCTGCGCCCAGTCATCAGCCATCGCAACCATTGGCATCAGACAGACTAGAAACCCTACCAGACCTACTATTTTCTTGCGGTTTAACATCATGTTTCTCCTTCACATTTTACGAACAACAATTGAAATCTATTTATCTACTGGGATCTCATCAGGCCCAGTTGATTTAGGAACAGGGGTGTATCGCGGGTATTGCCGCAGTACATCCCAACTTTCGTAAATAGGTATCGGTGTCTGATTAACAACCTTCTGCGCAGGTTGTTCGTGCCCCGCTCCCCCACCTGGTCCTGGGAACAAGCCGGAATAGGATTCCTCTGGCACGGGCGTCGATTGCTTGGTTGGTTCAACAGCCGCACCTGGTCGGCCGGTAGGCTCTTCTGATGCTACTGCTTTAACAGTTACAAGCAGAAATATAAGAACAGTAAGCGACGTTTTTAAGTCCATGACCTACCCCTGTGTGGTTTCAAGTTCCTTCGCGTATTGCTTCAACAACAACTCTTTCGCTTGGTCGGAGAAGTTATCAATGATGAACTTCAAGAACGCCGACCCGGTGATTTGGCGCCGAGACTGCCCACTCAAATCAATTGCAATTTGCGTCAATGTATCGAAGCGCTCGTGCCCGATATGGGCCACGGCAGACTTCTTTTTTCCAATATGGGTTTGGACCATATTCAGTCTCCTCGGATGCACAAAGACACCGCCCGGTATTAACCGGGCAGTGATATAGGTTTTTTTGAACTGCTGTCGTGCGATCAGCAGGCGTTACTGGTTGCCGAGCTAATCCGTGAGTAAGGAAGGCTCGCCATATTGAGAAGGCCAGACTCTTTCTGAAGCAAAGCAAAGAAAGCCGTTTGCCGCTCCAACTGGTCTTTCATTCGGGTAATCGAACGCAGCGCGTCTGCCACATCAGGTGTAACGTTTCTGCATTCGATATTACTTAGCGCCTTATCAGCCTTAAGCAGTAGCGATTGTTTTAACGCCTCAATCAGAGTGTCCGGGGCAGTGCATATCGTTGGTCCAAAGCGGACAAAACCCTTCACACCAGGAACATCGGAGATGGTCGTGGTGTGAATGTCTTCTGGATCGAAGCGGAGGAAAAGGTAACCGGGAAACAGTTGCTTCTGCTTGACGCGAACGGCCTTGCAGTCCTGACGCTTTGAAATCTCAGTCATGGTAGGCGAGTAGATTTCCACGCCGAGAGCTTCAAGCCTCGTCGTAACTATCTGAAAACCATGGAGATTATGAGTTATTAAATACCAGCTTTGCATCCCTAAAACTCTCCCTTTTGGGTGCAACCCGCCACAAACGCGCCGTGAGCGAGCCTGAGCTATCGAAGCATTTTCCTGTGCCTTGCTGTACATAAATACAGTACTGGTCAAATGTACAGTACTTTTCGTTACGAGAACATCTTTAGCAGTTGAAATATTATGGTCTTTTTGCGCCGAAAACAACGATTTATGTAAATTTTGCATTTTTAGCCTTTTTTTTCCCGGTAAACGCCTGAAACTAGAGAATTTTCAGGCGCCGCAAATGACCTCGCCCACAAGGAAATTCATCGGAGGCCGGATACGCGCACTCCGGAAAGAAAAAGGGATTACACAGGCGGTTTTAGCGGAAGCCTTGGAATGTGAAATTGCGACGATCAGTCGCTATGAACGCGGCCAGCACTCACCAGATGGCGAGCAACTCATTAAACTAGCCGGGCTCTTTGACGTGTCTCCTATGGACATACTCCCCTCAGAGCAGGACCTGTCGAGGGCGCAGATAATAGCGCTTAGGACTAAGCTCTTAGAGCTGGTCTACAAGATCGATAACCCCCTTCTTTTGGAAAAGCTGATCAAGACAATCCAATTGCTCGAGAAAAACTAATCACTGTTCCTCTATCACTTTTGGCACCTTTTCCGAAAAACGTGGTCGAGGTAACTCACTGTGCATGACGCAAAAGCCACCAAGCCGTCAGCAGCTTGGGGTAATAAACGAAATAGAAGAAGCGAGGTGGTAGCGATGGACTCCGGAACCTTAGAAAGCTGGATCAAGAACCTGGGAGGTTCACATGATCATCTGGTCGCCCAGGGAATCATTTCAAACCAGCCCCTGTACGACCTTTACGGAGGGGGGGAATCATTGGAAATTGAGCCTGTGCCTGGCGTAGAGCTGAGTTTTTGGGCTGCTACAAAACGCTTTGAGGCGATTCAAATCACTTTGAGAGATGGGGTTTTGAGCGGGGGTATGCCCATTTACACCGGCGGGTTACCAGTGCCCTATGACATTGCAAAGACCCAATACCAGGTCAGAGCAATTTTCGGTGAACCGCTGAGAACTCAAGGCGCGGTAGAAATACCAGATTCCATAGAGACTATGGGCGGTTGGGATAGCTACCAGGTACCACCCACCCTACACAACGCGGCTTTCATCGACTTTCAGTATGCAGAGGATCTGCACGTCGACCGTGTTGTCTTCTCCCTAATGGATAGGAACTGACTCACGACGGTGATGCTGTGAAAATCACATTGGAACTGACGCAACACGAGCTGGAGACGCTTCAACACTTCCGCCAGATGCATGCCGTGTACCAGCGCACCACCTCCAGCACGCCCGAACTGGAGCTGGCCCGCCGCTACAGCGCACTCAGTACCTCGGCACAGATCCTGGCCGAGGCCCTGGACAAAGCCGCCCGCGCCCAGGGCGTGTAATCATAGCTCCACGGTGAAGCCGCGCAGCCCTACTGCGTCAGCAAAGCGGCCTACGGCTTCAGCTCTCAAGCGCTGCCACTGTTCATCACTTAGCAAGCTATGTTGATACAGTGCGGACAGGTAGCCCAGCACATACTCTTCGGCCATCGGGACGATCACCGTGCCGGAGTGCGTGCGTATGCGCACGGCCATATGCTCAATCTCGCGATTCACCTGCGCTATCAGCTCGGGGCTGTCTTGTTCGATCTGGATCAGGGGCATCGATTGGGTTCCTTTCTGTTCGTTATTCGTAACGCGGCGAAACCAGCTCGCCGGGCTCCCACTGGACGGGCTGGCCGTCCAGCCCTTCGCATTCATCAACCGGACCGCCCAGCGTGTAATCGGCCCCCGGGTGGTCATCCACCTGAAACGGCGGGCACGCCCAGTTCGCCGCCTCCAGGCGCTGCCTCGCCTGCTTCCAGGTTTCGCCCGGGCGCGCTCCGGCTTGCACCTGGGCATCAGTCAGCGGGGGCAACTTGCCGGGTTCCAGCGTCGACATGGCGGGGGTTCCTTCTGTTCGTTATGGGTAACGCAGCGCCCTACCCTTGCCTCGGTCGGAACGCCAGGACGTTACCCGGGGCGCCCAGCTCGCCCGACTCCAAATCGGCAGCACTCGGCACACGCTTAAGTAAACCGCGCAGTCGGAGCTGGGCCAGTCCGTTCTTGATTCGCGCCGGGGAGACTCCCGCCTCGTGCGCCCATTTGTCCACGTTGATGCAGGTGCGCAGCGTCTCCGGCCGGTCAATGTCAATGTTCAGTTTGACTGGGTTGATGTCCGGCGGCTTAGTGATCGACATAGATCGGGTTCCTTTCTATTCAGTTCGTTAGGGGTAACACGGTTGCGGCGCTGATCGATGCTCACTCGGGGTCAAACCCCTTGTACCGGCGATACCAGCCCCACCAGTGGAGCAACTGCGCCAGGGCATCAGCTTTGGGCGGACTCACCATAGGCATGCAGTCCAGCTCGGTAAAATCCTGATCGTCCTCATCGGCCAGTCGCCAATGGGTCACACCACTGATACCCACCTGCATACCCTCATGCCACCAGCGCGTCGGGCTGAACAGATCGAAGCGGCACACCAGCAGCGTTCCCATGTAAGACGGGCTGTAAACCACGTAGCGCAACGCTGAACCGCAATCTTGCCACGGCTGCACCTGGGCGCAGTCTTTCCAGCCCGGGCCGAGGTCGGCCACCAGCGGCGCGACCTGTTCCGCCGTCACTGGCCCACGCGGTGGCACTCGGTACGGTTGGCCGGCCGGTGGCCTTGGTTTATCGCTCATGCTCGATCCCTGATCAATTCGTTACGGTCACACACGGCTATTCTCCCGGCTGCTTTCGGTAGTCAGTCGGCAGGCCTGCGCGCCGTAAACGCTCGGTCAACGTCTGGTTGGCCGCAAACGCTTTGTTACGCTCCGACTCCAGCAACGTCTGCTCATTTTCAAGCGCGCCGACCTTGGCCGTGGCCTTATTCAGCTCGCGCACCACCCAATCAACCTCACGATTCTGGCGCTCCAAATCCGTCGGTTTGCCGTCAAGCGTGCGCGCAACCGGCGCTGCAGCTGGTGCCCCCACCTCGGCGGCAATCTCATTCAGCGCGGTTTTCAGTCGCTCGATTTCCGCGCGATCAGCAGCCCGCTCCTTGAATAGCTGAATGTTTTGCTTGCGTTCATCCTCGTAGCTTTTCCAGCCGCGCTTGGCCTCTTTGTCCCGGCGCTTGTTACCGTTGATTATTCCCTGATCCTGATCTAGCTGGGCCTTAAAATCCTCGGTCCAGGCGGGGCAACCCTGGAATATCTTCTCCAGATTTTCCACCACATACGGCGACTTTAGATTATCCAGATCAGCGCGCGCCGTGAAATACACGCTGAAAGCCCACAGCATCAATGAATCTTCATCCCGGGTTAGTTGAACGGTGCGGGTCCAGTTGTGCGGGTCATCAGCGGACACAATGACTTCACCCGCGACGGGCTCGCCGGCACGCAGCGCGCGGTTTTCATCCTGCAGGCGCTGAATGATCGTCTTTTGCCGCTCCAGCTCGTCACGCAGGAACGCCGCCGGCCGGCGGGTGCTGCGTTCTGGCTCAGCCAGGTAGCGGCCGTTATCGCCTTCGGGCCACAGCTTGGTCAACAGCGCATCAAATCCAGGCTTTTTGGTGGTTTCCCAGTGGTCCTTTGGCCGGTGAAACAGATCCTCGTGGGCCAGCACGCCCAGGCTAAACACCATGCGCTCTTCTTGGGTCAGTGGAATAACCTTAAGCCCTTCGGTGTCGGCCAGCTGTTTTAACCGCTGACGGTGCCGGCGCTGCCGCTCGGCGTTGGTCATTGGCACCTTCTCGACGGGCTCCGACAACATCGCTTCGCCAGACAGCGGCATGTTCATTTGACCGTTACGCGTAACGCCTTGCAGTGCCGGCGCAAGCCAGGCCGGCACGGTGATTTTGCTGCGCTCTTCCTCGCGGATCGCCCTGGGCTTACGCTCTCCTTGCAGCAGCGCCTCAACTTCGACGCGCACGGCGTGACCCAATTCCTGGCCTACATGCTGATCAGGGTGCAGAAAGTGACTCATATAGCCCGTTTCACTGATGAACTTGGATGAAGCATCCACGGCATGAAAGCTCAGGCTGTACACGCCATTAATGCCCCAGGGATCTACAGCTACCCGCATGCGCATGCCGCCAACCTCAAGCAGGTATTCCCCGGCCCGCCCCCAGCCTGGCACTACCCCAGCCGGCGCGGCCAAATGCTTGCGCAACTTCCCCCCTGGGCCATCTTTGGTACCGCTGCCCATGAACGTATCGCCGTTCAGCCGGTAGACCACTGCGCTATACCGGAGCGCTGACGTTTCGATGTCACGCGCACTGCCGGCGATCATGGCGTCATTGAATAGCTGCAGCATGTCGCCGGCCAGCTGCTCCAGCTCGGCGCGCTCCGCAGGCAGAAACTCAAGGGTCTTGAGGAACAGCGGCTGATGTTCCAGCGGCAGTTCCTGGGCGGGCGCTTTCTTCTTGGCCATCTTTGCGGCTCCTACCTTAGATACGGGCATCGAGGCCGGTAAGGCGAGAGAAGGCGCGTTGCAGGTCCTCGGCATAAATCATGCTTTCGCGTGCTTTCTCTTTGAAGTCCAGCCGCGCCCAGCGGCCTGCGATCACTTCGTAAGTATTAAGAGCGTTCAGCTCGACGCGAATCATATTTACGCCGTCTTTTGCGAAATTGGCCGGAAGCTTAAATTGCAGCCCCTGTGGTGTGGCTACCAAATCGCGAGCCCCAGTAATCACCAGAAATTTGCGAGCCGCGAGCTGTTCAAAAATGGCGCCGGCGACTTTTTGTGCTTCGGTCAGGCAACTCATGATGCCGACTCCTGGGTACCGCGTACTTCCGATGGATCGAGCACTACCTTCAGAGCTTCTGCGACACATTGAACTGCCACTTCCCCAGCAAACTCAAGCAATGAACTGCGATGAATTTCCTTAGTTAGATCTACCAAGCGAAGCTCCATAACCCACAGCGAGGACCAAGGAGCGCTGTGATTCGTGGTATATTCAGTCCCGAGCATAATTATCACCTAACCGGTTTATTGTGTTCCCGCTGGGGATGGTTGCAGCCATGCCCCGGCATTCTTTACCCCATGAAAGCTAGTACGGGTATCACATCCTGTGGAACCCTACCGGTCAGCACCAGAAAACGGCGCCAAATCCCATAAGGAACCGGTGTCCCCCCATCTTTGAAACTTCTAATACGGCGATCAGTTGACGCCCCTCGCAACCCTAGTAGCGCAGCGAGTTTTTTATCCGTGTTGAACTCAACAAAATTCAACTGAAAATGCCGGAAGTACGCCCCAACTATGTCCGGGTGTGGAGCCTCCCAGCCTTCGGATTCGCGCAGCAGGTGTTTACGCGAATACTTTCCCTCGTCGATCTCACGCTGTGGCGGCAATCTCGGCGCCTGTATATTGGCGTTCAGTTGATCAATCGCTGCCTTCGTACCTGACTGAAAAACCATTTCCAGTTGTGCTGCTATATCCGGTAATTCGATACGCATGCTGCAGCTCCTTGTAATGGAAAGAACCAGGGGCTTTCGCCCCCTGCCCTACCGTGGTGACAGCTCGATACGTCGAACGTCTGAAACACGGATGTTGACCAAACTAAGAGTTCCCGTGACTACCGCCTTCCAGTATCCGGCCTGATGAAAGTGAACCAGGACGTAGAAAAGGTAGTCCGGCAACAGAAGGTCAAATCGGTCGATCCGTATGCCTATATGTTCAGGGTTGAACTCCCGAACTGGCGCACCACATCGATCCTCTGACCCTCTCCGAACTAACCAAAAATGTGCCTCTGGGTAATTCGTCCGGATAGTCGCTACATCTGAAAGTCTCATCTCGTTCTCCGTCAGCGGCATGACTAGCCCCCTCAAGAGTCGAGTGGCTCTCTGCATGCCACCAACAGGATCTATTGTAGGCGAAATTCGCCTACACTGACAAGATATATTTAGGCTAAATTCGCCTATTTTAGATATTAAAAGGATATTTCAGGAATATACCTATGACACCCAAAGAATACCCAAAGGATATCCATTCATAAAATGGCTGCATAGGCGCATAAGAGGCATGAACGCGAGATTTGATGGGGAGATGGAGGGGGATGTAGGGGGGATTGCGACGGGAGGGAATGGTGATTACTTGTCCAGCCAAAAGACACCAAAAGACACCTTAAATAATATCTATAGGATATCCATTGGATACCCTATAGATATTTAAAGGCATCAAATTTTTGAGTCGAGTAGGCGCCTTAGCGCAATTTTCAATAATGCCGGCCGGGATATTCCCCCAAGACGCTCTCGCTCTGCGTCCAGCTCAGCAAGCAACTCAGGCTCAAAACCAACCTGGAACATTTCACGCTTGCCGCGCAGCTTCTTTATCCTGGGCACCGCGTCAGGTGCGGTAGCTGCTGCCTTTGATGCTGCAATGGTCGCCTCGGGGTTGGCGCTGGCAGTTCTTTTTGCTCGTTCAATGATAGCCATAGGATATTACCTAAATACTCAATAGATACTCTTTGGATATCCTAATGATACCCATAAACACGCACGTTAACCAAACAACGCTTTTAGCAGCGCGTTGATTTCGCTTACAGCTTTAGGGTCACGGGGCTTCATTTCCGCGACCGCCATACCAAGCGTGGATGCTGTAGCGATGGACTTTCGCTTCGTGACATTCAGGTCGAGGAGCTTGAATTGGGGGAAGTTCGCGATGGACCTGCGTGTGGCGAGGTTATCACTCGAGAATTTCTTGGGCTCTGCCATATTCAAATAGGCGTAGACAGGCAGCGGGTTATCCGCGCGCACAGCTTGAATCTCATCAATTAGAGGAACCAGCTCGTCCTCCAGCGCATCAAGTTCGAAATTTCCTGGGGCAATAGGGACAATCATTACGTCCGCGATCATCATTGCGTGCCTCAAGGCGGAACTGTCGCGCCCCCCTACGTCGATAATGATTTCGTCGTATTTATCAACCTGACGCAACACCTGGGTCCGAAGCTGCTCACCATCTGGATACGCTACCAGGGTCACGCTAGGGGTTAGGCCAGCAAGATCCCGGCGATTTATCGCGTTTGACGAGGATGACTGTCGGTCAGCGTTCACCAACAGCACATCTTTACCTTGCTTAGCCCCTCCTACTGACAGCTGCACGGCGGTTGTCGATTTGCCAACGCCACCTTTGGTATTCGCAACAACAGTAATTGACATACAGAGCATCCTTGAAACGTCGTTTAGGTATGAAAAGGATATCTTATTAATATCCTATGTCAATCACAGTGAATGCTTAATCATACCCCCCTCTAGAGCGTTCCATTTTTTGTGAGTGCTGCGTCTCTAAAGCCGGATAGGGGAGGGCGCTTCTCCGTGGAGGTGAAGACCGCAGGCCCGCTAAATGCTACGAGGTGCGGCAGGTCATAAACATCATATAAATACCTTTTAAATATCTAAAGGATATCCATAAGGTATCTTTAGAGATTCCTTATGATGGACTAATAAATCCTGACCACGCGATCTCCCCCCTTGGCGCTTTAGGCTGGGTGTGGACGGTAACCCCACGCTGGAAACCCTACTGGCTTTTACGCGCGCCTTCGGCATCGACATGACAGCACTTCCTCTAGCGGCGACCGCATGACCGTCGCGGCACCTCGATCCCTCCAACTCCCGATAATTGCCTCGGTCACTCCGGCCGAGATCACCCCTCGCAAAAAGCCTTCACCTGGTAGACCCGCCCTGATCGATCTGGCTGACACCGGCCTCAAAAACGACTCCAATACTGATTAACCCGCCTTTGCTCTTATCGCGAACAAAGTGCGCTTACTGGTCACTTACCGACAAATCCCACCGTTCCGCTCGCGATCCTCTAAAGTGGTGATAAAATACGTTATCACCACTTATTAGACGGGTAGGGCGCATGGCACTTTTTGCCTCGATTCGACGCACTTTCCATAGACGGGAGGCAAAAACCATGATTGAAGGTGCAGCACGCGTTCACCTGGTGAATCGCCGGCAAGAATCGCCCCGGGGCAATTTTGTGTTTCCCGGGATCGATTACCTGGACGAAATCGAGGTCGATGGCCATCGAGTCGGCCATGTCGATTACGGCCTCAATCCGCTGCTCGATCGCGTGTACATCAACATGCTCGACATTGATCCGGCGCATCAGCGCCAAGGCGTCGGCCTCGGCGTGCTGTGGCATCTGTGGCGCACGCACCAGGTGCCGATCGTGCCGCTGTCCCAGTACACCTCATCCGATGGGTTCTGGGACCGTGCGCGCCGCCGCTTTGCAGCGGCCGGCGCTGTGATCGAGGACGAACTGCGCGGCGACGAGCAAATGGGACTGGAACAGCAACGCTGGCAGCACCTGGTGCCTGAACCCGATCACCAGCGGCAGATTCGCGAACTGAAAGCATCACCGGAATGGCCCGCCATCAAAGCCCGAATGGAAGCGGAGTACGGCATATGTCCAAAGGATTGATCCGCATCGAGGACGGCGAACGCCGCTTGAGTGCCATTGAGTTCCAGCAGCTCGCCAGCGTGCCGGCAGCGGTCGAATGGTTCGCCAATATCGATAACCCGCGCACCCGACGCGCCTACCAAAACGACCTGGAGGACTTCTGCGGCTTTGTCGGGATCATCGGCGCCGATGAATTCCGCGCGGTCACCCGCGCACACGTGTTGGCCTGGCGCGCCCAGCTCGAGACACGAGGCCTGGCCGGGGCCACCATCCGGCGCAAACTGGCGGCGCTGGCCAGCCTGTTTGATCACCTCCTGGAGAACAATGCTGTGGCAGGCGGTAATCCCGTGCATGGCGTCAAACGGCCCCGGGTTGAAACCAATGAAGGCAAGACACCGGCCCTCGGCGACGACCAGGCTAAATTATTGCTGACAGCGCCGGATGGCTGGACGTTGAAAGGTGTGCGCGATCGCGCCATTTTGGCCGTGCTGCTGTACCACGGCCTACGCCGCGAAGAAGCCGCCAAGTTGATGACCGGCGACCTGCAGGAGCGCCGAGGGATAAAACACCTGCAGGTGAAAGGGAAGGGCGGCAAGACGCGCTATTTGCCGCTGCACCCGGTCGCGGCTGAACGCATCCATGCGTACCTGGAACGGGACAATAAACGCGAGCCAGGCAACGGCCCGCTGTTTCGCTCGATTCGCGGTCGCACCACCGGCGGCGCCGTTACGGGTAACGGGATCTACACCGTAGTCGCGCAATGGGCGCATGCAGTGGGCATCGATGTCGACGGGCTAGGCGTGCATGGATTGCGCGCTACGGCCGCGACCAATGCCCTGGAGCATGATGCCGATATCGCCAAGGTGCAGGAGTGGTTGGGCCACGCCAATATCAGCACCACCCGCCTGTACGATCGGCGCGGGCAGCGGCCGGAGGATTCACCGACTTACAAAGTGAAATACTGAATAGCGTTGGGTGTGGAGCTGGTATTTAAGTGTCCATCCCTGGCTCGTCAGGCTCATGACCTGGCTCAGGTTGGATAACCCGGGGACTATCGCCTTCCCGAGACGGCTCATTGCGGGGTGATTCAGGGTTTGCTTGTGCCAATGGCGAGGCACTTTCCTGCCCCTTGAGCGTTTTTTCTCGGGCAGGCTCTTGGGTCAAGTTCCCAGGCTTTTCTACACGCAGCTGTAAAGCGGCTGACTCAAGGGCGGTACGAGTATCCGAAACCAAATTACTGAAACGCTCACGCACCGATGAGGTTTTAGGCGCATTCCCGGCCTTGACCTGGACAGCCTTTCCATCCGCGCCGTATTGGTAGGAAATTGCAACCCGGTCACCTTCTTTGAAAGGCTGAGTCGCGATCAACGCACGGTCATGAATGGTCAGCGTTCTGTCGTCATGACGGAGCCAAACGAAATTGGTAGAACTCAGTTCGACGGTGCCTGCGTATGACTGAAAATTGCCAATGCCAGGCAGCAGAACGCCCTCAATCAGCGATCTTTCCATGAGGCGATCATTACAAACAGGGAGAACCTTTTCATCGAACCAGCTAACGCCATCCAGCGGTACACGCTCGATCACTCCGTTCTTTTTAAACCCAAGTTGAACGGGCGGTACCGGTGTTGCGCCGCTGTTGTGGTCGCTGTTGTCGAATATGTAGGCGTAGTCACTCAAGTCCATAGCTGACGGCAGCAGGGCAAGGGTCCGATGGTACCGCTCGATGATTTTCTGAGGATCTACGTTGTGGCCGTTTTGCGCGACTCGCGCAGCCACCCGGGCGATGTTGATATGAGGGTCCCGAGTGGCCACAAACGCCAGCTCAACCTGATATCCGCGTGCCCGGGCTTCATCAAGCAAGGCGACACGTCCTGGTGTGGACATGACTGTCTCAAAGGCAAAGGATGCACCACTGGCAAGAGCATCCCTGCGCCGAGTTTCAGCGGTTTGCGCGGCAAAGAGGTTTCTTTGCCTCGGGTCGGAAATGTTGCCGAACTCCGTCCGGGCAATATCGTCAGCGTTGATATAGACATCGGGAAGGCTTTGAGCAGCCTGAAAACCGCCAATTAAAGTGCTCTTCCCTGAGCCGTTCGGGCCTGCGAAGACGATAGCGCGAGGTCCGATCAAGGTATTTTCCTGAGTCATACGTGTCGTTTGACTACCTTGTCTTTTGAGGCCGGTACAGCTTTAGGAATCACGATCTGCGCCTCAGCTTCCCGGACGTCGTTCTTTGTGATGAAGGGTTTCGAAGACCCATCAGGAAAACGGAACCCCCATTTCCCATTGATTTCTTCGGCATGGGGCAAGCCGAGCTGATCAGCCTTCTTCGCAGCTTTCGCAGTGGCAGCAGCCATGATCTCAGAAACCCTATCGAGACCAATTTCTTCAAATAGCGATTGAGCCATGACAACCCCCTGTATCGAATCGGAGCTATTGGTACTTCTTGCCTCCAGTATATCAGATTTAGCGGTGTGCCAAGGCGGGTCGGATCAACGTCGACGGCCTCGGCGCGCACGGGCTCAGGGCTACGGCCGCGATTCCGTTGTTCGTAGAGCTGGTGATGGACATGGTGCCTCGTAGCCCAGGCTGACGGCAGCAACCAAGCCCATGGGCGCGGTAGCCGATTTATCTCTACTTCGCAGGCTCGACCGAAACGACCTCAATGAACCTGTATTTCTTCCGTGCCATCTTCGTTGCGTCCAGTTCAGCCTGAAGCGTACTTAACGTGTCGGCCTCGTAGGTGAACAACTCGCTTTTCCCTTCGAATTCGTGACCGACACGCAACGTGACCTGCAGCTTTGGTGCAAACGGTTTGGCCCCCTTCCGCTTGCAGGCTACTGTCGAATGCGCGACGACGATGGCATGCGGCTGGATCTGTGGAACCGTTGACTTCTCAGTAGGCCCAACCGATCCAAACAAAGCCTGGCGCATATCTTCTTCAGTCATCATGATTTTCCTATCCATTCGTATCTGTTTGGCAACTCAAGCATCGGCTTTGATACGCAGCAACACCCGCTGAAATGCCATGTCCCGCACTTCATGCAGAACGCTGGCTTTATCAAAATCGACAACCTTTGCTTGCCTCAATGCTTCAATCCAACCAAGAGCAACATTCACGCTTGAGGCCAAAGATTCGGACGTATCAGCACTATCAATACGATGCAGCATGTCCCGCCAAGCGTTTTGCAGCACACGGCTTGGAAGGGTAAATTCGTCGGCTTTGACATCCTTAGTTTTGAAGGCTCTAAGAGCGCTGATCACTGCGCGTAAATTCATATCTAAATCCTTCGCTTTGTGGACGCCAAAACCTCGTCCTGGTACTGCCAAAGCCCGCACGGCGGCGGGCTTGGTGGTACAGCAACTTTTCCGTGGATTCAGTTGTTTGTGCTTGGGGTGATTAATTTCACGCCCGGTGCATGGTTTGACGTACTGCCGGTATTGAAGTCTTCCATCCACTTTTCTTGCTCAGCAGCGGTTCTTGCTCCGCAAACTGATCCATAAACCGACCAACCGTACTCGTTCTGCGAAATTGGAGCGCGAACCATATTGAGTGTGCATTCCTGTCCCATGAACAGCGCCTTCACCGTGGCTTCGTCGCCTTTAACTTCTGCTGGGGCTACCGCGATGAACCGATTGGTCAGATACGGAAGGGCCATCGCTTGGGCTGCATCTGGTGTGCCTGGCTTTATCTCTGCCTGAACCCCAACAGCGACAGTGAAAAGTAAAAACAAAAATTTGGACTTCATGTGTTTTCCTGCTCGATCCTGAGGGCTGAAAGTGCCCTGTTAAACGTTACCGGCTTCTGTATTTTGATAACCGGGTGATCTGTCGTGTACGTCCGGTGTTCCAGGTACATAGGAAAGCCAACCACGAACGCAGCGACGAACAACGCAGAGCCGGCGAGGGTGGTGTACAACATTTTTTTGGGTGTCATGCCCGTTTTCCTATGACCGCAGGCGGATACAGCTTGCGATAGCCTCGGTGCCGTCAACTGTTGCTTGGGTGTAACCATTGAGCCATGTGCTGTAGAGGACAAGGCCCGCGAAGATGACGAAAACCACCGCCGCGCAGATTGCCTGCTTCTTTGTGAACTCGATTTCGATGTAATCAGAACCTGCCATTACCGCGTTCTCCTGCTCGATCCTGTAGGCCAAAGCGGCGTTTTCCTACCGTTCCGACCTATTTAGTAAAAGTCTAAGCCACCAGCACAATGCAACAGGACCAAGCCACACCGCCAAACCGACGATGAGGGGGCTTTCAGGGCGCTCGCCGGGCCCATAGACGTAGCCTGCGTAGACCAACACGGTCCAGAGGATAAACACCCAAATCCAGATAGCTTTCGACTGCACTTTTGCCATGCTCACTTTTCTCCAAATGCGGACGCTATAACCGCGCCTCTCCTACGGACTTAGCCCGCACGGCGGCGGGCTTGTTGGTACAGCGAATTTCCTTCAACTTACCGACTGTTGGCCAGGGTCAGCTCGACGCGCTGTGAAGATGATGGCGAAGTTCAGTTTTCTCTTAAGCGGACGCGTAAATCGGCGTCCTTCATTTGCTGCAGAAAGAGTCGCCGCCTGGTGACGAATCCCATGCACCAAATCCCAAAGGCAAGAGCGGCGCCGGCCAATCCTGCGTACTGCCATGTAAGCCACGGCCATTGCAAGTCGGCAACGAAATAACGCAGGGCAAACACAGCTAAAGCACATATTGCTGCAAGGCCTAGAACAATTTTGATAAGGACCCAAAAAGTGCCCAGCCAGAATGCACGCTCACGCAAGAAAACAATGCGTTTCAGGTCCTGGTTGGTTACACGGCCCTGATATCTGTTTTCGAGTAACTCAGCTAGTTCATTCATATCATTCATGGATAATTCCGTATCTGTAAATGTTGGTTACCGCGTCGATAACAAGCTGCTCCGGTTTATCTTGCAGGACGCGCAAGCTGCCACACCCGCCGCATTTCCCTATTTAGAAGGCCATGGCGTTGGCTTTGTGTAACCGCGCTTTGCTGGTGTCTTGGCGAGCATCTGCATCCGGCGAGAGCCCGCATCTGGTTCTTGAACACTCAGGTACGATCCGCAGTGACCTACGGTCAGGGATTCCATGAACGCTGCCTGTGTGCTTTCCTGGGAGGCGTCAACAACGAGTTTTTGAGCAATCTGATTCGTCATTTTGACTTTCCGTTACAGGCCAGCAGCATTTAGCAAGGGATTGGTGTTTTGAGTATTGGCTGCGGTTTTATAATGTTTGGATAGTACGCCTCGTTTGTCGAACTCAAATACAGTGGTTTCGCTGACGTTTTTTTTGCTGGTGAACGGGACTCCAGGGATAAAGGTATACCCGTAGCTCCAGATTTCAGTGCCAGCCACCTCAGACTTGTTACCCGGCTGCCCAAGAACGCCAATAACATCGTTTTTCGTGGTTTTTTTATCAGTGAATGTCGCCATTTGAGCAGCACTGACGTTCACACCAGTTGTGTAATCGAGTGGCGCGCTTACTTTCGCAATTTGCGCACAACCAGATACAGCAACAAACAAAGCAGCAATAACGAAAACTTTCTTGAACATTGGTAAATTCCCTTTAAACACGGACGCCAGAACAGCATCCTTCTACGTCCTCGGCCCCGGTTTCTTAGGCCAGGGCTTCGGGTGTTGCTGAGCATTGCTACTAGCGATTTCCCATATAAGTGATTATAAGGGTATATTAGGTGCGTTTAACGCACCTGTCAAAACCAATTTTGCACCTGATCGCTTAATTATTGGCCCCCAGTTTTCTAGGGAATATACGGGCCCCGATTTGATGATTTTGACCCCGGCCTGTTCGCCTGCTTGGGTTATCAGGTTGGTGACTGTCTTCTTGTCGAGCCCGGTTTTGGCCACCACTTTTACCAGCGTGGCGTCGGGAATTGAGTCGATTGCAGCAAGCACAGAGAGCATGCGCCGCAGATCGCCCTTGGGATAACTCACAACATCAGTCATTCGGCTGCTCATGGGTGCTATTAACGCACCAATTCTAGACGTGGCCATGTGCCGTGTCACGCTCCAAGCGCAATCTCAAATGCATGCCGGATAACAACCTGGTCAACGCTCAAGTACGGCTATGGTCAAGGCACGCATGCTCGTCGTTGTCTGCACCGTTTCAACGTCGCCGGTTGCAGCCAGCACCTTCGCCGCCAGTGACCGCCTACCGCTATGGGACGAACCCTGCTTGATACCGGCTTGCCGGT
Source organism: Pseudomonas sp. PSPC3-2 (assembly GCF_049897085.1). Classification (NCBI taxonomy): domain Bacteria; kingdom Pseudomonadati; phylum Pseudomonadota; class Gammaproteobacteria; order Pseudomonadales; family Pseudomonadaceae; genus Pseudomonas; species Pseudomonas sp. PSPC3-2. The sequence continues at coordinate 48,696 of NZ_JAFCVO010000027.1, forward strand.
ACAATCTGGTGACGTGTCGCCACAGATATAGCTCCTCGCCGAGATCTCAAAATGCATGCCTTCATTGAAGGCACATGACGTCCTTTACGGTTCGCATATTTTGAATCTGCCTGTGCGCACACGCACCCGGTATCGGCGCAGGGCGGCTTGCCGTCCTGGGGCGATTAATCCGGGTCTTAGCGCCCGCAGGGTGGCCGTAGGCCAGGGCAGGGCAGCTTTACCGCCCTGGGCCGCTTTAGACAGGCTGTAACGCGATAGTAGGGTTTGTTTTATTTGCTGCGGGTGCAGGGGCCGCAGGCCTCTGCCGGGGTTTGGGGCTTGGCCCCATGTTGTGTACCGTGCCGTGCCGTAGGCACGACTTTGCACGGGCACTATCAAAGAGGTGTTTGCACCTCGAAAGTCACTGTTTTTCCCGTAGGGGGGATACTGAGTGGGGTATAAAATTCCATTTATTCCTAAACCACAGGCGCCGCCCGGAGCAATCAGTGGAATACCGCCTGCCCGCTCGGGGAAATCTCGCTTTGGGAGTCGTGCTGGACATGGCCAGCGCTCGCGACAGCAAGCCGCACAAATCGCAGGCGCGACAAAGCCTCCGCGTGAGCGGATACGGGAACTGAGAAATAGAGGGGATTAGGGCGGTTATTTCGACGCCTTGGCAACGTTGGCCAGCAGTCGACTCAATGAGTCTGATACCGCGTCCACCTTCACCGCTCGCGGCCTTGAAGGCCCGCCATTCGGCTGCTGCGGTGCCTGCGTCTTGTCAGGGACGCTATCACCACGCTCACGCTCTTCCTTGGCCACCCAACGGGCACGCGAAATCTCGCGCCGTAATGCGTCCTTAGAGAAAGTCTCCATGTCAGAAAGCCGGCGCTGACCGATAACGTTCAACTGAACCTGACGGCGTTTTCGAGCGGAGTTCTGCACTCGCTCAAACACATGCAACAGTCCAAGGTCTTTCCAGAACAGTTTCGTGAAGCGGATCAGTACACGGGTACGCACCAGGTGGAGGCCATGCTCATCCTTTTCATCGAGACGCACGCGCTCGATGCGGCGGTACACATATCCGGCCGCATCGAGCGTCTGGAACAGGCGGCACAATACTGGCGCAGAAATTGGCGAGTCTTCAGCAATACGGCGCTGCGTATTGAGGACAAAACGACCTTTGTCCTCATCGAGGAACCCCAAAACGCCGGTGGCCAAATCAAGGCGTACCAGCATCTGCTCAGCGGCCTTCTCGATCGCAACGAACTTCTCGATACGGGTGCGGCGATCGCCATTCACACGATCCAATCGACGCAGATAACGGCCGCGGTTTTGAACCATATTGCTCAGGCGCTCGTAAGCGGAGCGAATCAGGGGGTTTTTCAGCTGTTGCTCGGTCAAATGCCGGGCCGCAGCGTAGGACGGCGGCATAGGCCGCGCAGGACGCCGTAGGGCGGAGTGAGGATTAGAGGGGTCTAGTCGAACAACTTTTAGCTTGGCCATTACATCTCCCCCCAACGGTAGCAATTACCGCTCAAGGGGAAGGCTGTGGCTGCTGGGATTGCCAGGCTGTTGCAATTTTGAAGTTGCACAACCGCTGCGAATACGAATTCCATTTTTATACGCCATTCGGCGGCAAGCTAATTCGGTTGACATTTTGCGGGTTGCAAGAACCCGCAGTGCCAGCCATAATCAGCTCACCAATTGATGTGTTGAGCAGGTTTTCACCGTCGAAAGAGAAAGACCTGTTCTAGATTTTCCAAAAAGCCCGGTTACCAGCCGGGCTTTTTGGTTTCTGCGATTCCGTTAAGCCACTTGCATTGTCTCCACCTGAATTATCACCTGCGTGAATCCAACCCGTGCTGCGTCCGCATGCACTGACTTAAGACTCTTGTAGACCTTACGCCGATCCGAACGGGCAATTGTCATGTGTTCCTTCGATCCATCTTTACAGACGGCAATCAGCTCCCACGCATTTAGCTGCATAGGAACAGGAACTACCATGGCGGACCTAAGGCCCCCTTCCTGGAACAATTTGCGCATTGCTGAGAGATCCACGGCCATCACGCCCCTCGAATCGTTGTGGTAATAACGAGACAAGCCTAAGCGGCGCTGCATGAAAAAGCAAATTCATGCAACTCGCTTCCAATGAAGCGCCGTGTTTACGGGGATTTAGTTTCAGGATTTACAGGTTTTATGCAGATGGTTCCTACAGCGGAAATTGCTCGCGGGGAACGCCTGGTGGGAACCAATCGTCAGCATCCCAACGCTCCAGTGCCGCCAGCAGCGAGATGCCACCCTGTGTAACGGCGCCGTCCGAGTGGTTCATGCAGACCACCAGGACGACGCCATTCTCGGTGCTATAACCAGGTCCAACATCTGGCTTGTGTCCGCACTCTGGACACGCGTTTACAAAAGGGTGCTGAGCCCTGAGTAACTCAAGTTCAGCGACATTTTCCAGATGCATAACCTCGTCCAGAATATGGCGCTGTTGATCAATAAAATCCCCGTTGGCCTCTGGATCTTCCTTGCGGATCTGCGCCAATGTATCCAGTAGTTCCCCTCGACTACCCGCTGGCCATACTTTGTAACCGGCCTCGGCCAGCGCTTTACGCACCTGCTGGTCTTCTTTTTTCACGCTCGATGCTCCTTCACATAATCGGAAACCTCCCCCCAAGGGGGGAGGCACGGCCGTGCTTAAACCATCTCGGGGCCGAAATCTTCTTCAAGCTCCGTTACGGTGTGGATCTCAACCGCAGGCGCTACTGCTTCACGCTCTACTTTTGCCTTCAACCCAAGAAGGCCTTTCTCTGGTTCTTGTGCCGGCACAGTCGGAGCAACAGGGTTCAGACCGAGGGATACTGCTTCGCCGTTGTGCGTGAAATTCAGCGGCGCCGGTGATTCAACCCGGAGCGAATCCGCAACCGGCTCAACACCTGGTGCAGCCGGCGCAGGGATCGAACTCAAACCCAGTGACGCGGCTTCACCGTTGTGCGTGAAATTCAGCGGCGCCGGCGATTCAACCCGGGGCGAATCCGCAACCGGCTCAACACCTGGTGCAGCCGGCGCAGGGATCGGTCTCAAACCCAGTGACGCGGCTTC
>NZ_JAFCVO010000028.1:0-46602 GCF_049897085.1 Pseudomonas sp. PSPC3-2
GCACCTCGCCTAGGCTCGGTGTGCCCGAACGCAGGCTTGAATCCGTGGGCCGCCGTCATGGGCCATCCATGGCCCAGGACGGCTAACCCGGCGTCCTGCCGGGTTACCCACGGATTCAAACCTGCGTTCGGCCAGCGTGGTTTAACGGGGCGCCTAAGATCAAGATCAAAAGCAGATCAAGAGCAAGAGCAAAGCAAAAGCACGTGCTGCGCTGCGCTTAGTGTCCGGCCTCCAGCATGTTTTCCGGGCGTACCCATTGGTCGAACTGTTCGTCGGTCAGGTAGCCCAGGTCCAGCGCGGCTTCTCTTAGGGTCAGGCCTTCGGCGTAAGCCTTTTTGGCGATCTGCGCGGCTTTGTCGTAGCCGATGTGCGGGTTGAGTGCGGTCACCAGCATCAGCCCGCGTTCCAGGTGCGCGGCCATTTGTTCGGCGTCGGGCTCGAGGCCTGCGATGCAGTGTTCCTGGAAGTTGTTGCAGCCGTCGGCCAGCAAGCGGATCGACTCCAGCAGGTTATGGATGATCACCGGTTTGTACACGTTCAACTGCAAATGCCCCTGGCTGGCGGCAATGCCGATGGTTACGTCGTTGCCCAGGACCTGGCAGGCGAGCATCGACAGCGCTTCGCACTGGGTCGGGTTGACCTTGCCGGGCATGATCGAGCTGCCCGGTTCGTTGGCCGGCAGTTTGACTTCTGCCAGCCCGGCGCGGGGGCCGGAGCCCAGCAAGCGCAGGTCGTTGGCGATTTTCATCAGGGCCACGGCCAGGGTTTTCAGGGCGCCGTGCAGGGTCACCAGCGGTTCGTGGCCGGAGAGGGCGGCGAATTTGTTGGGTGCGGTCACGAACGGCAGGCCCGACAAGGCCGCCAGTTCGGCGGCAATCGCCTCGCCAAAGCCGTGGGGCGAGTTGAGCCCGGTGCCGACGGCGGTGCCGCCCTGGGCCAGTTCGCACACCTGGGGCAGGGCGCTGCGGATCGCGCGTTCGGCGTAATCGAGTTGGGCGATAAACGCCGAGAGTTCCTGACCAAACGTGATCGGCGTGGCATCCATCATATGGGTGCGACCGGTCTTCACCAGCTTCATATGGCGTGCCGACAATTCCGCCAGCCCGCCGGACAGGTGCGTGATCGCGGGCAGCAGTTGCTGGTTGACTGCCTGCACCGCCGCGATGCTCATGGCGGTGGGGAAGCAGTCGTTGGAACTCTGTGAGCGGTTCACATGATCGTTCGGATGCACCGGGCTCTTGCCGCCGCGGGCCTTGCCCGACAGCTCGTTGGCGCGCCCGGCGATCACTTCGTTGGCGTTCATGTTGCTCTGGGTGCCGCTGCCGGTCTGCCACACCACCAGCGGGAACTGGTCGTCATGCTGCCCGTCGAGCACTTCGTCGGCGGCCTGTTCGATCAGGCGCGCGATGTCGGCAGGCAGGTCGCCATTGCGGCTGTTGACCCGCGCGGCGGATTTCTTGATCAGGGCCAGGGCGTGCAGTACCGCGAGGGGCATGCGCTGCTCGCCGATGGCGAAGTTCACCAGTGAGCGTTGGGTCTGCGCGCCCCAGTAAGCGTCATCCGGGACTTGGACTTCTCCCAGGCTGTCGGTTTCGATACGGCTCATCGGGCACACTCCTTCAGGTTCGTTTGCGCAGTTTAGGCCGTGATCGACCCAGGGGGTTCCCTAAAAGACTTTTCATCGGATTCATCCACCGCAAATCCAGGCCCGACAAGGCCTGGGGTTGAGCCGCGAGGTTTTTTAGGCGCAGAATGGGCGCCCTTGGGGTCTGACCTCGCCTGCTAGAAAAGGAAACTCGATGACTCGTCTTCGTGCCATCTGTACCGCGGTTGCTCTGGTTTGCGCCAGCGGCCAGGTTTTTGCCGATACCGCCAGCCACAACGCCAGTGCCGAAGCCTTCCTTACCCTGGCCCACGCTGACAAGCTGGGGACCCCGGTGTACATGCAAGTGCAGCAAATGTTCGCCCAGCGTTTCGAACAGACCAAAGCGCCGGCCGCCAAGCAGTCCGTACTGGACAGCTACCAGGCCAAGGCCAATGCCGCCCTGGACCAAGCCATCGGCTGGCCAAAACTGAAACCGGACATGGTCAAGCTCTACACCAGCAACTTCAGCGAATCCGAGCTCAAGGACCTGGTTGCGTTCTACCAATCTCCATTGGGTAAGAAAGTCCTGGAAAAAATGCCGCAGTTGACCCAGCAATCGGCCCAGATGACTCAGGCCAAGCTGGAAAGCGCCGTGCCGGTGGTGAACAAGCTGTTGGAAGACATGACCAACGAGCTGACACCTAAAGCCGCCGCTCCGGCCAAGAAGAAGTAAGCAGGAATGACCATGCAACAGCGTATCGAAACGGCGCTTGCCGCCCTGGGCCCGGACCACTTGAGCGTGCTGGACGAAAGCCACATGCACAGCCGTGGGCTACAGACCCACTTCAAGGCCGTGCTGGTCAGCCAGCAGTTCGAAGGGCTTAACCGCGTCAAGCGCCACCAGAAGGTCTACGCCACCCTGGGTGACCTGATGAGCGAGTTTCATGCGCTGGCGCTGCATACCTACACGCCTGAAGAATGGGCGAAAATCGACGTAGCCCCGGCCTCGCCGACCTGCGCCGGCGGCCATAGCTGATGACCGGGTGTTTCTGACCCCCCGCATTTGCTAGAATCCGCAACGCGCCGCTTAGCCGGCGCGTTTTTTTTGCATCCGGTTCACCCCTTACGAGGGTAGCCACCTGGAGAGAACACCCATGACTCAACCGATTGTCGTGGCGGCACTGTATAAGTTCGTCACCCTCGAAGACTACGTCGCCCTGCGCGAGCCCTTGCTGCAGGCGATGGTCGACAACGGCATCAAAGGCACCTTGCTGATCGCCGAAGAAGGCATCAACGGCACCGTTTCCGGCAGCCGCGAAGGCATTGATGGCCTGATGGCCTGGCTGAAGAACGACCTGCGCATGGTCGATATCGACCACAAAGAGTCGTACTGCGACGAGCAGCCGTTCTATCGCACCAAGGTCAAGCTCAAGAAAGAGATCGTGACCCTGGGCGTCGAAGGCGTCGACCCGAACAAAAAAGTCGGCACCTACGTTGACCCACAGGACTGGAACGCGCTGATCAGCGACCCGCAGGTGCTGCTGATCGACACCCGCAACGACTACGAAGTCTCCATCGGCACCTTTGAAGGCGCGATCGACCCGAAAACCACCAGTTTTCGCGAGTTTCCCGACTACATCAAAGCCAACTTCGACCCTGCCAAGCACAAGAAAGTCGCCATGTTCTGCACCGGCGGCATTCGTTGCGAGAAGGCTTCCAGCTATATGCTCAGCGAAGGCTTCGATGAGGTTTACCACCTCAAGGGCGGCATCCTGAAGTACCTCGAAGAGGTGCCACAGGCCGAGACCAAATGGCAGGGCGACTGCTTTGTGTTCGACAACCGCGTGACCGTGCGCCACGACTTGAGCGAAGGTGACTACGATCAATGTCATGCCTGCCGCACACCGGTTAGTGTGGAAGATCGTACATCCGAGCACTACGTGGCGGGCATCAGTTGTCCACATTGCTGGGATAAGCTATCGGAGAAAACCCGTCGCAGCGCGATCGACCGGCAAAAGCAGATTGAACTGGCCAAGGCCCGCAATATGCCGCACCCGATTGGCTTCAACTACAAGCAAACCCCTTCCGAGGTCTGAGCCATGTCTGCGCGCCTGCTCTATGTGATGGACCCGATGTGTTCCTGGTGCTGGGGCTTTGCCCCGGTGGCCGAGGCGTTGGTCGAGCAGGCCCAGGTGGCCGGCGTGGAGCTGCACCTGGTGGTGGGCGGCTTGCGCACCGGCAGCGGCGCGGCGCTGGAGCCGGCGACACGGCGCTACATCCTGGAACACTGGCAGGCGGTCACCGACGCCACCGGGCAGACGTTCAAGCGTGACGGCGCGCTGCCTGAAGGTTTTGTCTACGACACTGAGCCGGCGTGCCGCGCCATCGTCACCGCGCGCAGCCTGGCGCCGGATTGCGCGTGGAAGCTGCTGGGGCTGATCCAGCATGCGTTTTATGTCGAGGGGCGCGACGTGACCCTCGCCAGTGTTCTGGTGGAACTGGCGGAAAAAGCCGGCATACCGCGCATCGAGTTCGCCGGGGCGTTTGACCGCGCCGAGCAGCACGCCGCCACCGCCGCCGATTTCACCTGGGTGCAGGATTTGGGGATCGCCGGTTTTCCGACGCTGCTGGCCGAGCGCAATGGCCAGTTGGCCTTGCTGACCAACGGCTACCAGCCGCTGTCCGCGCTGTCGCCGCTGCTCGCCCGCTGGCTGGAGCGAGCTGCCTGTGCCTGACCAGCCTGACGCCGAGCCCACCCACCACATTGATCGACTGACCTGGGCGGAAATACGCCGCCTGGCCTTGCGTCACAAAAAATCCCTGTGGGTCGCCAATGGTGTCGCCGTGCTGGCGACCCTGTGCAGCGTGCCCATCCCCCTGCTGTTGCCCCTGCTGGTTGACGAAGTGCTGCTGGGCCATGGCGATGCCGCGCTCAAGGTGATGAACCACGCGCTGCCCCTGGGCTGGCAGAAAGCTGCCGGTTATATCGGCCTGATGCTGCTGGTGACCCTGACCCTGCGCTGCGGTGCGCTGGTGTTCAACGTGGTGCAGGCGCGTTTGTTTGCGCGACTGGCCAAGGACATCGTCTACCGCATCCGGGTGCGCCTGATCGAGCGGCTCAAGCGCATTTCCCTCGGCGAGTACGAAAGCCTCGGCAGTGGCACCGTCACCACGCACCTGGTCACCGACCTGGATACGCTGGACAAATTCGTCGGCGAAACCCTCAGCCGTTTCCTGGTGGCCATGTTGACCCTGGTCGGCACCTCGGCGATTTTGGTGTGGATGCACTGGCAACTGGCGTTGCTGATCCTGCTGTTCAACCCGCTGGTGATCTATGCCACGGTGCAGTTGGGCAAGCGCGTCAAGCACCTGAAGAAACTCGAAAACGACAGCACCTCGCGCTTCACTCAGGCGTTGACCGAAACCCTCGACGCCATTCAGGAGGTCCGTGCGGGCAATCGCCAGGGCTTTTTCCTTGGCCGCCTCGGCCAGCGGGCCCGTGAAGTGCGTGACTATGCCATTCACTCCCAATGGAAAACCGACGCCTCCAGCCGCGCCAGCGGTTTGCTGTTCCAGTTCGGCATCGACATTTTTCGCGCGGCCGCCATGCTCACCGTGCTGTTTTCCGACCTGTCCATCGGCCAGATGCTCGCGGTGTTCAGCTACCTGTGGTTCATGATCGGCCCGGTGGAGCAGTTGCTGAACCTGCAATACGCCTACTACGCGGCGGGCGGGGCGCTGACGCGGATCAACGAGCTGCTGGCCCGTGCCGATGAGCCGCAATATGCCGGCGGCGCAGACCCGTTCACCGGGCGCGAAACGGTCGGTATTGACGTGCGTGGCCTGACGTTCGGCTATGGCGAAGACCGGGTGCTCGACCAGTTGAACCTCAGCATCGAGCCCGGTGAGAAGGTGGCGATTGTCGGCGCCAGCGGCGGTGGCAAAAGTACCCTGGTGCAACTGCTGCTGGGGTTGTACACACCGCAGGCGGGGAGTATTCGTTTCGGCGGTGCAACCCAGCAGGAAATCGGCCTGGAGACCATCCGCGAGCACGTCGCGGTGGTGCTGCAACACCCCGCGCTGTTCAACGACACCGTGCGTGCCAACCTGACCATGGGCCGCAATCGCAGTGACCAGGCCTGTTGGCAGGCGCTGGAAATCGCCCAGTTGGAGGCGACCGTCAAGGCCTTGCCCCTGGGCCTGGACAGTGTGGTGGGGCGCTCCGGCGTGCGCTTTTCTGGTGGCCAGCGCCAACGCCTGGCGATTGCGCGCATGGTCTTGGCCGAGCCCAAGGTGGTGATCCTGGACGAGGCGACCTCGGCCCTGGACGCTGCCACCGAGTACAACCTGCACCAGGCGCTGGCGCGGTTTCTCAGTGGGCGCACTACCCTGATCATTGCCCATCGACTCTCGGCGGTGAAACAAGCTGATCGGGTACTGGTGTTCGACGGTGGGCATATCGCCGAGGACGGTGACCATCAGCAACTGATCGCGGATGGCGGCCTATACGCCAAACTTTACGGACACTTGCAACAAGTGCGTTGATTTAGCCTACGCTGTGCTATCAGGAGCGGATGTCCGCGCGCGTATTTGGCTGTGCATGTGCAAGGGACTTCATGAAGCAGAAGCGGACTCTCGGAACGCCAAGGCTGTTGGGCATTGTCTGGCCCTTTATCGCCGTCGTATTGTTCCAAGTATTATTAGGTTGCATCAGTCTATATGTGCTTTCAGCGGTGCGCGTCTATGTGGCCGGCGAGAGTCTTTGGTCCAAGGGCCAGAAAGACGCCATCTACTATCTGACGCTGTACGCCGATAATCGCGACGAGGCCACCTACCTCAAATACCAACAAGCCATTGCCGTGCCTCAGGGCGGGCATGAGTTGCGTATCGCACTGGACCGCCCGGCCCCCGACCTCAACGCGGCGCGCCAGGGGATCATCAAGGGCGGCAACCACCCGGATGACGTCTCCAGTGTGATCTGGCTGTATCTCAACTTTCGCCATTTCAGTTACTTGGAAAAAGCCATCGAACGGTGGGCCGTGGGCGATGGCTATCTGGTCCAGCTGGACGACCTGGCCCAGGCGATGCACCGGGCGATCACCACCAGCCAGGTCCGTGATGACGATGTGCGGCAATGGAAGGCGCAAATATTTGCCATCAACGACGGCGTGACGCCGGCGGCAAAGGCGTTCAGCGATGCCCTGGGTGAAGGCTCGCGTTTCATCCTGCGGCTGTTGCTGATCACCAACCTGGCCACGGCACTGTGCCTGATCGCCCTGGCGCTGCTGCGTACCTATAAGTTGTTGACGCAGCGGCACGCCTTCGCCGATGCCCTGCAAGTGGAGAAGGAGCGGGCACAGATCACCCTGGAGTCGATCGGCGATGGCGTGATCACCACCGATGTCGATGGCGCCATTACCTACATGAACCCGGCCGCCGAGGCACTGACGCGTTGGACATCGGCCCGTGCCCAGGGCCAGCCCTTGGCGGCACTGTTCAACCTACTCGATGACGATGCCCAGCCCGATGCTTTCGCCCTGATCGAACACATCACCAAGGGCCACTTGAGTGGCGGCAGCGAACACTCCAAAACCATCCAGCGCCTGGACGGCAGTACCGTCTCGGTGACATTGGTGGGCGCGCCGATCCGCAGTGCCGGCAAAGTCAGCGGTGCGGTGCTGGTGCTGCACGACATGACCCAGGAACGGCAATACATCGCCAATCTTTCGTGGCAGGCGACCCATGACGCATTGACCGGCCTGGCCAACCGTCGTGAGTTCGAGTTCCGCTTGGAACAGGTGCTGCAACACGTCGGGCGTGAGCACAACGGGCGGCATGCCTTGATGTTCCTCGACCTGGACCAGTTCAAGCTGGTCAACGACACCTGCGGCCATGCGGCAGGCGACGAGCTGTTGCGGCATATCTGCGCACTGCTGCAATCGGATCTGCGGGACGGCGACACCCTGGCGCGCCTGGGCGGTGATGAGTTCGGTATCCTACTGGAGAACTGCCCGGCGACGGTGGCGGAAAAAATCGCCGAAAGCCTGCGCCACACCGTGCAGAACCTGCATTTCGTGTGGAAGGGCCGGCCATTCATGACCACCGTTAGCATTGGCCTGGTGCATATTTCACAGATCCCGACCACCCTGGAAACGTCGCTGCGCGCCGCCGACATGGCCTGCTATATGGCCAAGGAAAAGGGCCGCAACCGCGTGCAGGTCTACCATCCCGACGACTCCGAACTGTCCCTGCGCTTCGGCGAGATGGCCTGGGTGCAACGCTTGCACATGGCTTTGGAAGAAAACCGCTTTTGCCTGTACTCGCAGGAAATCTCGCCCCTGGGGCACACCGACGCCGGCAGTGGGCACATTGAAATCCTGCTGCGGATGCACGACGAGTCCGGCCGGATCATCCTGCCCGACAGTTTTATTCCGGCCGCCGAACGTTACGGGTTGATGAGCTCCCTGGATCGCTGGGTGGTGGACAACGTGTTCAACCTCATTGCCCGCTGCATGCATGAGCGCCCGGGCCGGCCCATGGCTATGTGTGCGATTAATCTGTCAGGCATAACTATTGGTGATGACGCTTTTCTCGGTTTTTTACGCGAGAAGTTTGCGGCTTACAGTGTTCCGCCAGAAATGATTTGTTTTGAAATAACTGAAACCTGCGCTATTGCAAATTTAGGCAGCGCAATTCGCTTTATTAATGAACTCAAAGAGTTAGGTTGCCATTTCTCACTCGATGACTTCTGCGCCGGAATGTCCTCATTCGCTTATCTGAAACATTTACCTGTAGACTTCTTGAAGATCGATGGAAGTTTCGTAAAGGATATGCTGGACGACCCGATTAACCGCGCCATGGTCGAAGTGATCAACCACATCGGCCACGTCATGGGTAAACGCACAATTGCCGAGTTTGTTGAAACGCCGCACATCGAACAGGCTCTACTTGAGATCGGTGTGGATTACGCTCAGGGCTACGTGATTGAACGCCCGCAATTGTTTACCTTTGATAGCTTGCAGTGTCGACCTGTGCGGCCGCAGCCTCTGTTATTCAAGGCGCCCGGCACATTCCGCTGAAACATTTGCTGGTCTGTACAATCACACTTAAAAAGGAGCCTTACAGTGATCGACACCTTCAACAGAACCGGCCCGCTTATGGAAGCCTCGAGTTACCCCGCCTGGGCGCAGCAATTGATCCAGGGCTGTAGCGAAAGCAAGCGCCGAGTTGTCGAGCACGAACTGTATCAGCGCATGCGTGATAACACGCTGAGCGCCAAGACCATGCGCCAATACCTGATCGGTGGCTGGCCCGTGGTTGAACAGTTTGCCTTGTACATGGCACAGAACCTCACCAAGACCAAGTTTGCCCGTCATCCTGGCGAGGACATGGCGCGGCGTTGGCTGATGCGCAATATTCGGGTGGAATTGAACCACGCCGACTATTGGCTGCATTGGGCCGGCGCCCACGGCGTCAGCCTCCAAGAGCTGCAAGCACAGAACGTAGCGCCGGAACTGCACGCACTGAGTCATTGGTGCTGGCACACCAGTTCGGCCGATTCGTTGATCATTGCGATCGCCGCCACCAACTACGCCATCGAGGGCGCGACGGGGGAGTGGTCCGCGTTGGTGTGTTCCACCGGCGTTTATGCCGCAGCCTTCCCAGAGGAAGACCGCAAGCGCGCAATGAAGTGGCTGAAGATGCATGCCCAGTACGACGATGCCCACCCTTGGGAAGCACTGGAAATCATTTGCACGTTGGCCGGCATGAACCCCAGCCGACAACTGCAGGCAGAGCTGCGCCAGGCCGTGTGCAAGAGCTACGACTACATGTACTTGTTCCTGGAAAGCTGCATGCGCCTGGAGAACGAAAAGCCTGCGGCCGCGACTGTTCGCGAGCGCCTGGTGCGCGTCGCCAGCGAAGCGTGATGTAAAACGCGTGGCGGGGATCTACCCCGCCATTGCCAAGCGGTTGCGACCTTCGCGCTTGGCTACATACAGGGCGCTGTCGGCCCGGCGCAAGAGGCTTTCGGCAGACTCGCCAGCCAACAACGTCGCGCAGCCCAGACTCACCGTCAGATCGATGCGTATGTCATCCGCCCAATATTCCTGGGTCTGTGCCGCCTGGCGCAGCCGCTCGCCGACGATCGCCGCCGCTTCCCGGCCGGTGTTGGAGAGCAGGACCAGAAACTCTTCCCCGCCAAACCGGAACACCATGTCCATATTGCGTAGCTGGCCCTTGATTGACGCGGCCACGGCGCGCAGTACCTTGTCGCCGACCGCATGGCCGTGAGTGTCGTTGACGCGTTTGAAGTGATCGATGTCGAGCATCAGCAGGGACAACGGGTTCGAGTGTCGCCGCGCCATGTCGATTTCGCGCTGCAGGGTCTGGTCCATGGCGATGCGGTTGCCGGTTTCGGTCAACGGGTCACGCAGGGCGCTGCGGGTGGCGGCGCGATAGAGCAGGGCGTTGCGCATCGGGTAGAGCAGGGTGGCGAGCAGGGATTCTAGCTGACCCAGTTCTTCCTCCAAAAAGCGTTGGTTGCGACGGAATACCAGCTCGCCCAAATGTTCGCCTTCATGGCTCAAGGCGTAGCTCACCGAATGATGGCCGCGATGGCCGAATTCCAGGCGTAGGTCGCTGGGCTGATGGACGTAGTGCATAGCGTCAAGGGGCACCAGGCGCTGGATCTCGCGAAAGAACAGGCCGAGGATGCGTTGCGGTTCCAGGCTGGTCTGCAATTGCAGGCCCAGTTGTTGGCGCAGTTGAACAACCGTGGTGGGGCGGTGCGGGAGAGAGGATGGCTGACCAAAGCCCAGGCGTTGCAATTTGGCACTGTCAAAGTCGATTGCGTGAGTCTGGGGCGGGGTTTTCATAAGCAGTCGGCCTCTAAGCACTTAGCTGTCTTACAGGCTCGATGCGAGTGGCGAGTACCAAGCGTCTTACTGTTCCTTCAGTTCCGTAAAACATTGGAAACAGTTTAAACCGCTTTGCCAGGGGTTATAACCCCTGGGCACTGCCACACGTCTTGTCATCGCATAACCTGCTTGAAAGGGTTAGAGCGAGATTCATGCCACTTTGTTGTTTTTTAATAAAATCCTTATAAATCAAAGGGTATTCAGTATGTCAAAAACAGCCGCTGCAGCTTAATGTCAGTTATTTGGCAGGTTGATGGCAGGTTGATGGCAGTTTTACACGCCGTGCTGAACCAAGGTGCTCGGGTCGATCTGCTCAATCGATGTCACACCGGTCAGTGTCATGGCCACACGCATTTCCTTGGCGAAGATATCCAGCAGGTTTTCCACCCCGTGCTGGCCATCGGCGGCCAGCGCATAGGCGGTCGAGCGCCCCAGCAGACACGCTTTGGCGCCCAGGGCGAGCATGCGCACTACGTCGAGCCCGGAGCGAATGCCGGAGTCCACCAGCACTGTCAGGTCGTCGCCTACCGCTTGGGCAATCGGCGGCAGTGCCTTGGCAGTGGAGAGCACGCCGTCCAATTGGCGGCCACCATGGTTGGAGACCACGATGCCATCGGCTCCGAAGCTCACCGCGTCCTTGGCGTCCTGCGGGTCGAGGATGCCCTTGATAATCATCGGGCCTTTCCAGAACTCACGTATCCACTCCAGGTCTTTCCAACTGATCGACGGGTCGAAGTTGTTGGCCAGCCAGCCGACGTAATCTTCAAGGGTGGTGGGCTTGCCCAGGTACTTGGAGATATTGCCCAGGTCGTGCGGGCGGCCCATCACGCCAACATCCCATGCCCATTGTGGTTTGGTGACGGCCTGCAGCATCCGGCGCGCCGAGGCATACGGTCCGGACATGCCCGAGTGCGCATCCCGGTAACGTGCGCCCGGCGTCGGCATATCGACGGTGAACACCAGCGTCGTCACCCCGGCGGCCTGCGCCCGTTCCAGCGCATTGCGCATAAAGCCGCGGTCCTTGAGCACATAGAGCTGGAACCAGATCGACTGCGCGCTTTGCGACGCCACTTCCTCAATCGAGCACACCGACACTGTCGACAGGCAGAAGGGAATCCCCTTGTTGGCCGCCGCCTTGGCCGCCTGCACCTCGCCGCGCCGCGCGTACATGCCGGTCAAGCCCACTGGGCTGAGGATGATCGGCATGGCGTGTTCCTGACCGAACAACGTGGTCTTCAGACTCAGGCTATCCACGTTGCGCAGAATGCGCTGGCGCAGGCTGATCTCGGCCAGGTCCGAACTGTTGGCGTGCATTGTGTGTTCGGCGTAGGCGCCGCCGTCGATGTAGTCGAACAGGAAGCGCGGCAGCTTGCGCTTGGCGGCAGCACGGTAATCGGATGCCGACGAAATGATCATGAACAGTGTCTCCGCAGGGCAAAGGGGGATTACGGTAAGCAAACATCTGGCATGATAAAAACAACTTTTATCGCTAGCGTCCAGTCGCAAAAGGAATACCGATGAACCTGAGAACACTGCGTGTCTTCGTCGAGGTGGTGCGTCAGGGCGGGTTTTCCCAGGCGGCGCAGGTGGTGTCGCTGACCCAGTCGACGGTGAGCAAGGCGGTCAAGACCCTGGAAGACGAGCTGGGCGCGCCGCTGCTTAATCGCCTCGGCCACAAGAATGAACTTACCGCCGCCGGCGAAATTGCCTACCGCCGCGCCCTGGTGCTGCTCGCCGAGCGCAGCGACCTGGTCGCCGAGATCAACGACCTGCGCGAGCTCAAGCGTGGCCTGCTGCGTATCGGCCTGCCGCCAGTGGGATGCGGCGTACTGTTCGCGTCCATGTTTGCGACCTACCGCAACCGCTACCCGGACATCGATATCGAACTCACCGAGCACGGCAGCAAAAAACTGCGCGAATGCCTGGAAGCCGGGGAGGTCGATCTGGCGGCCCTGCTACTGCCGGTGGACGAAGGCTTCGACTACCAGCCCGTGCGCAATGAGCCACTGATGGCCGTGCTGCCCATGAGCCATCCGCTCGCGCGGCGCAAGCGCATCGACTTCACCGACCTCGCGGATTCACCGTTCATTCTGTTCGAAGCCGGTTTTGCCCTGAACGCATTAATCCTCACCGCCTGCGAACGCAAGGGCGTGACGCCCAGGGTGACCGCCCGCAGCGGGCAGATCGACTTCATCGTCGACCTGGTGGCGGCAGGGCTGGGCGTCGCCTTCCTGCCACGCATGCTCGCGCTCAAGCACCAGCACGCCGGCATCGCGCTGATTCCTTTGGACGAACCCCACACCGACTGGCACATCGCCCTGGCCTGGCGCGCCAGCGCCCACCTGCCACCGGCAGCCCGGGCCTGGCTGGACTTGGCCAAGGAAATGGCCGTCGCGGGATAGAGGCGCACGCCAACTGTCCGAATGCGCCGATCAGGCGCTACGGAGTGCTTGACTTATCCTTTTTAATCAGTAACATACGGCAAATTCCGCGATAGCTCAGTTGGTAGAGCAAATGACTGTTAATCATTGGGTCCCTGGTTCGAGTCCAGGTCGTGGAGCCAGATAGGGAAAAGCCTGCAGCGATGCAGGCTTTTTTTTGCCTTGGATTTGACCCAGCAACCCAAGGCGGGTCGGGTAAGACCACGGTTGGCGCCAATCTGGGCGGATTTTGCGCCGATGCAGGCATCCGCACACGGCTCATCGATCTTGATACCTGATCCGCGCGATAAGTGGATGTGTACGGCAACATCGTGCAGCAGACTTTAGAGGTAGGTATTCCGCGCTCTCTAGCCAGCAAAAAATCGTATTCGCTAGCACTCAAATCACTGTCGATTTCTCGGTGGAGACGTCGTTGTAGTCAGCTTACGATAGCGCGATCTGCACCTGTCTTCTCTCGCCGGGGTACTACTGAATGACGCGACTAAGTACGGTTTTCCGTAACCTTCACCAGGATAATTTGTTGGTACTTGCCAACGTGGGTGATGCCGGCAGCGCACGTATTGTCGAGAGCGTGGGGAGTAAGGCGGTAGCGACCAGCAGCGCCGCTGTGGCTTGGGCGAATGGTTACCAAGATGGTAATCAGCTTCCCCTGAAATTGTTGACTACTACAGTGGAGTCAATGGTTCGTGTGCTGACAGTACCCCTCACAGTCGATGTCGAAGGTGGCTACTCCGACGATCTTGAATCGGTTGCCAAAGTCATTGATTGCGTGGTTAGGGCTGGGGCCGTTGGAATCAACATTGAAGACGGTGCGGGGAGCATCGATCTGATTTTGCGAAAAATCGAAGTGGCAAAGAAGGTGGCAAGCACACGCGGGATCGATCTGTTCGTGAACGTACGAACTGACGTGTATCTCAGATGTTTGGTAGCACCAGAACGACAACTGGCAGAAACCATTTCCCGTGCATCGTTGTTTGAGCAAGCCGGTGCTGACGGCTTTTTTGCAGCTGCAATGGTTGAGGAGTACGACATTGCCACGCTGTGCGAGGCAACTAGATTACCTGTCAACCTGCTTTCTTGGAGCGGCCAACCAGAGATACATGAATTGGCGAGACTAGGCGTCAAACGACTAAGCGCAGGTTCCAGCATTGCTGAGTTCTTATTGGGTGCAAACAACGCGCTCGCCAAGAGTTTCTTGCGCACGGGAAGGCTTTTTGAGCACCCATTGGACGCATTTACATACAGCGATCTGAATGGCCTTATGGCAAAAACCAACTGAGCCAAGATTAATCATTCACGTATTAATCTGTAATCCGCCTGAAAATTGCCACTGTTTCCCACGTCTAAAAATGATGTTCACGCCCAATGCAGGATGAGGCTACGGTCTATGAGATCTTACAACAACGATCTTCCGCCCAGAGGCGAGATGGTCAGCGCGATGCTGTGTAGCGACAGCGCCTATGAGGGCGTTTTTTTTACGGCTGTCAAAACTACAGGTATCTTTTGCCGCCCTACGTGTGGAGCACGCAAGCCAAAACCCGAGAATGTAGAGTTTTTTTCGCAGGCGAACGAAGCTATGGCAGCAGGCTATCGGCCGTGCTTACGATGCAAGCCGTTGGATCTCGCAGCTACCGCGCCAGATTGGGTCAAGGGTCTACTAGCCTCTATATCTGCATCGCCTGATGCTCGCTGGAGTGATGCTGAACTAACTAAGCGTGGTATCGACCCGCTACGGTTACGCAGGTGGTTCAAACAAAATTTTGGTATGACTTTTCATACATGGATGCGTTCCAGAAGGCTCGGTATTGCCTTAGGTCGCATTGCTGTGGGCGAAACGCTGGATAACACGGCTTTTGACTTAGGGTACGAGTCATTAAGTGGCTTTAGAGATGCCTTCAAAAAAACATTTCAAATTTCCCCTGGCAAGTCGGCCGAAACGTCGCTCCTGCTATATCGCCATCTGACTACGCCATTGGGGCCGATGATTGCTATGGCAGAGGAGCGAGGTTTGGTGCTCCTCGAATTTCTTGACCGCCCGGCGCTCACTGCTGAGTTAAATGAATTGCGTGGGCGTTATGGGTATTCAATTGCACCGGGCGAGCATCCCCACATCAAGCAGATCGAAGTGCAGCTGAAACTTTATTTTGATGGAACGCTAAAAAAGTTTTCAGTACCGCTGCACATGCCAGGCAGTTCTTTTGACAGGCTTGTGTGGGCAGCGCTTCTAAAAATCGACTATGGAACCATTTCAACCTACGGTGCCGTCGCTGGGAGCATCGGCAAGCCAGGTGCAAGCCAAGCGGTGGGCAATGCAAATGGACACAATCGCCTGTCCATTGTCGTCCCCTGTCACCGTGTCATAGCGACAAATGGTGCGCTCGCCGGATATGGCGGCGGACAGCCACGGAAAGAGTTTTTACTGCGTTTGGAAAAAACTGCTTTGCAGATGACGCAGCAGCATGAATTCCTATTGAATTAGTTACTAATCAGAATATACGCAGACACAGCTACGCCTCAGATTGTCTTTCTGTAAGCATTCGGGAGCACTCCTTGGCGAGCGTCTGGTTGACCCGGTAATCCAGGCGACCAACGTGATTTGCAGGAAGCCGTCTCACGTCTGGAAGCTAACCGGTGACAAATGAATGTCCGACTATTATAATTTGATTATCATTGATCGATTTAGGGTACAGGCCATTCCATGGAAAATAAGACTGCACGATTAACGGTGCTCATTGATCCCGTCAAGAAAAAAGCCCTTGAGGAGCTTTGTGCGTCTCAGGATCTGACGCCTTCTCAGGTCGTTCGTCAGCTTATTAGGGACTACCTGGAGACGCATGGCGTGTCCTACGCGACCAAAAGCAAAATTGCGGCCAATGGCAAATAATTCATCCCTGCATGAGCGGGCACGACAAATGCCTGCTCATCGCGCCTCATTCACGCCTGCCCCTCACGTCTAGTCCTGGGTCTCGTTAGTCGGGACATGGCTGACCAGTGCGCCGCTGAAGTCAGCATGATAATGCTGTGAACCAAGCGCCTGAAGAATCCCTGCCTTGTCGAGCTTGCCAAGCACTTTCTCGTTGGCTTCGCACAGCTTTACGACAATGTTGCGTTTTTGCAGTTGCTCTATCACTTCGAGCAGCGTTTGCAGGCCCGTGATATCCATAAACGGCACTCGCTTCAGGCGAATAATCAACGTCTCGGGATCGGTGTGCGTTTGCGCCAAAGCACGCTCAAGGGTTTCTGCTGCGCCAAAGAAAAGGGGGCCCTCAATGGTGTAAACCAAAACACCGGTAGGAAGATGTGTATGCCCATTCATGCGCAACTCCACCTCCAGCTCTTTTTCGACCATGAGCTGTACCTCCACGGAGGAAGCCATACGACGCATAAATTGCAGCATGGCGAGAATGACCCCGATGTTCACGGCGATCGTCAGGTCACTGAAAACGGTCAGGCCGAAGGTGATTAAAAGGATGGCAACGTCTGCTTTGGGGGCTCGTTTGACCATGCGCTTGAAGTGCTTCAGTTCGCTCATGTTGTAAGCGACCACGAACAAGATCGCCGCCAGCGCGCAAAGTGGGATATCCGAAGCCAAAGGAGCCAAGAAGAAGATCAGCAGAATCAACGTGAGGGCGTGCGTAAAACCCGCGATTGGGCTATTGCCGCCATTGCGGACGTTGGTTGCTGTTCGAGCGATCGCGCCTGTCGCAGCAAAGCCACCAAACAGCGGGGTAACCAGGTTGGCAATGCCTTGGCCGATTAACTCCTGATTGGAGTCATGTTTGGTGCCGGCCATCCCATCGGCGACAACCGCCGACAACAGTGACTCGATGGCCCCCAGCATTGCGATCGCAAACGCCGGGCCGATCAACTCAATGACCTGTGGCAGCGTTATTTGAGGAAGGCCTATTTTGGGAAGCCCTTGGGGAATGCCCCCAAAGGCACTCCCGATCGTGGCCACGCCGTCGAATTGAAAATAGGCATGCAATGCCGTCACCACGACCATGGCGATCAGGGGGCCAGGAACGCGCTTTACGCCGGGCAGTCTAGGTGTGAGGACCACCAGTGCCAGGCTCAGCAGGGCTAACAGTGTCGTGGGTACATGAAGGTTGGGGAATGCTTGGATGAGGTGCCACAGCCGCTCGTGGAAATGCTCGCCACTGATTTTCGGCAAGCCCAAAAAGTCTTTCCATTGTCCAACCCAAATGATCACCCCGATGCCGGCAGTGAATCCAACAATAACGGGATCAGGGATGAACTTGATGAGTGCGCCAAGTTTGGTGATACCGAGCAGTAATAGAATTGCCCCGGCCATCATTGTTGCGACCTGCAAGCCATCAACGCCGTACTTGGCTGTCACGCTGGCCAGAATGACGATGAACGCCCCTGTGGGGCCAGCAATCTGAAGCCGGCTTCCGCCGAACAGCGAAACCAGCAAGCCACCCACAATGGCCGTGTAGATCCCCTGTTCTGGCTTGACGCCGGAGGCGATGGCAAATGCCATGGCCAAGGGCAGCGCTACGACGCCGACGATGACCCCCGAGACGATATTTCTAAGCCAATGTTCGCGCCCTAACAAGCCCGCTTTCCAAGCTTCTCGTATCGCAATCATGACTAGCCTCGTTCTGGTGGCATGTGCATACTATTCACACCATGTGATAATAGCAAAGCAATTGGTCTAGCCTCGGCACACCACCTGCGACGCTCTAGATTCAGTGTTCAGAGAGCTGGACCCTATGCCCGGAGACCCCGCATGAAACGCGAAGATGTCAAAACCAATCACGGGGAAGGCATGCACTTCGACACGCATGTGATAGCCAATCCGGCCAACACGCACGAGTGGATCATTCTGTTCAAAAAGGATGCAGGGAGGAGCTATTTTCTGGTTAATGACAATGAGGAAGTGGAGTCATTTGGACGCCTCGATGATCTGATCCATGAGCTTCGCGAGCTGGGTATCAAGTCCGCTGAAGTTCATTTCTGACAGCTGCACTCAGGAAGGTTGATCATGTCTGTAAAGATTGAGCGGTGTTAAAGAAAGAATCGATGCCCCCATCCTTTCCGCGAATTCACCCTGCCTCGCCTAACACGGATCAACACTGATCCGAACCAATGAGCCACGCCGACGCCCTTATGTAACCGGGTCAAGCACTCGCACGAGTGTCGAAGCGCGTGGGTCAGCGTCCAAGACGCAATGAGAAAACCCTGAATCCAGATGTGCCGCGCTTAGGTCGTGGCCCATTGGGTATTCGTGCGCGCAAAAAAATGGCCACACAAGGCGGCCTAAAACGGGTTCAAGCATAGGAGGGCGCGATTGGCCAAAAAATACAGGCCCGCCCTGAAGTCTTAGGGCCAATAGCGTTGGTCTGGCGCTGATAAACCCCTTCATCAGCAGCATTCAAACCGGCAATTTGATCCTGGTCTGTGGCTCAGGACCTCATTGTCTTGCATTATAATAGTGTTAACATAAAATTATAATCAACGTCTAATTAGGGGCTCGCATGACTACCGACTTCAAAAAGGCTGCATTGGATTACCATGAATTCCCAACCCCAGGAAAAATCGGCATTGCGCTGACCAAGCCTGCCGACACCGCCGCCCAGCTCGCACTGGCGTACAGCCCAGGCGTAGCCGAGCCCGTTCGCGAAATCGCGAGGGACCCGGAGAACGCCTATCGCTTTACCGGAAAAGGCAATCTGGTGGCCGTGATCACAAACGGTACGGCCATTTTGGGCCTCGGCAATCTAGGCCCCTTGGCCAGTAAGCCGGTCATGGAAGGCAAAGCGTTGCTGTTCAAACGGTTTGCCGGCATCGACTCGATCGATATCGAAGTCAATGCTGAGAGTTCCCAGGCCTTTATCGACACAGTCGTGCGTATTGCTGACACCTTTGGTGGCATCAATCTGGAAGACATCAAAGCCCCTGAGTGCTTTGAAATCGAAGAAGCCCTGATCGAACTGTGCAGCATCCCGGTCTTCCATGACGACCAACACGGCACCGCCATCGTCACCGCGGCCGGTATGCTCAATGCGCTGGAAATTCAGGGTAAAACGCTGGAGAACGCGAGAATCGTTTGCCTCGGCGCGGGTGCCGCAGCCACGGCCTGCATGCGCCTGCTGCTCAGTCTTGGCGCGCAAAAAAGCAATCTGTACATGGTCGATCGCACCGGTGTCATCCACTCCGCCCGCAAAGACCTCAACCAATACAAAGCACAATTTGTCAACGACGGTGGCCCGCTTACGCTGATGGAAGCCATGAGCGGTGCCGACGTGTTTGTGGGGCTATCTGGAGCCAATCTTCTTCCTGCGCAAGCGCTGGCGGCGATGGCTCCCAAGCCGATCGTGTTTGCCTGCTCAAACCCCGACCCTGAAATCAGCTACGAACTGGCCATGGCCACACGTGATGACCTGATCATGGCGACCGGCCGTTCTGACTACCCGAACCAAGTAAATAACGTTCTGGGCTTTCCGTTCATCTTTCGCGGGACCCTGGATGTTCGGGCAACCCGGATCAACGAAGCGATGAAAATTGCGGCAGTGGAAGCACTGCGCCAACTGGCCAAAGAGCCAACCCCTGTGGCAGTGCTGCAAGCATTCAATGTCGATAAGCTTGAGTTTGGGCGCGATTACATTCTCCCCAAAGCACTCGATGCTCGCCTGCTCGGCGCAATCGCCGGCGCAGTGGCCAAGGCCGCTATCGACACCGGCGTTGCGAAGCTGCATTACCCAACGCACTACCCGCTGTAAGCTGAGATCAATCAGGCTGATGTGCGGCAGTTGCACGACCTTTTGCGCGGTTGGCAACTGTCGCACTCAGTGTGCATCCAGCCGCCGCAGCGCCTGAATATCGACAGCCCACCATTTGCAAGATCATCCGTTCTTGAACGATCCGAGCCACAACTCGTCTTCCTTTTATGCCTGCCTAAACGCGACCTCGCCCTGCCACGCACAGGCGTTCTAAGACCTTTGTCTCATCGGGAAAACGCCGCTTTCCACCACGTGGAATTAGCATTGTATGTTAATGTTATGCGCGTCATCGGTGGAGCAAATGACTGCACGCTTGATCCGGGCGCTCGCTCGTAGCAGCCGCGTTCATGCCCGTTTTGTGCGACGCGAGAGCTGACACCCACTCAGGTTGCTCGTCAATTGATCCGTGATGACCTGCGCAGTCACGGCGCGGAGGATGACACACGGCACTCTGCCGCGGTGAAAGCCGTCAGACAGTCAATGCCTATCAGCAGACTCGTGACACCAGTCTCAATGCCCCCATCAAAACAGCAGGCTGACAAAGCGCTGTTAAGGAAGAGACCATGAGCAAAACCATCGCAATCATCAAGGGTGACGGCATCGGCCCCGAGATCATGCAAGCGACGCTACGCGTACTCGATGCCCTTGACTGCAATCTTCAGTATGACTTCGTTGAGGCCGGTTTGGAGGCCTTGCAGCAGCATGGGCAACTGATGCCGCCCGTGTCCATCGAGACGATCGCCAAACACGGTGTCGCACTCAAAGGCCCTCTGACCACGCCGATTGGCCGCGGCTTCTCCTCGATCAACGTTCACCTTCGCCGCCACTTCGATCTCTACGCCAACGTCCGACCGGCGATCAGTTTCCCTGGTACTCGTTCACGCTTCGAAGATATCGATATCATCACGGTGCGCGAAAATACCGAAGGGGCGTACCTGCCAGAAGGGCAAAGTATTTCTGAGGACGGCGAAGTTGCTCTGGCGAGCATTCGCGTAACGCGCACAGCCTCCGAACGCATCGTGCGGTACGCGTTCGAGCTGGCTCGTAGCAAAGGCCGTAAAAAAGTGACCGCGGTGCACAAGGCCAACATCATCAAGTCTTGCTCCGGGTTGTTCCTTGAGGTGGCGCGTGAAGTTGCGGCGGATTATCCGGAAATCGAATTCCACGAGATGATCGTCGACAACGCCTGTATGCAGTTGGTGATGAATCCCCATCAATTTGATGTCATCGTCACCACCAACCTGTTTGGCGACATCCTTTCAGACTTGTGCGCAGGCCTGGTCGGTGGCTTGGGTTTGGCGCCGGGGTCCAACATCGGCGCCGATGCGGCCATCTTCGAAGCGGTCCATGGCTCGGCGCCGGACATCGCCGGCAAGAACATCGCGAACCCATGCGCATTGTTGTTGGCTGCCGCAGACATGCTTGATTACCTGGGCATGGTGGACAAGGGGACACGCGTGCGTACCGCTATCCGCGCTGTTCTGGAAAACTCCCGTGATCAAGTGACAGCCGACATGGGCGGGGCCGGCACCACTGAGTCGTTCGCTGACGCCTTGGTGGCCTACGTGCGTGGCTAAATAGCGCATCAGGAATCACGCGCGTCGTCCGATTCGCCAGCTCACTACGAGCTGGCGATTTTCTGCGTGTGTTCTACGCTGACCTACCCCGAGGGCAGCCTGCCGGGCTAAATCTTCTTATGCCCCACGGGCCGATCCGGCCATCCCTCAGCGTTCTTGCACCGTCGAGCGCTGTGCAACATGAAAATCAATTTGACTGACTAAGTTCCACGGCGCGCTACGGAAGTAGCAATACTGTGTTGTCGTAACGTTAGCGTTAATAGAAATTCATTAAATATTATTGTTTGCTGCTATCGCGCTTGTCGGCGGACGACAATGTGCGAGGGAATGAGTGCGGGGCTTCAATACGCTCTTTTAGCTTTTCTGCGTAATCTTTTGCACCCTGCTCATTGCGAAATTGAATGCGCCTGGCTCCAATGCACACAGACCATAGCGGTTCACTCTGGCTAGACAGCTGCTCGATTTTGACGGACATGACGACACTCCAAGGAAAACAATTCAAAAGTGAATTTCAGCAACCTTGATACCGATTTCTCGCAGTTCATGAATCAAATCATCAAGGTACCGGAAGGGTTCGATTTCTTCGTTGTCATTGACTAGGAAGAAGCTTCTTCCTGCATCCTTTTTAAAGAAGACGATCCACTCCTGGGTGTTGGCCGGGTTGGCAATCAAATGGGTATCAAACTGAATGCCTTCAGCGTATTTGGTTTTTACGTCCTCACGTTTCATACGGGTCTCCAAGCGCTCACGTATTGCTGTTCTCATGCATGTATTTACCGCCCCGCAATTGATTAAAAGACCTCGCCCCTGTCTGAAGCAGGGGCGAGTCGATTGCCTTTCTATTATCATTGCATGATAATATTATGCACATATGAGCCGCTGGAGGCTAGTCATGAGCAGGATTGTCGAGGCACCTGAGCCACGAGGGGCCGAGGAGGTCCGCCCAAGGCGTGGCTTTAAAGGTGCACGACCCTGCGGCCGGTTTTGCGTGATTGTTGAAGACCCCATAGGGCGTCATGCGCAAAGGCTCCAGATGAGCGCCTCGCAACAGCGGATCGCCCTTGCTTTTGATGCAACGCGTAAGGTTTTTGAATTTTAAGGACGGCAGTCATCATGCGCAAAACAGCAATTGAGAAGCGCCTTCCGCTGAATGCTCCGACCCTGGAACCAGGGCAACGAGTATTGGTTTGCCATGAGCAATGCGTCGTCGTTCAGCAGCGAGAAACAAGAATCTATCAAGTTGTATTCGACTGCAAATCACCCAAAACGATTCGAATTTTTTGGGCCGAATATGAGTGGATTTTCATCGGCAGGCTTAAGCAGCACGCCGAGAAAGATCCGTCATTGGAAAGCTTTGTATCAACGCTAAGAGCGGGTCTAAAGACTGTCTGGCGATAAATACGGTTCTGATCGATAACCCGCCGGGCCAAATCCAGCACAGACGGGCCTACGTCTTGCTGCTGCCGTGCTTTGCATAAAGTACGAACTTGATTGGGATAATCGTAGGGATATAAATCAGCAGGGTCTCATTGCAAAACAGATGCTTGTTTATCTATTCGAGTCAGGGGCGTGCCAGACAGAGAAAAGCCTGCAGCGATGCAGGCTTTTTGGGGCCTGGGATTTGCTCCAGCAATCCAGGCGCACAGCATGAGTTCGCCGAGTATCGTTTCAGTCCAGCAGGCGCTTCAACCCGGCGACGCCAACCGGCGGCTCCGCCGTCCAGGGCACCACGATGACGGCATGCTGGGTTTCGTCGGCCACCCTCGCCATTTGTTTGCGCTCGCTATCCAGGCGCGCTCGCAGCAGCGGGTCTGTCGTATCGGTGGCCAGTAACGACTTATTGACCACCCAGGCAAACGGTTCGATGTTGGCCCTGCGTAAGTCATCCTGCAGCGCCGCCGCCTGAGACACCGGTGTGGCTTCGGGCAGCGTCACGAGAATGATTTTGGTGTAGTCCGCATCTTGCAGGCGCATCAGTGGCGTGACGATGTGGTCCGAGGCTTTGCCTTTGAATTCGCGAACCATCTGGCGGTGATAGGCGCCTGTGGCGTCCATCAGTAGCAGGGAGTGCCCCGTGGGAGCGGTGTCCAATACCACAAATGCGCTTCTGGCTTGAGCAACCACGCGGGAGAACGCGTGGAACACCGCGACCTCTTCGGTGCAGGGGGATCGCAGATCCTCGATGAGCAAGGCTATTTCGTCTTCCGTCATACCTGGCGCGCGGGAAGCGATGATCTTGTTCACGTATTTTTGGGTCTCGACCTTAGGGTCGATGCGGCCGACGCTGAGTCCCTGCACCTCGGCGTTGAGGGTTACCGTCAGATGTGCGGCAGGGTCTGTTGTACTCAGGTGCACGGACTTGCCATGCTGCACGAGGCCCAATGCGATGGCGGCGGCAATGGTGGTTTTGCCAACACCGCCTTTGCCCATGACCATGATCAAGCCGTGCTGGTCGTGAGCTAACTCGGCAATCAACTCCGAGAGTGCGTGATATTCCAGGCGTGCCGGTGCCGGGGTTGCAGTGCTGGCTCGGCGAGCAAGCTCCGGGGTCAGCAGTGCGCGAAGCGCGGGCAGGCCTACGGAGTCGACTGCCTTGAGTGGGATGTAGTCGGCTGAAAGCTGGCGCAGTGACGCGGGCATCTCGTCGAGCGCCTGCTGGCCTACGGACTCAATCGCCGCTGCGATCGGGTCATGCAAATTGCTGCGTTTAAACACCGCATTCACCACCAGGCGCTGGTTTTTCAGGCCCAACTCACGGAGCTCATCGCTGGAGCGTGCCGCCTCGCCGAGCGCGCCTTTATCAGGGCGGGTCACCAGTACAACAGTGGTCAGGGCTGGATCGTTGAGCGCCGCCAATGCCTGATTGAATAGCTGCTCCTGCATTTTCAAGCCCGAGTGCGGCCCCAAACATGACGCACCACGATCATTGCCCTTCAAAAAACCGCTCCACGCTTTTGGCAGGCTCAACAGTCTGAGCGTGTGCCCCGTGGGCGCGGTATCGAACACGATGTGGTCGTAGGCCGCGCTGCCCTGCGACAGCAGGTGCGAGAATTCATCGAAGGTTGCGATTTCAGTCGTGCATGCCCCTGAGAGTTGCTCGCGCACAAGCGCAATGTCTTGATCGCTGGCCTGGGCGCCCATTTGCTCGACAACCCGGGCCCGATAGTCAATGGCTGCGGTCCCTGGGTCGATATTGAGCACGGACATTCCAGGCACGTGCGGCACCGCGACAGGCTGATTGCTTAACTCAACGCCGAGCATCTCATCAAGGTTCGAGGCGGCGTCTGTGCTGACCAGCAGCACGTTCTTGCCTGCGTCAGCCAGTGCGATTGACACCGCGGTGGAGACCGACGTTTTGCCGACGCCGCCCTTGCCGGTGAAGAACATATATCGGGTGGGTTGATCGAGCAGTTTGAGGGTGGACTGCATGGCACGCTGACTCCCTTGCGGAGCATGACTGGGTATCGGAGTTTAGACCGGTGTTCAGAATCGCCAAGGTGGTCATATCAATCAAACGCTGATTTTTGCCGTCCATTGAGCGCAATTGTCTGTGCAGGAGGGCTGCAACTCGCGGCCCAAGCATAGAGCAGGGGCCGCCCTGCGGCACTAACCTGGTTTTTCACGGTCAACAGCCCCCGCACCACCGTCGGTGGTCATCCGTTTACCCTTACCAAAAAGATCTAAAGCATGCACTTACGCAACATTGCAGTCGGGTTGTCGGCCCTTGTTTTGCTCTCGACCGGGGCCCACGCCCGCAGCCTGCCCAACCTCTATACCGCCACTGAGCAACGCGCGTCCTTTGATGGCTGTGCCGATCTTTTTCCCGCCGCGAAACCCATCAACACCGCCACCGTGCCTGCTGGCATGCGCCCCCTGGCCCTGTGCTCGGACAATTTCGCGGTGCTCTATTCGCAGACCAGCAAGACGCCGCTGGTGGTGGTCGAGCGCCTGAATGCCGCGCAGTTGCAGGATGCCAAAGGTGAGGAACGCACCAATCTGTTCTACCCCGACCCGCGCATCCCTAAGGGTGGGCGCGCGGAGTTGAGTGACTACCGCAGCCAGCATCCGGCCGTCGACCGTGGCCACCAATCCCCGGCCGCCGACGCACCGAACGCCCATGCCATGGCACAGTCGTTTGCGCTGTCGAACATGGTGCCGCAAGACCCTGTCAACAACCGTAAGATCTGGAGCAAGGTCGAGGCGGATGTGCGCAAGTTCGCCAAGCGCGCCGGCGGCGATGTGTTTGTGTTCACCGGCCCGTTGTTCGACCCAGGCTACGGCACCATCGGCGACAACAAGGTCTGGGTGCCGACGCGCCTGTTCAAGCTGGTGTACGACGCCTCGTCGCAACGCGCCTGGGCTTACGTGCTGCCCAACGCGCAGACGCGTATCCAACGGCCGATGGACTATGACGCGTTCGTGAAGAGTACCGGGCTGAAGTTGCTCGGTAATCTTCCGGTCTCCGGGTCAGTCGGACGCTCGTAAGGGGGCGAGTCGCCCGGCGTCGTCGCTACGCTGCATCGAGCGTGCGAAACTCGACGGTGAGGTGACTCACTTCATGCACCGGTTTGAGGCGTTCGCGAATGCTGTCGGCATCCGCTGTGGCGTGGCCGACGACGCTCACGATTGCCGCATGCACACCTGGCCCTACCTGCCAGACGTGCAAGTCGGTAATCGTCGCGTCGCCCGCTTGTTCCACCAGTTCCCGGATCTCCGCCGCAACATGCACGTCGGTCTGATCGAGCAGGACGCCGGCGGTCACGCCCATCAGGCTCCAGGCCCAGCGTGCAATCACGATGGCGCCGACGATGCCCATCGCCGGGTCCAGCCAGACCCAACCCAGATACCGCCCCGCCAGCAACGCAGCGATCGCCAGCACCGAGGTCAGCGCATCGGCGAGCACATGCACGTAGGCGGATCTCAGGTTGTTATCGTGGTCATGGTGGCCGTGGGCATGCTCGTGGTCGTGGTCATGCCCGTGGTTATGACCGTGGCCGAGCAACAGCGCACTGACGATATTGACCACCAGCCCTACGATAGCAATCAGGGTTGCCGTCCCAAACTGCACCTCGGTCGGCTGCAGCAGGCGCATGATCGACTCGATGCCAATGCCCAGGGACACCAGCGCCAGGATCAGCGCCGAGGCAAAACCGCCCAGATCGCCGACCTTGCCGGTGCCGAAGCTGAAGCGCGGGCTGGACGCATGGCGCCGGGCGTAGGCATAGGCCGCAGCGGCGATGCCCAACGCGCCAGCATGGGTGGCCATATGAAAACCGTCGGCCAGCAGGGCCATCGAGCCGGTCAGGGCGCCGGCGGCGATTTCCGCGACCATCATCACTACCGTCAGCATCACCACCCATAAGGTGCGCTTGGCGTTTTCTTCGTGAGCCGCGCCGAGGAAGACATGCTCGTGGGTGTGACCGTGCGTGTGATCAAGGCTCATTTGGAGTACCGCCGAATGGCTTCAAGCAGCTCTTCGACGCCCTGGTTACGTTCTTCCTCGCTGAGGGATGGGTCCGCCACATGCGCGCGGGCATGTTCTTCGATGATTTCTTCCATCAAACCGTTGATGGCGCCGCGTGTGGCGGCCACCAGGTGCAGGGTCTTGGCGCAATCGCTGTCCGATTCCAGTGCTCTTTCCACCGCTTGAATCTGACCGGCAATGCGTTTGACACGCTTGATCAGACTGTCTTTGTTGGCCGCTATATGGCTCACAATATACCCCCCCTACCTATGATTCGCGGATCATCGCATACCCCGTCCCCCTATACAATCCTTCAGCTCGGATGCCGATTCCTCCGGAGACCGACCCCTCGGTTTATACTCGATGGCTTCGTAATCAAACCCCTTCAAACGAATTGAGATACCTCATGAGCACCTCTCTTTCCACAACCTCTGCGCGCAAGCCCGTCGCGCCCCTGGTGGCTTTTGTGCTGCTGGTACTGGGCGCCGTGTTCCTGCATAACCTTGTCGGCGCGCGCCAGGTGCTGTTGCTGGTCGTCGGCGCCGCGCTGGGCTTGACCCTGTACCACGCGGCCTTTGGCTTTACCTCGGCCTGGCGTGTGTTCATCAATGACCGGCGCGGCGCCGGTTTGCGTGCGCAAATGGTGATGCTGGCGATAGCGGTGTTGCTGTTCTTCCCGGCGCTGGGGGCGGGCACGTTGTTCGGCCAGCCGGTGGTTGGGCTGGTAGCGCCGGCCGGGGTGTCGGTGGTGTTCGGAGCGTTCATTTTTGGCATCGGCATGCAGTTGGGCGGCGGCTGTGCGTCGGGCACCCTGTTCACCGTGGGCGGCGGTAATGCGCGCATGTTGGTGACGCTGTTCTTCTTTATCTGTGGTTCGTTGATCGCCACGCACCATGTGGGCTGGTGGTTTGCACTGCCGGCGTTGCCGGCGACGTCCATCGTCAAAAGTTTCGGGGTCATGCCCGCGTTGCTTTTGAACCTGGCAGTGTTCGGCCTCATCGCAGCCGTCAGCGTGCGCTTGGAAAAAGCCCGTCATGGTCAACTGGAAGCCGGGGTGACCAGCGAGCACCGAGGCGTGCGCCGTTTTCTGCGTGGGCCCTGGCCCTTGGTGTGGGGCGCGATTGGCCTGGCCCTGCTCAATTACGCGACCCTGGCACTCGCCGGTCGACCGTGGGGCATCACCTCGGCGTTCGCGCTGTGGGGCGCCAAGGTGGTGAGCGGCCTGGGCGTGGAGGTGGGCAATTGGGCGTTCTGGCAAATACCGGGCAATGCCAAGGCCCTGGCCGCGCCGGTGTGGGAAGACATCACCAGCGTCATGGACATCGGCATCCTCCTCGGTGCGCTCCTGGCCGCCGGCCTGGCCGGACGTTTCGCCCCCAGCCTGAACATTCCTGCGCGCTCGCTGGGGGCTGCGGTGATCGGTGGCCTGCTGCTCGGTTATGGCTCGCGCCTGGCCTACGGCTGCAACATCGGCGCGTACTTCAGCGGCATCGCCTCGGGCAGCCTGCATGGCTGGGTGTGGCTGGTGGCGGCGTTCATCGGCAACAGCGTCGGCGTGCGGTTGCGCCCGTTTTTCTTTGCCGGCGAGCGGCCGCAGGTGGCGTTGAGCGGGTGCTGAGCGATTGTTTCCGGTGATGTGCACCTTGCGCTGGGTCGCTTTTTAGCCCCGATCTGTGCATTGAATTGCCTTCCGTTGCGCCAATAATCGGGCCCTGCAATCCCCCGAATTTTGAACGCTATACGGAATGCACTGATGAGCGCCGCATCATAGTCTTAAAGGATGCCCAGCCAGATACTCGCGATCATCCCTGCACGCGAGCCCTCTGGCTGAACACTCTGTTCCAGCTACTCGAACATCCGAAGTTGACCCCATGGGGGTCTACGCATGCGTAAGCCCAGTCAACGTATCCGCAATGGTCTTGGTCCGTTGCGCAGTCCCCTCCGTCGCACGGCTTGACGCCTCCAGCGCATCGAGCATTTCGCGCAAGGCACCGACGCCGCTGGACTGGTCTTCAATCTGTTGGGCAACACGCTGGATTTCGCCGGATAACAGGTCGATATCCACGCCGATTTCCGCCGCATTCTTGCGGGTGATTTCCGCCAGCTTGCGCACCTCGTCCGCCACCACCGCAAAACCCCGGCCCAGGTCGCCTGCGCGCGCGGCTTCGATAGCCGCGTTGAGCGCCAGCAGGTTGGTCTGGCCGGCGATTTGTTGAATCACCTGTACAATCGACTGGATACGCAAACTCGAACCGGCCAGGGTCCGCGCGCCGACCACGGCATCATCGGCCTGGCTGGACAAGCCCTCGACCGTCGCACCGGCTTTCGCAGACACGGTGTTCTGCTGGTCGATGGTGCCAACCAGTTCATCCATCGAGGCGTGCAACTCGCCGGAGTAATGCTTGATCTGCGAGGAGATTTCCGCGTGTTGACGTTCGGCCTGGGCCAACACCTGGCCCAGGTCCGCCAGGCCCTCGAACACCGGCAAAATATTGCTGTCCAGCCCGCGGGGATTCAGGGCGCCGCTGAAGTCATTGTTTTTGAACGCCGCAATCTGCTTGACCACTACATGGTTCAAACCCGCCAGTTTATTCACCTGGCGACGTAGGAAGAAGGCTTTGAACTCGCCGTAGTGCGCAATGAAATTGTCCGCGTACTCGTCGCTGAAGCTGGCGCCCTTGGCCACCCGAAAGAAGAAAATTGCGGTCAGTGTCTGGTTCAGGTTCAAGCCCAGGATTTCACCAAAAGTCGACAGCCCTGCCAGCGGCACATCGCCAAACGTCCCGGCCATGCTGCCCAACTCGGTGGCGTTGTTCAGCCTGCGCAAAATGCAGTCATTAAGAATGCCCGCCACCGGCTGCCCGCCCTTGCCGCGCAGAAACTGTTCGTAGTCCACGCGGGTGGCCTCACGCAACGGCGTGCGTCGCACCATCACCAACTCCTCGCCGGGTGCCACGTCGCAATACAGTTGGACGATCTGGTGTTCATAGTCGATGCGTGCGATGGAGCGCACGAACAACTCACCGCCCACGCGGATGGCAAACGAGTAATCCGCCAACTTCGGTTCCAGCGCCTGGGGCGTGCAATTGAAGGCGTCACACAGCGCCTGCACCATGCTCTTGATATTGCCCGCGCTGTCGATCACCTGGTCAATCGTGCGGTCCTCTTCGGAGGCGGTCAGCACGCTGAAGGTCAAATCCGCCGGTTTGAAGTTCTGGCTTTTAAATACGCCATAACGCACATTCGCGGCGGTCTTCAGGAACACGATTTGTGCGTGGTTCTGGTAACTGCGCTGGCCGTCATGGATCAGCGTTTTCTGGAAATCCAGCTTGCCCCCGGCCGACCCGCCGACAAACAGGCAGGTGAAACGCCCCGATTCATACAGCGCCTCCATGAAAAACGACTCCGACGCCGACAACCCGTCGAACACCACATAGGCCAGCGTGTCGCGATGGTCGATCGGTGTGTGTACCTGCACGCGCTTGATATTGTTCGTCAGCTTGGCAATCCGCTCCTTCATGCCCATGCGCTTGCCGCCGCTGCGGATGTCTTCACACTCCAGCGGCACCATCACCACTTCGGCGGAGGCGATCAGGCTGTCGTCAAACAGCTGCAGCACAATCCGGTCCCAGCGCTCGCCGGTGGTGCAATACAGCGAATTCGCCGCGTTGCACAACTCGCCAGCGGAGGTACACAGGCTGATGCTGGTTTGCGGGAAGCGGCGCTTGAGCTTCGCGGCGACCTGGTCGATGTCCAGATGAGGGGAAATGAAACCGGTGATCAGCACCGGCGCGATGCGCAGGTTAGCCAATGAAGACTCCAGCTCATTGGCGGTGCAGGTGAGGGTAGCGGTGCCTTGTCGATCGGCCCGGGCTTTTTTTAGGAAGTTGAGTGGGTTCATGGCGACGGGCTCGATCCAGTGAGGGGACGCATGCAATAGGCTTGCGGCTAATAAGGTTATCGGCCGATGTGGCGGAGACTGGAGGAGGAGAAGCGCGGAGGCGGAGAGTTGACGAGGTGCAGGGGGCCAATTTTTACCGGCATTTACATCCGAACGGGTGGGTATCTCTGCACAACCCTGCAAGCACAGAAACAGCATAAAAGTGGGGAAGGAAAGTTTGCGCATGTATAAAACCATGCGCTCGCTCAATCGATAAAAGCTCAGTCTTTACGGTTGCGCTGTCCACACGGCCAGTTCATAGCCGTCAGGATCAATGAAGTGGAACCTGCTTCCACCGGGGAACGAAAAGGTTTCGCGGGAGATCACCGCGCCCACAGCCTTGAGCCGCCGCTGTGCGTCCTCGAGATTGTCCGAATACAAGATGACTAAAGGACCGCCCGGCCGCACCGGCTCCCCCTCGGTGAAGCCACCGGTCAGCCGGCCATCGCTGAATTCGGTATAGGTCGGGCCGTAGTCGACGAACGTCCATCCGAACGCGTGGCCGTAGAACGTTTTGCTGCGGGCAATGTCGCTGACATTGAATTCAATATTGTCGATCTGTCGATCTTGACCACGAACGCTCATGGCTGCCTCCTTGGCGAATGTCCAAAGTGGCGATTGTAACGGATCGGTCGTTGAAGTGGCGCTGGGAGCAAGGCGCTAAGCCTTGCCATACGCCATGTACTCGTTCTGCAACACGATGTGATCTGCCACGTACTTCGCATCATGCCAAACCCCGTAGATAAACGACGACGCCCGGTTCACCAGATTCGGCAGGCCCAGGAAGTAGATCCCGCTCTGTGCCGAAATCCCGCGTTTGTGGAACGGTTCGCCGTTCTCGTCGAACGCATCGACCTTCAACCAGTTGAAGTCGAACTTGAAACCGGTGGCCCACAGAATCGTGGTCACGCCGGCTTCGGCCAGGTCCAGGCTGAGGATCGGGTCAAGCAGGCATTGCGGGTCGGGCAGCAGTTCCCAGGCTTGCGGTTCTTCGGGGAACGGCAAGCCGTTTGCCTCGATATAGGCATCGGCGTCGCGCAGTACCTCGAAGTACGCTCGATCCCCCTCTGCCACGTTGGCGGCCAGGCCAGGGGCGAAGGTCATGACGCCTGCGTTCCAGTGTTCAGTGGCGCCCACCAGGGTGATCCCTTGGTGTGCGAGGCGGCGGAAGTCGACGGTCTTACCGCCTTCGTAGCCGCTGACGGCAAAGGCTACGTGTTTTTTCTTCGGCTGGATTTTGACTTCGTCCCACAGGCCCAGGGCGCCGAGCCACCAGCAATAGTCGCGGCCGCGGTAGGCGCGGGGAGGGCGGTAGTGTTCGCCGACCGAGAGGTACACGGTTTTGCCGGCCTTTTGCAGTTCTTCGGCGATCTGCGAGCCGGAGGCACCGGCGCCGACCACCAGCACAGCGCCTTCGGGCAGTTGGCCCGGATTCTTGTAGGCGCAGGAATGCAACTGATGCAGCGGCGCGCTGGTGGGGACGATGTCCGGGATCGAGGGGCGTTGGAACGGCCCGGTGGCGGCCACCACGTTAGCGGCCTCGATCACGCCCGCCGAGGTGGTCACCTTGAAGCCGGGGCGACCGACATGGCGCTCCACTTGCAACACTTCGACGCCGGTACGCACCGGGGCGTTGAGCATCTCGACATAGGCTTGGAAGTAATCGGCCATGCGCTCCTTGGGCGGGAAGGCTTCGGGGGAGATGCCCTCGAATTTCAGGCTAGGAAAGCGGTCGTGCCAGGCCGGGCCGTTGGCGACCAGCGAGTCCCAGCGCTCCGAACGCCAGCGCTCGGCGATGCGGCTGCGCTCCAGCACGATATGCGGCACGCCCATCAGCGACAGGTGCTCGCTCATGGCGACGCCGGCCTGGCCTGCGCCGACTACCAAGGTGTTGATTGTTTCGACGGACATAGGCGTTTCCTGAAAAGTTAGAGGTTTATCTGCAACACCGCAGAGCCGCATTTGATCGATGATCGGCCTGCTCACTGCTGCGGCTCTTTGAGCAGCTCGGCCAGCGCCGTGAGTGCGAGTCGGTAACCCAGCGCGCCCAACCCGGCGACCACGCCGGTGGCGGCTTTGGACACGTAGGAGTGATGCCGGAAGCTCTCGCGCTTCCAGATATTGCTCATGTGCGCTTCGATGATCGGGCCGTCGAACGCCAGTAGCGCATCGAGGATCGGCACCGAGCTGTAGCTCAGTCCGGCGGCGTTGATCACGATGGCGTCGGCGTTCAGGCGGGCCTCTTGAATCCAGTCCACCAGCACGCCTTCATGGTTGCTCTGGCGAAAGTCCAGGGTCAGGCCCAACTCAGCGGCGTGGCCCTGGCAACACGCTTCGATGCTGGCGAAGCTGGCGCTGCCGTAGGTGCCGTGCTTGTCCAGCCCGTAGAGGTTGGCGTTGGGGCCATTGAGGAAGTACACGGTGTGGGGCATGGGGTTCTCCGGCTTGTTCCGCGAGGTGCAACACGACTTCGGCGTCGGCCGCCTTCATACGGTCCAATCGTCCGGCACCACGGCGATCACATCGATCTCCATCAACCACTCGGGTTGGCCCAGGCCGGAAATCACCAGCCCGGTGGAAATCGGGAACACGCCCTTGAGCCATTTGCCGACCTCCTGATACACCGGCTCGCGGTAGCGCGGGTCGATCAAATAGGTGGTGGTCTTGACGATATGGGACAGGTCGGAACCCGCCTCCTCAAGCAGTTGCTTGACGTTTTTCATCGCTTGTTCGGCCTGGGCGCGCGGGTCGCCGAGGCCGACCAGGTTGCCGTCGAAATCAGTGCCGATCTGGCCGCGCACATAGATGGTGTTGCCGGCGCGCACGGCCTGGCACAGGTCGTTGTCCAGCGTCTGGTTGGGGTAGGTCTGCTTTGTGTTGAACATG
Source organism: Pseudomonas sp. PSPC3-2 (assembly GCF_049897085.1). Taxonomy (NCBI): domain Bacteria; kingdom Pseudomonadati; phylum Pseudomonadota; class Gammaproteobacteria; order Pseudomonadales; family Pseudomonadaceae; genus Pseudomonas; species Pseudomonas sp. PSPC3-2. The sequence goes on from NZ_JAFCVO010000028.1 coordinate 33,555, forward strand.
CGGATGCGGGTGTGGGTGGGCATGGCTGGCGACTCGTCGGAAGCGGGATGCAATCAGCTTCACATCGCCTGTTGCCGGGCGAAACCAGCATTTGTGCGGGGTAGTGCTTAGGAAAAACCGAAGCCCGTGCTGGTCATCGCCCTGCGCAGGCCCCGCGCCTATCCCGGCATGAACCCTGCAACACGCTGGGCATACAGTCATTACCGAGGTACAGGCCTGATGCTCAGTCGTATTACTCAGCGCCAACTGGAATATTTTGTCGCGTCGGGCGAGGCCGGCAGCATCAGTGCCGCCGCTGAACGCATCCATGTCTCCTCGCCGTCGATCTCGGCGGCGATCACTCATATGGAGGCTGAGCTGGGCATCCAGCTGTTTATCCGGCATCACGCCCAGGGCATTTCCCTGACGGCAGTGGGGCGTCTGGTGATGCAAGAAGCCAAGCAGATCATGGAACAGATGAGCAACCTCTACACCATCGCCTCGGAGTCATTGAACACCGTGCGCGGGCCGCTGCGGGTGGGCTGCCTGGAGTCGCTGGCGCCGATGATCACCCCCGAGTTGGTGTTTGGCTTTGGTCGCGCGTTTCCGGGCGTGCGCGTGACCCAGGCCGAGGGTAACCACGAGGAACTGCTGGAAAAACTGCGCAGTGGCGAGCTGGACATCGCCCTGACCTACGACCTGGTGACCAGCCCCGACATCGACTTCCAACCCCTGGCACACCTGCCGCCGTATGTGATGGTCGGCGAGTACCACCCGCTGGCGAGTCTGTCGGCGGTCAGCATGCAGGACCTGGAGGCGTACCCGGTGGTGCTGCTCGACACGCCCTGGAGCCGCGACTATTTCCTCAGCCTGTTTATGCAGGCGGGCACCACGCCGAACATCATCATGCGCTCCACCAACCTCGAAACGGTGCGCGCCATGGTCGGCAACGGGATCGGTTATTCCTTCGCGAATGCGCGGCCCAAATCGAACCTGTCCCAGGACGGTAAACGCGTGATCCGCCTGCGCCTGGCGGGCACGCACCGACCGATGAAGCTGGGCTACGCCACGGCGAGCAACACCCAGCTGTCACGCGTGGTGTCGGCGTTTGCCGAGCGCTGCCGGATGTTTGTGTCTGACCAGTACATCCCCGGCATGGCACCGCCGAGTTTTTTTGACCCGCATGCGGTGCGCTCGCTCAGCAGTGTGAGCTGAATTTGCACCAAAAGGTCGCGTGTTCGGCGCGGTGAGTTCAGGCGCGCACCCTTTCGGTCAGGTCATGCGGCCTATCCAATGTGGGAGGGGGCTTGCCCCCGATTGCACTGGGTCAGCTTGCTGATGTGTTGCTGATGCGCCGCTATCGGGGGCAAGCCCCCTCCCACATTGATTTTTGGTGGTTTCGAGGGCGGCGGCGGGCTGCGTAGGTTCTGCCTACCCAGTGGACCGGGTTTTACGAATTGACCCCAAGGGCCCGTCCCCACGACTCTGATTTCATTGATGCAGATCAATTTCCTTCTTTTGGGGCAGGGCACCGCGACGATGACATTCGACTGGAATTACACGTTTGGTCTGCTGGGCGACGCCGAGTTCTGGCGCGCGACCTGGACGGTGATCAAGCTCAGCACCTTGACCTGGGTCTTGAGCATCGGTCTGGGCTTTCTGCTGGCGCTGGCCAAGCAATCCAGGCATGGGCTGCTCAGCGTTCCCGCTCGTGGCTATATCTGGCTGTTTCGCAGCCTGCCGCTGTTGGTGCTGTTGATCTTTATCTACAACCTGCCGCAAGCGCTGCCCGGCACTTCGGCGATTCTGGCCGACCCGTTCTGGTCCGGCTTGCTGGCCCTGGTGATTTGCGAAACGGCGTATGTGGCCGAGATCCATCGCGGCGGTTTGCTCTCGATCCCCAAAGGCCAAGGCGAGGCGGCGCGGGCGTTGGGCTTGAAGTTTTTCGGCACCCAATGGCGCGTGGTGATCCCCCAGGCATTGCGGGTGGCGCTGCCGTCCCTGGCCAACGAATACATCTCCATCGTCAAGCTCACCTCCCTGGTGTCGGTGATCTCGCTCACCGAAATCCTGATGGTCGGCCAGCGCCTGTATTCGCAGAACTTCCTGGTGATCGAAACCATGGCGGCGGTGGCGTTCTTCTACGTGTTTATCGTCACCGTGTTCGACTTCCTGCTCAAACGCCTGGAGCGCTTTCTCGACGTCAACCAGCGCAATGTGTCGCGGGTTCCCGATGCGGCGGTGCTGGCCCTGGCCACACAACAACGGGTCGCGCTGCAACGTCCGGCCACCAGCGGGGCCCCGGCGCTGCAAGCCACGCGGCTGCACAAGGCCTACAACGACATCGAGGTGCTGGGCTCGGTCAACCTGCAGGTCCTGCCCGGTGAAGTGGTGTCGGTGATCGGGCCGTCGGGGTCGGGCAAAACCACCTTGATTCGCCTGCTCAACGGCCTGGAGCAACTGGACAACGGCGAGATCAAGATCAACGGCCAGCCGTTCATTCACCTGAACAAAACCGGCGCGCAGAAACCGCAGTACATCGAGCACGCCGAGCATCGCTTGAACATCGGCATGGTGTTCCAGAGCTTCAACCTGTTCCCGCACTTGAGCGTGCTCGACAACCTGCTGATGGCGCCGAAATACCACGGCCTGGGGCGCACCGACGAGCTCAAGCAACAGGCCTACGCGCTATTGCACAAGGTCGGCATGCTCGACCACGCCTGGAAGTACCCGCACCAACTCTCCGGCGGCCAGCAGCAACGCGTGGCCATCGCCCGCGCCCTGATGATGCGCCCGCAGATCATGCTGTTCGACGAGCCCACCTCGGCGCTCGACCCGGAGAAAGTCAACGAAGTGCTGCAGGTCATCGAAGCCTTGGCCGAGGAGGGCATCACCATGGTGATCGTCACCCACGAGATGAATTTCGCGTTCAAGGTCTCCGATCGCATCGTGTTCATGGAGAAGGGGCGTGTGGTCTGCGACGACACGCCCGCGGTATTGCGCAGCGGCCAGAACCCACGCGTGGAGGCGTTCCTCAAGGACGTCTCGCTGGCGTGACCCCTCTAACGTTCAGGAAACATAAAATGATCGAGCAAGATGAAATCGAGCAGTTCCGGCGCGACGGATACCTGGTGGTGGAAGGCGTGTTGTCGATGGACGAAGTGGCCGCGCTGCAGCACGACTTCGACCAGTGGGTAGAAGAAAGTCGCGGCCATGATCAGGGCTGGGGCACGACCTTGGATGGCCGCGCACGCTTCGATCTGGAGGGCGACCATCGCGCCGATCACCCGTCGCTGCGCCGGGTCAGCTCGCCCACCGAGATTTCCCCAGTGTATGAACGCGTGGCGTTGCATTCACGCATGGCGGCGATTTCCGCGCAGTTGATCGGCGCCAGCGGCGCACGCTTTCACCACAGCAAGATCAATTCGAAGCTGCCCCACACCGCGACCCAGGTGAAGTGGCACCAGGACTTTTTATTCACGCCCCACAGCAACGACGACATCATCACCGCCTTGCTGATGGTCAGCGAAGTGACCCCGCAAAACGGCCCGCTGAATGTGATCCCCGGCAGCCATAAAGGCCCGCTGTGGTCGCACTGGCAGAACCAGCGTTTCACCGGTGCGGTGGACGACGCAGTGGTCGCGGAACACTGCCGGCAACCGATCGCCTGCTACGGCCCGGCCGGTTCCGTGTGCTTCATGCACACCCGCTTGCTGCACGCCTCCAGCCCTAACGAGACTGAACTGCCGCGCACCCTGTTCATCAGCGTCTACGCCGCTGAAGACGCGCTGCCATTCGGCGAAAACCCTCTGCCCAGCGCACATGCCGGCCTGCTGGTAGCCGGTGAAGAAAGTGGCTTGATACGTTCCACGGACAACCAACTGCGCTTGCCGCAGAAACCCCGTGGTGCGTCTTTCTTTGTGCAACAGGCCGGACAAGATTCTGCCACTGCCTAACCTCCCCACTCCCTTGCAGGTATTGACCATGACAGCGTTTCGTAAAAGTGTTCGTCCCCTTGCCGTGTGCCTGCTGGGCGCAGCGGTTGCGATGACCTCGTTGGCGGCTTCGGCGTTCCAGCAGGACGGCAAGATCATCGCCGGTTCCGATGTGACGTTCTTCCCCTATGAATACATGGATAACAACAAGCCGGCGGGCTTCGATATTGAGTTCATGGACGGCCTGGGCAAGGTCATGGGGCGCAAGGTCGAGACCCTCGACACGCGCTTTCCCAACCTGATTACCGGCCTGCAGGCCGGGCGTTTCGATGTGACCAACTCGTCGATGTACATCACTGCCGAGCGGGTCAAGGTCATCGACATGATTCCCTACCTGAAAAGCGGCGAGTCGATCCTGACCCTCAAGGACAGCACCTTCCAACCCAAGACCCCGGAAGAGTTCTGCGGCCACAAGATCGGTTCCATGGGCGCTACGTCCTGGCTGGCGCAGATGAACAAACTGTCGGCCGAGTACTGCGTGGCCAAAGGGTTGAAGCCGATCCAGATCAGCGAGTACAGCACCGACCCGCAAACCACCCAGGCCCTGCTGGCCCATGCGGTCGAAGCGCAGATCACCGACGCGGCCGTGGCACGTGGTGTGATCGACAAACTGGGCAGCCGCGTGGTGATTTCGTCCGACGCCTTGATCTACCCGGTGCTGAACGGCTTCGGCGTGAAGAAGGGCAATGACACGGTCAAGCAGGCCTTGCTCGACGGTCTGGAGAAGTACCGCACCACGCCGGAATACGCGGCCTTGCTCAAGAAGTACAACTTCGAGGCGCCTACCGATGCCGACCTTGCGGCGCTGATGCCCAAGTAAGCCTATTGCGCGGCCGCAGTCTTGCGGCCGCGCCCTGCGGAGACCGATCCATGGCGTTATCCCTCGAAGAACAGACGCGCATCGACCTGGCGGCGACCTTTCGCATCGTTGCCCACCTGGGCATGCACGAGGCGGTGGCCAACCACTTCAGCGCTGCCGTGTCGGCCGATGGCAAACAGTTTTTGCTCAACCCGAAGTGGAAGCACTTCTCGCGCATTCGCGCCAGCGACCTGCTGCTATTGAACGCCGACGACCCCGCCTGTGCCGACCACCCGGACGTGGACGCCACCGCCTGGTCGATCCACGGGCAGATCCATCGACGGCTGCCGCACACCCGTGCCGTGCTGCACTTGCACCCGGTCTACACCACGGCGGTGGCGTGCCTGGCCAAGCCGCACATCCCGGCGATCGACCAGAACACCGCACGCTATTTCAACCGCGTGGCGGTGGACGAGCTCTACGGCGGCATGGCCGACACCGAGGCCGAAGGCGCACGCCTGGCCGGCTTGCTCGACGGCAAGAGCCGCCTGTTGATGGGCAACCACGGTGTGATGGTGACCGCCTCGTCTATCGGTGAAGCGTTCGACGATATCTGGACCCTGGAGCGCGCCTGCCAGATCCTCGTCACGGCGTGGTCCACCGGGCAGCCGTTGCGGGTGTTGTCCGATGAAGTGGCGGAAAGAACCGCGCGGGGCTGGGAAGGCATCACCGATTTCTCGCGCCGGCATTTTGAAGAAATGAAGCACATGATGATCGATGCCGATGCGTCGGTGCTCGACTGAGGAAGCCCTATGACCTTTTCCGTTGTCGCCCGCTGTGCCGAGACGGGCCAGTTGGGGATCGCTATCAGTTCGTCGAGCATCGCCGTGGGCGCGCGTTGCCCGTGGCTGCGCCCCGGTGTAGGCGCGGTGGCGTCGCAGAACATCACCCTGCCGAGCCTGGGCCCGCAGATTCTCGACCTGCTGGAGCAGGGCATGGCGCCGAGTGAGGCCGTGGCGGCGGTGTTTGCCGGGCAGGACCACCGCGACTATCGGCAGGTGACGGTGATCGATGGCCTGGGCCGCACCGCACATTTCAGTGGCTCGCAAACCCTTGGCATTCATGCGGCGCTGAGTGGCGAGCAATGCGTGGCGGCCGGGAACATGCTGGCCAATCCCGATGTAATCGCTGCGATGGTCGGCGTGTTCGAGAACGCCTCCGGGCCTCTGGCGGACCGGCTGCTCGCCGCGATGCATGCTGGCCAGGCCCACGGCGGTGAAGCGGGGCCGGTGCATTCGGCGGCCCTGATGGTGGTCGATGAGCTGTTGTGGCCCATCGTCAGTCTGCGCGTGGACTGGGCCGACGCCGACCCGATTGGCGCCCTCGATCTGCTCTGGCAGGCCTATCGCGGGCAACTGCAAGACTACCTCGACCGCGCCCTCAACCCGCACATCGCGCCGGGCTATGCGGTGCCGGGAGATGACCGATGAGCCACAGCCGTGACCTGCTGGCGCAACTGGTGCGCTTCGACACTACCAGCCGCGAATCCAACCTCGCGCTGATCGACTTCGTGCGCACGTATTTGCAGGGCCACGGTGTCGCCTGTGAACTGGTGTTCAACGAACACAAGAACAAGGCCAACCTGCTGGCGACCATCGGCCCGGCGGATGTGCCTGGCATCGTGCTGTCCGGGCATACCGATGGGGTGCCGGTGGACGGCCAGCGCTGGAGCGTGGCGCCGTTCGACCTCACCGAAAAAGACGGCAAGTTGTACGGGCGTGGTACCGCCGACATGAAGGGCTATATCGCCTGTGTGTTGGCCTGTGTGCCGACGCTGGTGCGGGCGTCGCTGCGTATGCCGGTGCATATTGCGCTGTCCTATGACGAAGAGGTGGGCTGCCTGGGCGTGCGTTCATTGATCGAAAGGTTTCACGCGCAGCCGGTCAAGCCGTTGTTGTGTGTGATCGGCGAGCCCACCGAACTCAAGCCGGTGCTGGGGCACAAAGGCAAATTGGCCGTGCGCTGCGACGTGCAGGGTGCGGCGTGTCATTCGGCCTATGCACCATCAGGCGTCAACGCCATTGAGTACGCGGCCTGCTTGATCCGGGAACTGGTGCGGCTCGGTGAGGAACTCAAGGCGCCGCAACACCTGAACGTGGCGTTCGATCCGCCGTTTTCCACGGTGCAAACCGGGGTGATGAGCGGCGGCAAGGCGCTGAATATCGTCCCGCAGCAGTGCTGCTTTGATTTCGAAGTGCGCTCGCTGCCGACCCAGGACCCGTGGCAGGTGGCGCACCAGTTACGTTTGTATGCCGAGCAAACCCTGCTGCCGGCGATGCGGGCGGTGAGTGCGCAGTGCGCGATCGGCTTCAGTGAGTTGTCCAGCTATCCGGGGTTGGCGACTTCGTCGCAAAGCCAGGCGGCTGAGTGGGTCGCGCAGTTTTGCGGTTCGCAGGACTTCGGCACCGTCGCCTTCGGCAGCGAAGGCGGGCTGTTCGATCAGGCGGGGATTCCCACCGTGGTGTGCGGACCCGGCAGCATGGAACAGGGGCACAAGGCGGATGAGTTCATCAGTCTGCAGCAACTGGATGCGTGTGATCGAATGCTGGAGCGGGTGGTGGAGTTTGTGCGTCAATAGCCCTCGCACTGACACTCGTGGTGAAGAAGGAACCGCAGTTGAACGAACACACATTGTCCATGCGCCTGGAGCGCGTAGCCGCGCATGTGCCGGCTGGGGCGCGGTTGGCGGATATCGGCTCCGACCATGGCTACCTGCCGGTGGCGTTGCTGCGTCGTGGCCTGATCGCGGCGGCGGTGGCGGGGGAGGTGGCCGCGACGCCATTCCAGGCCGCCGAACGCACCGTGCGTGAAAATGGCCTGGAGCAACACGTCAGCGTGCGCCTGGCCGATGGCCTGGCAGCCATCACGGCTGCCGACGCGGTCACCGCGATCAGCGTCTGCGGCATGGGCGGCGAGACGATCCGCAACATCCTCGACAGCGGCAAGGCGCACCTCACCGGCCAAGAGCGCTTGATCCTGCAACCCAACGGCGGCGAGCAACCGCTGCGCCAATGGCTGATGGACAACGGTTACCGCATCCTGGTCGAAGAGTTGTTGCGGGAAAACCGCTTCTACTACGAAATCATCGTCGCCGAGCGCGCCGAACCGGTGGCGTACAGTGCCGAAGAGTTGTACTTCGGTCCGCTGCAGTTGCAGGCCCGCAGCCCGGCCTTCCTGGCCAAGTGGCAGCGCCTGCTGCGGCAAAAGCAGAAAACCCTGGCCAGTTTCGAGCAGGCTCGCCAGGCGGTGCCGCAGGCCAAGGTGCAAGAGGTCGCCCGGCAGGTGCAGTGGATCACCGCGTTGCTGGCGTGAGCTGGCCTTTCATTGCCGCACCGGGTTGATCGAACCCACTCGCTACTCGGTCGTTCCCTTGATTGAGTGCTTTCGCCCCATTTTCGAGCACTGCGCGCGATTTTTTGCGTGCCGCACCGCCTATTCAGGGGCTCGCTAGTGGCGGCTCGTATCTTGCTTGGGCCTTCCCAATCAATGACATGGCACTTTGCCGTGATTCATTTCAAGGCTTCGTCCATCGTTGCCTCGCGTGGGTTGTTTTGGGGAGTAGTCGGCCATGCACAGTCTGTTGTCACCCGGTATCCGCCTGCTCGGACGTTTCGGCTTCGCCCGCAAATTCCAGATCCTGTTCATTCTGTTCATGCTGCCCCTGGTCGGGAGCCTCTGGATGATCGGGCTGGACTATCGCGACAAACTTGCGGTGATTTCCAGCGAAAAGTCCGGCGTTTCTCAACTACTGGCCCTGGACGCGTTAGATGGCCAATTGATTGCCCAGCGCAACCTCGCCTCGCGCTGGAAAGCGCTGGACCTGCTGCGTGAACCGACGCCCGCAGCCAAGGCGGCGATGGACAAGCTGGATGCGAACAACCCGCTTATCCTGCAAAGCCTGCAAGCTCTGGGCGATGCGCTCAAACAACAGGGCGCGAGCGTCGACACCCTGGCGCGCTTCGACGCGTTGCAGGCAATGGTCAAGGGGATGGATGTGCAATCCCTGCGCACCGTGGGCTGGTGGCCGGACGGCTACGATCGCTTCACCTCGGCGCTGACCGCCATGCAAACCCTGCGCGAACAGATCACCCTCGACGCCGGCCTGATCCTCGACCCCTGGCTGGAGACTTATCTGCTAATGCAGATTTCCACCCAGCACACGCCGGACCTGATCGAGCGTATCGGCCGCATGGCCAGTATTGGTCAGTCGTCCATCGCCTCGGGGCAGTTCACGTTGCAAAGCCGCTTGCAGATGCGCGACCTGCGCGGCCGTATCGGCGATGCGCGAGACCAGTTGGTCAAGGCCGCTGCGTCGCTCAAGGCCAAACCATACCTCGGCCTGGAGCCCTGGACCGCGCAGTACGATAACAGCCTGCAACAACTGGACAGCGAGCTTAAAGTGCTCGACGACGGCGTGTTCGGTGGCACCATCAAACTCGACCCTGCCGGTTTCGAGCGCAGTGTCGACACGATGCTCGGCAGCCTGGGCGCGCTGCGCAACCAGTCGCTCCGCTCGCTGGATGCACGCCTGACCTATTACCACGATCGCGCCTTGCAGCAATTCATCCCCGTCGCGGCCATCTTCAGCCTGCTGGCCCTGGCGGCGCTCTACCTGTTCATGTGTCTGCAAGCCTCGATCCGTCGCAGTGCCAGCGGCATCACCACGCTGGCCCAGTCCCTGCGCGACGGCAACCTGTGCGTGGAAGTGGCTGTTGACGGCCGCGATGAACTGGCTGCGATCAGCGCCGCGCTCAACGTGGCGGTGGTGCAACTGCGTACCAGCCTGCTGGGCGTAAATCACGAGACTCAGCAGCTTGGTTCGGCGGTGCTCACGCTCAACTCGCAATCGGGCAGCACCCTCACCGACGTCGAAGACCAGCAATACCAGATCAGCCAGATCGCCGCAGCGGCTACGCAACTGGCCGCCACTTCCATGGGCGTCGCCAAAAGCTGTGAACAAGCCTCAGGTAGCGCCCAGCACACTCGACGCATCGCCGAAGACAGCAGCCGCGATAGCCAGCGCACCACGGCCAGCATCCAGCAACTCAACCGGCGCCTGACCGACACCGCCAACGCCCTGGAACAAGTGAGCCAACAGGGCCAGCAGATTCAGTCGGTGGTCGACACCATTCGTGGCATCGCCGAGCAAACCAACCTGCTGGCACTTAACGCCGCCATAGAAGCCGCGCGCGCCGGCGAACAGGGCAGGGGCTTTGCGGTGGTCGCTGATGAAGTGCGCAGCCTGTCGCAACGCACCCAGGCCTCCACCGCGCAAATCGCTAGCACCGTGGACAGCTTGCGCGCCACGGTCAGCCAGGCGGTCACATTGATGAGCGCCGCCTGCGCTCAGGCCCTGACCGACGCCGAGTCCGTCACCGGGCTGGGCACGCGGCTGGGCGAGATCGCCGGGGCGGTGCAGAACGTCACCGACACCCTGGCGCACATCGCGGCGGCGGTGGAAGAGCAGGCGACGACGGCGGATGAAGTGAGCGGCAATATCCAGCAGGTGGACCAGGCGGCGGGGCGCTTGCTCGATGGCGCGCGGGCGGTGAACCGGGCTGCGGATACGCTGAGCAAGGGGAGCCGCGCGTTGAGTGACAACACCGCACGTTTCCGCCTGAGCTGAGTGGGCTGCCGAGAGAGCTTTGCCGGGGGTAAACCCGTCCAAATGTGGGAGCTGTCGAGCTTCAGCGAGGCTGCGACAGGATCACCTCGGTGTGCCTGCTAAACCTCAGCGCCTGCATCGCAGCCTCGCTAAAGCTCGGCAGCGCGTGCAGGGCGCCGGTTCAAGCACTCGCCAAAGGCCTCATCGCCCGTCACTTCGCAAACGCATACTCCCCACCCTGTTCCAGCGCCTTGCGATACGCCGGTCGCGCCTGGAACCGCTGCACCCACGCCGCCAGGTTCGGATACGCCTGCAACTTGCCCTGTGCGTTGGCGATTTCGCCGATAAAACTCATCTGAATATCCGCGCCACTTAATTCGTCACCCACCAGATACGGCGTGTGCGCCAGCGCATCGTTGAGATAACCCAGGTAATTGGCCACCTCGGACTCGATTCGCGGATGCAACGGAGCGCCGGCGTCACCCAGGAACCCGACGTACAGGTTGAGCATCAACGGCAGCATCGCCGAGCCTTCGGCGAAGTGCAGCCATTGCACGTACTCATCAAAGGCGGCGGTGCTTGGGTCCGGTTGCAGGCGGCCCGCACCGTGGCGACGGATCAGGTAATCGATGATCGCGGCGGACTCGATCACCACGCGCGAGCCGTCTTCAATTACCGGGGACTTGCCCAGCGGATGAACCGCCTTGAGTTCCGGCGGCGCCAGGTTGGTCTTCGGGTCACGCTGGTAACGCTTGATCTCGTAAGGCAGGCCGAGCTCTTCGAGCAGCCATAGAATGCGCTGCGAGCGCGAGTTATTGAGGTGGTGGACAGTGATCATGGGAACTCCGCTGGGCGAGAAGGGGCGAGGAACAGACTGCTACGCCGCTATAGAGTGCCTTGAATCAGGTTTCGTTGTCTGGGGAACTGCTGGCGTCCTGATCGGACCCCTCCGCCAGTTTCAAGCGGTCCGCTTTACTGACGTATTTATCTTTGCTTTTAGGTGCCAATTTGGCACTGGCCTTCTTTGCGTTGGCCTTTAATAGCTGATTGATCTTTTTACGACGGTTCATGATTGCTACTCAGCAGGTGAATGCCGGAATGATATCAGCTTGAAACAGTGAGCCACTGCAACCCGATGGCGTTCGAGGCAGGCGCTATCGCTTGGTGGTAACGGCATAGGGGCCTGGGTGTCATATTTTATTCATGAGTGCGTCGGACACTCATGCGCGGTTTTCATTTTGGACAATGGATTTTAAGGAAAGCAATGTCGCACATCATGCGGGTCGTGACCTCCGGCTCCGCCTATCTGGATATCGACGCCTTCGCCTGCTGTATCGCCTACGCCGAGCTGTTGAACCATCAAGGTATCAATGCTCGTGCAGTCAGCAGCGCACCGCTCAATTTCAGCATCCCCAACACCCTACTCGACTGGCCCTCTGCCCTGGACAACTACTTGCCCGGTCCAGGCGATGAATTTGTCCTGGTGGATGTCTGCGACCCTCACCACTTTGACCCGCTGGTGGTACTCGACCAAGTGGTCGAGGTGATCGATCACCATCCGGGCTTTGAAACCTACTGGGCGCAGACCCTGGGTACTGCCGCCGACATTCGCCCTATAGGCGCGGCGGCGACCCTGGTTTTTCTGCGCTGGGAAGCGGCAGGCCTGTTGCCGATGATCAGCCAACACAGTGCTGCCTTGCTGGCCACGGCAATCCTGGACAACACCCTCTATTTCACCGGGCAACTGACCACGCCGCAGGACCGGCGCGCCTATGAGTGCCTCGCACGGTGCGCGCGGCTGGCTGCGAATTGGCCCGAGCAGTATTTCGCCGAATGCCAGGCTGCGATCGAGTCCGACCTGATCGCAGCCCTGGCGGCTGACCTGAAACGGATGACCGTCACTGACCAACTGCCACACCTGTTCGCGCAGATGACGGTGTGGGACGCCGGGGCGCTGATACGGCGGCATCGGCCGGCGATTGCGCGCTGGCTTGCGGGGCAGGGGGACGATTGGATGTTGAACGCAATCAGCATCCGGGAGAGCAAGGGGTACTGGTTGGCGGAGGCGGTGGCCAGCCAGCAGAAGCTGAGCCAGCTACTGTCTATAGAGTGGCAGGAAGGAATCGCGGTGATCGAGCCGTCGTTGCAGCGTAAGGACCTGCTGAAGTTGGCGTTGTCGGCGTCATCCTTTCAATAATGTGCTCTACGACCTTGGAAGTTTGCAGCCTGACAGCCCAGGCTCCTGGGTAAGGAAAAGAATTTTCAGGCGGGGGTTGACCACGTAATTTAATCCTGTATTATTTTCCTCCCGCTAACGAGCAGTTCACTGCTGGTCTGGCTTAAGTAGTTGATTTCCTTAGTGAAATTAAAAACTTTTAAGGTTGCTACTTCGGGGGGTGTGCTGTAGAGTGCGCTCCTCGGTTGAGACGAAAGATCTTAACCAACCGCTCTTTAACAACTGAATCAAGCAATTCGTGTGGGTGCTTGTGGGGTCAGACTGATAGTCAACAAGATTATCAGCATCACAAGTTACTCCGCGAGAAATCAAAGATGTAACCAACGATTGCTGAGCCAAGTTTAGGGTTTCTTAAAAACCCAAAGATGTTTGAA
>NZ_JAFCVO010000029.1:0-43511 GCF_049897085.1 Pseudomonas sp. PSPC3-2
ACAACGTCAGGCTCCACAGCTACAACGGCTACCGGTCGCCGGTAGCTATGGAGAAACTGGCGGCGTGAAACCTTAACTGGTGTCCAAAATTAGTTGACCAGTTCAAGCCCCCTCCCACACTCTTGACCGCGTTCGGCTTCCAGGATCAGGTCGGCTATAAGGCCGTGCCCAAGAGCAAGAGCAGACTGAGCGCTATCTGATCCACGGAGATCCAAATGTGGGAGGGGGCTTGCCCCCGATAGCAATCTTTCAGCTACAAATTAGTTGACTGATACACCGCAATCGGGGGCAAGCCCCCTCCCACATTTGATCTTCGGTGTTTGTTAGGAGGAGGCGGTCAGGCCAGTTCGGTGGCGGTGTTTTTGACTACCGCGAGCTCGGGGTGGGCCACCAATTTGTCGATGTGCAACTCGTCGTTGTTCAACCAGGTTTCCGTCAGCACCCGGTAATGCTCCATGTCCCGGCAACGCATGCGCAGGCTGTAGTCGAACGGCCCGCTGATCAACTGGCATTCGAACACTTGCGGGCAGGCTTTGACGCAGGCTTCGAAAGCCTTTTGCGCCGAGCGCCCGCTCTGGTTGGACAAGGCCACCAGCACCAGAAGCGACAGCCCCGGTGAGACCATCTGCACGTCGATGATCGCCCCGTATCCACGGATCACCCCGCGTCGTTCGAGCTTGCGCACCCGCTCCAGGCAGGGCCTGGGGGTCAGATGCACCAGCGACGAGAGCTTTTCGTAGGTGATACGCCCCTGATGCCGCAGCACGTCGATGATCGCCTCATCGATGCGATCCAGCGCAGTAGAGGAATGGGGTCCGTTGGCCTTGGTATCCATGGGTTTCACTTCAAGCGGTTGGAAAGAAATTGCTGCAAGCGTTCGCTGTTGGGATGGTCGAGGATCTCGGCGCCGCCTTGTTCTTCGACCCGGCCCTGATGCAGGAACAGCACTTGGCTGGACACCTGGCGGGCAAAGCCCATTTCGTGGGTGACCATCAACATGGTACGACCTTCCTCAGCCAACGTCTGTATGACTTTGAGGACTTCTCCTACAAGCTCAGGGTCCAAGGCGGAGGTCGGTTCGTCGAACAGAATGATTTCCGGTTCCATCGCCAGGGCTCGGGCGATGGCAACGCGCTGCTGTTGGCCGCCGGACAGAAACGCCGGGTATTGATCCGCCACCCGGCCCGGCAAGCCCACCTTGTCCAGGTACATTCGCGCGCGCTTTTCCGCTTCGGCCGCGCTCACGCCCAACACCCGGCGCGGGGCCATGGTGATGTTTTCCAGCACGGTCATGTGGCTCCACAGGTTGAAATGCTGGAACACCATCGCCAGGCGCGTGCGCAGGTTTTGCAGTTGCGCCTGGTGCGGCGCGCGGGTGCCGGCACGGCCCTGGCGCATTTCGATGCTGATGCCGTCCAGGGTGATGACGCCGGCGTCCGGCTGTTCGAGAAAGTTGATGCAGCGCAGCATCGTGCTTTTGCCCGAGCCGCTGGCGCCGATCAGGCTGATCACGTCGCCATTGCGTGCGTTGAGGGACACGCCTTTGAGCACTTCGTGTTCGCCGTAGCGTTTGTGGATGCCTTCGACCTGGAGTTTGATCGCGGCGGTGTCGGTAGCGGTCTTGGCAGCGAGTGGTGCATCAACCGGATAAGTGGCCAGGGCCTGCGCGGACTGATTCATGGGTTAGCCTCGGGTAGGAACAAGAAAACGCATCCAGCGACGTTCGGCCAGTCGAAACAGGCCCACCAGTGCAAAGGACAGCAGCATGTAGAGCAGCGCGGCGATACCGAAGGCCTGGAACGTCAGGAACGTCTCGGCATTCGCATCGCGGGCCACTTTGAGGATGTCGGCGACGGTGGCGGTAAACGCCAGCGACGTGGCGTGCAGCATCAGGATCATTTCATTGCTGTAGGCCGGCAGCGCACGGCGCAGCGCGGCGGGCACCAGCACAAACAGGTTCAGCCGCCAGCCATGCAGGCCATAGGCGCGGGCCGCTTCGATTTCGCCATGGGGAATGTTGCGGATCGCCCCGGCGAAGATTTCCACGGTGTAGGCGCAGGTGTTGAGCACGAACGCCAGCAGCGTGCAGTTCAGCGCGTTGCGAAAGAACTGGTTGAGCAGGGCGTTGTCCTGCACCACCTCCAGGCTGTACAGCCCGGTGTAGCAAACCAACAGTTGGATATACAGCGGCGTGCCGCGAAACAGGTAGGTGTACACCTCCACCGGCCAGCGCAGCCAAAAGTGCTGCGAGACGCGCGCAAGCGCCAAGGGGATCGACAAGAAAAACCCGAACAGTACCGAGATGATGAACAACCACAGGGTCATCGCCACCCCGGACAAGCCCGCGCCATCGCTGAACAGGTAGGCCAGGCCGTATTGCTGGAACAGTTCGATCATCGCGCCATCCCCTTGATGCCCAGGTTGTAGCGCCGTTCGAGGCGCTTGAAGATGCGGTTGGAGAGGGTGGTGATCACCAGGTACACCAGGCCCGCGAGGATCAGGAAGTACAAGGGTTCGTTGGTGGTCTTGCCGGCGTTTTGCGCGGCTTTGACCAGGTCCGACAGGCCGATGATCGACACCAGCGCCGTGGACTTGAGCAACACCAGCCAGTTATTGCCCAGCCCCGGCAGGGCGAAGCGCATCAACTGCGGGAACAGCACCAGGCGAAAACGCTGCCAGCGGCTCAGGCCATAGGCGGTCGCGGCTTCCAGTTGGCCGACCGGCACGCTGAGGATCGCGCCACGAAAGTTTTCGGTGAAATAGGCGCCGTAGATAAACCCCAGGGTGATCACCCCGGCGGTAAACGGGTCGATTTCAACGTAGTTCCAGCCGAAGGTTTCGGTCAGGTCGTTCAGCCACAGTTGCAGGCTGTAGAAAATCAGCAGGATCAGCACCAGGTCCGGCACGCTGCGAATCAGCGTGGTGTAGAGCGTGGCCGGCAGCCGCAGCCATTTGGCGCTGGAGAGCTTGGCGCCGGCGGCGATCAGGCCCAGGCCAAGGCTCAGGCCCAGCGCCAGGAACGCCAGCTTGACGGTCATCCAGGCGCCCTGGGCGAGCATCGGGCCGTAGCCCTGCAGGTTGAGGAATTCGTTCATGGGGGAGATCTCTAAAGGGCGCAGACATACCCCTGGGGGAGCGGGCTTTGGTGGGAGGGGGCTTGCCCCCGATGAGGGTGTTCCAGTCGACACATGTACTGACTGAGCCGCCGCTATCGGGGGCAAGCCCCCTCCCACACAAGCCTTTTCACAAAAGGGGCGGTGTTGGCTTACTCGTTGTAGATGTCTTGATCGCCGAAGTATTTCTTCTGGATCTGGGCGTAGGTGCCATCGGCCTGTACGGCAGCGATGCCCTTGTTGATCAGCGCGCGCAGTTCCTGGTCGTTCTTGCGCAGGCCCATGGCGATGTCCAGGGGCAGCGTCGGGTCCTTGAAGGCCGGGCCGGTTTTGAAGTCGGCGCCTTCAGGCTTGGACAGGAAGTTGAGCTGGGCTTCGAGTTTGTCGGTCAGGGTGGCGTCGAGGCGGCCGTTTTGCAGGTCGGCGTAGTTCTGCTCCTGGGACTGGTAGGCCTTGATCTGGGCGCCCAGCTTGGCCAGGTGCGCACGCGCATAGGCTTCCTGCAACGAGCCTTGCAGCACGCCGACTTGCTTGCCTTTCAGGGAGTCCGGGGTTTCGCCGAAGTCGGCGCTTTTACGGGTGATGACCGAGGTGGGGCTGAGGAACAATCGGTCGCTGAAGTCGATGACTTTCTCGCGAGCCGGGGTGATGGCCATGGACGACATGATCGCGTCGAACTTGCGCGCACGCAGGGCGGGGATCATGCCGTCGAATTCGTTATGCACCCAGGTGCATTTGACTTCGAGTTTGGCGCAGATCGCGTTGCCCAACTCGATATCGAAGCCTTGCAGGCTGCCATCGGCGGCCACGGATTCGAAGGGTGGGTACTCGGGGAATACGCCGAAGCGGATTTCTTTCCAGTCTTGGGCGTGTGCAGCGGTGGCGCACAGCGGCAACAGCAACGCAGCGAATAGTGAGCGGAGTGGCGTCATGTTGAGTCCCTATATTTTGTAATTGATGTCAGGGCAGTCAAAGGGGTGCAGCGTGCATTCATTTACTGACTCTTCGGTCGCGCTCAGAATGCTTCAAGATGGTGCGTTTTTTGTGTCGTTTACCCCGTGCTCAAAGCGCGAATTGCGCTGTTAAAACAAGCAATGCAGCGGAATCGGCTGTCGCACCCGCTGAATCGGCTTTTCACCCTCGAAATCCTGGCCTGCCCTTGGCGCAAAGCGGCAGGCCAGAGCGGTTTCAGGCGCGCTTTTTGTGCTGTGCGCGTGGCGCTTGGGCCAGGCGCGCGAACAGGTCTTTCGGGTTGGCCAGGTCGGGTACCAGTTCCAGTTCGCTGCCGATGTCCAGCGCCTTGGCCACGTCCAGCACGTAGCGCAGGGCCGAGTAGTCTTCGATGGCAAAACCCACGGAGTCGAACAGGGTGACCTGGCGCGCATTCTCGCGGCCGGGTGCCTGGCCGTTGATCACTTGCCACAGTTCGGTGACCGGCGAATCGGCCGGCATGTGCTGGATTTCGCCTTCGATGCGGCTTTGCGGTTCGTATTCGACGATCACCCGGGCGCGCTCGACGATGCGTCGGTCCAGTTCGGTCTTGCCCGGGCAATCGCCGCCGACAGCGTTGAGGTGCATGCCGGGTTCGATCATCTCGTCAGTGAGGATGGTCGCGTAGGCCTTGTCGGCGGTGACGGTGGTGACAATGTCCGCGCCTTTCACCGCGTCGGCCACGCTGGCGGCCAGGATGACTTTGATTGCCGGGAACGCCTTGAGGTTGGCCGCCAGCTTGGCGGTGGCCTTGGCGTCGATGTCGAACAGGCGGATTTCATTGATGCCCAGCAAGGTGTGGAAGGCCAGCGCCTGGAATTCGCTTTGCGAGCCGTTGCCGATCAGCGCCATGCTGCGGCTGTTGTCCCGGGCCAGGTAGCGTGCGACCAGGGCCGAGGTGGCGGCGGTGCGAATCGCGGTGGTCAGGGTCATTTCCGCCAGCAGCACCGGTTTACCGGTATCCACATCGCCCAAGGCACCGAAGGCCATCACGGTGAGCATGCCGGCCTGGGTGTTTTTCGGGTGGCCGTTGACGTATTTGAACGCGTACAGCGACGCGTCGGACACCGGCATCAGTTCGATCACGCCCTCCGGCGAGTGGTTGGCCAGGCGTGCGCATTTCTCGAAATCCTGCCAGCGCAGGTAGTCGGCGCGGATGTAGTCGGCCATCTCGGTGATGCAGGTTTGCAGGCCTTTTTGCGAGACCAGGTAGCTGAGGTCGTTGACGTCGATATAGCGGGTCATGGAGTGGCTCCTGTATTTATTGGAAGGTGGCGCGGGCGGGCAGATGCACTTCCGCGAGCATGCAGCGGGCACTGCCGCCGCCGATGCGTTCGATGTGGTCGATGTTCACCACCACCGGCCGCGTGTGGCGTTCCACATGCTGGCGCTGGGCAGGTTGCAGTGCGTTCCAGGCGCTGGCGGACATCACCAGCAGCGGTTGGCCATCGCCGTCGTGGACTTCGAGCATGTTGCCGGCGAAGGCTTCCAACTGGTCGAAGTCGAGGGCGAGGATGTCCTTGCCAGTGTCGCGCAGGGAGCGTTCCAGGGCCTGGCGCTCGTTGGCGTCCGGCAAGGCTTGCAGGCATACCACCGAGAGGTTGCGGCCGACGCTCATCATCACGTTGCTGTGGTAGATCGGCGCGTGGTGGCGGTCGACGGCGTGGAACACGCAGAGTTGGTAGTCGAGGCGTTCGGCGAACTGGCGCAGGGCGTCGTGGTGCGTGCGCCCGGAGTGGCAGGCGTAGCTGATGCGGTGTTGGCGGTCGAGCACCATGCTGCCGGTGCCTTCGAGGAAGATGTTCTGGTGTTCGAGATGGCTGAGGTCAATGGTGTCTTTGATCGCAAAGCGTTGTTCGAGAACTTGCAGCACGCCCTTGTTGCGCTCCAGCCGGCGGTTCTGGCCTTCCATCGGGTACAGCACCAGGCTGCCGTCTGCATGGCTGCTCCACCAGTTGTTGGGGAAAATCGAGTCGGGGGTATGCGGCGCCGGGGTGTCCTGCACGACCAGGACGTCGACGCCATGCCGGCGCAGGGTGTCGACATAGCCGTCGAACTCTTCCAGCGCTTTTTGCTGTGCGCTGAGCGGATCGAGGGGCTGGCGTTGGAAACGGTTGTTGATCGCGGTGTCCGGGTTGAAAGCAAAGCGCGCCGGGCGAATCATCAAGACGGTGTTGGTGGTTTGCATGGGGGCACGAATCCATGGGTTGAGCAGTGGGGCTATTTTGTGCGTTGTGGCGGCGGAATCTCGGCTGAAACCCAGGGGGTGCTCAGCCGGGAAAGCTGAAAAGTTGGGTGGGGCAGCCGAATCGGCTGTGCTGACTGACGGACCGCTATCGCAGGCAAGCCAGCTCCCACATTAGTATGGGGATGGTTGTGGTATCCGAGTCAGGAAGGAGAGTGCATGTCTATCGCCGTTCGTATTGCCCAGGCCGCCGATGCAGACGGGATCAGCCAGGTCATCCTCGCCGCCTTGCACAGCAGCAATGCGCGGGACTACCCGGCCGATGTGATCGTCCGGGTTGCGGGCAACTTTTCGCCCGCTGCGGTGCTGGAACTGCTTAGGCGCCGGGTGGTGCTGGTGGCGGTTCAGGATCAGGTGATCGTTGCCACCGCGGCCCTTGACGGCAATGCAGTGCGCTCGGTGTTCGTCAACCCGGCGCTGCAAGGGCAGGGCATTGGTCGGCTGCTGATGATTGAAATCGAATTGCGCGCCCGCGAGGCCGGGGTGACGGTGTTGAGTGTGCCGTCCTCGCTGACGGCCGAGCCGTTCTACACCAAGCTGGGTTTTCACACCGTGCGTGATATTTACCATGGCAACGAACGCACGTTGGTGATGGAGAAGGCGCTGTCGTCGCGCCACCCCATCGGCGCCTATCGCGACCGTCTGCACCGGGCGCAGGTGGTTGCGTTGTGGCAGGAGGCTTTTGGTTACGACACCGCCCATAACCTGCCGACCCTGGCGATTGATAAGAAGCTGGCGGTCAATGACGGGCTGTTCTTCGTGGCGACGGATAAGAACGTTGTGATCGGCACGATTCTGGCGGGGTACGACGGGCATCGTGGTTGGTTGTATTCGGTGGCGGTGCGCGCTGACTATCGTCGGCAAGGGCTGGGTGCGTCGCTGGTGCGGCACGCGGAGCAGGCCTTGAGTGTCTTGGGGTGTATGAAGATCAACCTGCAGATCACCGGCGGTAATGACACGGTGGTGGGGTTCTACGAGGCGTTGGGGTATGGGGTGGAGCCGAGGATCAGTATGGGGAAGAAGATGGTGGAAAATATCCCGACTCAATCCTGAGAATGATCGCAGATCAAATGTGGGAGGGGGCTTGCCCCCGATGACGGTGGGTCAGTCGATACCGCCAGTGACTGACACTCCGCTATCGGGGGCAAGCCCCCTCCTACAGGGTTTTGCAGTGTGTTTGGGTTAGACCTTGACGATCCAGCCTTCTGGCGCTTCGACGTCGCCGGATTGCACGCCGGTCAGCTCTTTGTAGAGCTTCTGGGTGATCGGGCCGACGTCGGTCTCGCTGTAGAACACGTGCAGTTTGCCGTTGTACTCGATGCCGCCGATCGGCGAGATCACGGCGGCAGTCCCGCAGGCGCCGGCTTCCTGGAAGATATCCAGTTGGTCGATGAACACTTCGCCCTCGACCACTTCCAGGCCCAGGCGGGTCTTGGCCAGTTCGATCAGCGACAGGCGGGTGATGCCTGGCAGCACCGAAGGCGACTTCGGTGTGATGAACTTGTTGTCACGGGTGATCCCGAAGAAGTTGGCCGAACCGACTTCCTCGATCTTCGAGTGCGTGGCCGGGTCCAGGTAGATGCTGTCGGCGAAGCCGGCTTTTTTCGCTTCCGAACCTGGCAGCAGGCTGGCGGCATAGTTGCCACCAACCTTGGCGGCGCCGGTGCCGTGTGGTGCGGCGCGGTCGTAGCCGGAGATCTGGAAGTTGTGCGGCACCAGGCCGCCCTTGAAATAGGCGCCGACTGGGATCGCGAACACCGAGAAGATGAACTCCGGCGCGGTGCGCACGCCGATGTTGTCACCGGTGCCGATCACGAACGGGCGCAGGTACAGCGCGCCGCCGCTGCCATACGGCGGGATGAACCGCTCGTTGGCGCGAACCACTTGCTTGCAGGCGTCGATGAAGGCTTCGGTCGGCACTTGCGGCATCAGCAGGCGGCCACAGCTGCGCTGCATGCGTGCGGCGTTCTGGTCCGGGCGGAACAGGTTGATCGAGCCGTCCTTGCAGCGGTAGGCCTTGAGGCCTTCAAAGCATTGCTGACCGTAGTGCAGGGCGGTGGAGCCCTCGCTGATGTGCAGCACGTTGTCTTCGGTCAGGGTGCCCGCTTGCCACTCGCCGTTTTTCCAGGTCTGGATAAACCGCTTGTCGGTCTTGATGTAGTCAAAACCCAGCTTGTCCCAATTGATGCTTTCGTTACCCATGACACCCTCTATCTCTGGTCAAGTCGGTTTTTTTCTGAATGGGCGCAACAATACTGCATTCTTGCTTCATGTGGGAGCGGGCTTTTGTGGGAGGGGGCTTGCTCCCGATGACGGTGGGTCAGTCGATACCTCCAGTGACTGACACTCCGCTATCGGGAGCAAGCCCCCTCCCACAAATGCCCGCTCCCACGGGGTGGGGGGCGTTTTTACAGGTGGAGGGGATGGCCCAGGGCTCGTAGGGCGGCTTCCTGGACGGCTTCGCCGAGTGTCGGGTGGGCGTGGATGGTGCCCGCCACGTCTTCGAGGCGCGCGCCCATTTCCAGGCTCAGCCCAAAGGCGGTGGACAGCTCGGACACGCCGACGCCCACCGCCTGCCAGCCGACAATCAGATGATTGTCACGCCGCGCCACCACCCGCACGAAGCCGGTTTTCGACTCCAGGGTCATGGCCCGGCCATTGGCCGCGAACGGGAAGCTCGACACGATGCAGTCCAGGCCCGCCGCCTTGGCCTCGTCGGGCGTCTTGCCGACCACCACCAACTCCGGGTCGGTAAAGCACACGGCCGGGATCGCCGCCGGGTTGAATTCGCGGTGTTGACCGCTGATCAGTTCGGCGACCATTTCGCCCTGGGCCATGGCCCGGTGGGCGAGCATCGGCTCGCCGCTCAGGTCGCCGATGGCCCACACATTGCGCATGCTGGTCTGGCAGCGGTGGTCGATCTTGACCGCCGCGCCGTGCATGTCCAGGTTCAGCGCTTCGAGGTTCCAGCCCTGGGTGTTGGGGGTGCGACCCACGGCGACCAGCACCTGATCGGTGTCCAGCGACACGGTGTCGCCCTTCGGGTCGCGCACTTGCAGGCGGTTGTGCTCAAAGCCGGTGACGCTGTGCTTGAGGTACAGCTTCACGCCCAATTGCTTGAGGGAATCAGCCACCGGCTGGGTCAGTTCGGCGTCATAGGCGGGCAGGATGCGTTCCTGCGCCTCGACCACGCTGACCTCGGCGCCGAGCTTGCGGTAGGCAATCCCCAGTTCCAGGCCGATATAACCGCCACCCACCACAATCAGGTGCTTGGGCACGCGGGTTGGCGCCAGGGCTTCGGTGGACGAAATGATCGGCCCGCCAATCGGCAGCATCGGCAGGTTGACGCTTTTCGAACCGGTGGCCAGCAGCAGGTGTTCGCACTGGATGCGCTGGTCGCCGACGTCGACGGTCTTGCCGTCCACCACCTTGGCCCACCCGTGGATGACCTGCACCTTGTGTTTCTTCAGCAGCGCGGCAACCCCGGTAGTCAGGCGATCGACGATGCCGTCTTTCCATTCCACGCTTTTGCGGATGTCCAGGGTCGGTACATCGACTTCGATCCCCAGGGGCGAACCCTGGCTGTGGTGGACGCTTTGCTGGAACTGTTCGGCCACATGGATCAAGGCCTTGGACGGGATGCAGCCGATATTCAGGCAGGTGCCGCCCAGTGCCTGGCCTTCCACCAGAACGGTCGGAATACCCAGTTGACCGGCGCGGATCGCGGCCACATAACCGCCAGGGCCGCCGCCGATAATCAGCAGGGTGGTGTGCAATGTCTGAGTCATGCCCTTACTCCAGGAACAGGCTGGCGGGTTGTTCGAGCAGGCCGCGAATGGCCTGGATGAATTGCGCCGCGTCCATGCCGTCGACCACGCGGTGATCGAACGAGCTGGAGAGGTTCATCATCTTGCGGATCACGATCTGGCCCTTGATCACCATCGGCCGCTCGACGATGCGGTTGACGCCGACGATGGCCACTTCCGGCAGGTTCAGCACCGGCGTGCTGACGATGCCGCCCAAGGCGCCAAGGCTGGTCAGGGTAATGGTCGACCCCGACAGCTCGTCGCGGCTGGCCTTGCCGTTGCGCGCGGCGGTGGCCAGGCGGGCGATTTCCTCGGCATTGCCCCACAGGCTGCGGGCTTCGGCGTGACGTACCACCGGCACCATCAGGCCCACATCGCTCTGGGTGGCGACGCCCACATGCACCGCACCGAGGCGGGCGATGACCTGGGCTTCGTCGTCGTAACGCGCGTTGATCTGCGGGAAGTCGCGCAACGCCACGACCATGGCGCGCACGATGAACGGCAGCAGCGTCAGCTTGCCGCGTGTCGCACCGTGTTTTTCATTGAGGTGGACACGCAGCTCGTCGAGGGCGGTGACGTCGATCTCTTCCACATAGCTGAAATGCGCGGCGCGCCGGGTGGCGTCCTGCATGCGCTGGGCGATCTTGCGGCGCATGCCGATCACCGGGATCTGTTCTTCGTCGTTGCGTTCGGCGTAGGGGTTGGCTGCCTTAGTATTTTGCGCCGGACGCTGGAGCAAGTAAGCGTCCAAATCTTCGTGCAGAATCCGGCCCGCCGGACCGGAGCCCTGCACCAGGCGCAGTTGTATGCCCGCATCCAGCGCATGCTGGCGCACGGCGGGCGAGGCTAGCGGGCGTTCGTTGGCATCGCGGGCCACGGGAGCCTGGGGCGCGACGGACGGTTTGCGCGCCGGCTGGCTTTCCGGCACCGGAGCCGGCTGGCTGGCAGGCATCGGCGCAGGCGCCGCCTTGGCCGGTTCAGCCGCCACCGGCACGTCCCTGGTATTGCCCGCGCCTTCGACTTCGATGCTGATCAGCACACTGCCGACGGCCATGACTTCACCTGGCTCGCCGCCGAGGGCAATCACCTTGCCGTGGACTGGCGAGGGAATATCCACCATCGCCTTGTCGGTCATCACATCCGCCAGCACCTGGTCTTCGACGACCATGTCGCCAACCTTCACATGCCAGACCGACAGTTCAACTTCTGCGATGCCTTCGCCAATGTCCGGCATCTTGATAACGTGCGTGCCCATTCAGACCTCCATGACCCGTTTCAACGCCGCGCCCACTCGGGACGGCCCTGGGAAATACGCCCACTCTTGCGCGTGCGGGTAGGGGGTGTCCCAACCGGTGACGCGTTCGATCGGCGCTTCCAGGTGGTGGAAGCAATGTTCCTGCACCAGCGCCACCAGTTCGGCGCCAAAGCCGCAGGTGCGGGTGGCTTCATGCACCACCACGCAACGGCCGGTCTTTTTCACCGACTTGACGATGGTTTCCAGGTCCAGCGGCCACAGGCTGCGCAGGTCGATGACCTCGGCGTCGATGCCGGTTTCTTCGGCGGCGACTTGCGACACGTACACGGTGGTGCCGTAGGTCAGTACGGTGACGGCCGAACCCGGACGCACGATCGCGGCCACATCCAGCGGCACGGTGTAGTAACCGTCCGGCACTTGGGCCTGCGGGTGTTTCGACCATGGCGTTACGGGGCGGTCGTGGTGACCGTCGAACGGACCGTTGTACAGGCGCTTGGGCTCAAGGAAGATCACCGGGTCATCGTTTTCGATGGAGGCGATCAACAGGCCCTTGGCGTCATAGGGGTTGGACGGCATCACCGTGCGCAGGCCGCAGACCTGGGTGAACACCGCTTCGATACTCTGGCTGTGGGTCTGGCCGCCGTAGATGCCGCCGCCGCAGGGCATGCGCAGGGTCAACGGCGCGGTGAACTGGCCGGCCGAGCGATACCGCAGGCGGGCCGCTTCGGAGATGATCTGGTCGCTGGCCGGGTAGACGTAGTCGGCGAACTGGATTTCCGCCACCGGGCGCAGGCCGTAGGCGCCCATGCCCACCGCCACGCCGACGATGCCGCTTTCGGAGATCGGCGCATCAAACACCCGCGAGCTGCCGTACTTGTTCTGCAAGCCTTCGGTGCAACGGAATACGCCGCCGAAATAGCCGACGTCCTGGCCGAACACCACCACGTTGTCGTCACGCTCAAGCATCACGTCCATGGCCGAGCGCAGGGCCTGGATCATGGTCATGGTGGTGGTGGTCATGGCGGTTTCCAATTCGATGCTGTTGTTGTGATCGTTCATGTCAGACCCCCGACTCTTGACGCTGGCGCTTCAAGTGCTCCGGCATCTCTTTGTAAACGTCTTCGAACATGGTCGCGGCGCTTGGAATCTGGCCGCCGGCGAGGGTGCCGTACTGTTCGGCTTCTTTCTGCGCCTTGACCACTTCAGCTTCCAGTTCGGCACTGACCGCCGCGTGTTCCTCTTCGGACCACTGGCCAGTCTTGATCAGGTGCTGCTTGAGGCGCGCAATCGGGTCGCCCAACGGGAAGTGGCTCCAGTCATCGGCGGGACGGTATTTGGAGGGATCATCCGAAGTGGAGTGCGGCCCGGCGCGGTAGGTGACCCATTCGATCAGGGTCGGGCCGAGGTTGCGCCGCGCGCGTTCGGCGGCCCAGGCGGAAGCGGCGTACACCGCGATGAAGTCGTTGCCGTCCACGCGCAGCGAGGCGATGCCGCAACCGACGCCGCGTCCGGCGAAGGTGGTGGCTTCACCGCCGGCGATGGCCTGGAAGGTCGAGATTGCCCACTGGTTGTTGACCACGTTGAGAATCACCGGCGCGCGATAAACGTGGGCGAAGGTGAGGGCGGTGTGGAAGTCCGATTCGGCAGTGGCGCCGTCGCCGATCCAGGCCGAGGCGATCTTGGTATCGCCCTTGATTGCCGAGGCCATGCCCCAGCCCACACCTTGTACGAATTGGGTAGCAAGGTTGCCGGAAATGGTGAAGAAACCGGCGTCTTTCACCGAGTACATGATCGGTAACTGCCGGCCCTTGAGCGGATCGCGTTCGTTGGACAGCAGTTGGCAGATCAGGTCCACCAGCGGCACGTCGCGTGCCATCAGGATGCTTTGCTGGCGGTAGGTGGGGAAGCACATGTCGTCGATGTTCAAGGCCAGGGCCTGGGCGCAGCCGATGGCTTCTTCGCCGAGGCTCTGCATATAGAACGACATTTTTTTCTGACGTTGGGCGACCACCATGCGGTTATCGAAGATCCGTGTCTTGAGCATGGCACGCATGCCGCGACGCAGGATCTCGACAGGCACGCCTTCAGCCCAGGGACCGAGGGCTTGGCCCTGGTCGTCGAGCACGCGAATCAGGCCCTTGGCCAGGTCGGCGGTGTCGGCGGGTTCTACGTTGATAGGGGGTTTGCGCACCAGGCCCGCGTCCGTCAGACGCAGGTAGGTAAAGTCGGTCTTGCAGCCTGGGCGGCCCGAGGGTTCGGGAACATGCAGGCAAAGGGGGGCATACGGCTGGTTCATGGCTTTCTACGCTCGATCTTGTGAATTTCTTGTAGTGGGCGCGCTAGCTGACGGTCTTCCTCCGGGTAGGAGAAATCTTGTCCTACAACAATCATAGGCGGGGCGTAGAAGAATATTTATCTGTGTTTCATTGCGCTTGGGCTCATTTGCGGATAAAAAAACTGCATAAACACAATAAACAGGTGATTTTGTCTCATGCGCAAACTGGACCGTACCGATATCGGCATTCTCAATGCCCTGCAGGAGAATGCGCGCATCACCAACGCCGACCTCGCCCGTTCGGTCAACCTGTCGCCCACACCGTGCTTCAACCGGGTCAAGGCGATGGAGGAACTGGGCCTGATTCGTGACCAGGTGACCCTGCTGGATGCCGACCTGCTGGGGCTGCACGTCAACGTGTTTATCCACGTCAGCCTGGAAAAGCAGAACGAACTGGCCTTGCAGCAATTCGAAGGGGCGATTTCCGACCGGCCCGAGGTGATGGAGTGCTACTTGATGGCCGGCGACCCGGACTACCTGATCCGCGTGCTGGTGCCGACGATCCAGTCGCTGGAACGTTTCATGATGGACTTTCTAACCAAAGTGCCAGGCGTTGCCAATATCCGCTCCAGCTTCGCTCTTAAACAAGTGCGCTATAAGACCGCGTTGCCGCTGCCGCCGGATGGATTGATGGTTTGATCTCGGCTTGGGATAACCCAAGTTATTTTGATAGTTAGCTAGATAACTACCGGCGCTGTTTTTATTTCTTTCTCTAAATAAAAATTTACTTAATCAGTCACGTATTTTTCACATCTAACTCAACACATTAGCACCCAGCAGGCCGTGAAATTCGCGGCCCAGAATAAGGGTGAGCCGCGATGTCCATGAGAGCCTTGAAGTTGAACGTTCGTACCACTCTGTGTTTTGGTGTGGTGTGTCTTCTGCTGTTAGTACAAGGAGCAATGACGCTTATAAAAGTCGATAAGGTTTATTCTTCGACCGTTGAAATCGAAAACAACTGGCTCCCCAGTATTCGCCTGGGCGGTGAGATAGATGTGGCTTTTTACAAACTGCGTCTTGATCTACGTCGTTTTGCCATGGAAGCCACGCGTCAAGACCCCGCTTCGCTTGAGAAGCTCAAAAGTGTTCGCGCGCAAGCGCTCGAAGTTGCCGAGCGCTATGCGCCGTTAGTGTCGAGCCCCGAGGAACAAGCCAAGTACAACGAGGCATTGAGCGGGATAAAGAACTACATCCAGAAAACGGATGAGTTCCTCGCACAAGCCTCCAGCCTTTCCGCCGAGCAGGCGGCCACCTATTTGCGTGAGGTTAACGGACCGATTGCACTTGATGTGCAGCGTGCCATCGGCGAACTGATCGCGTTGAACGCGCGTGGCTCCGCCGAGGCGGTACAGGTCGCGTCCAGCGAGTATCAAGGAGCGCGTTTGTTTACCTGGATCTTGATGGTCGGCTCGTTACTGGTCGCCGTCGTGGTCGCTCGTCTGTTTGCCCGCAGCATCATTAAACCGGTGCACGAATTGTTGGTGTCGACCGGCAAAATTGCCGATGGGGATTTGCGTGTGGCCATTGCCATCAATGGCAATGATGAGCTGACCGAATTGCAACGGTCTACCGCGTCCATGCAGATGAACCTGAAAAGCACCCTGCAGAATATTTCGGAGGCGTCTGGACAACTGGCTTCGGCGGCGGAGGAGATGAGTTCGATCACCCGCGAGTCCAGTGCAGGTATTGAACGCCAAAGCATGGAGACGGATCAGGCGGCCACGGCGGTTAACGAGATGACGGCGGCGGTGGAAGAGGTGGCCAGGAATGCGATCTCGGCTTCCCAATCGACGCAGGATTCCCAGCGTTCGGCCAAAATCGGCCAGGAGCGCGTGACGCAAACCATCGCGTCCATCGAGAAGCTCAGCGCCACGGTGCAGCAGACTGGCGTGGAAGTCGAAGGGTTGGCCAAGCAGGCTCAGGATATTGCGCGGGTGGTTGAGGTGATTCGCTCCATTGCCGAGCAAACCAACCTGCTGGCCTTGAACGCCGCTATTGAAGCCGCCAGGGCCGGGGAACAGGGGCGAGGCTTTGCGGTGGTGGCCGACGAAGTTCGGGCGCTGGCCCACAGGACGCAAACCTCGACCCAGGAAATCGAGCACATGATTGCGAAAATCCAGACCTGCTCCAGCGACGCGGTGTCCTCTATGGCGCTGAACCGCAACGACGCAGTGGACTCGCTGAAAATCGCCCATGAAGCCGGTGTGGCCTTGACGCAAATCACTGAGGCCATTGCAGATATCAATGACCGCAACCTGTTGATCGCCACGGCATCCGAGGAGCAGGCCCACGTTGCCCGCTCGGTGGACCAGAACCTGATCAGCATTCGGGATCTGTCCATCCAGAGTTCTTCCGCCGCTGGGCAAACCTCCATCGCCAGTCATGAGCTTTCCAAGCTGGCGGTCGACCTCAAGCAAATCGTTGCCAAGTTCTCCGTCAGTTGAGTAACGGCATGCGTCCTCAACGTGCGCTCCGCCTGGAGCGCGCTCAGAGCTGATTGAGCGGAATCTTGCGGTACATCACCCCATGCTCTTCGGGCGGCGGCATATGCCCCGCCCGCACATTCACCTGGATCGCCGGCAGCAACAGCGTCGGCATCCCCAGCCCGGCATCGCGCTGGGTGCGTTCAAACTGCCGATAGGGAAGACTTCATCCGGGGCGAACAAGTGGTCGAACTGCGAACCCTCGACGCGATCTTTCGGCATGTTGTTCAGGGCCGGTCGTACACCCTAAGTGCCGGGCCTGTAACCGGGCCCGTCTTACACCGAACTTGCCGGGCACCCGTGGCCCACCCAAAGCACCCGCAAACCAGGGCCAAGGCAGCGTAGGCCGTGGCCTGGCAGCTTCCGATAATCGCCTCCGACATCACGTCAACGTTGCGGAGCGCACCATGCATAACAATAAGAATCTCCCCTTGCGTCTGTTACCTGTGTTTCTCGTTGGCCTGGGCCTGAGCCCACTCGCCAACGCCGAAATCATGTTGTACGACAAAGACGAAACCACCTTCTCCACCGATGGCTACATCAACGCCTTCTACGTCAACAGCAAAGTTGACCGCGCCGGTGACCAATACGACCGCCGCCAGGCCCGGGTGAAGATGGGCTTTTTGCCCAACTACCTGGGCTTCAACATGACCAAGCAGGCCGACGACCTCAAACTCGGCGCCCGTGCCTCGTTCTGGGTGACCATCAACGACAGCCAGACCAACGGCACCGACACCGCGATCGATGTGCGCCAGTTCTACGGCACCGTGGCCAACCCGGAGTGGGGCGAAGTGCTGATCGGCAAGGACTTCGGCCTCTTCGCCCGTTCCAATATCCTGCTCGATGAATTGCTGGCGGGCTACGGCCAGGTCAGCGACAGCCTCGGCCTGGTCGATGGCGGCGGGGTTTCGTTCGGCAATATCGGCAGCGGCTATCCGTACCCGTTCCCGACCTCGCAGATCACCTACCGCACCCCGGTGATGGACGGCTTGCGTGTTGCCGTCGGCATCCTCGACCCGGTCGACACCAACGACAGCAGCGCCCAAGGCAAGGCCTACCAGAAGAACCCGCGCACCGAGAGCGAGATCACCTACCAGTTCGACGTGGGTGGGGCGAAGATCTACAGCTGGCTCAACGGCAGCTACCAGACCTCGGACAACACCGACGCCAATGTCGACAGCGTCACCTCCAAGGGCCTGGGCTACGGCGTGCAGGCGAAAATGGGCGGCCTGTCCCTGACCGGCTCGGGCTTCCAGGCCAAGGGCATCAACCCGTTTTTCACCAACAATGCCGGCAAAGCGACCCTGCGCAATGTCGACAGCAACGGCTACCTGCTGCAAGGCTCCTACAAGTTGGGCAAGAACCGCCTGGCGCTGTCGTATGGCAAGACCAAGGACGACGGCAACGGCGTGGTGGGCAGCGGCGCGGATTATGACACCCGCGGCATTGCGCTGTTTCACGACGTGAACGACAACCTCAAGCTGGTCGCCGAATACAACCAGTTCCAGATCAAGGGGCATGAGACCAGCGCCCAAAATGAAGACACCGACACCTTCGCCGTCGGTGCCGTACTCACCTGGTAAGACCTGAAACGCAATCCAAGTGTGGGAGGGTGCTTGGGTGTTGTTTACACCCTGTACCTTCCTCTGCTGAGTGGCCAATGCATTGAAGACGTGGCCTGGTCTTCAAGTGGTACGCGGTCAAAATGTGGGAAGGTGCTTGGGTGTTGTTTACACCCTGTACCTTCCTCTGCTGAGTGGCCAATGCATTGAAGACCTGGCCTGGTCTTTAAGTGGTACGCGGTCAAAATGTGGGAGGGGGCTTGGGTGTTGTTTACACCCTGTACCTTCCTCTGCTGAGTGGCCAATGCATTGAAGACCTGGCCTGGTCTTCAAGTGGTACGCGGTCAAAATGTGGGAGGGGGCTTGCTCCCGATGGCGGTGTTGAAGCCACATCATCAGTGACTGATCCACCGCCATCGGGAGCAAGCCCCCTCCCACATTGGATTACCTGCACCCTGAGCGTCTAATCCCATCGCATCCCCCCACCCAGTACCCAAGTAGCATAGGTTCCGCCCCCCCAGCCTTCGTACACTCATGCATCAGAGCGGAGAGTCGACGATGCACAACCATGAAGGCGTAGTCAGTGCCATGTCCCTGGCCACCGATGCCGAGCAGGCCGCCGAAGAATTGGCCGAGCAACTGCTGCATCCGTACCTGGGCTTCGTGCTGTTTTTCTGCTCGGCCACCTACGACCTGCAGGCGCTCGGCCAAGCCCTGCAACGTTGTTTCGGCAATGTGCGCCTCGTCGGTTGCACCAGCGCCGGCGAGATCACGCCCCAAGGCTACGGCCGCAATTGCGTGACGGCCATGGGCTTCAACCACGCGCATTTTTCGATTGCCACCGAACTGATCGACCAGGTGGAGCACTTCAGCCTGATCGACGCCCAGCACATGGTCGAACGCCTGGTGGGCGGCTGTCGCAGCAACACCCTGGCGCCGATCAAGGGCAACACCTTTGCCCTGACCTTGCTCGACGGCCTGTCCAGCCGTGAAGAAATGGTGCTCGCGGCCCTCAGCGCGGCGCTCGGCGATATCCCGCATTTCGGCGGCTCGGCCGGCGACGACAATTACCTCACGCACACCCACGTGTATTTCAACGGCGTGTTCCACAGCGGCGCGGCCGTGGTGGTGCTGGTCAATACCTGGCTGGACTTCGAAGTGTTCACCACCCACCACATTCTGCCGCGTGCGGAAAAACTCGTGGTGACCGGCGCCGACAGCCCGTCACGGCGGGTATTCGAGCTCAACGCCGAGCCCGCCGCCGAGGAGTATGCGCGGCATATCGGCGTGGCCGTAGCCGACCTTGACCACCGCGTCTTCGCCGCGCACCCACTGGCGGTGCGCATCCACGACCAGTACTACGTCAGGGCGATCCAGCAGGTGCATGACGACCTGAGCCTGAGTTTCTACTGCGCCGTGGAAAACGGCATCGTCCTCACGGTGATGAAACCCGGCCCGATCCTGCCGAACCTGCAAACCCTGTTCGACGGCCTGCAATCGCGCCTCGGCGAGTTGCTGTTGACCATTGGCTGCGACTGCTTCCTGCGCCGCCTGGAGCTGGAAGACAGCGGCACCCTCGAGCAGATCGGGAGCTACTTGCGCGACCAGCGGGTGATGGGGTTCAACACCTACGGAGAACAGTTCAATGGCATGCACATCAACCAGACCTTCACCGGCGTCGCCATTGCCCGAGGACGCGCCCCTGGATCGCAATGAGCTGTTGGCCGAACTGGCGCGGCTGCGCCTGGATAATCACAAACTGACACGGATCAACGCGGCGCTGATCGAGCGCATCGAGTCCGGGGTGACCCAGGGCAACGACCCCTACACCACGTTCCAGCACTCGGTGGTGCTGGCCGAACAAGTGCGCGAGCGCACCGACGCGCTGAACCAGGCAATGGCCGAACTGCGCGCCAGCAACCACTTGCTGATCAACGCCCGGCTGCGCGCCGAAACCCTGCGCCGTGAACAGGCTGCGGCGCAAAAAGCCCAGGAGAGCGAGCGCTGGATTCGCCTGATCACCGACCATGTGCCGGCCCTGATCGGCTACCTCAATGCCGACTTGGTGTATGAATTCACCAACAAGGTCTATGAGGAATGGTACTGCTGGCCGCGGGGCATGATGCTCGGCCAGAGCCTGCGCGAAGTCCACAGCGAAGAGCACTGTCAGCGCCTGGATGCCTACGTCGCGCAGGCGCTGGCGGGGGAGAGCGTGACCTTCGAATTCGCCGAAACCAACATCAACAACCAGGAGCGCTACATGCTGCGCTCCTACGTGCCCAACCGCCTGGCCAGTGGCGAAGTGGTGGGGATCTTTGTGCTGATCCGCGACATCACCGAGCGCCGGCGCACCGCCGAGGCCTTGCACCAGGCTTATCAAAACCTGGAACTGCGCGTCGCCCAGCGCACCTCGGAACTGACCGCGCTGAACGACCAGTTGCTGCGCGAAATCGACGAACGCCGCCGCGTGGAATCGCGCCTGCGCGAAGCCAAACTCGAAGCCGAGCAGGCCAACCTGTCGAAAACCAAATTCCTTGCTGCCGTCAGCCATGACCTGTTGCAACCGTTGAACGCCGCGCGGCTGTTTACCGGCGCCTTGCTCGAACGCCGCGAACCCCAGGCCAATGAGGCCCTGGTACGCAACGTGAGCAACTCGCTGGAAGACGTGGAAAACCTGTTGGGCACGCTGGTCGATATTTCCAAGCTGGATGCCGGGGTGATCAAAGCCGATATCGCCCCGTTCGCCCTCAGCGAACTGCTCGACAACCTGGCCGTCGAGTTCACCCAACTGGCGCGCAGCGAAGGCCTGGAGTTGCACTTCATCGGCTGTTCGGCGTTGGTGCGCAGCGATATCCAGCTGCTGGCGCGGATTCTGCGCAACCTGCTGAGCAATGCCATTCGCTACACCTATTCGGGGCGCGTGGTGCTGGGCTGTCGACGCCAGCACCAGCGCTTGTCGATCCAGGTCTGGGACAGCGGCATGGGCATCGCCGAGGATCGCCTGGAGGAGATTTTCCAGGAGTTCAAGCGCGGCGATGTGCAGCGGCGCGACCAGGATCGCGGGCTGGGCCTGGGCCTGGCCATCGTGGAAAAAATCGCCGGTATTCTCGGCCACCGCATCACCGTCAAGTCGTGGCCGGGCAAGGGCTCGATGTTCGCGGTGGACGTGCCCTTGAGCGCCACCGCGCCCAAATCGCTGCCCCAGCCGTGCATGAGCGAACCGATGCTGGAACGCCTGCAAGGCGCCCGGGTGTGGGTGCTGGATAACGACGCAGCGATCTGCGCGGGAATGCGCACCTTGCTGGAAGGGTGGGGCTGCCGGGTGGTCACCGCCTTGTCGGAACAAGACCTGGCGCGGCAGGTGGACAACTACCACGCCGAGGCTGATCTGCTCATCGCCGATTACCACCTGGACGATGAGCAGAACGGCGTCGACGCCGTGGCGCGCATCAACGCCCGGCGCGCCAGCCCGATCCCGGCGATGATGATCACCGCCAACTACAGCAACGAGCTGAAACTGCAGATCCGCGAGCTGGGGCACACCTTGATGCACAAGCCGGTGCGGCCGATGAAACTCAAGACCGCGATGAGCCACCTCTTAGGCAAGTGACCACCGAACGCTCCTCAAACAGCGATCAAACAGAGATCCAGAGAACCAGAGATCCAGAGATCAAATGGAGATCCAATGTGGGAGGGGGCTTGCCCCCGATAGCTGACTACCAGTCACTGCACCTATAACTGATCCACCGCTATCGGGAGCAAGCCCCCTCCCACACAAGCCCCATCCACGCCCCCTCCCACAAGGGTTCTATGTCGTTTCTGGACGATCAGCGGCGCAAGTAAGAACCAAAATCAATATCCCCGGCACTGAGAATCGCCTGCACCCGATTATGCACATTCAACTTACGCAAAATCGCCGACACATGCGCCTTCACCGTGGTTTCAGCGATCTCCAGAGTGTAGGCAATCTGCTTGTTCGACTCGCCCTTGGTCATCCGCTCCAGCACCAGCAACTGCTTGCGGGTCAATGCCTGCAGCAATTCGGGGGCGAAACCGGGGTTTTCGTTCAGGCGCCGATGGGTGCCGGGTTTCTGGGTGCGGATGATGTCCGGTGGCAGGTACACATTGCCGTTGAGAATCTGCTGGATCGCCTCGGTCATTTGCAGGCGCGGCGACGACTTGGTGATAAAACCGACGGCGCCATAAGTGATGGCCTGCAGCACGATCTGTTTATCTTGCTCGGCGGACACGATCACCACCGGGATGGTCGGCGATTCGTTGCGCAGGTTGATCAGGCCATTGAGGCCGTGCATGCCGGGCATGTTCAGGTCGAGCAGGATCAGGTCGAGGTCGTCGTGTTCCTGGGTCAGCGCCAGGGCGCTCTCCAGGTCGGCGGTCTCCATCACTTCGCTGCCGGGGAAACCGTCGCTGATGACGTTATGCATCGCTTCGCGAAACAGTGGGTGATCATCGGCAATCAGGATTTTGTACATGGCCGTTCACCTTTCTTATTGTGGTTATTCAAATGGCTCGGGTTGGGCGACCGACACCGGCAGCTTCGCCGCTTCCCAGGCATCCAGACCATCGCGATACCAATACACAGAGGTATAGCCCAGGTTGGCGGCACGTTTTACCGCGTTCCAACTCAGCCAGCAATCGGCGCGGCAATAGAACACCAATGGTCGCGCAAGGTTGCCGCCGCTGTAGGCGTACACATGGCGCACGAAATAACTTTGCCACTCCGGTGTGAGGTCGCCGTCGCCGGTGTTCGCTAGCCAACGGCTGCCGGGCAGGTTGGCGTGGGGCTGGTCTTCGATGAAGCGGCCTTGCAGCCATTGGCGGCGGTACACATCGATCAGTACCGGGGCTGGGGTCTGGGTCAGCAGGGCTTGCAGGGCAGGGGTGTCGATGATCGTCGCGCCCTGCACGTGATCGGGTGTGGGGCTGCGGTACAGGCTGATGCGATAGCCATCGGCGGAAAATAAGGCGGTATCGGCCTGTACGTTGGCGGCAAACAGGCACAGCAGCGCCAACAAGGGCAGTCGGGCAGGCAGCATGGCAGGGCGATCCTTATCGTTATGCGCCCATTACACGTGAGTCCCGAGCCCTTGGGAATGCGACGATAGACATGAAAACCAGTACTAAAGTAGTAGTTTTTGCCGCCTTCAGCCTTTTTTGCGCAACGCCGCATGCTGTGGGTTGAAGGTGAGCACCGCCAACAGTGCGAACAGCACGGTCAAACCCAGGCAAACCGCGAGGGCCAGGCCGGCGAAGCGTTCATACAGGGCAAAGCGCACCAACTCCACGGCGTGGGTGAGGGGGTTGATTGCGCACAGCCAATACAGCCACTCGCTGGAGTCGCGCATCTTCCACAACGGGTACAGCGCCGACGACATGAAAAACAGCGGGAAGATCACGAAATTCATCACCCCGGCAAAGTTCTCCAGTTGGCGAATCGCGTTCGACAGCAGCAGGCCCAAGGCGCTCAACATCAAGGCCACCAGCAGCAACGCCGGCAGGGCGATCAACAGCCCCATCGCCGGTGGTTGCACGCCGTAGACCCAGGCAATCGCCAGGAACCCGTACACCTGCAACAGCGAAATCAACGCGGTGGCGAGCAACTTGCTGCACAGCAAAAACGTGCGCGGCAGCGGGCTGGTCAGCAACACGCGCATGCTGCCCATCTCGCGGTCGTAGACCATCGACAGCGAACCCTGCATGCCGTTGAACAGCAGGATCATGCAGGCCAGCCCCGGGATGATGTAGACCTCGTAGGGGATGTAGGTGTCGTAGGGTTCGATCACCGAGATACCCAGCGCGGCGCGGAACCCAGCGGCGAACACCAGCAGCCACAACAGCGGGCGCACCAGGGCGCTGAGAAACCGCGTGCGCTGCAACACAAAGCGCAGCCACTCGCGCAGGACGATGCCGCGCAAACATTGCCAGTAAGCATTCATGCCGGGGCTCCCGTCGAAGTGGCGCGGGTCAGGCGCGCGAACACGCTGCCGAGGTCGCCGCCCTGTTCCAGGATCAGCGCATCGACTTGCCCGCTGGCCACCAAGCGGCCCTGGTGCAGGATCATCAACGCATCGTCGGGTTGCACTTCATCGAGCAGATGGGTGGTCCACAGCACGCTGATGCCTTGCTCAAGGCACAGGTTGCGCACGTGCTGGTTCAGCGCCAGGCGGCTGGCGGGGTCGAGGCCGACGCTGGCTTCATCCAACAACAGCAAGCGCGGTTCATGCAGCAATGCCCGGGCGATTTCCACGCGGCGCCGGTGCCCGCCGTTGAGCTCGCGGACTTTTTCGCGGCGCCGCTCGGTGAGGGCCTGGCGCGCCAGCTCGGCGGCGACGCGCACGTCGGTCTGGCGCCGCGACAAACCGTGTAGCGCGGCGTGATAGCGCAGGTTCTGTTCGACGCTCAAATCCAGGTCCAGGGTGCTTTGCTGGAACACCACCCCCAATTGCGTGAGGGCCGCGCGCGGTGCGTCGCGCAGGGAATGGCCGCCCACGCGGATGTCGCCGCTTTGCAGGTCGTACAAGCGCGTGAGCAGGGCGATCAAGGTCGACTTGCCGGCACCGTTGGGCCCCAGCAACGCGGCAAAGCGCCCCGGTGCCAGGCTGAAACTCACCTCGTGCAAGGCCTGGCGCGCGCCATAGGCGAAGCTCAGGTCGCGCACCTCCAGGGCATTCATGGCGTGACCACCACGCCCCACGGATAACGCCCGACCTTCACCGACTTGATCACCTTGAGGCTGTCCACATCGATCACTGACACATCGCCGCTGACGCCATTGGTGGCCAGCAACTGTTTTTCGTCCGGGGTAAATGCCATCTGCCACACGCGGCGGCCCACCAACAGGTAGTCGAGGATCTCGAAGGTCTTGGCGTCGATCACTGCCACATGGTTGGCCGGGCCCAGGGCGACAAAGCCGTACTTGCCGTCGGCGCTGAGCTTGATCCCCACCGGCTGTACCTTGTCTGGGTGGACGCCCTTGATCTTGAAGGTCAGGGTCTTGAGGACCGCGCGGCTGGCCACATCGAGAATGGTCACGGTGCCGCCGATCTCCGCCGAGGCCCACAGTTGCGAACCATCGTGGTTGAACTCGACGAAGCGCGGGCGCTGGTCCACCAGGGTGCTGTCGACCAGGGTCTGGGTGCTGGTGTCGATCCAGTGCAGCATGTTCGTGGTTTCGCTGGTGTTCACTGCCCACTTGCCGTCCGGGCTTACGGCCATGCCTTCGGGCTCGACGCCGACGTTGATCTGGCCGAGTACCTTGGAGGTCTCGGTGTCGATCACCGTGACCAGTGCATCGTCTTCGTTAGACACATACAGCCAGCGGTCGTTGGGGTGCAGGGCGAACTGCTCGGGGTCTTTGCCGGAGGGCAGTTCCTTGATGATCTTGCGCGTGGCCACGTCCATCACCTGCACGCGGTCCGAGTCGCTGGCGCAGATGTACAGCAGCTTTTTGTCATGGGACAGCAGCAGGCCCCGTGGGCGCTGGCCGACCTTGAGCGTGTCGGTGACTTGCAGGGTCTGCATGTCGATCAGGCTCAGGCTGTTGTCTTTCTCGTTGGAGACCCAGGCGGTGCTGGCCACGGCGTGCCCGGCGGCAAGCAGCAGGGCGCATGAGAGCAGGGTGCGGCGCATGGCAGATTCCTTATTATTGTGTGAGCGATCAGGGGAAGCGGCAGGTCACCTCGGGCTTGTCATAGCCCAGGCTGTCCATTTCATTGAAAGGGTGCAGGAAACCGTCCTGGGGCGAGGTGCTGACCAGGGCGCGCGGTTGCACGATGGGGATCGGTTGGCGCAGTTCGCCGTTCCAGGGGCGGTAGCTGAGCTTGCGGCCCTTGAAACCGTCCAGCGGCAGTTGCTCGCTGATTTCCAGTTGGCGGATGGTCATGGGATCGACCTGGCGCAGCTTGCTCACCGCACTGGCGACGCTGCGCACGGCCATCCAGGCGGCGAAGTCGCGGTCGTTCATCCAGCGCCCGGCCAGGGCCTCGAAGCGTTTTTGCAATTGCGCGGCGCCGTAGGTCTCGACGGTTTTGTGCCAGCCGGTGGGCGTCAGGCCTTGCGTGCCGGCGACGGGGCGCGGGTACCAGGTCTGGTAGGGCACGTACTCGCCGAAGTCACCGCGCTCGTCCGCCACCAGCACCACGTCGTATTCGGCGGTCTGGGTGAACAGCGGCATGTCCGCCTGGGCGCTGCGGCGTTGGTCGTTATCGAAGCGCCAGGCTTTCTCCGCCACCAGTTTCACCCCGAAGCGCTTGGCGGCGCGGCGCAGGGCGGCGGCGTAGGCCTGGTCATCCTCGGTGGGGCCGACGATCAGCAACGCCTTCTGCCATTTGCGCACCACCAGAAATTGCGCCAGGGCATCGGCGAGCATGGCCCGGCTCGGCAGTGTATGCAGCACGTTGCCCAGGCAATCGGTGCTGCGCAGGCTGTCATCGGGGCTGCCGGCGTTGAACAGCAGGCTGTCGGGCAAGGCCGCGCTGAGCTGGCGCAGGCTGGCGGCGGGGGCGTTGACCACGAACAGGCGCAGGCCTTGGGCGTGCTGGGCCTGGGCGGCGGCGAGCAGGGCGTCGGGGCTGTCCGCCGTGGCGACGGTCAGGCTGTAGCGCTGGTTGAGAAAGGCGCCGGTGCTATTGCTGTCGATGATCGCCAGCTCCGCGCCACGCTGCCCGGCATCCGCGGGCTCGGGAATCACATTCGACAGTAGCGGCCCCGGATCAGGTCGATAGCCCAGGTAGCCGATCTGCACCGCCAGCGGTGCCTCGGCGGCCTGGCTGGCGGTGGCCACCCCGGCGGCGCAGGCAATCGCCAGCAGGTAGAGCACGGCGTAGGGGGCGAGCTGGCGCATAAGGCACTCCATGTCAGGTTGCGCCAGCATAGGAACCCTTGAGGCCGCTGCAAATATGCAGAAAGTACCGCTGAGGCAGTACCAAGGTAGTAGCCCCGCGCACGGGGTGCGGTCTTAGCATGGGGCACAACCCTCGCGCAGACTCGGGAGATGACTGCTCATGCAAATCCTCAAAGCCTTGCTGTTACCGTTCCTGCTGATCGTCAGCCTGATCGGCGTCGACAAGCTGCACGCGCCACTGCAAGCGTTGAGCGTGCCCGCCCGCGTGGCGCACTAGGCATGTCGGCACTGTGGCGCATCAACCTGTGGGTGTGCGGTTTCTTCGCCCTCGTCACCTGCGCCTGCACCGCGCTGTTGTTGCACCAGGCCTTGACGGATGTGGAGCGTGAGCTGCAATCGGCCGAAGCGGTGGTGCATTACTTGAGCGAAACCGCCGAGCGCGACCCGGCCAGCCTGCAACCGCGCCTCACGGCCAGCCTGCGGCATGTGCGCGTGCATTGGCTGGCCCCCGACGAGACCTTGCCAGCGCCGCTGCCGGACGGCCTGGACGCCTGGCTCGGGCGCCTGTTGTTCGCCGAGGCACGGCGCAGCGCCCAGGTGCTGGACTTGCCGGATGGGCGGCGCGTGTCGATTGTGGTCGACCCGCGTGATGAGATCGACGAAGTCTGGGACTCCCTGCAACAACTGTTGAGCCTGTGCGCCCTGGCGCTGGCACTGAGCCTGTTGACCATCCGCTGGGCGGTGCGCCGTGGCATGGGCGTACTTGACGAACTGCTGCGCGCGCTGCAACAGGTCTGCGCCGGCCAGCTCAATGTGCGCCTGCGCAGCGCCGGCTCGCCGGAAGCGCGGCAACTGGCGCTGCATTTCAATCGCATGACCGATGCTTTGGAGCAGGCGCACACCGACAACACCCAACTGACCCAAACCCTGATGGCGGTGCAAGAGCAGGAGCGCAACCACCTGGCCCAGACCCTGCACGATGACCTCGGCCAATACCTGGCCGGTATTCGCGCCCAGGCCTGCCTGTTACGCCTGGTCACCGACCAACCGCAGTTGCTGGCGCGCACGGTGGGGCAACTGGAAGATCACTGCGACCACCTGCAGCAAGGCTTTCGTGCGCTGGTCCACGACCTGTACCCGGTGGCCCTGCAACACCTGCCGCTGGCCGAGGCGTTCTCGATGCTGGTGACGCAGTGGCAGGCCAGCCATGGCATCGATTGCCGGCTGCGGGTCAGTGCGGACCTGCCGGCGTTGTCCGGGGCCAGCAAGACCCATCTCTATCGCCTGCTGCAGGAAGCCCTGACCAACATCGTGCGGCATGCCGACGCCAGCCAAGTGCGTATACGTCTGCAACATCGCGGTTCGCGTCTGCGCCTGTGGGTGCGCGATAACGGGCGTGGTGCGCAAACGCCGCAGCGCCCCGGCGTCGGTCTGTATTCGATGTACGAGCGCGCACGCTGCCTGGGCGGCGACCTGAAAATCCTCAGCCACCCCGGCGCCGGTTGGGCGCTGGCGTTGAACATGCCATTGGAGGCCTGATGAATATTCTGTTGGTGGATGACCATGCGGTGGTGCGCCAGGGCTATGCCAGCCTGTTGCGTGCGCTATTGCCGGCGATTGAAGTGCGCGAGGCGGCCAGCGGCGAAGAGGCGCTGAGCCGGGTCCAGGAAGCGGTGCCACACCTGGTGATCATGGACTTCGGCCTGCCCGGTATCAGCGGCCTGGAAACCACGCGCCGCCTGCGCCAGCGCCTGCCGCACCTGCGTGTGCTGTTCTTCAGCATGCACGACGAACTGCCGCTGGTGCGCCAAGCCCTGGAGGCCGGCGCGGCGGGCTACCTGACCAAAAGCTCGGCGCCCGAGGTGTTGATCGAAGCGGTGCGGCGCATCCTCGACGGCCACGCCTATATCGAGCAGGCCCTGGCCACCGAGCTGGCCTACACGCCAAGCGATCAACGCTTGCAGGGCATGACGCCGCGTGAGCTGGAAATTTTCCTGATGCTGGCCAGGGGCACGCCCACACGGACCATTGCCGAACAACTGAATATCAGCAGCAAGACCGTGTCCAACCACCTGACCTTGCTCAAGAGCAAGCTGCAGGTGAGTTCCCATGCCGAACTGGTCCACTTGGGCATCGACATGGGCGTGGTGAGAGTAGCGGGCTGACAATTTTCTCTCTGTTTCACACCATTCAAATGTGGGAGGGGGCTTGCCCCCGATAGCGGTGGATCAGTCATGCATGTATTGGCTGACACACTGCTATCGGGGGCAAGTCGAATCGTCGCACCGCCCCTCCCACATTTTGAATCGCGGTGCTCTAACGGTCCCAGGTGGTAGGGCAGTCCTTGCAGCCTTCCATATTGGCATCCTGAAAGTTCGCATAGTGCTGGCGGCTGCCCGTGAGAGTGGCCTGTTCCAGGTTGCTCTCACCGAACTTGGCCTCTTGCAAATTAGCATCGCTCAGATCCGCCCCTCGCAGGTCGGCCTTGCTCAGCCAGGTCATTTCCAGATCCGCCGCACGCAGGTTGGCCTTGCGCATTTTTGCCCCGGACAGTCGGGCGAATTGCAGGTAGGCCGCGCTCAGGTTGGCGTTTTCAAACTGCGCGCCCTGGGCGAACAGGCCCCAACCTTGGATCGCCATCAGCGTGGCGCCGGTGAAGTCGGCCAGGCGCAGGTTGCTTTGTTGCAGGCTGGCGCGGGTCAGGTTGGCGCCCTGTAGCTGGGCTTTTTCCAGGTTGGCCAGGTCGAGGTTGGCGTGGCGCAAGTCCGCATCACGCAGGTCGGCGCCGGCCAGGTTCATTTTGGCGAGGTTCTGGTTGCTCAGGTTGGCGCCCTTGAGGTTGGCGCCGGGGCATTGGCTGTGTTCGGCGATGGTGCAACCGTTGATGACCAGCGGGGCGTCGTCGCCGTCGTCGGCGTGGGCCATGGGCAGGGAGAGCAGGAGCAAGAGGGGCAGGTATTTCATGGCTAGGCCTCTAAGGAAGGAAAGCGGGGGCGCGTGGCTTGACGCTCCCCGCAAAGGGTTACTTCTGCGCGGTCTTGTTATCCCAACTCGGGATCTTGAACACCCAGAACGACCCACCCTGTGCCACCGGCTTGGTCAGCTCGGCCATGTCGCCGCCCCACAACGGCACCGCGCCGCCATAGCCGACGGTGACGCCGATGTACTGTTCGCCATCCTGTTCCCAGGTGATCGGCGGCGAGACGATGCCGCTGCCGGTCTGGAACTTCCACAGCTCCTTGCCGGTTTTCGCGTCGAAGGCCTTGAAGAAACCGTCGCCGGTGCCGGTGAACACCAGGTTGCTCTTGGTCGCCAGCACGCCGGCCCACAGTGGCAGGGATTCCTTGTGCTCCCACACCACCTTGCCGGTGGTCGGGTTCATCGCGCGCAGGGTGCCGACGTGGTCGTCATACATGCGCTTGATGCGGAACCCCATGCCCAGGTACGCCGAGCCTTTCTTGTAGTTGACCTCTTCGGTCCAGTATTCCTCTTTCCACTGGTTGCCCGGGATGTAGAACAGGCCGGTGTCCTGGCTGTAGGCCATGGGGTTCCAGTTCTTGCCGCCGAGGAACGGCGGCGAGACTTCCACCGACTTGCCCTTGGTTTCACCCGGCAACGGCTTGGCCGGACGCTGGCCTGGGTTTTCCACCGGACGGCCGGTTTTCAGGTCGATATTGCTGGCCCAGGTGATGTTGTCGACGAACGGGAAGGCGTTCTGCAGCTTGCCGTTGTTGCGGTCGACCACGTAGAAGAAACCGTTGCGGTCGGCGTGGCCGGTGGCCTTGACCACTTTGCCGTCCTTGTCCTTGTAGTCGAACAGCACCAGCTCGTTGTTGCCGGAGAAGTCCCAGGCATCGTTCGGGGTGTGCTGGTAGAACCATTTCACTTCGCCGGTGCTCGGGTCGACGCCGACCTGGCCCGAGGTGTAGAGGCTGTCGAAGTCGTGCGGGTTGCCGTCCTTGGCGGTGCGCGCCCAGGTATTCCACGGGCCGGGGTTGCCGGCGCCGACGATGATGGTGTTGGTCTCGGCATCGAAGCTCGCGCTCTGCCAAGGCGCGCCGCCGCCGTGGCTCCAGGCCTCGACTTTGCCGGTTTCGGTGGTCGGGTCATCCGGCCACGACGGGGCTTTCACGTCGCCGGTTGGGGTGCTGTCCTTGCCATTCAGGCGGCCCATGTGGCCTTCGACGAACGGGCGCATCCACACTTCTTCGCCGGTGTCCGGGTCGCGCGCATACAACTGGCCGACCACGCCGAACTCATCGCCGGAGCTGCCGTGGATCAGCAGCACCTTGCCGCTGACTTTATCTTTGATCAGCACCGGGGCGCCGGTCATGGTGTAGCCGGCGGCGTGGTCGCCGAATTTCTTGTTCCACACCACTTTGCCGGTGTTCTTGTCGAGGGCGATCAGGCGCGCGTCGAGGGTGCCGAAGTAGATTTTATCGCCGAAGATCGCCGCGCCGCGGTTGACCACGTCACAGCACGGGCGGATGTTCTCGGGCAGGCGGTGGTTGTAGGTCCACAGGCGCTTGCCGGTCTTCGCGTCGAGGGCGAACACGCGGGAGTAGGAGCCGGTGACGTAGACCACG
The DNA here is from genome assembly GCF_049897085.1 of Pseudomonas sp. PSPC3-2. NCBI lineage: Bacteria > Pseudomonadati > Pseudomonadota > Gammaproteobacteria > Pseudomonadales > Pseudomonadaceae > Pseudomonas > Pseudomonas sp. PSPC3-2. Next base: position 31,239 of record NZ_JAFCVO010000029.1, read on the forward strand.
CCGTCGCTGACGATGGCCTGGGATTCCTGGCCGCGCTGCTTCTCATCACCGAATGAGTAGGACCAGGCCGGGGTGAGCTTGAACACGTTCTTGTCGTTGACCTGGGCCAACGGGCTCCAGCGCTGGGCGTTGGTGCCCATACCGTATTGCAGCACGTCCTTGGTGGTCAGGTGATCGTTGGCGATGTCTTCCCAGGTGACGTTACGGGTCGGCTTTGGGGTGGACGGTGCGGCAGGGGCGGTGGCGGCGAAGCTGGCCGCACTCAAGGACAGGCTGCCGACCAGCAGGAAGGCCTGCACAGCTAAGCTCAAAGGGGTGAGCCTCAGCGGTGAGAGGGCGGGTAGCGATCTTGTTCTTGTCATGGTTGCAGTTCCCAGTGGAGGTTTTGGCCTGCACAGGGTGGAGCGCCAGGGTGCTGGGCGGATACGGAAAAAGTCCCGCTGTTGCCGGGAAGACTTCCCGGCGCGCCGCTGTTTTAGGCGTGCCCCACAAGCCCTACTACCAAGGGAGGATAAGCCGGCCACCAAAGCAGCATACGGCCCATGCCCCAGGGTTCCTAAGATGGTTGCCATAACCTCTGCAATGAGGTTTTGCGTGCAATCCTGAGGGCAAAAATAATGACAACAAAACTCAATGCCTTGCTCGTCGCCGGGCTGTTGGCCGGTGTGATCGGTGCAGGTCCAGCCTGGGCCCACGGCAACGTGGTCCCGCAAGCAGTGGAAACCAAGGGCCTGACCTCGGTCAAAGACGCCGGCGTGGCGGTCGATGAGGACGGCTGGGCGGCGGTGAACCCCTATCGCACGTCGCCTGAACACGATCGGGCCCTGGAAATCGGTTCGTCCGCCTACAATCAGAACTGCGCCGCCTGCCACGGCCTGGAAGCCAAGTCTGGCGGCATCGCCCCCGACTTGCGCTTGCTGGATGTGGGCGAGGCCGGTGATGAGTGGTTTGTGCAGCGCGTGCGTCACGGCGCGGTGCGCGACGGTCGGGTGTATATGCCGAAAATGGCCGATTACCTGAGCCAGGAAGCCTTGTGGGCGGTACGTACCTACCTGGACAGCGTTCACGTCGAGGAGTAAGCCATGCGCCTGTTCGCTTATGTGCTCGGCCTGGCCCTGCTGTGTTGCCAGACGGCACAGGCGCAGGTGCGCAGCTATGACCAGATGATCGCCGCCGGTGAGCTGAAAGTCGCGGTGTACAGAGACTTTGCCCCCTACAGTTTCGAAGACGGTGCCACCCCGCGCGGGGTCGACGTGGAGCTGGCCCAGGCCCTGGCCAAGGCGCTGGGGGTGCAGCTCAAATTGATCTGGGCGCCGGCCGGGGAAAAACTCGACGACGACCTGCGCGACTACATCTGGCGCGGCAGCCAGTTGCATAACCAGCAACTGGCCGACTTGATGATGCGCGCACCCTACGACCATGATTACGCGCAAAGGCGTAACGATCAGGGTGAACTGGAAAACGGCCACGTGGTGATGTTCGGGCCGTACCAGAACGAACAATGGCAGGTGGCCTACGACCGCCGGCGCCTGGACAAGGTCGCCAGCGTGGCGGTGTTCGAGGAGCACCCGATCGGCGTCGAAGTCGACAGCGTGCCGTCGTTCTACCTGACCTCGGTGTTCAACGGCATGCTCGCCCGCCAGACCCATCACTACCCCGGTGTACCCCAGGCGTTTGCGGCGATGAAGGCCGGTGAAGTCGACGCGGTGATGGCAATGCGCGGCGAGATCGACTGGCAGGTGCATGAGGCGCACGATCCGCAATTGGCCCTGGCGCAAAACGCTTACCCGAGCATGGGCCGGCAGCGCTGGGAGATCGGCATGGCGGTACACGAGAGCAATCGCCAGTTGGCCTACGCGGTGGAAGAGGCGCTGGAAGGCCTGATCCGCGACGGTTCGCTGCAAACCATCTACAGCCATTACGGCCTGCAGTACGAAGTGCCCGAAATGTACCAATAGGAGCAGGCGATGAACTGGCGACTGAACTGCATGTTGGCCTGCTGGTTGCCGTTGGCGGCCCACGCCGCGGCGGTCGAACCGGGCCCGGACCCGGACCCGGTGCCGTCGGTGATGTGGGCGTTCTACCACAAGCAGTTGCTGGCCGATGCGCCGTTCGTGTTCGACGAGCGGGTCAAGCTGCTGGCGCCGCCGTTCGCCGAAGATGCGCGGCAGGTGCCGCTGGAAATCGATGCGCGGGCATTCAAGGGCCATGTGGTGAAGATCCTCGCCTGGGCCGAGCTCAACCCGTTGCCCAGGATTGTCGATTTTCAGCCCAAGGCCGGGGTGTTGCCCTGGCTGTCGATCCGTATCCGCATCGAACAGGCCACGCCCCTGCGTGCGGCGGTGCTCACCGATGACGGGCTGTGGCACGTCGGCTCGACCCTGATCGACGCGGCCGGCGGCGGTTGCACCGCGCCCAGCGTGGTTCGCACCCAGCCGGGTTGGGAAGAGCATATCGGCGAAGTCCTCGGCGGGCGTTACCCGCGCGGTGAATTCAGCCGGGTGCGCGTGCAGGTGGCGCACCCGATGGATAACGGCATGGTCAGCGGCATCCCCGAGTTCTATCTCAACCACGCGCAACTGCGTGGCCAGGACGGTCAGGTGCTGGCCGAGCTGGAGCTGTTCCCGGCGGTCAGCGAAAACCCCAACCTGGCCTTTGACATCGACGCACCCGGGCCGACGCGCCTGGTGCTGCGCGACAACAGCGGCAATGAATTCGACGCAGCCATCCCCTGACCAGAAGGAGCGCGGCATGCGCTGGATTCTATTGTTGTGCCTGAGCCTGAGCCTGCCCGCGCTGGCAGACCTTGACTACGCCCTCAAACCACGGCTGATCGCCGACGACACCTGGCTGCTGGAAGGCAGTACCGACAATTTTGCCAAGGACAACGGCGGCAATATCGTCAATACCGCGTTCATCGTCACCGAGGCCGGTGTGGTGGTGATCGACACCGGGCCGTCGCGGCGCTACGGCGAAGCCCTGCGCCAGGCCATCGCCAGCGTCACCGCCAAGCCGGTGATCCAGGTGCTGCTGACCCACCACCACCCCGACCATGCGCTGGGCAACCAGGCCTTCAAGGACGTGCCCATCGGCGCCCTGGCCGGCACCACGCGCCTGCTGCATGAGCAGGGCAATAGCATGGCGGAAAACCTCTACCGCATGGTCGGCGACTGGATGCGCGGCACCGAAGTGCAATTGCCCACGCAAGTGCTCGAACCCGGCGTGCTCAGCGTTGGCCGCCACGACCTGCGCCTGCTCGCGCTGACCGGCCACACCGGCGCCGACCTGGCCATCCTCGACCAGAGCACCGGCGTGCTGTTTGCCGGCGACCTGGTGTTCTACCAACGTGCCCTCACCACCCCCAACAGCCCCGGGCTGGCGGCGTGGCTGGCGGACATCGACACCCTGCAGGCGTTGCCCTGGACCCTGGTCGTGCCCGGTCATGGCCCGGTGGCCAACGATGCGCAGCCGTTCGCGCAGATGCGCGACTACCTCACCTGGCTCGACCAACTGCTGCGCGACGGCGCCGCCCAGGGCACCGACATGGCCGAGATGATCCGCAGCCCCATCCCCGAGCGCTTCGCCGCGATCAACCTGAGCCGCTACGAACTGATCCGCAGCGTCAGCCACCTGTACCCGCGTTACGAGCGCGAGCAGATGCAGCGCGTCGATTCCGCCCGCTGACAGGCCCGACCCGCTACTAAGGAACTAGCAATCTCGATACTGCGGTCAATTGTGACAACCGCCCCTGCGCCCAAGAATCTGTACCAGACCGGGAAAATTTCCCGGGTATAACAAAAAACCGCAGAGGTAGCCGTCATGACCCAACCCGCACGCCGCCAACCCTTCGCCTTGAGTGTGTTGCTCGGTGCCATTCTGTTATCCGGCCAGGCCATGGCCGCCGTGACCGACCAGGACATCCTCCAGGACCCGAAAAACCCCGGGCAGATCGTCACCAACGGCCTGGGCGTGCAGGGCCAGCGCTACAGCCCGCTCGATACCCTGAACGTGGACAACGTCAAGGACCTGCGCCCGGTTTGGGCATTCTCCTTTGGCGGCGAGAAGCAGCGCGGCCAGCAGGCGCAGCCGATGATCAAGGACGGGGTGATGTACCTCACCGGTTCCTATTCGCGGGTGTTTGCGGTGGACGCGCGCACCGGCAAGAAGCTCTGGCAGTACGATGCGCGTCTGCCCGATGACATCCGCCCGTGCTGTGACGTGATCAACCGGGGCGTGGCGCTGTACGGCGACCTGGTGTTCTTCGGCACCCTCGACGCCAAGCTGGTGGCCCTGAACAAAGACACCGGCAAAGTGGTGTGGAGCAAAAAAGTCGCCGACCACAAAGAAGGCTACTCGATCAGCGCCGCGCCTCTGGTGATCAACGGCAAGCTGATTACCGGCGTGGCCGGTGGCGAATTCGGCGTGGTAGGCAAGATCGAAGCCTACGACCCGAAAAACGGTGACCTGTTGTGGACCCGTCCGACTGTCGAAGGTCATATGGGTTACGTCTACAAGGACGGTAAGGCCGTGGAAAACGGTATTTCCGGTGGCGAGGCAGGCAAGACCTGGCCTGGCGACTTGTGGAAAACCGGCGGCGCGGCGCCGTGGCTCGGCGGCTACTACGACCCGGAAACCAACCTGCTGCTGTTCGGCACCGGCAACCCGGCACCGTGGAACTCCCACCTGCGCCCTGGCGACAACCTCTACTCGTCCTCGCGTCTGGCATTGAACCCGGATGACGGCACCATCAAGTGGCACTTCCAGACCACGCCTCATGACGGCTGGGACTACGACGGCGTGAACGAGCTCGTCTCCTTCAACTACACCGAAGGCGGCAAAGAGATCAAAGCGGCGGCCACCGCCGACCGTAACGGCTTCTTCTACGTGCTCGACCGCACCAACGGCAAGTTCATCCGTGGCTTCCCGTTTGTCGACAAAATCACCTGGGCCACCGGCCTGGATAAAAATGGCCGGCCGATCTACAACGACGCCAGCCGCCCCGGTGCGCCCGGCAGCGAAGCCAAGGGCACGTCGGTGTTCGTTGCGCCGGCGTTCCTCGGCGCGAAAAACTGGATGCCGATGGCCTATAACCGCGACACCGGGTTGTTCTACGTGCCGTCCAACGAATGGGGCATGGACATGTGGAACGAAGGCATCACCTACAAAAAAGGTGCGGCGTTCCTCGGTGCGGGCTTCACCATCAAGCCGCTGAACGAAGACTACATCGGCGTGCTGCGCGCCATCGACCCGGTCTCCGGTAAGGAAGTCTGGCGCCACAAGAACTACGCGCCGCTGTGGGGCGGGGTACTGACGACCAAGGGCAACCTGGTGTTCACCGGTACGCCGGAAGGCTTCCTGCAGGCCTTCAACGCCAAGACCGGCGAGAAGGTCTGGGAATTCCAGACCGGCTCCGGCGTACTCGGCTCGCCTGTGACCTGGGAAATGGACGGCGAACAGTACGTCTCGGTGCTCTCCGGCTGGGGCGGCGCGGTGCCGTTGTGGGGCGGTGAAGTGGCCAAGCGTATCAAGGACTTCAACCAGGGCGGCATGCTCTGGACCTTCAAACTGCCCAAAGACCTGGTCGGCAAACGCTGAATCTACGACCAAATGACAAGAATCCCCCTGCCAACGGCGCATTCGCCCGGCAGCGGGGCCTCTTTACTATCGGGTTATCGCCTGTTGACCGACAGGCCCGGACCCAGACAGAGGCTTCAACATGATCTACGCACAACCTGGCACCCCAGGCGCCATCGTCAGCTTCAAGCCGCGCTACGGTAACTTCATCGGCGGCGAATTCGTCGCGCCAGTCAGCGGTGAATACTTCACCAACACTTCGCCGGTGACCGGTGAAGTCATCGCCGAATTCCCGCGTTCCAACGCGGCCGACATCGACAAGGCCCTCGACGCGGCCCACGCCGCCGCCGACGCCTGGGGCAAGACTTCGGTCCAGGATCGCGCCCTGGTGCTGCTGAAAATCGCCGACCGTATCGAGCAGAACCTCGAAGTCCTGGCCGTCACCGAAAGCTGGGACAACGGCAAAGCCGTGCGCGAAACCCTCAACGCCGACGTGCCGTTGGCCGCCGACCACTTCCGTTACTTCGCCGGTTGCATCCGTGCCCAGGAAGGCGGCGCCGCCGAAATCAACGAACACACCGCCGCTTACCACTTCCATGAGCCATTGGGCGTGGTCGGGCAGATCATTCCGTGGAACTTCCCGTTGCTGATGGCCGCCTGGAAACTTGCCCCGGCCCTGGCCGCCGGTAACTGCATCGTGCTCAAGCCGGCCGAGCAGACGCCGCTGTCGATCATGGTATTTGCCGAACTGATCAATGACCTGCTGCCACCGGGCGTGCTGAACATCGTGCAGGGCTTTGGCCGTGAAGCCGGTGAGGCGCTGGCCACCAGCAAGCGCATCGCCAAGATCGCCTTTACCGGCTCCACGCCAATCGGCGCGCATATCATGCATTGCGCGGCCGAGAACATCATTCCGTCGACCGTTGAACTGGGCGGCAAGTCGCCGAACATCTTCTTCGAAGACATCATGAGTGCCGAGCCACAGTTCATCGAAAAAGCCGCCGAAGGCCTGGTACTGGCGTTCTTCAACCAGGGCGAAGTGTGTACCTGCCCATCGCGTGCGCTGGTGCAGGAGTCGATCTACGACGACTTCATGAAAGTGGTGATGAAAAAGATCGCCAAGATCAAGCGTGGCGACCCGCTGGATACCGAAACCATGGTCGGCGCCCAGGCGTCCGAGCAGCAATACGACAAGATCCTGTCCTACCTCAAAATCGCCCAGGAAGAGGGCGCCGAGCTGCTCACTGGCGGCGCGGCCGAGCGTTTGGAGGGTGACCTGTCTAGCGGTTACTACATCCAGCCGACCCTGCTCAAGGGTCATAACAAGATGCGCGTGTTCCAGGAAGAAATCTTCGGCCCGGTGGTGGGTATCACCACCTTCAAGGACGAAGCCGAAGCCCTGGCCATTGCCAACGACAGCGAATTCGGCCTGGGTGCCGGGCTGTGGACCCGCGACATCAACCGTGCGTACCGCATGGGCCGGGCGATCAAGGCTGGTCGCGTATGGACCAACTGCTACCACCTGTACCCAGCGCACGCTGCGTTTGGCGGCTACAAGAAATCGGGTGTGGGGCGTGAGAACCACAAGATGATGCTCGATCACTACCAACAGACCAAGAACCTGCTGGTGAGCTACGACATCAACCCGTTGGGCTTCTTCTAACGCCCTTATCGCAACGCGGTCCCCTGTGGGAGGGGGCTTGCCCCCGATTGCAGTGGGTCAGTCAAGATTTATGTCACTGACCCACCACTATCGGGGGCAAGTCGAATCGTCGCACCGCCCCTCCCACAGTTTTGATCGGCGTACACCCGTTCCGGCACAACAAGAGGGCTTTGCCTGTTGGATCACTACCTGCAGACCAACCCCCTGGGCCTCTTCTAACCCCGACTTGAAATGCAACCAACTGTGGGAGGGGGCTTGCCCCCGATAGCGGTGGATCAGTCATGCATGTATTGGCTGACACACTGCCATCGGGGGCAAGCCCCCTCCCACAGTTTTGATCGGCGTACATCCGCTACCAAGGCATGCTCCAGGCTCGTTCGAAAGTAGCATTCGCACCCCCATCCCCCCATGCATTAATGACCCTACCGGAATCTTCCGGCACAACAAGAGGACCGCCCCATGTGGACTAAACCCGCGTTTACCGACCTGCGTATCGGCTTTGAAGTGACCATGTACTTCGCCAGCCGCTGATTCACCCCCGGCCAGCCTTGCGCTGGCCGGGGTCGTTTGGGGAATGACTCTTTGGTCTGATTGCATTCGCGCGCGGATGGGTTAGTGTGGAGCGCATCTCTCAAAAATAATAAAAACAGGCTTTCCAATGAGCCCAAATCTCAGCCTCTTACGTAAATTTGTCTCGCCTGAAATCATCTTTGGTGCCGGTTGCCGGCACAACGTCGGTAATTACGCCAAGACCTTTGGTGCGCGCAAAGTGCTGGTGGTCAGCGACCCCGGTGTGATCGCGGCCGGCTGGGTCGCCGATGTGGAAGCCAGCCTGCAGGCCATCGGTATCGATTACTGCCTGTACAGCGGCGTCTCGCCCAACCCTCGTGTCGAAGAAGTCATGCTCGGCGCCGAGGTGTACCGCGACAACCATTGCGACGTGATCGTGGCCATTGGCGGCGGTAGCCCGATGGATTGCGGCAAGGCCATCGGCATTGTGGTCGCCCATGGGCGCAATATCCTCGAATTCGAAGGCGTGGACACCATTCGTGTGCCCAGCCCCCCGTTGATCCTGATCCCTACCACCGCCGGCACCTCGGCGGATGTCTCGCAGTTCGTGATCATTTCCAACCAGCAGGAGCGCATGAAGTTCTCCATCGTCAGCAAGGCGGTGGTGCCGGATGTGTCGCTGATCGACCCGGAAACCACAGCCAGCATGGACCCGTTCCTGTCCGCCTGTACCGGCATCGATGCGCTGGTGCATGCGATCGAGGCGTTCGTTTCCACCGGCCACGGCCCGCTGACCGACCCCCACGCGCTGGAAGCCATGCGCCTGATCAACGGCAACCTGGTGCAGATGATCGCCAACCCGACGGACATCGCCCTGCGCGAGAAAATCATGCTCGGCAGCATGCAGGCCGGGCTGGCGTTCTCCAATGCGATCCTCGGCGCAGTGCATGCCATGTCCCACAGCCTCGGCGGCTTCCTCGACCTGCCTCACGGCCTGTGCAACGCGGTGCTGGTGGAGCATGTGGTGGCGTTCAACTACAACTCGGCGCCGGAGCGCTTCAAGGTGATTGCCGAGACGTTCGGCATCGACTGCCGCGGCCTGACCCATCTGCAGATCCGTGGGCGGCTCGTGGAGCATCTGATCGCGCTCAAGCATGCGATCGGCTTCCACGAAACCCTCGGCCTGCACGGCGTGCGGGTCGCGGACATTCCGTTCCTGTCCCAGCACGCCATGCACGACCCGTGCATCCTCACCAACCCCCGCGAATCGAGCCAGCGTGATGTCGAGGTCGTCTATGGCGAAGCACTCTGACGACCAGCAGCGCGCCCTCGCTGGGCTGCTGGGGTTGGGCGACCAGTCGGCGCGCAAGAGCCACTACCCGGAACTCACGGCGCGCCTCCATGAGCTGGAGGCCGAGCGCAACCGCTACATTCGCCTTAACGACGAGCTGGAGTTGCGGGTGGCGGCGCGTACCGATGAATTGCTCGAAGCCAACCGCAACCTGCAACAGCAGATCGCCCAGCGTGAACAGGTCGAACAGGAACTGCGCGACGCCCGCGACGCCGCCGAGGCCGCCAACCGCAGCAAGGACAAGTACCTCGCCGCCGCCAGCCATGACCTGTTGCAGCCGCTCAACGCCGCACGGCTGCTGATCGCCACCTTGCGCGAACGGCCATTGCCCAGCGTCGAACAGGTGCTGGTGGAGCGCACGCACCAGGCCCTGGAAGGGGCCGAGGATTTGCTCACCGACTTGCTCGATATCTCGCGGTTGGACCAGGCGGCGGTCAAGCCGGACGTGGCGCTGTATCGCCTGGACGAGCTGTTTGCGCCGCTGGTCTCCGAATTCCAGTCCGTCGCCCTGGCCGCCGGACTGAATTTACGCTCACACACCGGCCATTACGCGATCCGGACCGACCTGCGCCTGGTGACGCGGATTCTGCGCAACTTCCTCAGCAACGCCTGCCGCTACACCGACGAGGGCTGCATCCTGCTCGGCGCCCGCCGCCGGGGCGATCGCCTGCGCCTGGAAGTGTGGGACACCGGGCGCGGCATCCCGGCCGACCGGCTCGATGCGATCTTTCTCGAATTCAACCAACTGGACGTCGGCCGCGCCTCGGACCGCAAGGGCGTGGGCCTGGGGCTGGCGATTGTCGAACGTATCGCCGAGATCCTCGGTTACCCGGTGGCGGTGCGCTCGTGGCCGGGACGCGGGTCGATGTTCAGCATCGAAGTGCCCATCAGCGAAGAAATGCCGTTGGCCATCAGCCTGCTGCCGGTGCAACCGACCACCGGCAACCCGCTGCCGGGGCGGCGTTTGCTGGTGCTGGATAACGAGGTCAGCATCCTCGAAAGCATGAGCGCGCTGCTCGGGCAGTGGGGCTGCGAGGTGGTCACGGCCACCGACCAGGCCGGCGCGTTGCTGGCGTTGCAGGGCAGGGCGCCGGAGTTGATCCTGGCGGACTACCACCTGGACCACGGCGTGGTGGGCAGTGAGGTGGTCAAGTACCTGCGCGAGCATTTCGCCCAGTCGATTCCCGCCGTGATCATCAGCGCCGACCGCACCGACCAGTGCCGGCGCATCCTGCGGCGGCTGGACGCACCGCTGTTGAACAAACCGGTCAAGCCCGGGAAGTTGCGGGCGGTGTTGAGCCAGTTATTGGCCTAGAGGTTTGATACTTGTCAACACCGCCTGCGGCATTTTGCGCCATGCTCCCAGCCTGATTTGACGGCCGACGGAGAACCCCATGAGCGCCCCCGCAACAACCGCTGCATCCTTCAAGTTGCCCTTGGGCCTGGTTGTCGCCGTGCTGGTCATGGTCGGGGTGCTGCTGTTGCCGCTACCCGCGGACTTGCCGGTGGCCGGCCATCGCATGCTGGCAATCCTCGCGTTTGCCGTGGTGGTGTGGATCAGCGAGGCGGTGTCTTATGAAGCCAGCGCGATCATGATCACCTCGCTCATGGCGTTCTTGCTCGGCACCGCGCCGTCGCTGCAAGACCCTACGCACCTGATCGGCTCCAGCCCGGCCATCAGCATGGCCCTGACTGGCTTCTCCAACCCGGCGCTGGCCCTGGTGGCGGGTGCATTGTTTATTGCCGCCGCGATGACCCACACCGGCCTGGACCGGCGCATCGCCCTGGTCACCTTGACCCGGGTCGGCACCAGCACCCGTGGCATTTTGCTGGGCGCGATCGCGGTGACCATCCTCCTGAGCCTGGTGGTGCCCAGCGCCACGGCGCGCAGTGCTTGTGTGGTGCCGATCATGATGGGCGTGGTGGCGGCGTTTGGCGTCGATAAACGCTCGAACATCGCCGCCGGCCTGATGATCGTGGTGGCCCAGGGCACCAGCATCTGGAACGTCGGCATCCAGACCGCCGCCGCGCAGAACCTGCTGACCGTCGGGTTTATGGACAAGATGCTCGGCCAGCGCGTGTCGTGGATCGACTGGCTGATCGCCGGCGCGCCGTGGGCGCTGATCATGTCGGCGGTGCTGCTGTTTCTGGTGATCAAACTGCTGCCGCCGGAAAGCGACAGCATCCCCGGTGGCAAAGAAGCCGTGGCCCAGTCGCTGGTGGACATCGGCCCAATGACCGGCCCGCAAAAACGCTTGCTGGCGGTGTCGGTGCTGTTGCTGTTGGCATGGGCTACCGAAGGGCGCCTGCACAATTTCGACACCACCTCGACCACTTATGCCGGGCTGGTGTTCCTGCTGTTGCCGGGGATCGGCGTGATGACCTGGAAGGATGTGCAATCGCGGATTCCGTGGGGCACGGTGATTGTGTTCGGCGTCGGTATCAGCCTCGGTACGGCGTTGCTGACTACCCAGGCCGGGCAATGGCTGGGCTCGCAGGTGGTGGCACACACCGGGCTGGACAAGGTCGGGCCGCTGGGCGTGTTTGCGATCCTCGGGGCGTTTTTGATCTTGATCCACTTGGGGTTTGCCAGTGCGACGGCGTTGACCTCGGCGTTGTTGCCGATCTTGATTGCGGTGTTGCAGACCTTGCCGGGGGAATTCAACCGCCTGGGGATGACCATGCTGCTGGGGTTTGTGGTGAGCTACGGGTTTATTCTGCCGATCAATGCGCCGCAGAACATGGTGTGCCTGGGGACCGGGACGTTTACGGCGCGGCAGTTTGCCAAGGTGGGGGTTTTGGTGACGTTGATTGGTTACCTGTTGATGTTGGTGTTTGCGGCGACGTACTGGAATTGGCTTGGCTGGATCTGACATTTTGTGGGGTCTCCAATACACATGTTGTCGCCAATACAAAGGAGATCCAATGTACAAAGGAGATCCAATGTGGGAGGGGGCTTGCCCCCGATGGCGGCCTCTGGGCCGACCATTTTTTTTGGTTGAGTTGAGTACATATCCATTCCAGCGGTAACGGCTGCTATGGGTTCCGCCCTTACGGCGGGTCACTTTTGGAAAAGAGCCCCAAAAGTAACCAAAAGGGCTCTTGCCCCACCACTCGGCACCTCGCCTAGGCTCGGTGTGCCCGAACGCAGGCTTGAATCCGTGGGCCGCCGTCA
>NZ_JAFCVO010000030.1:0-41805 GCF_049897085.1 Pseudomonas sp. PSPC3-2
TACGCGCGCGACACCATGCCACGCGGAGTACTCGGCATGAACGCGGCGATGATGGAGGACTACCTCAAGTTCATCGCTAACCGTCGTCTGTCGCAGATTGGCTTGAAGGAAGAGTATCCGGGGACGACCAACCCGTTCCCGTGGATGAGCGAGATTATGGATTTGAAGAAAGAGAAAAACTTCTTCGAGACCCGGGTGATCGAGTATCAGACTGGCGGCGCGTTGAGCTGGGACTGATTCTTTAGCCCGTGAAATCGCATCAAAACCTGAACCCGCCTCATCAACAATGAAACGGGTTCTGCAAAAAGGGCTGCCAACTGGCAGCCCTTTTTTGTTTTTGCGTTGGCGCAAATGCGCGCCTTCACCCAGTTGATTCGCAAAGCGTCCTGGCGGTGTATCTCGCAGGTGAGTGAGCCAGTGCGTCGGACTTCTTTAGACCGGCCTCTCCTCCAACTCTCACTTACCGGGTAGATCGAGGTCTACATAAGCGAACAAAGGCAGGTCATACAGATCACCGAACAGCTGATAGATCTTCGCAGAAGCGTCGATCAGTTTTTTTACACTGCCAGCGTGATGCATCAGGTTTATATGCTTGTTGTGGTCCCGGCTCATTGCACTTAACGCCTCATAGACCCGGGCATCCGGTACACAGCAGAACTCGCCTGGAATTGAGGGATAAAGCTGACAACGCAACTCTCGCATGATCAGCGGGATCTTTATCAGCATACTTTTCTGGCTAGTCCCCAAGCCTTTTAATGAACGCATATAGTCGAAAAAATCCGCGTATTGGCGAGTGGTGATCATGACGTCGATCTCACGTTTGATACTGTCCCAGTGTTGGGCAAGTATCCCTACACTCGCGTAAACATCTTTCCTGAAACTGACCTGCTTGCGTGTCTCGGGGGCCAGGCACTGACCTAAGGTCTGCGCCATGGAGACCTCGCGGTTACTGCACTCTACTTCTACAAATGCATTGTTTTTCCATAACGCAGGAGTGTCTTTGTGAGCCAGCTTCATCCAGGCCACAAAATAGACGGCATTCTCCCAAGGGCCTGTCCGAGACCACACCACCGCCAGGACAAACAGGAGAAACAGATCCTTTTCCTTTCGAAGATCCAGGCTCAGTGAACGACCATCCAACAGAGGAATTTTAAAGTCAGCAACCCAACCTCGATAACTTCCGGCCGCATTGAGGTTGGCATAGGCAAGGTTCGGCGACGCAGCCTTGAAGCGGTCGACCAGCCATGCGGCCGCCTCCATTTCTTCACAATCAGGCACAGTAATCGTGGATGCCTGAGTGTGCTCGGCGTGAGGCTTTGAAATCACGCTCAGTCCAGTGCAACGATGCCCGGTCGATGGACAGTTCATTTTGACGCGATCAAAACGACCGGTGGCGACCAACTGATCGACCACTTGCGTTTCCGCTTGCATCTGGTCTTTTCGATGAGCCCCATTGGTTCTAATCCAGTAATCCAACGAGTCCGGCTTATTGTGCTCGGTCAACACGACCGTGATGGGGCCCAACACCATGGAACCCCCCAACCCCTCAACTTTTGCAACCAGAGCATCAATGCTGAAGGAGCCGCCGTCTCTCAACGTAATCATTACCCGTCCTTAATTTTTTTCATTTAAAACACTGTTGAATACTGCGACCTACGCCCACGTTATCGGCACTCAAGTGCATCTCGCAGACCTTCGGCATATGAGGCCCAAAATAAACGCATACGTCCCTGAGGATCCGGCATGTACAGCCCATCCTCATAAAAATATTCCAAGGCATCCGCCGCCGCCGCATCACCACTGAGCGCTGCGCGCTGCAACCAAAAAAGCCCCTTTGAGACGTGACGCGAAACGCCATTGCCCTCCAGGTAACTCTTCCCAAGGCGTGCAAACGCCGCAGTATCGCCGGCACGAGCAGCTTTTCGGTACCAACGAAATGCCTTCCGGTTATCGGCCTCAACCTGTGAAGCTTCACAACTGCCTTCTCGATTCCGCGCGTCGTAAAGCCATGCAACCTCCAAAGCAGCCTCGCGGATACCTGCTTTAAACGCCTTTTTCAGCCAGCGCTGGGCCATTTGCTCATCGACGGCGACACCTATTCCGTAGGTATACAGCTGCCCTAGATTGAAAAAGGCTTCAGATAAATCGTCCGCCGCAGCCAGCCGGAAAAGGTGCAGGGCAATCGCGGGGTCCTCGATCAACGTGCGCCCATCCAGCCATAACCAACCGAGGTCATTTAGTGCCTCTGCATCATGGTCGAGTGCTGCTCGTCGAAGCTGCGCGTAGAGCAGGAGAAATGATTCTCGTGCCAAGGGCGCATTCAAAGGATTCATAGCCTTCGCTTCAGCGTATGACACAGCCCCGTGACGCTCATACATTTCAACAATCCGCAGAGTCGGCATGCCCAATCCCGCCCCCAGACCGTTATGTGCACTGGATTCACGGAACTCCAGCACTTCAAGCTCGGGCAGAAAAGCCTCAAGTATGTTGACGACATTTGCAGGCTTGGGCGTGGCCATTTCTCGGCTCCGGCATCAGATTGATTTCTCGAAAGGAATCATCCACCCTCTGAACGACAAACTGTGTCGCAATAGAGGATGCATGAGATGTCAGGAAAACGCCTGGAAGAGAGGTTTCGCCTCGATCTACTCCTGGCAATGATTCCCACACGGGGCGGCACGGCAACGCCGTGCGGCTTGCGCGTGGCACAGTTCCAAGAAAGACTTCGAGCCCAGTCCATCGAGGTGGACAACCGGACGATTCAGCGCAACCTCAAAGCCCTGCTAGAGGACAAACGCTACGGTATCAAGCGCAAAAAGGAAGGCCGGGAATACGTGTATTGGGCAGACAAGGAGTTGTCGAGGTTCGTGCTCAAACCCACTGACGCAATGAATTTGATCATGATCATCGACCATGCCCGCCCGTACACCAGCCGCACGCTAGGCGGTAATCTTCAGGAGCTGTACGAGCACGCCCAGTCGATTTTGAATAAACATTCCCACCGACTGTATGACTGGACCAAGAAGGTGGTCAGCAACACCCGTTTTCTGAATTTACAGCCGGGATTGGTCGAGCCTCAGGTCTTTCAAACCATCCAGGACGCGTTGCTGGAGGGGAGCATGCTGGACGTGCTGTACCAGCCACGCGGCGCGCCAACCCCCAAGCCTTATCGGTTGACACCATTGGGCCTGTCCTTTCAGGACGCTAACATCTACCTGTCACTCGTCGTGGATGGCAGAGACCCGGACACGCCTTATGCCTGGCCAGTACACCGATTCAAATCCGCGAAAGCGGCAGGGTTTGAACCCGCTCAGGTACCCGCTGAGTACGACATTCGTAATACCCGTTCATTGAAGAGCTTGATTGGGCTGGAGAACGAACATCCCATCCAGCTGGAGTTGCTGATCGATGAAAAGATGTCTCAGCGCCTGAGCGAGAACTGGCTCAGTTCACAACAGCATTTACAGCCCCACGACACGGAACGCTGGCACCTGAGTTGCGAACTGCATTTGAGCCAGGGGTTGCGACTTTGGATTTTGAGTCAAGGCGCCAGCGTTGAGGTTCTTAAGCCAGCAGCACTCAGGGAGGAGATCCTTGCAGAAATCGAACAGATGTCGGCGCTGTATCGTGTAAAAAGCGCGGAGACCTAACGCTTGTTCGCTCCACATCAGACCGCGCTTGCGCCACAGCAAACAAATACTTTCACCTTGCAGGCATACACGTCTCACGACGTTCATTCCTATGCCCGACCGGGTAAACTGCCCTGATCATTGCGGGCAAAAGAACAACAGCACTGCCCATGGCTGATCTGAATTGCATAACCGTTATTCGCCTGAACCCCTGTAATGGGTGCCAGTCACATCGTTATGAGAACCCGCGCCACCTGATCAAGGACCACCCGTGAAACCAGACATGCTCGAAGCCGGCCCCGTGGATGCCAAAGTACTTTCCGTCTTTGACTTCGACGGCACCCTGACCCATCACGACAGTTTCGTGCCCTTCCTCAAGTTTGCCTTTGGCGCCCGCGAATTCTACGGCCGGATGGTCAAGCTGGCGCTGCCTGGGCTGCGGTTTCTTGTACGGCAGATCAGCCGGGATGAGTTGAAGGCGCAGTTGATCCGTACCTTTATGACCGGGGTCGAGAAGACGTGGGTGCAGCAGAAGGCCGAGGAGTACTGCCAGCGCAATTGGGCGCGGTTGATGCGGCCGGCGGGGGTGCTTTCGGTGGAGCAGGAGCTGGGCTCGGGGGCGGTGGTGACCTTATGTTCGGCGTCGCCGGCATTGGTGTTGCAGCCGTTTGCCGATCGGCTTGGGATCAAGTTGATCGGGACCGAGCTTGAGGTGCTCGACGGCGTATTGACCGGCAGGCTCACCGGGAATAACTGCCGGTGCGAGAACAAGGTGCTGCGGCTTGAGGCGGAGTATGGGGACCTGGGGGAGTATCGGCTCCGGGCCTGGGGCGATACGCGCGGGGATCGGGAGTTGCTGGCGGCGGCGCAGGATGCACATTTTCGGCATTTTCACGGGAAGAAGAAGCAGGCCAGGCTGCAGCGGTGATACGGGCGGCGGGTTAGGCGGGAGATCGAATCGATCCCATCGCCGCCTCGCTGGGGCGCGACAGGTTGCGGTTTCCTGCTGATATCTGCGTAATATCCGACTCTCTAGTAGCCAAACTTCTCACGGACCCGAGCCCATGAAATTCGACACGGCCTACAGCCTGAGTCTCGACGACAAGCTGTCGATCTATGACGTGCGAGAGTTGAATTTCGACGAAACCGACGCCTACGACTCTGACCAGGACAGCTTCCTCTGTCCCAACGCTGAATGCCGCGCGGCCTTTGAAGCGGGCAACGTGCTGAGCACTTTCAACGCGAAAAACGTCAATTACCGGCGCACCCCGCATTTTAAAAACACCCCAGGCACCCGGCATATCGAGGGTTGCCGTTACGTCAGCCGCCACAAGCCGGCTACGGACGACAGCGAGGACGAGCGCGAGGAACACTTCCCATCGGAATTTGTCCTGACCCGGCGCACCTACCCGCGCAAAACCCCGCTGGCGGGCACTGAAGGGCAAGCGCCACAAGACCCGGCGAATCCCCCTTCAGCCCGCACCAGCGTGTCTGTCGGTTCCAACGACACTACCCCGGATAAAACCAGTGTGTTCGCCCACCCGGTGGAATGCTATGTGTCGAACCTCGACGACAAGGACAAGCTCAAGGCGATGCCGCTGAAGATCGGCGAGCATACTGCGTCTTATGCGGCGTTTTTCAAGAAGATCGAGTACCTGCAGGACAACCACGGCCTGATCTATTGGGGCAGGATCAAAGCGATCAAGGACTACACCAGCAGCTTTCGCATCGACTTCGAAAAGAAGGTATGGCTCGACAAGAAGCCCTACTCGGTCAACGTCTACCTGAACAAAAAACTCATCGAGAGTTACCGCAAGCGCACAGCGTTCCTCGAGCAGATCAAGGCTGCAGCCAGCAGCGAACGGCCGTTATATTGCTTCTTTTACGGGGTGACGCCGCAGTTCAAGCAGGTACCGAGCAAGAAAAACCTCGAGCAGACATTCGGGGTGTTCAGCGCGGATATCGAGAATCTGGATCATTTGATTATTCGCGAAGTGCCGGGGGCTGAGGCGAGTTAGCCAATGCAGCGTTCGACCCGAACAGGAATACCACCGTGCTAGCCTCAAAACAGAGCGGTGTCGGCGCCGGGAAAAATTCCAGTTGATGAGCGGTCAAAACAACTGTACAAAAACACAGTATAGTTTGCCCTCCCCGTCGAACCCTGGAGACAACCCATGTCCTCTCTGGCAATGAGCTCTTTCGTAGAACAGCAAATCGTCCTGCATCAATTCACCGCCAAGCACAGCGTGCAGGCCCGCGTCATGCTGGGCTGGAGCCGCGAAGAGCTGTCGCGCCAGGCCGGCGTGGCGGTGGATGCGATTCAACGGTTTGAAACCCAGGGCGACGTGGAGGATGACGTCCGCCTGACCCTGGCGTTTCGCCTGGAGGCCGAAGGGTTGGTGTTTTTCCCGGGTTTTGCGCCTGGATGGGGGATGAGTGCGCGCAAGTTTGACACTCCGCCAAGTGAACCCGCGGCACAAAACATCATGTCTCGATTGATGGGTTCGGCAGCGGCATCAATTGATTCACCACCCCCTCAACCGACACGTGCGTAGAGTCCAGAACAGAGTGTAAGCATTGCCTGGCGGTTTAGAGGCTGGGTCTGGAGACCTTCTGTGCTGCCTGCTCATAGCCATGGCCCACAGCAAGCAGTGTGGGTTCAGCCCCACGGGCACCAAAGAAGTACGCACTGGTCGGCATACCGTCCTCATTCTTCCCGGACGGCACGCAAATCCCTGGGTAGCCGGCCACCGCCACTGCGAAGTAGCTGTTCGTATCAAAGTCCGAGACCACGGCGTCGAGGTTTTCCCGGTCGATCAGTTCATCCACCGTGCCACGAAAATCCTGGATCATTGCGTCCCATAGCGGCTGGCGCTCGTCGGCGGTGAGGGTGGACGCGTCGATCTCCTTGAGTGTCGGTTGGTGATCGGTTTCGGTGCCATCGCGTTTTTCGTTGAACGCGATCAACTCGGGCACGGACTTGACCGGCAACCCCTCGCGCTTGCCCAGGTAGTCGTTCAATTCGTCCTTCACATCGGCGAACAAAAGTTCGTCATAGCGTGAGGCGTCGGCCAATCGCATATCGACCGGCACCAGAACCGCGCCTTGCGTGCGAAGCACTTCAAGCGTTTGGCTGAATTGCGGACTGTTATCCACCGTTAAACGTTCGCCATTCGCGGAAAAGGTCACGGGATAACCGATACGCCTGTCCTGCAAGGCACCAGGCTTGAGCAACGCGGTGTAATCAATACCTTGGGGAGCATCCACACACGCAGAATCGAGAGGGTCGCGGCCCGACATGGCGTTAAGCATCAACGCAGCATCAAACACCGAGCGCGCCATCGGACCTGGCGTGTCCTGTCGATGGCTGGCTGGAATGATGCCGCTGCGGCTCAACAAACCCACACCAGGCTTGAAACCAACCACCCCGTTGAACGCCGCGGGCACGATGATCGAGCCATTGGTCTCGGTACCCACCGCCAAGGGGGCGAAGCCTGCGGCGACCGCAGCGGCCGACCCCGAACTTGAGCCGCCCACCTCTGCGCCTGCTTGATGAGGGTTACGCGTTTGCCCGCCCCGCGCACTCAAACCATCGGGCCCACCGCGAAAGCCAGCCAGTTCCGTCAAGTTGGTTTTACCCAGGATCACGGCTCCCTGTTGGCGCAGTCGCTCGACGATAAAAGCGTCCTTGGACGCCGCCCTACCCACCAACCCAAAGGCGCCGGCACTGGTTTGCTGGGTGTCCCCCGTCTCGATAGTGTCCTTGAGCAACACGGGAATGCCATGCAGCGGCCCACGGACCTTGCCACTGGCGCGCTCCAGATCAAGCGCGCGGGCAATCTGTAACGCCTCGGGGTTGAGTTCAATGATCGAGCTTAATTTGGGGTCCAGCTTACGAATGCGCGCCTGCAGATAACTGACCAGATCTGCCGAAGTGAGCCCACCGGGCCGGGCCATTTGCTCGCTGAGCTCGCGAACGCTGGAGTATTCCGTTCCCGGGGAAACCGGCGCTGAAGCTCCCGATGAAAACTGCACAGGCAGCAACCGCTGCACCTGGTTAACAAACACACCCATGCCATAACCAATACCCAACATGAAGCACCTCCTGGAAGGGGTAAGAAACGATGAAGGACCAACATTGATCCGCACACCAGTCTAAAAACCCCACTCCACCCAGGCTGCGCGACGCAGGTCGTTCAAACCGTAGGATTGTTCAACGCAGCGGGTAGCGTTGCCTACACCTCAGTCAAGCGACGCGCGCTGCGATAACCCTGCACCAGCACCTTCAGCGAGTCTTTCGCCCACTGCGCGCCATAGAACCACAGCATCGCCCCGCCCCCCAGTGGCTCACCAAGGCTCGGGTAGCCGCTCCAGCACGCGGCATGGAACGCAGCGCTCTGGCTCTCGGACACCAGTGCATCGAGCCGATACTCGCTCACACGCTCGTCGATTTCATTGCGCGAATGCAGGGTGAAGCGCAGGGTGTCATCAGCCCGCTCTGCAGGCACCGCCACCAGTTGGGCCCCGGCCCGACGCAGCATGCCCAGCGCTTCCAGGAAGGCTGCGCTGTGCTCAATCGGCGTCTGATCATTGCCATGCACAAGCCGATCGGCGAACCCCACGCGACTGCCGGCCAACGAGTGGGTGACGGTGGGAGTGCCGGTGTGCTGCACCAAGGGGGCTTCCACCCTGCCCGCTTCACTGGGGTCGACACCACTCAAGGCGATCAGTGACAGCGCGGCGTCGCGCACGGGTTTTAGCGGCAGGGCCGGCACGTTATAGCCGGGGATTACGACGCCAGCACCAAGATGCGCATCAGGGACGTAGCCGATGCCCAGTGCAGTCGTGGTCCCCGTTTCGATGTGAGTGTTGGAGGGGCCATGCGCCAAACTCGCCGGTTCCGCACAGGCGGGTAAAAACGCTTCCCGCCGACAAGACATAGGCGACTGCAAAGACTTCCCACATTTATTGTCCATCAGAGCCGACTCCCGGAAATTGACTTTCCCGAGATCATCGCACTCTCATCTGGCGTTTGTCGTAGGCCTGAAACACCTTGAAAATTCCTTTTTCCGATTTCCCCGACCGTCAGTTCGCAAGCGCTTCTTCGCTGCCCTGAACCTCCACCTCCAACCACCACGCAACGCCTCGCTCGGGCTGGTTCAAACTGAACGCCTGCCCCATGGCCGGTGTGGTAATCAGCACGTTGCGCTCCCATGCCAACGCCATGATGCGGTCGAAAGGCTCGTGCCAGGCGTGGAAGGCCAGGTCGAAGGTGCCATTGTGAATCGGCAGCAGCCAGCGGCCCTTAAGGTCGATGTGCGCCTGTAGGGTTTGCTCCGGTTGCATGTGTATGTGGGGCCAGTCGACGTTGTAAGCACCGGTTTCCATCAGGGTCAGATCAAACGGTCCGTACTGTTCGCCGATGCATTTGAAACCGTCGAAATAACCGGTGTCACCGCTGAAAAAAACGCGTCGCGCGCCATCGATCATCACCCAGGAACACCACAGCGTCTGGTTGCTATCAAACAAGCCGCGCCCGGAAAAATGCTGTGCAGGGGTGGCGACAAAATGAATGCCATCGACTTCACTGCCCTGCCACCAATCCAGTTGCCGCACCTGGCTGGCATCCACACCCCACTTCACCAGGATGTCGCCAACGCCCAGCGGTGCGAGGAAGTAGCGGGTCTTGTCGGCCAGTTGGATCACGGCCTTGCGGTCGAGGTGGTCGTAATGGTTGTGGGAAAGAATCACCGCTTCCAAGGGCGGCAGGTCTTCGAGGCTGATCGGCGGTGCGTGGAATCGCTTGGGGCCGGCCCAACTGAACGGCGAAGCGCGCTCGGCGAATACCGGGTCGGTCAGCCAGAATTTGCCGCGCATTTTCAGCAGCACGGTGGAATGCCCCAGGCGATACACACTGTGATCGGGAGCGGCCAATAGCTGTTCGCGGGTCAGCGGTTGCACCGGAATCGCCCCTACCGGCCGCGTATTGCGCGGCTTGTGAAACAGCATCTTGTAGAAAATGCCCAAGGTTTTGCCGAAGCCGGCGCGCTGCACGGGGGCGTGGTTACTGAAGGTGCCCTGTTCCTGTTGAGCAGGCTTGGGTAGCACAGGCGAAGGAGCGAGACGGGTTGAAATCGTGGCCATTACCAGGTAACTCCTACGGACCGCTCATAAAATTACACTACACAGTGTAGTTTCAAGATTGCAACAAAACCCGGAGCAAGTAAACTACCGAGTGTAATTTTCCTCTTAGAGTCGATCCCTGTCCATGTCTGTCCCTCAACGTCTCACCGACCGCAAGCGCGAAGCCATCCTGGCCGCCGCTATCGCTGAGTTTCGGGTCAACGGGTTCGAGGTCACCAGCATGGACAAGATCGCCGCCACCGCCGGCGTTTCCAAGCGCACGGTGTACAACCACTTCCCCAGCAAGGAAGAGTTGTTCGCCGAAATCCTGCATCAACTCTGGGCCAGCAGCGTCGCGCAACTCGACGTGAACTACGCCAGCGATCGCCCGCTGCGTGAACAACTGCGCGGCTTGCTGCAAGCCAAGATGAAGATGATGTCGGACGCTAACTTCCTCGACCTGGCCCGGGTCGCCATCGCCGCCACCATTCACTCGCCGGAACGCGCCCAGGACATGGTCAACCGCTTGAGCCTGCGCGAAGAAGGCTTTACTCAGTGGGTGCGCGCCGCCCAGGAAGATGGCCGGCTCACGGGTACCGACCCGGCCTTCGCCGCGCACCAGATTCAAAGCCTGCTCAAGGCGTTCGCATTCTGGCCGCAGATCACCCTGGGCCAACCCACCCTCGACGTCACCGAACAGGCCCGAGTGATCGAGTCGGCAATCGATATGTTTCTGGCCGGCTACGAAGCTGGCGCTCCCCGCTCGCAGTAAACAACCGTTGCATACGCGACATACCAGGTCGCTTTTGGCCTATTTGCCCTCTGTTTTGCGCGAATGGCCTGGAAGGCCACTGATTATTCCTACGCAAATAACTGACAATATTCACAAGTATTATCCGATCAACGGTTCTCCCTGCACGCGCGCGCGGCCGAATCTGCGAAAAAGAGCTGACCCGGAAATCTATGGAAAACAGACGAGGCAAAGGGCTTTCATTTGCCAGGCGTATTTACAAGCCAAGGATCATCGGCCTGGGTATCGGCTGCATCAGTGTCATCGGCGGCTTGTACCCGCTCGCGATGCCGAGCTGGGTGTGGGCGCTCCTGCTGTTCAATGGGCTCGCGTGGGCACATGTGGCGTACCAACTGTCAATCCGCTCCCCCTTCCCTTACCACGCCGAACAGCGCAACATTTTGTATGACTCGTTGTGCGGCGGCTTCTGGGCCGCCGCCGCCCAGTTCACACCGCTGACGGCCGTGACCATCCTCTCGATGATGACCATGAACAACTTCGCCGCTGGCGGCAGGCGCCTGTTCCTGCGCGGTTTGCTCGCGCAGGGCGCAGGGATCGGGGTGGCATGGGCGCTGTTCGGCATGCGCTTCAACCCCGACGTCAGCCCGCTCCAGGTCTACACCTGCCTGCCGATGTTGACGTTGTACCCCATGGCCATAGGCTGGGTCTGCTACGAATTGGCGATCAAACTGTCGGAACATAAACGTGCCCTCAGCGCACTGAGCCGCACCGACAGCCTCACCGGCCTGCTCAACCACGGTTCGTGGAAAGATCTGCTGCACCTCAAGTTCCACAAGTGCCAGCAGCAACAAAGCCACGCCACCATCGCACTGATTGATATCGATCACTTCAAACAAATCAATGACTCTCACGGCCATATCGTCGGCGACGCCGTGCTGCGGCAACTGAGCGTGGAGATACGGCGCAACCTGCGGAAAAACGATTTGGCCGGCCGTTACGGAGGCGACGAGTTCTGTGTGATTCTTCCGCAAATGCCCTTGGAAGAAGCCGCACGGGTCATGGAGCGTATACGCGAAACCTTCAGCAATTACCGTAACCCGCAAATCCCCGAGCTGCGCGTGAGCCTGAGCATCGGCCTGGCCGATTTCCAACTCGTCTTCACCGATGCCGCCACCTGGCTGAATGCGGCGGATCGCGCGTTGTACGCGGCCAAAGACACCGGGCGTAACCGGGTCAATGCCAGCAACTACGCGATCGCCCATTCCGCCTGAGGTTTTCACCCTACTCCTCGTAGGCAACCATGTCGTCCCCAGGTTATTCATGCGTAAGACAGATCGCCAAGGCTATAGTGGACACCTGTCTTAAACATTGATGACCCGAGTTCTCCATGACCCCCACACCCGACAAACCCAAAGACGTCCCCGTCGATTATCTGCGCTTCCATCGACGCCACGCCCACCTGGCGCCGACCTTTGGCAACGACACCTTCGCCCTCAAGGCCGAGGCCTTCGCACGCTTCTTCGGCACACCGACTTTCCTCGGCGCACAAACCTTGATCGTGGCCGTGTGGATTGTGCTCAACGTCACCGGCATCACGCACTTCGACGTCTACCCGTTCATCCTGCTCAACCTGGCCTTCAGCCTGCAAGCGGCCTACGCGGCGCCGCTGATCCTGCTGGCCCAGACACGCCAGGCCGCTCGCGACAAAGCCCAGTCCGAGGCCGACGCGCAGCACCGTGAAGCGCTGGCCGTCGCCAATGCCGAGCGCCAGGCCGAGACGCAGAACACCAGCAAACAGCTGTTGGAACTGCTGGAGCAGAACACCCGGCTGACGGAAATGACCAAGCAACTGACCGAGCGTATCGAGACCCTGACGTGTGAGATGCATGAGCAGTTTGTGCGAAAACCGTAAATCCACCAGACATTCAGCCGGCGGGGTGTCAGGGGCTCAAGCGCACATGCCGCCCCAATTGATCAAACAGCGTGACCACCGAGCGCAATGCCCGGCAATCGGGGCGCGTCAGCAGCCATAGCGCCGTGTCATGCCCCGCCAAAGCGGGGCCCAGCGGTTGCAGGCGTTCATCCAACAGAAAATCCGGCAGCGCTGCCACGCCCAGCCCCGCCCGCACCAGTTCGGTGACCGACAACATGCTGTTGCAGCGATAGCTGGGACGCACGCCCGGCAACTGCGCACGGCGCCAGGCGACGGTGGGGTGATCGGGCAGGAAGTCATCCGGCGCGATCCAGGCCAGCTCCGCCAGCTCGCGTCCTGCGTGCTGACACGCAAAATCTGTGCTGGCGCACACCTGATACCGCACGGTGCCGAGGCAACGCCCTACCAGATGCTCCGGTGGTGTGCGGGTCAGGCGCAGGGCGATGTCGGCATCGCGGCGGCTGAGGTTGGCGAAATCATTGGAGGTGCTCAGTTCCAGGGTCAGCGCCGGGTAATCCGGCATGAACTGCGCCAGCGCCGGCAGCAACAAGCCTTGCAGCACCGAGTCGGTGCAGGTCAGGCGCACGGTGCCGCTGATCACTTCACCGCCCTGTTCCACGCCGATGCGCGCGGCCTCCAGGGCTTGTTCGGCGCGTTCGGCCTGCTGCGCCAAGTGGCTGGCCAGGCTGGTAGGCAGGTAGCCGGCGCGGCTTTTTTCAAACAACGTCTGGCCCAGCGCAGCCTCCAGCCGCCGCACGGCGCGGAACACCGTCGACACATCCACCCGCAACAACGCCGCCGCCCGCGCCAGGCTGCCACCGCGCACCAGGGCAAGGATCAGCGACAAGTCGGGGTAATCAATCTGATAGTGCGCGACTGCATTGAACATGTGGGTAAACGCCAATATTGATTGCGTGAGCGCCAATCTATAGTGCGCACCAGGACACGACAAGCCAGGGGAAGCCTCAAATGAAAGCCACCACGCTGCACCTCGCCCTGATCGGCGATTACAACCCCGATGTGATTGCGCACCAAGCCATTCCCGTGGCGCTGCAACAGGCCGCC
The DNA here is from genome assembly GCF_049897085.1 of Pseudomonas sp. PSPC3-2. Taxonomy (NCBI): domain Bacteria; kingdom Pseudomonadati; phylum Pseudomonadota; class Gammaproteobacteria; order Pseudomonadales; family Pseudomonadaceae; genus Pseudomonas; species Pseudomonas sp. PSPC3-2. The sequence goes on from NZ_JAFCVO010000030.1 coordinate 13,502, forward strand.
GACGCCTTGGGCCTGACGGTTCACCTTCAATGGCTGGAGACCGACACCCTCAGCGCCACCTCCGAACTACAAGGTTTCGATGGTTTTTGGTGCGTGCCCGCCAGCCCGTACCGCGACACCGACGGCGCACTGCACGCGATCCGTTTTGCCCGCGAACAGCGGCGCCCTTTCCTCGGTACCTGCGGCGGCTTTCAACACGCGGTGCTGGAATATGCCCGCAATGTGTTGGGCTGGGCCGATGCCGAACACGGCGAGTTGGTCCCGAATGCCCAACGTGCAGTGATCGCGCCACTGAGTTGCGCTCTGGTGGAGGCCAGCGACACCGTGCGCCTGGTCGCCTACACCCGTATCGCCGACGCCTACGGCACACTCGATATTCATGAAGGCTATCGCTGCCGCTACGGCATCAACCCCGACTTCGCCAGCGTACTGCTGGAAGGCGCTCTGATCCCCAGCGGCCACGACTCGGCCGGCGACCTGCGCGCCGTGGAGCTGCTGGACCATCCGTTCTTCGTCGCCACCCTGTTCCAGCCCGAACGCGCCGCGCGCCAGGGCGTCACGCCGCCACTGGCGATTGCCCTGCTCAAGGCCTGCCAGGAGACCTCGGTATGATTGCCCACACCCCCGCCCCGCCTTACTACGCGGTGATTTTCAGCTCACTGCGCACCGCCGGTGACCACGGTTACGGCGAGGCTGCCACGCGCATGCTGGAACTGGCGCGTGAGCAGCCGGGCTTTCTCGGGGTTGAATCGGCGCGGGAGGATGGCGTGGGAATCACCGTATCGTACTGGCGCAGCGAGGCCGACATCCTCGCCTGGAAACAGCAGGCCGAGCATCGGGCGGTACGCGAGCAAGGGCGTTCCACCTGGTACTCGGCGTTTCACACTCGCGTGTGCAAGGTCGAGCGCGCCTACGCATTCCAGCATTGAGAGGCGGCCGCAAGCCCCCGCACAGGTGATCCTCAGCGACGAGACACAGGCTGTCGGGCTAGCTGACGAGGCTGCGCAACGCACTGATCTGCGGGATCTCCACCCGCCGCATGTACACACGCAGCGGCTCGGTGATGTTGATGCGGTCGTCGATGTTCTGATCGAGCAGCAATTGCAGGCGCTCACGGGACAACGTCATGGCGTGCTCGGGGGCCGGTAGCCAGACAAATTCGGCAGTGGGAATGATGCCGTCATCGGCCACGTCCATGCCGAAGGAGTCTTCGCTGAAACGCACGATGTACTGGCCAGTCTTGCGGTTGAGGCCGACAAAACCGTGAAGCTGGTCGGCGGCCTGGCAGATAAGCTCGGAGGTGATGCGCATGGTAAACCTCACTGAAAAGTCCTACGGGGACTGGAAAGATGGTTTACACGCGTGGCGGAAAGTACTGCCCTCTTACGGGGCGGTTTGCGGCAAGAGTACTGCAAAGCCGCGCAAAAAAACCCAGAAAATTGGCGCGTGCGCACGTTAATGTCGGTTTGGTGATAGCGCCTTTGATCATCAGTTGTTAAAAAGGAAGCCTTCTCAAAGCTACCGACACGAAAGGACTCCGCATATGCCTGTCACGTTTACCAACGGCCCGGTGCCCGCCACTATAGGGAGCGCCTTGCTGCTCGCCCTGATGCTCGGCCTTGGCCAGGCGCAGGCTGCCGACCCGATCAGCCCGGCTGAATTGGCAACTAACGAAGGCATCCCCTACCCTGCCGTGATCGCCCACCGTGGCGCGTCCTACGACGCCCCCGAGTCCACCGCCGCCGCCTACAAGGTCGCACGCGACCTGGGCGCCGACTACCTGGAGTTGGACCTGCAGCGCAGCAAGGACGGCGTACTGTTCGCCCTGCACGACAACAACCTGCAACGCACCACCGACGTGGGCAGCAAGTTCCCCGAGCGCAAAGACGCCCCGGCCAACGAGTTCACCTGGAAAGAACTGCAAACCCTCGACGCCGGCAGTTGGTTCAACGCCGCCTACCCGGACCGCGCTCGCCCCGGCTTCGTCGGCCTGAAAATCCTCAGCCTGGACGACATCATCAAGATCGCCGAAGGCAACCCGCAGCACAAACCGGGTTTGTACATCGAAACCAAAGAGCCCAAGCAATTCCCGGGCATCGAAGCCGACCTGAAAAACAAGCTGCTGGATAAAGGCTGGTTGAGCTCCGCCGGCTCCAAGCTGGGCAAGAGCAACACCGGTGTCGGCCAGGGCAAGGGCCGCGTGGTGCTGCAAACCTTCGAAACGGCCAGCCTGAAAGAGCTGCAGAAAGAGATGCCGAACACCCCGAAAATCCTGCTGCTGTGGGTAGGTGAAGGCAGCATCGAGCCGAAATCCAAGCAAACCTTCGCCGAATCCGGCGAACCGACCAAGGCGGCTTACTACGCCAAGCAAGAACCGAAAGACGCCGCCGAGTTCGAAAAATGGGTCGACGAAGCCAAGAGCCTCGGCGCCATCGGCACCGGCCCGTCGGCGGAGCTGACCGCCCACGGCGACCAGAGCTACACCGACCTGGTCAAGCCTGAAATGAACACGCTGACCCACGACAAGGGCCTGCTGGTACACGTCTACACCGTGGATGAACCCGTGGACTTCGAGAAAGTGATGAAGGCAGGCGTCGACGGCATCTTCACCAACCGCGCCGCTGAACTGCTGAAGTTCTACAAGCGCTGGCCGTCGTCCAGCGTGCAGGATCTGCTGAACGACCATAAATACTGAATAAGTCAGTGTGCCATTAAGGATGAATTAAGTTGCGCCGGTTAATCTGGCGCCACTTAAACAGCTCACCGAAAAAGGATACACACCATGAAAACCTTGACCGCCCTGTTCGCCGTGACCGCCCTGACCTTGACCGCCGGCCTGGCCCAGGCCGATGTCCGCCCGGATCATATCGAAGGTCTGCTCAAATCCGGTGCCGTAATGCCTTTCGAGAAACTCAACGCCGCCGCCGTGGCCAAACACGCAGGCGCCAAGATTACCGACACCGAGCTGGACCACAACAACAGCGGCGTACTGGTCTACGAAGTTGAACTGACCGACACCGCCGGCAAGCGCTTTGAAGTGAAACTCGACGCCAAGACCGGCACCGTGCTGGAAGACAAGCAAGACACCTGAGTAAAAACCTGAAAAAAAACGCGCCACCTTCGGGTGGCGCGTTTTTTTATGGCCGCCTGATCAAGCGCCCAGTCGCGCCGTCACCTCGTTCAACTCGCCGGACAAGCCGCGCAGATTCTGGCTCGCCGCTTCGGTGCGCTTCACGTTGTCGAGGTTGGCGGTGGCCACGGTGGTGATCTGGGTGATATTGCGCGAAATATCCTCGGCCACCGACGTCTGCTCCTCGGCCGCCGTGGCGATCTGACGGTTCATGTCGCGAATCGCTTCAATGGCCTGGGTGATGTGAGCGAGCATCGCGCCGGCCTGGGTGACTTTTTCCACGCTGTCATCGCTGCACGACTGGCCCGTGACAATCGCCTCGGCCGCATCGACCGCGCCGGTTTGCACGGCCTGGATAATCTGGTTGATCTCGATGATCGACGCCGCCGTGCGTTGCGCCAGGCTGCGCACTTCATCGGCCACCACCGCGAACCCACGCCCCGCCTCGCCCGCCCGTGCCGCCTCGATCGCGGCGTTAAGCGCCAGCAGGTTGGTCTGCTCGGCGATCCCGCGAATCACTTCCAGCACTTTGCCGATGCGCACACTGTCAGTTTCCAGACGGCGGATGATGGTGCCGGTGTTGAGGATTTCAGTGCGCATCTGGCCGATGGTGGCGATAGTGACTTTCATCACTTCACCGCCCTCGCGGGCCGAGTGATCCGCATCATCTGCCGCACGTGAGGCACTGGCGGCGTGGCGCGCCACTTCCTGGGCGGTGGCCGACATTTCGGTCATGGCCGTGGCCACCTGGTCGGTGCGGCTGAATTGATCATGGGTACCGGTCGCCATCTGCCCGGCGATCGAATTCAACTCACTGCTGGCGCCGACCAGGTCGGTGGCACTGCGCTGCAGGCGGCTGAAGGTTTCGGCCAAAAAGTCGCGCAAGGTGTTCGCCGCCTCCGCCAACTGCCCCAGTTCGTCCTGGCGACGACTGGCGACACGCTCGGCAAAACGGCCGTGGCTCAGTTGGCTCACATAATCGATCAAACCACGGATCGGCAGGATCAGGTTGCGGTTGATCAACCACAGGCTGAACAAGCCAATCAACACGCCGGACAGCAACATAATCGTCAGGCCCACCATCACCGTGCGCTCGACATGGGCGCTGATGGTCTGGGATTGTTCGGTGCTTTGGGCGCGCAGGTCGCTGACCAGGGCGCTCATCTGCTCACTGGCGGGGCGGTCCACGCCCTTGACCGCGGTGTCACCGACGCTCGGGTCGGCGCCGGCGGCCACGTAGGCATCGCGGCCCTTCTGGTAGGAAACGCCAAGCTGCTGGTGTTCTTGACGCAGGTTCTGGATACGCTGGTTCAGCGCCGGGTCACCGGCAGTCTGGGTGACCAGCCGCGCGAGAATGCCTTGCACATCGCGTTGCCGGTCCTGGAACTGGCCCCAGTATTTCTCCAGGTCCTGAGGCTGTTTGCCGCGCAACAACACGTTTTTCCATTCCTGCACCTGCACCTTGAATTGCAGGTTGGCCTCATCGATCAACTGTGAAGTGAGCAACGGCCCTTCGAGCAAACTGCGGTAACTCTGCACCCCGTTGGAGAGGAAGTTGAAACAGGCCAGGGCGATTAACAACATCGCCAGCAGGCTGCCACCGAGCAGCGACAGGATCTGTGCGCGCAGGGATGTTCGCAAAAAAGTCATCGAAAAAAGCCTCAAAACAAGGAAAAGGTACGAATACGTCATGACCTCCCTGTCGTCGAAGGCGCCACCACCTACAGCGGTTCTTGTGTCCTGAATCGGCCGTGCTAGGCGCTTCTTGAGCCCATTTCGACAAGCGGTCAATAAAGTGTCACCAAAGCGAAACACGTCGAAAACCGTCACAAAACTGTCAAACTTCCTTGCAATGATTCGCCCACGCGAACCTGTGAAACGTCCTACAGGTCCTTTCTCTGTGAGACTCCATGAACCACAGCATTGACCACAGCCACCAGGATTCCGATCTGTTTGGCTTGCTTTACGGTTTCCGTTTTCGCCCTGGCGAGAAGGCTGAGCAAATTGACTCAGCCACCGCCCTCCAGGCCTTGCAGCAACCGCAAGACCCGGAGGAGTTTCTATGGCTGCACCTGAACCTGGCCCACGCCGGATGCGAGCGCTGGATGCAGGCGCACCTGGCCTTGCCTGAAGAGTTTTTTGAAGCCCTGCATGAGGGCTCGCGCTCCACCCGTATCGAACACGTCGACTCGGCCTTGCTGGCGGTGGTCAACGACGTGGTGTTCAACTTCAGCAGCATGGTCTCGTCGGATATTTCCACGTTGTGGGTCTGCGCCCGCAGTCGCTTGCTGATCAGCGCGCGCCTGCAACCGCTGCATTCGGTGGATAAGTTGCGCTCATCGGTAAAGGCCGGTGAACGCTTCCGCTCGCCGCTGGAGTTGCTGGTGCACCTGCTGCGCGACCAGGGCGAGGTACTGACGCAGATCGTGCGCAAGACCAGCATCAGCGTCGACCATATCGAAGATCAATTACTCTCCTCGCGCTTGTCCACCAACCGCTCTGAGTTGGGCGCCATGCGCCGGGTGCTGGTACGCCTGCAACGCCTGCTGGCGCTGGAGCCGGGCTCGCTGCTGCGCCTGCTCAACCGCCCGCCGCAGTGGTTGCAAAAGGAAGACGTCAAGGAATTACGCAAATCCACCGAGGAATTTGCGCTGATCATCAACGACCTGACGGCCCTGGGCGAACGCATCAAGTTGTTGCAAGAAGAAATCGCCGCCAACCTCAACGAACAAAGCAACCGCACGCTGTTTACGCTGACGGTGGTGACGGTGCTGGCATTGCCGATCAATATCATCGCCGGTTTTTTCGGCATGAACGTGGGCGGGGTGCCGCTTTCCCAAGATCCGGAAGGCTTCTGGATTCTGGTGGCACTGGTCGCGACCTTCACCTTGATTGCCGGGCGCTGGGCCTTCAGAAAGCGCAAAGACTACTGAGCCCTCTCGACCTGAAACGGGATCAACCGTGGGAGCTGGCGTGCGCAATTGATTGCAATCTGACATCAGCTTATGGCCATTTTTTAGATCGGCGGCACATCCATTTCACGAAATAATGACCTATCGCAGCATCGCTGTAACATTCTGCAATGATCATGGGCGACATCCTCCCCGATACTGGATGCTCCGGCATGGCCACCCCGTCCCTGACTGCTTCAACGCATACGTCATCCGTCGATACCCAACCCAGGCTGGACAAAAAACCCGGCCTGGTAACGGTGATCATTTTCTTCGCCGTGCTCGCCATGGGCCTGTTGTTCACCGCCTACAGCCTGATGCACGACATGCACGAACTGGGCACGGTGGTCACCACCTGGACGCCGTTCCTGCTACTGGGCGTGGCGCTGCTGATCGCCCTGGGCTTCGAGTTCGTCAACGGCTTCCACGACACCGCTAACGCCGTGGCGACGGTGATCTACACCAACTCGCTGCCGCCGCAATTCGCGGTGGTGTGGTCAGGTTTTTTCAACTTCCTCGGTGTGCTGCTCTCCAGCGGCGCAGTGGCGTTCGGCATCATTGCCCTGCTGCCGGTCGAGTTGATTTTGCAGGTGGGTTCCTCGGCCGGTTTCGCGATGATCTTCGCCCTGCTGATCGCGGCGATCCTGTGGAACCTCGGCACCTGGTGGCTCGGCCTGCCGGCCTCGTCCTCCCACACCCTGATCGGTTCGATCATCGGCGTCGGCGTGGCCAATGCCCTGATGCACGGGCGTGATGGCACCAGCGGCGTGGACTGGAGCCAAGCGATCAAGATCGGTTATGCCCTGCTGCTCTCGCCGCTGATCGGCTTCGCGTTTGCCGCGCTGCTGGTGCTGGCCTTGCGCGCTTTCGTGAAAAACCGTGCGCTGTACAAGGCGCCGAAAGGCAACACCCCGCCACCATGGTGGATTCGCGGCATGCTGATCCTCACCTGCACCGGTGTGTCGTTCGCCCACGGCTCCAACGACGGGCAAAAAGGTATGGGGCTGATCATGCTGATCCTGGTCGGCACCCTGCCGATGGCGTATGCGCTGAACCGCGCCATGCCTGCCGAACAATCGCTGCAGTTTGCCGCAGTGGCCGAAGTGACCCAGGTCGCGCTGATGAAAAGCGCGCCGCAAGCGCTGCCGGGCGACCCGCGCCCCATCCTCTCGACCTACGTGCGGACCAAGGACGCCACGCCCGAGCTGATCCCGGCCCTCGCCGCCCTCGCCGGCCAGATCGGTGACGAAGTCAAAGGCTACGGCTCTTTGGCCAAAGTCCCCGCCGAGGCCGTAGGCAACGTGCGTAACGACATGTACCTGACCAGCGAAACCATCCGCTTGATGGACAAGGCCAAGGTCGGCAACTTCGACGCCGACACCCAAGGCAAGCTGCAGTTGTTCAAGCAGCAGATCGACAACTCAACGCGCTTTATTCCGCTGTGGGTGAAGATCGCCGTGGCCATCGCGCTGGGGCTCGGGACCATGGTCGGCTGGAAGCGCATCGTGGTGACCGTGGGCGAGAAGATCGGCAAGACACACCTGACATATGCCCAAGGCGCCTCGGCCGAGACGGTGGCGATGCTGACCATCGGCGCTGCGGATATGTTTGGCTTGCCGGTGTCGACCACCCATGTGTTGTCGTCCGGCGTGGCGGGGACCATGGTGGCGAACGGTGGTGGTTTGCAGATGAAGACCATCCGCAATTTGCTGATGGCTTGGGTGTTGACGTTGCCGGCGGCGATTCTGCTGTCGGGTAGCTTGTACTGGTTATTCACCAAACTCTTCTGACACACCGCAGGATCAAATGTGGGAGGGGGCTTGCTCCCGATAGCGACGGGTCAGTCAGCTTATTGGTAGCTGACCCACTGCAATCGGGAGCAAGCCCCCTCCCACATTTCGCTTTGGGGTGTTTCAGGTATTGAAGAGTCCGGCCATTGCCTTCAATCGCTTCTTGTACACCCGCCGCGCCTCCAACGCTTGCTCCAGGCTGACCGCGACAAACCCCGCCCGCTGGTTCGGCTGCATCTGCCCGATCAAGTCCAGGTCTGCACTGATCACCGTGCCGATCATCGCGTACCCGCCACCCGACACCGCGTCCCGATGCAGCACGATCGGTTCCAGCCCGGCCGGCACCTGGATCGAGCCGATCGGGTAGCAACTGTCGACGATGTTCGACGGATCGGACCCCGCACCAAACGGCTGCTCCCGTGGCTGAAAGCTCAATGCACTGCCGCCCTTGAAGCGATAGCCGATACGGTCCGCCTCGGAACCCACCGTCCACGGCTCGGCAAAAAAACTGCTTTTGGCCGCCTCCGTCAGGCGTTCGTAATACAGGCCGGGCACCACGCGCAAGGTCACATCGCCGCCGACGGAGCGGCGCAAGGCCATCGGCAAACTGTTGCCCGCCCGCCCCTGCCCAGTGGGCTCGCCGATAGGCAACTCATCCCCCGCCTGCAAGCGCCGCCCGTGAAAACCGCCGAGTGCGCCGAGGGTGTAGGTCGAGCGACTGCCGAGCACCAACGGCACGTCGATGCCGCCGGCGACCGCCAGATAAGCGCGCGCACCGGCCTTGGGAAATTCGAAGCGCAACACCTGCCCGGCGCGCACGTGGAACGCGGTGTCCTGGTGGACCACTTCACCGTCCAGGCGCGGCGACATCAAGGCGCCGCTGAGTGCGACCAAGGCGTCCTGTTGAAATTCCAGCTCGGGGCCGATCAGCGTGCATTCCAGGCCGGCCGCGCCCGGTGGATTGCCCACCAAATGGTTGGCCGCGTTGAGCGCGTACTGATCCAACGCGCCCGATGGCGGAATGCCCAAGTGGTAGTAGCCTTCGCGGCCAAGATCCTGCACAGAGGTGGCGAGGCCGGGTTTGAGCACCTTGATCATGCCAGCGCCTCCTGCAGGGTTTTCGGGTAGCCGACGGGGTCGGCGAGAAACGCATCCAGGGAAAATTCCAGCGGGCGGATGCGCAGGTCGAAACGTCCTGCGTCGACCTCGGCGACGGCCAGGTCGTAGGCCTCACGGTCGATCGGTTTGAATTGCACAATGTCGCCCGGCCGGAAGAACACCATGTGGTCCTTGAGGTAGGCCAACTGCTGCGCCGGGTCGTAGATCGGTGCCGGGGTGACGCCGAACATCTGGTAGCCACCGGCGCCGCGCACCGAGTAGATACAACCAAAGCAGCCGCCATGGCCGAGGGTCAGTTTCGGCGTGTCGGTGCGCGGGCGCAGGTACTTGGGCACCTGCAACTGCCGTTCGCGCTCGACCATCTGGAACATGAACGGCAAGCCCGCGACAAAGCCGACCATCGACACAAACCACGGTGCGCCACTGTGGGCCGCGATGAAAGCGTCGACATCGGCCAGGCCGTTGATGCGCGCTGCGTATTCCAGGTCGGTGCCGCTGGGGTCTTGATGGCGGTCGCGAAAGCGCATCAAGGTTTCGTGGGTCCAGGGGTCGTTGTAGAGCACCGGGATTTCGATAATGCGCGTGTGCAAGGTGCGTTCGGCCACGGCCTGGGCTTCGGCGCTTTGCACCGCGTCGAGCAGCACATGGGGCGCAATGCGGTCCGGGTCGAAGCGAATCTGGAACGATGCGTTGGCCAGACACACATCCAGCACACCGTCCAATGCCAGGCGTTCCACGGCGCGGGTCACGGCCATGCCTTTGAAAAAGGCCTGCAGGGACATGCTGTCGCTGACCTCGGCAAACAGGTGTTCATCGGCGCCGAAGCTGTAGCGGATGGGGGACGTTTCAGCCATGTCTGTTCCTCTTGGAGTCGTTATAGAAAGGCAGACAAAAAAGTAAGGGTTCGATCTTATTTGGGTGTTCTGACCACAATGCCCGCTTGGTCCAGGGCTTCACGGGTCGCTTCGACCAATTCCAGGGCGCCGGGGGTGTCGCTGTGCAGGCAGATGGAGTCGAATTCGATAAACAGGTCTTCGCCTTCTACGGTGCGTACAAGACCCGTCTGACAAGCCCGAAGGACCCGCGCCGCGACGGTGGCAGGGTTCAGCACGCGCACCGTGCGGGTGAACACGATGGAGCCGGTCAGATCGTACTCGCGGTCGGCGTAAAACTCGCGCACCACCGGCTGCCCCAGCTCCTTGGCAATGCGCCAGATCACCGAATTCGGCATGCAGTACAGCAACAGCGTCGGCTCGATGACTTGCAGGTTCTGCACCAACAGCCGCGCGGCGTCTTCATCGCGGGCCAGGTGCATGTAGAGCGCGCCGTGGGGTTTGATATGTTGCAGGGGCACGCCCTGGGCCCGGGCGATTTCGCGCAGGGCGCCGAGCTGGTAGAGCATGTCGTCCACCAGTTCCTGGGCCGGTGCGTTGATATGGCGGCGACCGAAGCCCACCAGGTCGCGAAAGCCCGGATGGGCGCCGATGGCGACCCCCAGTTGCTTGGCGCGTGCAACGGTGCGGCGCATGGTGCCGGGGTCGCCGGCGTGGAAGCCGGTGGCGATATTGGCCGAGCTGATATAAGCCATCAGCTCCGAATCGACGCCATCGCCGATGGTCCAGGGGCCGAAGCCTTCGCCCATGTCTGAATTGAAATCCACTGCCCGCATGAAAAGGCGCTCCGCCAAAGGTGATGCTGAAAAGTAGGCTGCGGCTTGACCCCTTGGGAAGATCTATTATCAGATGACCTATCTTCTGAAAAACAGATATCGCCATGTCACTGACCTTGCGCCAAATCCGCTACTTCGTCGCCACCGCCGAGATCGGCCAGATTTCCCAGGCGGCGATTCACCTGAACATCTCCCAGTCGGCCGTGACCACGGCGATCAAAGAGCTGGAAGCGATGCTCGGCGTGCAGTTGTTCGTGCGCAGCGCGCAGGGCATGAACCTGACCGACGCCGGGCGGCACTTTCTCAACCGCGCCTATGTGATCGTGCGCAGTGTCGACGACGCGCTGAACAGCCCGCTGCCCGACTACCGCGCCAGCGGCGTGCTGCGGGTCGCCGCCAGCTACACGGTGCTCGGTTACTTCCTGCCGCACCACCTGCAGCGCATGGAACACTGGCACCCGGACGTGACCATCGAGGTGTTCGAGCAGGAGCGCCAGGCTATCGAACACGGCCTGCTCGACGGCCAGTTCGACATGGCCGTGGTGCTCACCGCCAACCTCACCCACCCGGACATCGTCTCGGAAATCCTCTTCAACTCCGAACGCCGCCTGTGGCTGCCCAGCCATCACCCGTTGTGTGAACGCGGCGCCGTCAGCCTGGCGGATGTGGCCCGCGAGCCCTACATCCTGCTGACCGTCGACGAGGCCGAACACAGTGCCATGCGCTATTGGGAACAGGCCGGGCAAACGCCCAAAGTGCGGCTGCGCACCAGTTCGGTGGAAGCCGTGCGCAGCATGGTCGCCAATGGCAGCGGCGTGGCGATCCTGTCGGACCTGGTCCATCGGCCCTGGTCCCTGGAAGGCAAGCGCATCGAGACCCTGACCGTGACCGACCCGGTGGCGCCCATGAGCGTCGGCCTGGCCTGGCACCGCGAGCGCGTATTTACCCCCGCGATGCAGGCGTTCCGGGACTACTTCCACGACGCCTTCCTGGCCCCGCAGCAGTTGTCGGCGCGGCGTTAGAGCTGGGCTTGCAGCGTCGCGGCCAACCAGTCCATGAACACCCGCACCCGCAGCGGTAAATGGCGCTGCCCGGCGTAGAGCAGGGACACGTCCAACGGCGGCGCCGGGTAATCCGGAAGGACCGCCACCAGTTCGCCACTGGCCAACTGATCGCCAATGCCCAGCGCCGGCACCTGGATGATCCCGAAGCCGCCCAGGCAGGCGGACTTGTAGGCATCAGTACTGTTGACCGTGACTCGCCCGACCATGGGCAGGCGCTGCACCTTGTTGCCCTGCAGGTATTCGAACCCCGCCGAGCGCGAGCCCAGCGGGCGCACGTAATGCACCAAATGGTGATCGGCCAGGTCTGCCAGGGTCTGCGGCACGCCATAGCTCTGCAGGTAGCCGGCGCTCACGCAGTTGATCATCGGCATGCTGCACAACAACCGCGCGACCACCGACTGGTCCGGCTGCGCACCGACGCGCAGCACGCAATCGAACCCCTCGGCCAGCAGGTCGACCTGACGGTCGGTGGTGCTGATTTCCAGCTCGATCAACGGGTGCGCGTCCATGAAGTGCGGCAGGCGCGGCAGGATCAAATCCCGCGCCATCATGGTCGGCAGGTCCACGCGAATGCGCCCGGTCAGTTGTGTTTCGTCCTGGCGAAACAAGCCTTCCAGTTCCTCCATGTGCGCGAGCAAGTCCTTGCTGCGTTCATACAGTACGCGGCCGTCCTGGGTCGCCTGCACCTTGCGCGTGGTGCGCTGCAGCAAGCGCGCGCCGAGCAGTTCTTCCAGCGCCTGCACATGCTCGGACACGGTGGAACGCGGTAGCCCCAGGCTCTCGCCGGCGCGGGTAAAACTCGACAGTTCGGTGACGCGCACGAAGGTGCGCAGCAACTCCAGTTTGTTCATGGGATTGTTCGCCTTATCCGGCCAGTGATTTCGCTTTACCGCTGTTTATCACGTTATAGGCGGACAAATACACTCATTCCCTCGATCACATCAGAGGACTGCACCATGACCCGTAAAATCGCACTGATCACCGGCGCCAGCCGCGGCTTGGGTAGAAGCACCGCGCTGCGCCTGGCGGCACAAGGCGTAGACATCATCGGCACTTACCACAGCCAGGCGGATGAGGCCCAGGCGGTGGTCGCGCAGATCGAACAATGGGGCGGCCGCGCCGCCATGCTGAAACTGGATGTGAGCCAGAGCGCGACCTTCGGCGCGTTCGTCGAAGACGTGGGCGACGTGCTCAAGCGTGTTTTCGCACGGGATGACTTCGACTTTCTGATCAACAACGCCGGTATCGGCATCCACGCCAGCTTTGCCGAAACCAGCGAAGCCCAGTTCGACCAACTGGTGGCGATTCAATTCAAAGGCCCGTTTTTCCTGACCCAAAAACTGCTGCCGCTGATCCGTGACGGTGGCCGCATCCTCAATATCTCCAGCGGCCTAGCCCGTTTCAGCCTGCCCGGCTATGCCGCGTATGCAGCGATGAAAGGCGCCATGGAAGTGCTGACCCGCTACCAGGCCAAAGAACTCGGCGCGCGCGGTATCAGCGTCAATATCCTCGCGCCTGGCGCCATCGAAACCGACTTCGGCGGCGGCGCCGTGCGCGACAACGCCAACCTCAACGCGATGGTCGCCAACAACACCGCCCTGGGCCGCGCCGGGTTACCGGATGATATCGGCGGGGCCATTGCCAGCCTGCTGGCGGACGGCAGCCACTGGATCACCGGCCAGCGGATCGAGGCGTCGGGCGGCATGTTTCTGTAGGAACTTTTCGCGCACCACGTCGTAGCCCCAGTGGTACACGTAGGTGTACGGCAGGAAAAACAGCAACACGCCGATATCGAGGATAAACGCCTGCATCAGGCTGACGTTCAGCCACGCGGCAATCAACGGCACGCACACCAGAACCAGCCCGCCTTCAAACAGCAAGGCGTGCAGCCCCCGGGTCCAGCCGTTGTTGGCCAGTTGCAGGCGTGCCTTGAGGCGGTCGAACAGGCCGTTGAAAATCACGTTCCAGGTCAGCGCCATCAGGCTGATCGCCAGGGTGACCATGCCCATTTCCAGGGCGGGCTTGTCCATGATCCACGCCAGCAACGGCGTGCAAATCAACAACGCCAGGGCCTCGAAACCGATGGCCTGGCACACGCGTTCAGTAATCGACTTGGTAGGGTTCATGACCCGGCTCCGTGAGTGACTGTGGTTGCCATCATTGCGCTTTGTATCGATACTTCATAACTAATAACCATCGATCAAGGCGATAGTCATGGCCTCCCATGAAGTGCTACAGGCCTTTGTTCAGGCCGCGACCCAAGGCTCGTTTTCGGCGGCGGCGCGCAAGTTGGGCAAGAGCCAGTCCACCGTCAGCGCGGCGGTCGCGAGCCTGGAGATTGACCTGAATGTGCTGCTGTTCGACCGCAGCAGCCGCAAGCCGACGCTGACCGCCGCCGGCCATGTGCTGCTGCAACGCGCCGAGCAGGTGCTAGAGGCCAGCAGTCGGTTGGAATTGGCGGCGAGCCAGCTATCCCAGGGGTTGGAGCCGAAGCTGAGTATCGCCATGTCCGATACGTACCAGTCCGACCGATTCGAGATCGCCCTCAGTGCCTTTGAACAGCGCTACCCGGACCTTGAACTGGAGTGTTTGATCGCCGAATGCGAAGACTTGATCGCCCTGGTGCAAAGCGGCCGGGCGCAGATCGCATTTATCGAGAAGCAGGAGGCGTATCCGCCGGACCTGACCTGTTCACCGGTTGAAGAACGCACGGAAATCGCGCTGTTCGTCTCGCCCAAACACCCGTTGGCGCAGCAGGACAACGTCAGCGTCCAGGCCTTGCAGCAGCACCGGGAACTGCGCCTGGCGAGCATCATCAACCCCAATGAAACCCGGGCATCCGGACGGGTGTGGTCGGCGCCCAGTTACCTGATGCTGATGGAGATGGCGCAGTTGGGGTTTGGCTGGGCGCCGATTCCACGCTGGCTGGTGGAGCGTTTTGGCGGCGGCCAGTTGGTCGAACTCAAGGCGCGCAGTTGGCCGCGCTCGGTGGCGGTGGATGCGCTGTGGTCGCGGCAGCATCCGCCGGGGCCGGCGGGGAGTTGGTTGTTGGGCAAGATGCTCGACTGAGCCCGTCCGGGCCATGACGATCAACCTGTGGGAGGGGGCTTGCTCCCGATCGCGGTCGGTCAGTCACGGCAGCATTGACGGGGACGCCGCCATCGGGAGCAGGCCCCCTCCCGCATTGCGGGTCAGGCTGCGGATGTAAGGCCATCACGTAGGACTCCTGCCATATCGGCAGAAATATTTCGTCCTCGCCGCACATTTCCTCCACCGCCAGCCGCCCCTGGCCGACGCAGCCTTCCTGCAAGGTCAGCAGC
Organism: Pseudomonas sp. PSPC3-2; assembly: GCF_049897085.1. Lineage (NCBI taxonomy): Bacteria > Pseudomonadati > Pseudomonadota > Gammaproteobacteria > Pseudomonadales > Pseudomonadaceae > Pseudomonas > Pseudomonas sp. PSPC3-2. Next base: position 28,545 of record NZ_JAFCVO010000030.1, read on the forward strand.
AAACCCGGCAAGCCCTGTCGCCCGATCGACACCCCGCTGAAAACTCATTTCGCGCGGTGCAAACCCGATAGACTGCGCCCTTCTTTGCAGCCGTTCGGACACCCCGATGCAAACCCGCCTTGTCGCCTACGAGGCGCTGAATGCTGTGCAGACACAGCAAGTCGGCGCCATCGAAGTTCACCCTGAGCAGTTGCCGTTTTGCGGCGACATGTATTGCGCACTCAACACCCTGCTGGTCAACCCAAGCCCCGACATCAAGGGCTTCGTGCTGCTGGCCGACGATATTCCCGTGGCCTTCCTTCTGCTCAAGCGCTCGCCGTGCCTGCCCCATTGGGCCGATGCACACAGCGCCACGCTGCACGCGTTACAGGTAGACCGAACCCAGCAGGGCCGGGGATTTGGCAAAGCCTGCTTGCAGGCACTACCCGACGCCGCGCTTCAGGCCTGGCCGCAGATCAAGGCGCTGGAGTTGTCGGTGGACACACACAACGTCGCGGCGATGGGCTTGTACCTCGGGCTTGGCTGGGTGGATCGCGGGGAGGCGTATAAAGCGCGGGTTGGGTATGAGCGCAGGTTGAGTTGGGTGTTTGGTCGGGATGGCCTTGACACACCTTAAATGTAACGTATACATGGCCTATCAAATCTAAAGTAATGAATACGCTACATGGATATTTCAGTTATCACCCAACGACTCGCCAAACAAATCCGCTCCATGCGCCTCAATCGTGGCTATAAACAGGTGGACCTGGCAAAGCTGGCGGGAATTACCCGGCAAAAACTTATTGAAATCGAAAAAGGCAGCCTCTCGGTTTCCATGAATGCCTATGCCCGTGTGATTGCGGCGTTGGGCAGCGAGATCAAATTGGTTCCCGTGACCATGCCGACCTTGGAGGAACTGGAGGACTTGTTCAATGAATAGCCCCACTCTGCGCGTTCATACCCCTCAAGGCGAGAGTGGAAGCGTGCGGGTAAGCGCCGACGACTATCTGTTCCGATACAGCGACAAAGCAAACGCACAAAGCGCAATAAGCCTCTCGATGCCCGTTCGCGCAGATGAGTATCGTCGTAGAGACTTGCACCCCATCTTCCAGATGAATCTGCCGGAAGGTTACGTGCTTGAGCAATTGCGCAATCGTCTCGCCAAGACGGTGAAAGTCGACCCAATGTTGCTGCTTGCGTTGTCAGGCAGCAGCGCACCCATTGGCCGGGTGTTCGTCTGCTCGGATCAGGTGAGCGAGTTGATCCAACGTAACAGCCCTCCTTCGAGTGGCGAGAACCTCGAGGAGATTCTCGCCTGGGACGGCACGGAAGATCTGTTCGCTGACCTGGTGGATCGCTACATCTTGCGAGCAGGCATTTCTGGCGTACAACCCAAAGTGCTGGTGCCCGAAAAACCTCAAACGCCCGAGCAGAGAATCACCTCGAAAACCAATGACCTGATCATCAAGAGCGGGCGCGACGAGTTTCCGGGGTTGGCTATCAATGAATACCTGTGCATGTCCATCGCCAGGGATGCAGGCATACCCACACCACCGTTTTACCTGTCGCAGAACCAGAAACTCTTCATCATGCGACGCTTTGATCGGGACGAGCAGCTCAACCCACTGGGCTTCGAAGATATGACCACGCTGATGGGCCTGTCTACCGAGCAAAAATACACCAAGAGCTACGGCGCTATGGCCAAGGCTGTGCGTGTCTTCTGTTCACCTGCCCATCAACGCAGCTCGCTCGACCAATTATTCGACAGCGTGGCGCTCAGTTGCATAGTGGGCAACGGTGATGCGCATCTGAAGAATTTCGGCGTGCTCTACAGCGACCCAGTCAACGCCGATACACGACTAGCACCGGCTTACGACATTGTGAATACCACGGCGTACATTCCCGACGACACGCTCGCATTGGACATGGTCGGCAACAAGTCCTTTTTCGCTTCACGTCTGGGCATCCTCGAGTTTGCAAGAACCTGCGAAGTCGAAAAGCCTGAAGAACGTATTCAAGCACTGCTGCAAACGCTTGAGATCGTGCTTAAACGTGAAGACGATTACTGCCGATTAGCACCTGATGTTGCGAAAGCCATACGGCAATCCTCTCAGGGCTACCAACTGAGTTTTGGCGGTTGAACACAACCTTCGTCATTGGCGATTGCAGCCCTCGCAGGAGCGAGCGACGCCAGGTTCTTGCTCGCGCCTACAGTGGGAGCCCTTACTCAGGCGCTACCGGCAACCAGACCTCTACAGTACCGATGCCCTTACTTACATCAAAATCCGCGCTGTACCGCTCAAAATCCGGGCCGGCGATTGCGTAACCGGAGTGCGGCAACCATTCGAACATGATCCGCTCGTAGGTCTGCGGTAACGCCTGTACCGGGCCGTAGTGCGCGAACACCGCATAGTGATGCGCCGGGATTTCGATGAACTCGAAATTGCTCGGCACATCGCCCTTGGCGGGCACTTCAACCCCGGCGAGGTAGTCGAACTCATCGTGTTTCGGGTTATGGCAAACCCCGTAGGTAAAACCGCCTACACGCTTTTTGATTTCTTTGAAGCAGCTGTCGAACACGTCCCACAACTGCGGAATATCCCCCACGGTGGCCTTTGAATAGCGCCCCTGCACCCCAGCGATCACCAGGGCCTTGCCCTCTTCCATGCGCGGTTCTAACGGTTGTTGTGTCTGCTGATCCATCTGAACAGTCTCCTTCTTATGAGGGAAAAACCCATATCGAGTATAGGGGTATATCCAGGCTGCGCTCCATGTAGAAATTTTTCCTACGTATCTGGACAACTGGCCATCATCGACCGTATTGTCTGCCCGCAGGCCACCGCAGTGGCCGACGTCGCTCGGACGGTTCCGGGCGCTTACGTACTCTCGAGGCAACAATGGCCGACCAAGGTTCGCCGCGCCGCTTTGCGCGCATAGATCGACTCCCCCCCTACGTTTTCAATATCACTGCCGAGCTGAAGATGGCTGCGCGTCGGCGCGGCGAAGACATCATCGACTTGAGCATGGGTAACCCTGACGGCCCGACTCCACCGCACATCGTGGAGAAAATGGTCACCGTCGCCCAGCGTGAAGACACCCACGGTTACTCCACCTCCAAGGGTATTCCGCGCCTGCGCCGGGCGATTTCGCGCTGGTACAAAGACCGTTATGAAGTGGATATCGACCCCGAGTCGGAAGCCATCGTCACCATCGGCTCCAAGGAAGGCCTGGCGCACTTGATGCTGGCCACCCTGGACCAGGGCGACACCGTGCTGGTGCCCAACCCGAGCTACCCGATTCATATCTACGGTGCCGTGATTGCCGGCGCCCAGGTGCGCTCGGTGCCATTGATTCCGGGCGTGGACTTTTTCGCCGAGCTGGAACGGGCGATTCGCGGTTCGATCCCCAAGCCGAAGATGATGATCCTGGGGTTCCCGTCCAACCCGACCGCGCAGTGCGTGGAACTGGATTTCTTCGAGCGGGTGATCGCCCTGGCCAAGCAGTACGACGTGCTGGTGGTGCATGACCTGGCCTACGCCGACATCGTCTACGACGGCTGGAAAGCCCCGTCGATCATGCAGGTGCCGGGCGCCAAGGACATTGCGGTGGAGTTCTTTACCCTGTCCAAAAGCTACAACATGGCCGGCTGGCGCATTGGTTTCATGGTGGGCAATGCGGAACTGGTCAACGCCCTGGCGCGGATCAAGAGCTACCACGACTACGGCACCTTCACCCCGCTGCAAGTGGCGGCGATTGCCGCACTGGAAGGCGACCAACAGTGCGTGAAAGACATCGCCGAGCAGTACCGTCAGCGCCGCAATGTGCTGGTCAAGGGCCTGCATGAACTGGGCTGGATGGTGGAGAATCCCAAGGCGGCGATGTACGTCTGGGCGAAGATTCCCGAGGCGTATGCCGCTATGGGTTCGCTGGAATTTGCCAAGAAGCTGCTGCTCGAAGCCAAGGTTTGCGTATCGCCGGGGGTTGGCTTTGGTGAATATGGCGACGATCACGTGCGCTTTGCGCTGATCGAGAACCAGGACCGGATTCGCCAGGCGGTGCGCGGGATTCGCGGGATGTTCCGGGCGGATGGGCTCTTACCAAAAACCGGCGTCTAACGCGGTCAAACATGTGGGAGGGGGCTTGCTCCCGATGGCAGGGTGTCAGTCACTGTATCGGGTGACTGAAACACCGCTATCGGGGGCAAGCCCCCTCCCACATTTGGATTGGGTTTGCACCCTTGCCTTAGGGTGTGTCTGTCACACCACCAACGACAGCAACATGATGAAGATCAGCGCCACCACCGACAGAATGGTCTCCATCGCCGTCCAGGTCTTGAACGTCTCGGCCACAGTCATGTTGAAGTACTGCTTCACCAGCCAGAACCCCGCATCGTTGACGTGAGACAAAATCAACGATCCCGCCCCCGTCGCCAACACCAGTAGCTCGCGGTTAACCCCCGGAATCATCCCCACCACCGGCACAACAATGCCTGCGCCAGTGATGGTCGCGACCGTCGCCGAACCGGTGGCAATACGAATCACCGCCGCCACCAGCCACGCCAGCAGGATCGGGTTGATCTGCGCGTTCACCGCCATATGGCCGATCACGTCGCCCACGCCGCTGGTCACCAGCATCTGTTTGAAACCACCACCGGCACCGATGATCAGGATGATCGCGGCAGTCGGCGCCAAGCTGGCGTCGAGCAGCTTGAGGATTTGCTTGGAGTGGATGCCCTGGCGATGGCCAAAGGTGTACAGCGACAGCAGCAACGCAAGCAGCAGGGCGCTGATCGGGTGGCCGATCATGTCCATCCAGTTGCGCACCACATGACCGTCGGCCAAGGCGATGTCGGCAAAGGTTTTGAGCAGCATCAGGAACACCGGCAGCAGCACGGTGATCAGGGTGATGCTGAAGCTCGGCAGCGTCTTGTTTTCCGGCTCGCGGGCCAGTTGGTCGACCAGTTCCTGGGACGGATTGCCCGGGATGTACTTGGCGATAAACGTACCGAAGATCGGGCCGGCGATGATGGCGGTCGGCAGCGCGACGATCAGACCGTACAGAATGGTCTTGCCGATGTCCGCGCCAAACACGCCGATGGCCAGCAGCGGCCCCGGGTGCGGTGGCACCAGGCCATGGACCGCCGACAGGCCGGCGAGCAACGGGATACCGATCTTGATCAGCGACACACCGGTGCGGCGCGCGACGATAAACACCAGCGGGATCAGCAACACAAAGCCGATCTCGAAGAACAGCGGGATGCCTACCAGGAACGCGGCGAACATCATTGCCCACTGGACCCTTTCCTTGCCGAAGGCGCGGATCAGGGTCTGGGCGATCTGATCGGCACCGCCGGATTCGGCCATCATCTTGCCGAGCATCGTACCCAGCGCGAGGATGATGCCGACAAAGCCGAGCACCCCGCCGAAGCCGTCCTGGAAGGCCTTGATGATCTTGTCCACCGGCATGCCCGAGGTCAGGCCGAGGAAGCCCGCGGCGATGATCAACGCGATAAATGGGTGAACCTTGAACTTGGTGATCAAAAAGATCAGACCAATGATAGTGACCACTGCATCAAGCAGCAGGTAGGACTCGTGGGACATGCCAAACATGGGGGGTCTCTCCTGTTTGTTGTTGTTATTAAAGCCGGTGTTGAATTTGTCGCCGGGGATAGCGCTATCTTATCCGGCAAAAAATTAACGAGTAGGTTCAAAGCCGTGTTTGAGCCACCAGGCATGGGTTTGCTCGGCCAACGCCTTGACGCTGTCTTCGCTGGCATTGAGGGCCAGGGTCAGCGGCTCGCCGACGGGCGATTCGAGGGTGGCGAACTGGCTGTCGATCAGGCTGGCCGGCATGAAATGGCCGGGGCGATGGGACACGCGGTCGGCGGCGACTTCGCGGCTCAGTTCCAGAAATACAAAGCCCAGACCCGGCGCTGCTTCGCGCAGGTGGTCGCGGTATTTCTTTTTCAGCGCGGAACAGGTGAGCACCGGGTGTTCACCGGCCTTGAGCGAACGGCGCAATTCATCGCACAGGATGTCGAGCCAGCCGGCGCGGTCGTTGTCGTCGAGGGGGTGGCCGGCGCTCATCTTTTCGATGTTCGCGGCGGGGTGAAAGCTGTCGCCTTCAATGGGCGTGGCACCGTTCAGGCGGCAGAGGGCCTCGCTGACGCTGGTCTTGCCACAGCCGGCAACACCCATGATAACCAGGGCGGTAACAGGTTGACTCATGAAACACCTCAGGACGCAGATAGCGCTACCTTTGCACGCTGTAAGGCTAGTGCAAAAACAGGCTTTTCCCGCGCCGTCTTGTCTTTTTTTATGGAGTGACGCGTGCATCCGCTCCAAGCATTTGAACCGGATCAGGCAACCCAGCGCTCTAGCATTTGCAGCCGTTTGGAGACAGCGCTACCTTAGTGCCTCGATTTTTGTTTGGCAAGCCGCCTGATGACCTCCAAGAACGATAAAAATACGCGCACCACGGGTCGTCCGACCCTCAATGAAGTCGCCCGCCTGGCCGGCGTCAGCCCGATTACCGCCTCCCGCGCCTTGCGTGGCATCAGCACCGTTGCCACCGAACTGGTGGAAAAAGTGCAACAGGCCGCCGCCGAACTGAACTACGTGGTCAACCCCGCCGCCCGCGCCCTGGCCTCGGCCCAGAGCCATTCGGTGGTGGTGCTGGTGCCGTCGCTGTCCAACCTGCTGTTTATCGAAACCCTCGAAGCGATCCATCAGGTGCTGCGGCCCAAGGGCTTTGAAGTACTGATCGGCAACTCCCACTATTCGCGCGACGAAGAAGAGACCCTGCTGCGCAACTACATGGCCTATCAGCCACGGGGTTTGCTGCTGACCGGGTTCGATCGGACCGAAAGCGCGCGACGGATGGTCGAGGCCAGTAACGTGCCGTGTGTGTACATGATGGATCTGGACCCCAACGCTGGCGTGAACTGTGTGGGCTTTTCGCAGTTGGCGGCGGGTGAGACAGCGGCAGCGCATTTGATCTCGCGGGGGCGCAAGCGCCTGGCGTATATCGGCGCGCAACTGGACCAACGCACCTTGCTGCGCGGCGAAGGCTTCCGCCGGGCGCTGCAACAAGCCGGCCTGTACGACCCGGCGTTGGAACTGCTGACACCACGCCCTTCCTCCGTGGGCCTGGGCGGCGAACTGTTCCTGCAGTTGCTGGCGGCGCATCCGGATGTGGATGCGATCTTCTTCGGCAACGACGACCTGGCCCAAGGCGCGCTGCTCGAAGCCCTGCGTCATGGCATCAACGTACCGGAGCGCGTGGCCGTGCTGGGCTTCAACGACCTGCCAGCGTCCTCGTTCATGGTGCCGCGCCTGAGCAGCATCAGCACCCCGCGCGAAGCCATTGGTCGGCGCGCGGCGGAGCATTTGCTGACGATCATGGCGGGTAACAAGATCGCCAAGCCGGTGGTGGATATGGGATTTGAGTTGCAGGTGCGGGAAAGTACGTAGGACGTTTGTAGGACGCGACTGGCATTGCGATGTTGCCTTGGCAATTCATCAGTTGAGGGCGCTCAGCGTATTGCTAGTGGGCAAAGCCATGGACCAACACACACCACGCGGCTAAAGCCCTGTTCGGTCAAAAATGTGGGAGGGGGCTTGCTCCCGATTGCAGCGTGACAGTCACCACATCTGGTGACTGATCCACCGCTATCGGGAGCAAGCCCCCTCCCACATTTTTTTACCCTGCCCGCTTGAAGCCATCGCCGTAGTGCCCGCCCCCTGCTAGATTGACTGTTCTCCACTGCCAGGGAAGCACCATGGGACACTCACTGAAAATCTTGGGTCGCGCTTCTTCCATCAACGTGCGCAAAGTGCTCTGGACCTGCCAGGAACTGGGCATCGACTACGTGCACGAAGACTGGGGCATCGGCTTCAAGCCGACCCAATCCGCCGAATTCCTTGCCCTGAACCCCAACGCCCAAGTGCCGGTGCTGATCGACGACCACGGCGTGCTGTGGGAATCCAACACCATTTGTCGTTACCTGGTGAACCTTTACCAACGCCACGACCTGCTGCCTCTCGACCCCGCACCCCGCGCCCGGGTCGAACAGTGGATGGACTGGCAAGCCACCGAGCTCAACCCGTCCTGGGGCTACACCTTCCAGGCCCTGGTGCGCAACAGCCCCGAGCATCAGGACCCACAACGCATCAAAGCCGGCGTACAAGCCTGGAACGACAAGATGGGCCTGCTGGAACAACAGTTGGCAAAGACCGGCGCCTATGTGGCCGGCGACGAATTCACCCTGGCCGATATCCTCATCGGCCTCTCGGTTCATCGCTGGCAGATGACCCCCATGGAACGCCCGCTCTACCCGGCGGTTGCGGCGTATTACCAGCACCTCGGCCAGCACGCCGGCTTTAAGACCTTCGCCCTCGACGGTCATGATTGATCACAAAGACGGCAACGTGAAAGGACTCAACGCACAGCTCACAGGTGCCTGCGGCAGAATCGCAAGAGGTTTTTTCGAAACATCGAAAGACCGTCTGTCAGGAAAGTGCAGGGACCTGTCAGGTCTGACAGTAGCCTCGTTTCTCCTCTTCGCCTATTCATAAGCACACGCAATGTGCAACACATTGCCCCTTGAATATGGAGAAGCAACCATGGGTTCGGTACTGGGTGAAAACGATGCAATCTCTGGGGTAATAGCCGGATGGACGGTTCCCTTTAGCACAGACTTTGTAGCTCATTTGAATGGCGGGTCGGGCTTTAATTCAACAGTCGGGATCATGACCGACTTCGCCCTGCTTAAAATCAGCATTGACCAAAATATCAAGGAAGGCGAGACCTACGAGATTGGTGCAACGGCCAGTGAAGACCACAAGGTAAGGCTTGAATTTGACGACACGAGGTCAGGCGAACAGGGCACCTATTTGGCAACCAGCGGAAAATTCACCGTATTGCACCTGCAAGGCCGCGTCCTGAAGGCGTCCTTTCACTTCAAGGCCAAAACGGCGGCACGTCACCATCACCTGGAAATGGACTTCACGAGCGGGTCGCTCACCGTCGAGGACTTCAAACACGACTGAACGGCCCTGCCACCGGGAAGGTACTGCACAAGATGTGCCTGTCGACGGCAACGTTTGGCCGGCGCCAGAACAATGTTTGCCGCGAGTGCCATGCCAGCCCCCGTAAAACCGGGGCTGTGCACACGGCACGCTACTTGCTCTAGCTGACGCATCGAACATTTGCATAGGTGACCGATCATGCTGATTAACAACAACACTCAAGCCTTGTCGACCGTCGAAAAGCTCAAGCGCCCCGACATGGACCCCGCCAACGCTGCCGCCAGCACGCTGTACAGCGGTGCCCTGCAAACGGCGCAGCAAAGTGTGAGCGTACCCGCCGCGCAGACCCAACTGGACAAGGCCGCCGACCGCATCGACGAAGCCTTCGCCAAGACCCGCGTACAGTTGCAGGCCTCAACGGCCGCCACCCCGGCGACCACGGATGTGCCGGCAGCCGGTTCTACCACGAGCACCGCGCGCGCAGACTTCACCGATTACATGAGCAAAACCCCGGCCGAACGCATTCGCGAACAACTGCTCAAGGAGCAGGGTTTGACCGAAGCAGAAGTGCAGACAATGCCGCAGGAAAAACAGGATGCGATCACCAAGCAAGTGGCCGATCGTCTGAAACAACAGCAAGAACAGCAAGTAGCCGCGAAGACGGCAGAGCCGCAGGTGCAGGCGGTGAAAGAAACCCTGGCCGCGATCTAAGCGATACGGCCAATCGGGCTATTCGGTCGCGCAGTAAAACCGTGCGCCAGGACGTTGATTTCCCGGCATGGGGTGCCATCACGGTAGTTGGGCGTCGGCAGCATAGAGCAGGTGTGTCCTGCTCTGTGCGGTGAGGCGGGAACAGCTTGCAGATCGTAGGCTTCTACACGTTTAACTCAGTGACCGAACAGCCCTGTCTCGGATTTCTTGGTTTTCTTGTCCGCGCGTTTTTCATCGGCGGTCTTTGCCGGTTTCTTCTTCGCGGCTTTCTTTGAATCCATACCTTTGGCCATGATGCATGCTCCACTTACAGGGGATGTAACATTGGGTATACCACCTATTGCCGCGCAGAAGGCGCTTATAATCCCCGACCCTTGATAACGCCTGCCTGAATACCATGCCCGACTTGCACCTCGAACCGCTGGCAGAGCCCCTGTGGCCGCTGCTGAACAAGTTTTACCGCCAGCACAATTCGCCAATGAAGGCACTCAAGGGCGGACGTCTGTGGGTGGCGCGGGACCGCGAGATTGTTGCCGGCTTGTGCCTGACGCCCGTGGTGGGCGGGCAATGGCTGACCGGGGTGTTTGTCGACCCGGCCTATCGCGGCCAGGGGCTGGCGGCGCGCTTGATTCTTCAGGCGGCGGCCGATCGGGAGGGTTCAGTCTGGCTGCTGTGCCATCCCGACCTGGAAGGTGTGTATGGGCGCATGGGGTTTACTCAGGACACGGTGCTGCCCCAATCCCTCAGCGAACGGCTGGTGCGCTACAAGCGCAACAAGCCGATGATCGCGATGGGGTTGGCACGAGGCGTATAACCGCCCAGGAGAGTGGGTGACAGCCCCGTCGCAATCGTGCTGGCTGACCAACCCCACCATTGGGCTTGTATCGTGCCAGGAAGCTAGTCGTCGGCATTCGGGTCCATGTCGGGGAACATCACCTCGATAAACCCGAACTTGCTGAAGTCGCTAATCCGCGACGGGTACAAGCGGCCGATCAGGTGATCGCACTCGTGCTGCACCACCCGCGCATGGAAACCATCGGCAATACGTATGATCGGCTCGCCCTTGGGGTCGAAGCCTTCGTAGCGGATCTGCTGGTAACGGTCCACCGCGCCGCGCAGGCCGGGCACGGACAGACAGCCTTCGAAGCCCTCTTCCATGATCGGACTGAGCGGTGTGATCAGCGGGTTGATCAGGATTGTCTGTGCCACAGCCGGGGCATCCGGGTAGCGTTCGCTGCTCTCGAAACCAAAGATCACCAGTTGCAGGTCAACGCCGATCTGCGGTGCGGCCAGGCCGACACCGCCGACGTGTTCCATGGTCTGGAACATGTCATCGATCAATTGCCACAGTTCGGGGCTGTCGAACATTTCCGGCGGGACCGGCGGGGCGATACGCAGTAGGCGCTCGTCGCCCATTTTCAGGATTTCATGGATCATCGATCAGACTTCGTCGGGAGTGGGCTTGGAATGGTCCCGGCCAAGGCCGGAGACGTGCTTTTTTTCACCTGAGCGGGTGTTTTCATCAAATGTCTTTTCCCCTGGCTCCTTGCCTTCGGCCGACATGTGCTCGATCACGGCATTCATCTCCGCCCCCAGCAACAGCACGGCGGCGGAAATATAGAAGTACAGGAGCAAAACAATGATCGCACCGATGCTGCCATACATGGCGTTGTAGTCGGCGAAGGTTTTGACGTAGTAGCCAAAGCCCAGGGACGCGACGATCCACACCACCACCGCCAACACCGAGCCTGGGGTGATGAAGCGGAATTTCTGCTGCACGTCGGGCATCACGTAGTACATGAGGGCCACAGCGAACATCAGCAGGATCACAATCAGCGGCCAACGCAGGATGGTCCACAGCGTGACCACGAATTCCTGCATGCCGATCTGCCCTGCCAGCCATTCCATGACCTGCGGGCCGAGCACCATCAGCGCGGCGGCGGCGAGCAACATGCCGGCGATGCCGACGGTGTAGAAAACCGACAGCGGGAAACGCTTCCAGATCGGCCGCCCTTCGACCACGTCGTAGGCGGCGTTCATCGCGCTCATCATCAGACGCACACCGGCCGACGCGGTCCACAGGGCAATCACGATACCCACCGAGAGCAGGCCGCCCTTGGACTGCTGCAACTGGTCGATCACCGGGTTGACCTGCTCCAGGGCCTGGGGCGGCAACACCAGTTCCGACTGCAAGCGCAGCCAGGTGAAGAAGTCCGGCAAATGCAGGAAACCGATCAACGCAATGAGGAACAGCAGGAACGGAAACAAGGAAAACAGCATCTGGTAGGCCAGCGCCGAGGCGTAGGTGGACATCTCGTCGTTGACGAACTCCGTCACCGTGCGCGCCAGCACTTTGTGCAGCTTGAGACCATCGAGTACCGGAAAAATCATAGCGTCTCCTTTCGCCGCAAAAAGATCAGGTTCATGGGCGACTCAGGGGCCGTTTTCTACATCAAGGTAGCCTATTTGGCGACCTTGAAACAATTTCGAAAGATTAACCGCTTCAGGTGACACAAAAACGGCCATCCGTGGATGGCCGTCGGGCGGGATGAACCCAGCCAGCGATCGAGGATCACTTGATCGCTTTCTTCACCGCATCCTTGGTATCGCCTACGGCTTTCTGCACTTCACCTTTTTTTTCCTGGACCACACCTTCAGCGCGCAGCTTGTCGTTGCCGGTCACTTTGCCAACACCTTGCTTGACGTTGCCGACAGCTTCGTTCGCGACGCCTTTTACCTTATCCGATGTGCTGCTCATGGTATTTCTCCTGGAACAATCGAGGGGTTTTGGTCATTACGTAGAGATTGACCCGAGGCTGTTCGGCAGAGTTTCAATTATTTTGCGCACGCATTTCATCGCCGGCAGCAGGTTTGGCTTTATGTTTTGCGGCCAACCCACGAGAATGCGCGGCACATTCAGGCTACGACGCTGAATAACAGATCCCGTAGGAAGGTTATGAAACTCAATAAAGCACAGGCCATCGCCCGCAGAAACCAGGAACTGGGCGGTGCCGTACTCGGCGTCAACAACTGCCACTTCACCGACCTGGACCGCAAACGCAACATCTGGTGGTTCGACCTGCCGGTGGCGCGGATCGCAGTGGGCCAGTACGAGTGGATTCACTTGTTGCTGCACAACGCCGAGACTGACCAGTTGCTGCACTTGAAGGTGCCGACGGTGTTCCTGCGTGAAAAGCTCGAAGGCCTGGTGGTGCGCAATGCCGGCAAGCGCAAGCCGGAAATCACGCTGGAACTGAGCGCAGACAAGGACTCGTTCCTCAAGGATGTGCGCCCAGCCGGTGCGGGCGTCAGCTTCGCGCAGCTTGTCCTCTAAGCACTGTATTTCAAATGTGGGAGGGGGCTTGCTCCCGATTGCAGAGTGAACAGCCACTACATCTGGTGACTGATCCACCGCTATCGGGGGCAAGCTGAACTGGCCTAATGATTTTGGACACTTCAATCGGGCGCTATGATGGCGCCCAAATCTGAGGTGTTTGGATATGCGTAAATCTTATTCGAGTGAGTTCAAACTCAAGGCGGCC
>NZ_JAFCVO010000031.1:0-19984 GCF_049897085.1 Pseudomonas sp. PSPC3-2
GTTGGAAGGAATAAACAATCGAATAAAGGTGATCAAGCGTATGGCGTATGGTTACCGGGATAGCGAATTCTTTTTCATGAAGATCAAGAGCGTCTTTCCCGGTAATCCGTGAAGAACCTTTTTTTTTGCGCGACAGGCAGTTCAGGGAAGGCGCTTGGTCGCCGTCAGGGTAAAACACAGCGGCAACTGGGCCGCCTGATCCTCGTACTGGTCATAGAGTTCTTCGCGATTTGAATGCGGGTACTCTTGCAGATGACCGATCTGCAACCCCGCCGCAATCGCTGCGCTGACCACGCAGCCCAGCGTGTGTACAAACCAGTAGGACGTCGGCCCCTCGACAGCGCCCTGCCCTTCATAGACGATCGACCCTTGCAGCACAAAAGGCTCACGCTGGAAGTACGAACTGGCCGGCAGCAGCGGATTGGCCGCCAGTGGGTCGAACACTTCCAGGAACGGGTGGGTTTCGTACATCACCAGGGTGCCGCCGGGCTTCAGCGTTGTGGCGACCTGGCGCATGAACAGCGCTACATCCGGCATCCAGCCCAATACACCGATGGTGACCAAGGCGATATCGAAGCGTGCATGCAGGCGCTCGGGCAGATGGTGGATATCGGTTTCGATGAACTCCGGGCTGTGGGGTGAACGCACGGCCAGTTCCTGGGCCTGCTGGAGAAAGGCGCTGGATTGATCCACGCCCACTACCGCGCGTGCGCCCAGGCCGAATAACGACAAGCTTTCGCGCCCGTTGTTACAGCACAGTTGCACCACATCCTTGCCGGCAACACCGACGTCTTGCAGCAAGGCGGTGAGGGTCCGATCCAGACACGAAAAACCCGGCTCGGCGACCGAGTCCAGCAGCGCCCTCCAGGTATCCGTGTCTTTGTGCAGTCTGGCGGATTCGTCCCAGGCGTGCTTGTTGCTGGCAATCGCCTGCTGGGCTGAGGGCATGTCCATTGCTTCTCCAGAGAGTCAGTTACAGCGAGCTATGGAAAGTAAGCCAATTGCCTGTCAGATGAAACCCTCGGAGGGGGCGAACTTATTTCGAGGCCCGTAGGTCATTACCCCATCGAATGTTCAGTCCCTAAACACGCCGCGCGCGAAGATCACCATGCCCCATCATTCTGACCTGCGTACCACTTTGTCCCTGGATAGCCTGAATTTCTTTCTGGCGGATGTCCGCGATGGCCTCGGCCCGTACCTGGCGATTTACTTGTTGGCGGTACATAAATGGGACCCGGCCAGCATCGGCGTGGTCATGACCCTGGCAGGCATCGCGGCCCTGTTGGCCCAAGGCCCGGCGGGCGCGCTGATCGATCGAACACGCCGTAAACGTGCAGTGATCGCGGTTGCCGCGTTACTGGTGACCGCCAGTTGCCTGGTACTGCCCTACGTCAGCACATTCGGTTGGGTGGCGCTGACCCAGGCGGCCAGCGCCGTCGCCGCTTCCGTGTTCGCCCCAGCGATTTCGGCGATCTCCCTAGGCATCACCGGGCCGCGCGCCTTCACTCGCCGTACCGGACGCAACGAAACGTTCAACCACGCCGGCAATGCCGTGGCCGCCCTGTTGGCGGGCGGGCTGGCTTATCTATTCGGGCCGGTGGTGGTGTTTTACCAGATGGCGTTTATGGCGCTCGCCAGTATCGTCGCGGTCTGCTGCGTATCGGCGGCGACCATCGACCATGAAGTCGCCCGCGGCTTCGACCCCGCCCACCACAGCGACCATGAGCAGCCTTTCGGGCTGAAGGCGCTACTGGCTAACCGCCCGCTGCTGATGTTCGCCATCTGTTGCGCGCTGTTTCACCTGGCCAATGCGGCAATGCTGCCGCTGGTCAGTCAGAAGCTTTCACAGATCGACCTGCAAATGGCCACGCCGCTGACCTCGGCCTGCATCGTCGCCGCACAATTGGTGATGGTGCCGATGGCCTGGCTGGTGGGGGCCAAGGCGGACGTGTGGGGGCGCAAGCCGTTGCTGCTGGCCGGCTTCATGATTCTGCCACTGCGCGGCGTGCTCTATACCGTGTCCAGCGACCCTTATTGGCTGGTGGCAGTGCAGATGCTCGATGGCATCGGCGCCGGCATTTTCGGCGCGCTGTTCCCGGTGATCGTCAAGGACCTGACTCAGGGCACCGGGCGCTTCAACGTCAGCCTGGGCGCGCTGTCCACAGTGTTTGGCCTGGGTGCGGCACTGAGCAGCAGCCTGGCCGGCTTTGTGGTGCAACAGGCCGGTTACAACGCCGCCTTCCTGACCCTCGCCTGCGTCGCGACGCTGGCATTGGCGCTGTTATGGCTGGCCATGCCGGAGACGTTGGAGAAACCATCTTTCGCGTGCCACACCCGTGTCGCCTGAGGCATTTGCGCTCTCAACTCTGCTCTACCGCAGGTATGGAGCAACGAAGTTCTCATCCAAAACCCTTCAAGGCCCAGGTTGTTCCGGAACGCCTGCAACCGAGCGCGACGACGCTATCGAGCGTCGCCATTCGCCACGGCATCAGACGGCCAACGGTGTGCGGGCGCTTACGAAGAGGGTGCCAAGCGCTGGCTGAACCTCTTATCGCGCCGGCAATGTTTCCGTGAAGGACGTTTTCACGCACACACAACCGGGGAGCGCAACTACAGAGCTGCTCGCGCATAAGTGCGTGCCTTTTTGAATCAGCAATGAGTGTTGCGCTTACCCTCAAGCAGTAGTGTTGATCACCGATCCGGAGCTTTGGCCACCTTCAGCGGTTACGGCCTGCAGCAAAGCAGCGGTCGCTGTCTGCAACGCAGCCGAAGTGGCCGCAATCTGCGATTGCGCCGATGCTGCAGAAGCGGCTTTGGCTTCAGCACTTTGGTTGCTGGACTGTACCTTCTGCAAAGCTTGCTGCTGCTGTTGAAGTTGCTTCTGTAGCTTCTGAATTTGTTTCTTCAGCTCTTTTACGGTATCGGATTGCTGGGTGCCCGAGGCAGACTGCCCACCAGCGCCCGCTGTGGTTTTAGCGTTCGCTGAGGAGCTAGCGGCCGTGCTGCTTGAAGCGGCAGGCTTGGTGCTGTCGCCGCTGATGCTAGCCGCTTGAGCCATTGGTACCGAGGATGAGCTGTTAATATTAACAATCATGTTACACACCCGATCATAGTGTAGAGATACAAGTATATCGGCCACTCCGCTGAATACTTGAATGTGGCGTTTCGCTGTTCTGGCGCTAACCCATCGCTACGGCTTAATTTTTCAGATCATTACGGGCTCCAGGTTCGCGTTCCCAGTGATGCTGCCGCGCAGAAAGTCGCCCTGACTGCCCGTAACATCTCCCAAGAACGGGCACTCGGCACCCGGTTCGTTATGAGTGAAGCGCACGGTACTGGCGGCGGGCCCCACTATGGCCGTAGGTGCGCAACCTATCAGCCCAAGCAATACGGTGGACAAACTGGCACTAATGAGGATACGCAGGAGGTGCATGGACATGGTTCCTGTCTTACCAAAATGAGGCTGCCCTTTTGGATAACCTGCTAGGGCTTTAAGCCTGTGCAGTATCAAATTTTGCTGGAACAGGAACTGTATTAATAAGTAGTTTTTGCTTGTGAATCTGTAAACAATGGCTGTACGAACGAAGGCACCATTCCCGCCCTCACGGCGCCCTCCCCCCAAATAAGCGAAGCGTGCGGATGTGTGCTCGGACGATGCTTGAAACGCCGTTGATTTTCCCGCCGTCGACGCATTCGGAGTACGTGAGTCAGACGGCCGACCTACGCAGCGATGGATTCCAACACCCAAAGCGTTGAACATCCGTCGTCGACCGCCATACAACTGTCGTCACACCTATGCGACAATATGCATTATGTCTGGCATGAACCCCGCCTTCATTTCCCAGCAGCTCGGCCATAGCGTGCAGATGCTGCTCTCGACTTATGCGCGCTGGATCAACCCAAGCTCGGACTGGAGCGAATCGGAAGAGCTCCAGATTGGTCCCAAATTGGTCCCAGCTCAAATAAGCGCACCCTAAGCTATTGATAGGTAAAGTAATTGATCTCCACAGCTAACATCACCATGCAGTTCGGCGCCAAGCCGCTCTTCGAGAATGTCTCGGTCAAATTCGGCGCCGGCAACCGTTATGGTTTGATCGGTGCCAACGGTTGCGGCAAGTCGACCTTCATGAAAATCCTCGGTGGCGACCTGGATCCGTCCGGTGGCCAGGTCATGCTGGAGCCGAATGTGCGCCTGGGCAAACTGCGCCAGGACCAGTTCGCCTACGAAGAATTCACCGTGCTCGACACCGTGATCATGGGCCACGAAGAGCTGTGGAAGGTCAAGGCCGAGCGCGACCGTATCTACTCGCTGCCGGAAATGAGCGAAGAAGATGGCATGGCCGTGGCCGAGCTGGAAACCGAATTCGCCGAGATGGACGGCTACACCGCCGAATCCCGCGCCGGTGAACTGCTGCTGGGCCTGGGTATTCCCCTGGAACAGCACTTCGGCCCGATGAGCGAAGTCTCCCCAGGCTGGAAACTGCGCGTGTTGCTGGCCCAGGCGCTGTTCTCCGACCCTGAAGTGCTGTTGCTCGACGAACCGACCAACCACCTGGACATCAACACCATCCGCTGGCTGGAAAACATCCTGACCCAGCGCTCCAGCCTGATGATCATCATCTCTCACGACCGTCACTTCCTGAACAGCGTGTGCACCCACATGGCTGACCTGGACTACGGCGAGTTGCGCCTGTTCCCGGGCAACTACGACGAGTACATGACCGTGGCGACCCAGTCCCGCGAGCAACTGCTGTCGGACAACGCCAAGAAAAAGGCGCAGATCTCCGAACTGCAATCCTTCGTCAGCCGCTTCTCGGCCAACGCCTCGAAAGCCAAGCAGGCCACTTCCCGTGCCAAGGCGATCGACAAGATCCAACTGGCCGAGGTCAAGCCTTCGAGCCGCGTGAGCCCGTTCATCCGTTTCGAACAAACCAAAAAGCTGCACCGCCAGGCGGTCATCATCGATCGCATGGCCAAAGGCTTCGACGGCAAGCCGCTGTTCAAGGACTTCAGCTTTCAGGTTGAAGCTGGCGAGCGCGTGGCGATCATCGGCCCGAACGGTATCGGCAAGACCACCCTGCTGCGCACCCTGGTCAACGAACTGACGCCGGATGCCGGTAGCATCAAGTGGACCGACGCGGCCGAGCTGGGCTACTACGCCCAGGACCACGCCCACGACTTCGAAAACGACATGAGCCTGTTCGACTGGATGGGCCAGTGGGCACAGGGCGAGCAAGTGATCCGCGGCACCTTGGGCCGCATGCTGTTTTCCAACGACGAGATCCTCAAATCGGTCAAGGTCATCTCCGGTGGTGAGCAAGGTCGCATGCTCTTCGGCAAGCTGATCCTGCAAAAGCCGAACGTGCTGATCATGGACGAACCGACCAACCACTTGGACATGGAATCCATCGAAGCGCTGAACCTGGCGCTGGAAAACTACCCAGGCACGCTGATCTTCGTCAGCCACGACCGCGAGTTCGTATCGTCCCTGGCCACCCGCATCATCGAGTTGAGCGCCAGCGGCGTGATCGACTTCAGCGGCACCTACGACGATTACCTGCGCACCCAAGGCGTTGTGTTTTAAGCACAGCGATTAGCTGTTAGCGCCAAGCAGCAAGAAAAAGCCCCGTCCACTGTGATGGGGCTTTTTGTATCTGTACGGGTCAGCCGGCTTAATACTTAGCCTGCTTTCTTTTCTCCCAAGCCCTTGCGATGATGCCCTCACCGCCCTCCCGCGAACGAGTGCTCATGTCTGCCGCCGCCCCCAGCTCAGTGTCGATCACCCTGCAGATCGTCTCCATCGTCTTCTATAGCTTCATCGCCTTTCTCTGCATCGGCCTACCGATCGCGGTGATCCCGGGCTACGTGCATGAGCAACTGGGCTTCAGTGCGGTGGTGGCCGGGATGACCATCGGTTCGCAATACCTGGCCACCCTGCTCAGTCGCCCCATGGCCGGGCGCATGTCCGATACCGTGGGCACCAAACGTGCGATCGTGCTGGGCCTGGCGGGCATCCTGCTCAGCGGTGTATTGACGTTGCTTGCCACACTGCTGCAGAGCCTGCCGCTGTTGAGCCTGGGCATCCTGATCGGCGGTCGTTTGTTGCTTGGCGTGGCCCAGGGCCTGATCGGCGTAGGCACCATCAGTTGGTGCATGGGCCAGGTCGGCGCCGAGCACACGGCGCGCTCGATTTCCTGGAACGGTATCGCGTCCTACGGCGCCATCGCGATTGGCGCGCCGCTGGGGGTGGTGATGGTCGCCGAATATGGCTACAGCAGCCTCGGTATCGCCCTGTCGGTGTTGGCGGCGTTGGGCCTGGTGCTGATCCGCAATAAACCATCGGTGCCGGTGGTGCGCGGCGAGCGCTTGCCGTTCTGGGCGGTGTTCGGCCGCATCGCACCGTTTGGCGCCAGCCTGTGCCTGGCGTCCATCGGCTATGGCACCCTGACCACCTTTATCACCCTGTACTACCTCAATCGCGGCTGGAAAGGCGCAGCCTATTGCCTGACGGTATTTGGCGTGTGCTTTATCGTTTCGCGCCTGGTGTTTATCTCAGCCATCAGCCGCTTTGGCGGCTTCAGGGCGGCGATTGCCTGCATGGTCATCGAGACCCTGGGCCTGACGCTGTTGTGGCTCGCGCCGTCTACCGGCGTGGCGTTGGTCGGCGCAGGGCTGACGGGCTTTGGTTTATCCCTGGTGTACCCGGCGCTGGGCGTGGAAGCGATCAAGCAAGTGCCCAGCAGCAGCCGTGGCGCCGGGTTGAGTGCATACGCCGTGTTTTTCGACCTGGCCCTGGCGATTGCCGGGCCATTGATGGGCGCGGTGGCGTTGAACCTCGGCTACGGCTGGATCTTCTTCTGCGCGGCGCTGCTGTCGCTCACTGCGTTGGGCGTGACCTTGCTGCTCAAGCGTCGCGCTTACTGATCCGCCGTTTGCAAGCCGGCACGGGTGGACCGCCCGAGGGTCTGAGTGAAAAAGCGCCCGGCTTCGGAGCTCAGATCGCGGTGAATGCCTTCGCGGTCGACGCCATCGGCATCGGTGCAGATCGCCGGCATCAGCGCCAGTTGAGCGCTGTCGCAGGGCGCCATGAACACGAAATGCCCGGCCCCGGCCAGCAGCTTGAAGTCCGGCGGCTCGGGCAGCTTGCGCGCCAAAGCGGCGGCGTTCTTGTCCACAGCCACCAGCTTGTCGCCATCACCGCTATAGAGCAGCACCGGCACGTGGACGTCGGCCAGGGTGTGGCGGCCGAACATCAAACTCAGCGGCGCCATCAACATCAACGCGTGAATGCGCGGATCGGCTTGTGGCTGCAGGTCATCACGGTCCACCACCAGTTCGCCTTTGGTGGTGCAGGCGTCGCGATCTTCCGGACGTTCCTGGCAATAGCGGCGCAGGCGCGCGAAATCGGGCTTGGCTCCCGCCAGGATCAACGCGGTTTCGCCACCGGCCGAATAGCCGATGACACCTACCTGGTCGACGTTGACGAACGGTGACAGCATCGGGTCGCCCAGGGTCGCGGTGATCGCTTCGGAAATCTGGATCGGCCGCCCATACAAGTTGCTCACCGTGCCCAGGCGGCTGTGATCCTTGTAGTTGTCGCCGGGGTGCAGCACCGCCACCACCACAAAACCCTTGCGTGCCAGGGAGGTCGCCAGGTCATGCAGGGCCAGCGGCGTACCGGTGTTGCCATGGGACAGCATCAGCATCGGGAAACGGCCGATAGCGATCTTCGAATCTTCCGTCGCCTCCACATGATAGCCACCCACCCGGGTGGTGTGCTCAAGGTCGGTGGACGGATAGAACGCGATGGCTTTCATCGGCTGCAGATCCAGCGGGTCGAGAAAACTCATGCGGTGAAAGCCCACACTCCAATGCGGGTGCGGCGCAGGGGCAGCGTGCACTGAAACCAGGCTACCGAGCAGGGAAAGAACCAAAACAGCACAAAGACGCATCATGAGGATGTCCACCTTTGCTGCGCGATAACCGGCATGTCTATTTAAGATGTCCATGGTTCTGGGTACTCGCACCGAGTGATAAACCCATGCGTGCATAACCTGGGCCAAAGTATAGACAGCGCGTCAACGAAAAAACTCCGTACTCCGGTCGCGTTCAGGCGAGCAGAATACAGAGTTTAGGCGCCCGGCTTCAGATTGAAACCGAGCAACAGCGAAATTTACACAAGCCTTACGCGGCGGCGAACAATTGTTCGTTGATGACAACGTTGGCGTCGCTCAGGGACTTGCTGCGGAACTCATCGCCATACGCCAGGCCGTGGGCGCGGACGAATTCGATGTCGGTGATACCGAGGAAGCCCAGCATCACTTTCAAGTATTCCTCGTGGGCCACGCCCGTTGCCTGGCCAACATGCAGGCCACCGGAAGTGGAGACGATGATGACTTTCTTGTTGCCGCACAGGCCTTCCGGGCCGGCTTCGGTGTAGCGGAAGGTCTGGCCGGCCACGGCAATGCGGTCGATCCAGGCTTTGAGCTGGGACGGGATGGTGAAGTTGTACATCGGCGCGGCCAGGACCACGGCGTCGGCGGCGAGGAATTCAGCCAGGGTCGACGCGCTGAGGTCGGCTTCGCGCTGCTGCGCAGCGTCGCGCAATTCGGCTGGCGTGCCCAATGCAGCCAAGGTGGCGCCAGAGAAGTGGTTGATGCCTTCGTTGGCCAGGTCACGGTAAGTCACTTCCACACCCGGCTCGGCCGCTTGCCAGGCCTTGACCACGCCGGCACTGAGCTGGCGCGAAGCCGAGTTGTCGCCGAGGATGCTGGAATCGATATGCAACAGTTTCATGGGGAAGCTCCAAATAGGGTCAGCGGTGCGGATTAGATGGTGTTAAGCCTACGCATGAAACCAATAGCCGATAAGATAGTTAAAATGCGATAGTTCGTCCTATCGACAGGACAATAGGCCAGCCATGCAAGACCTCAATGACCTCTACTATTTCGCCAAAGTCGTGGAAGCCGGCGGCTTCGCGGCGGCCGGTCGCCTGCTGGGGATTCCCAAATCGCGGCTGTCGCGGCGCATTGCCGAGCTGGAAGCACGCCTTGGCGCGCGCCTGCTGCAACGCACCACCCGGCAACTGACCCTGACCGCCGTCGGCGAGCGTTATCTGCGCCATTGCCAGGCGATGCTGCTGGAAGCGGAAATGGCCGATGAGGCCGTCGCCAGCATGTCCAGCGAACCCCGTGGGCGGCTGCGGGTGAGCTGCCCGGTGGGCTTGGCCCAGAATATCCTGCCGGAGCTAGTCGCCGGTTTTCTCGCTGCCCACCCCCTGGTCCAGATGGAAATGACTCTGGTCAACCGTCGGGTCGACCTGGTGGCCGAGGGCATTGACGTGGCGTTGCGTGTGCGCGAGCTCGGCGACGAAGACCCTCTGCTGGTCACCAAGCGTCTGCGCCAGGCCCAGACGCTGCTGGTCGCCAGCCCGGACCTCATGCGTGGCCGACAAGTCGATAGTCTCGACGACCTCAAGCAATTGCCGGTGCTTGGCGCCTTGGAAGCCGACCGCATGGTCCACCTGCGCCTGCTCGATCCCCAAGGCAACGCCGAAGACCTGGTGATGGAAGCCCGCCTGGGCATCGATGATTTCATCGTGCGCAAAACCAGCGCACTCAAGGGCCTGGGCTTTACCGTGCTGCCGATGATGTACTGCGAAGAAGAGCTGGCCAGCGGCCAACTGGTGCAACTGCTGCCGCAATGGTCGCTGCCGGGGGGCTGGTTGCAGGCCGTGTACCCACATCGCCGTGGCGTGCTACCGGCGATTCGCGCCTGGATCGATTATCTGGAAGAAGGCTTTAATAGCTGTGGAGACCGCCTGTTATGAGCATGACCGAAGAACAAGTGGCGCACTTCTGCCTGAGCCTGCCCGGCGCGCGGGAGGACTACAAATGGGGTGGCGTGCGGGTGTTTTCGATTGCCGGCAACAAGATGTTCGCCGTGCAGAATCTACGAGGCGACTCGTTGGCGTTCAAGGTCGACAAGGAACTGTTCCTGGGCCATGTGGACCGGCCGGGCATCCACCCGGCGCCGTACCTGGCACGCGCGCAGTGGATCATCATGAACACGCCCTACCCGTTGGGCACCGAGGAATTGCGTGGCCTGTTACAGCGCTCCCACCAGTTGGTGGTGAGCAAGTTGCCCAAGCGCACGCAGATCGGGTTGTTGCTAGAAGACTGACCACAGCGTGCCGCTGAGGAACAACTGGTCAAGCCAAAACACCTGGTGCAACAGCACGATCACCCAGAACAGCACCTGATAAGACACCTTGCGCGTCTTGTGCCGGAACACCTGCTGGGCAATCAGCGCCCCCGGCCAACCGCCCGCCAGCTCGACGGCGTGCAGGATGTTTTCCGGGATGCGCCGAGCATCGGTGCGCGCCTTGCGCTTGTCGCTCCAGTACAGGAAAAACGCGATCACGCTGACCACGCCATAGGCCACCAGCGGCATCACGGTCTCGCCGCGATGCCACACCAATACCGAGCCCACTAACGGCGCCGCGCATAACAGCGCAAAGATCAGCGCCTTCAGGCGCGGGTGCTGAATCATCATGCCTTGGCCGCAGCCCAGTCGATCCAGCCGAACTGCCAGGTCGCCAGGATCAGCAAGCCGAATGCAATCCGATACCAGGCAAACGCTGCGTAGCTATGGCTGGCGATGAACTTGAGCAGGCCCTTGACCGCAATCATCGCGAAGATGAACGAGGTAACAAACCCGAGGGCGAACACTGGCAGGTCCGCCGGCTGGAACAGGTCGCGGTACTTATAGCCCGAGTACACCGCCGCACCGACCATGGTCGGCATGGCCAGGAAGAACGAAAACTCGGTGGCGGTCTTGCGCGACAGGCCGAACAGCAGGCCGCCGATGATGGTCGAGCCCGAGCGCGAGGTGCCCGGAATCATCGCCAGGCACTGGGCAAAGCCAACCTTGAGCGCGTCCTTCCAGGTGATCTCATCGACAGTTTCGGCATGCACTTCATGCTGGCGACGCTCCGCCCACAACATCACGATGCCGCCCAACACCAATGCAGTGGCGACGGTGATCGGGTTGAACAGGTAGTGGTGAATCAGGTCGGCGAAAATCACCCCCAGCACCACGGCCGGCAGGAACGCAATCAGCAGGTTGACGGTAAATCGCTGCGCATTGCGCTGGGTCGGCAAGCCGGTGACCACGTCGAGGATCTTGCGCCGAAACTCCCAGACCACCGCCAAAATCGCGCCGAGCTGAATGATGATATTGAACGCCATGGCGCGTTCGCCGCCAAAGTCGAGCAAGTCGGCGACGATAATCTGGTGGCCAGTACTGGAGATCGGCAGAAATTCAGTCAGCCCTTCTACCACGCCGAGTATCAACGCCTGTGCGGCGGTCCACAAATCCATACTTCCCCCAAAGGTCTTGCTCTACGGCAAGCCTCGTTAGTCTTTTTAATGATTCACTGACGATGAGCACACTAAAGGCCCGGTGTTGATATTCAACGCCGGTCTGCAAAAATTCCGTGAAAAATCAGGCAGTACTCAGGTTTTTCGATTTCAGGCCGAAAGCCTATCAGACAAGGCGTAAAAGTCGATGCAACGCCGAGAATTATAAAAAGCACGGAGTGACAGGACGATGAACAGTTTGCGCAATATGTCGATCAGCCGCCGTCTCTGGCTGATCCTGGTAGTCGCCGTGCTGATGCTGTTGACCCTGGGTTTGCTGATGCTCAAGCAGATCCATGGCGACCTCTATCAAGCCAAAAGCCTGCAGACCCAGCACGTCGTACAGACCGCCAGTGGAATCCTGACGTTTTATCACAGCCTCGAAACCAGCGGCGTCATGACCCGTGAAGCGGCACAGAAACAAGCGCTGAGCGCGGTGCGTGGCCTGCGCTATAACCACGACGACTACTTCTGGATCAACGACCTGACGCCGGTGATGATCATGCACCCGGCCAACCCCAAGCTCGATGGTCAGAACCTCTCGTCGATTCGCGACCCGAACGGCTTTGCGATATTCAACGAGTTCGTGAGCCTGGCCAAGGCCAAGGGTGCCGGTGTCATCAATTACAGCTGGCCGAAGCCGGGTGCTGAAGCGCCGGTGAAAAAAACCTCGTATATCCAGTTGTTCGAGCCGTGGGGCTGGATCATCGGCTCCGGCGTGTATGTGGATGACGTCCAAGCCGAATTCAACGTGCAAGTGTGGAAAGCCTCGGGTATCGGCCTGGGCATCGCCGTGGTCATGGCCCTGCTGGTCTCGTTGATTGTGCGCAGCATCGTGCGCCCGCTGCAGGCGGCCGTGAACGCCATGGCCAATATCGCCAGCGGCGAGAGCGACCTGACTCGCAGCCTCGACACCCATGGCCGCGACGAAGTCACTCAACTGTCCCAGCACTTCAACAACTTCACCGCCAAGCTGCGCCAGGTCGTCGGCCAGTTGCAGATGTGCGCCACTGCGCTGGGCCAGTCGTCCACGGAGATGGGCAACAACGCCAGCCAGGCCCATGACCGCAGCCAGCAACAGTCGCAGCAGATGGAACTGGTGGCCACCGCAATCAATGAAGTCACCTACGGCGTGCAGGACGTGGCCAAGAACGCCGAGCACGCCGCCAGCGAAATGCGCGACGCCCAGGCCCAGGCCGTGCAGGGCCAGGTGAACATCGACAGCAGTTTGCAGCAGATCGACCAACTGTCCACCACCATCAGCCAGGCCGTGGAGGTGATTCGTACCCTGTCGAGCGAAAGCACGCAGATTGGTGGCGTACTCGAAGTGATCCGCTCCATTGCCGACCAGACCAACCTGCTCGCCCTCAACGCCGCCATCGAAGCCGCGCGTGCCGGTGAGCAAGGACGCGGGTTTGCGGTGGTGGCGGACGAAGTGCGGCTGCTGGCCCAACGCACGCAGAAATCCACCGCTGAAATCCAGGCCATGATCGAGCGCTTGCAAGGTCACTCGGAAGCGGCGGTCAAGGTCATCAGCGACAGCCACAGCGCTTCGCAGTTGACCATCGAACAGGCCGGCCAGGCCGGTGCCAGCCTCACCGCCATCGGTCAGGCCCTGCTCAATCTCAATGGCCTGAACGCCTCGATCGCCAGCGCCACCCTGCAACAGGCCCACGTGGTCGAGGACATCAACCAGAACGTGACCCAGGCCGCCGGGTTATCCCACAGCACGGCCGTGGCGGCGGAACAGTCCAGCGTAGCCAGCGCGCACTTGCGCGGGTTGAGCGAGCAACTCGACAGCCTGCTGCGTCAGTTCAAGATCTGACGCTGCTCACCATGTGGGAGGGGGTTTGCCCCCGATAGCGGTGGGTCAGCTGCAAATATGCTGACTGATACACCGTTATCGGGGGCAAGCCCCCTCCCACATTTGCCTTCCTGTGTTTTGAAGAATGGTTACAATCCCCGCCCTCTCCCTCTCTCCCAAGGAACCGCCATGTCCGGGCTTGAACTGTTCGCCGCCGCGCTGGGGGTGATCGCTGTCTGGCTGACGGTCAAACAAAACCCCTGGTGCTGGCCCATCGGCCTGGTCATGGTGTTGCTCTACACCTGGGTGTTCTACGACGTGAAACTCTATTCCGACATGCTGTTGCAGGTGGTCTATGCCGCCCTGCAAGTCTACGGCTGGTGGCAGTGGACCCGACGCGCCGGGGACATCACGCCAGGGCGCCAAGTCACCAGCCTGGGCTGGCCCGCGATCATGACCAGCCTGGCTATGGGCGCAGTCGGCAGCCTGTTGCTCGGCGCCGCGATGGCCCACTGGACCGACGCTGCCCAACCCTGGCTCGACGCTGCCCTCACCGGCTTCAGCCTGGTGGCGCAGATGTGGATGGCGCAAAAGCGCGTGCAGTGCTGGGCATTGTGGATTGCCGTGGATGTGATTTTCGTCGGGCTGTTCCTCTACAAAGGCCTCTACCTCACCGCCGCACTCTACGCGCTGTTCACCCTGATCGCCGTGCAAGGCTGGCGTGAATGGCGCGCCGACCCGGCGTTGCGCGCATGAAGGTGGTGGTGTTGGCCGGCCCCGAATCGAGCGGAAAAAGCTGGCTGGCCGCGCAGTTGCAAGCGCACTTTGGCGGGCTGATGGTGGGCGAATACGTGCGGCATTTCATCGACCACCATCAGCGTGACACCACGCTGGCCGATATCCCGGCCATCGCCCGTGGTCAACTGGCCTGGGAAGATGCCGCCCGCGCCGAGCGCCCTGCACTGCTGATCCTCGACACGCACCTGCTGACCAACAAACTCTGGAGCCAGACCCTGTTCGGCGACTACCCGACGTGGCTTGACGATGAACTGCTGGCGCGCCACTACGACTTGCACCTGCTGCTGTCCCCTGAAGACGTGGAATGGACGGCCGACGGCCAGCGTTGCCAACCGGAATTGGCGGATCGTCGGGCATTTTTCCAGGGCAGCCAGGATTGGATGCAGCAGCATCAACAGGCCGTGGTGGTGATCAGGGGAAATTGGGAAGAGCGCCGCGTCAAAGCCTTCGCGGCGGTCAAACAAATACTGTAGGAGCGAGCTTGCTCGCTCCTACAGTAGATTGCAGCGTTTAGTAGCCCAGCGACAGGCCGGTATTGCGACGCGGGTCATTCGCGCCGTAGAAACGATTGTTGCCAACCGGCTTGCCACCCAGTGACGGTGCGCCCACCAGGATCGCCGCCAAGTGGTTGGCATCCTGTGGCCCGGCGAACTTGTGGCCAAAGCTTTCGAGGATCTTCTGGGTATCCGGGCTGACCGCGAAGGTCTCGAGGTTGGTGGTGTCCGGCATCCACTGCTGGTGGAAGCGCGGCGCGTCGACGGCCTCCTGGATGTTCATCTTGTAGTCGATGACGTTGAGAATGGTCAGCAAGGTCGCCGTAATAATGCGACTGCCGCCCGGCGTACCGACCACCATCACCGCCTTGCCATCCTTGGTCACGATAGTCGGGCTCATCGACGACAGCGGGGCCTTGCCCGGCGCAATGGCGTTGGCTTCACCCTGGACCAGCCCGTACATGTTCGGCACACCGACCTTGACGGTGAAGTCGTCCATTTCATCGTTGAGAATCACCCCGGTTTTGCTCGCCATCACCCCGGCACCAAACCAGTCGTTGAGGGTGTAGGTCACCGAGACCGCGTTGCCCCACTTGTCGACGATGGAATAGTGGGTGGTGTTGTTGCCTTCATGGGGCGCTACACCCGGCTTGATCGCCTGGGAGTCGCCGGCCTTGTTCGGATCGATTGCGTCACGCAGTTTCGTTGCGTAGTTTTTGTCCAGCAGGTGTTCGATCGGGTTCTTGACGAAGTCCGGATCGCCGAGATAGCTGTTGCGGTCCACATACGCGTGGCGCATGGCTTCGATCTGGTAGTGCAGGCCCTGGGCCGAGTGGTAGCCCAGGTCCGCCATCGGGTAGCCTTCGAGGATGTTCATGATCTGGCAGATCACCACGCCACCGGAGCTCGGCGGCGGTGCCGAAACCACGTGGTAGCCACGGTAGTCGCACTCGATGGGCGCCAGTTCGCGGGTCTTGTATTTGTCGAGGTCGGCCTGGGTGATGATGCCTTTGCCGGCCTGGCTGGAATCCACCAGTGCCTTGGCAACCCAACCTTTATAGAAACCGTCGCGGCCCTTGGCCGAGATTTCCTTGAGAGTCTTGGCCAGGTCTTTCTGCACCAGCTTCTGGCCGACCTGCAGCGGCTGGCCGTTGTGCAGGAAGATAGCCCGCAGGTCCTTGTCTTTTTCGAACTCGCCGGTGGCGGTGTGCAGCAGGTCGATATCGCCCTGCTCCAGCGCGAAGCCGTTTTCCGCCAGCTTGATCGCCGGGGCAATCACCTGGGCGCGCTTGAGAGTGCCGTATTTGCTCAGGGCCAGTTCCATGCCGGACACGGTGCCGGGAACGCCGACGGCCAGGTGGCCCTTGGCGCTCAGGCCTTCGACGACGTTGCCGGCCTTGTCCAGGTACATGTCGGCGGTGGCCGCCAGCGGGGCTTTTTCGCGGAAGTCGAGGAAGGTCTTGCGCCCGTCGGCCAGTTGCACGGTCATGAAGCCGCCGCCGCCCAGGTTACCCGCCGCCGGGTACACCACCGCCAGCGCATAGCCCACGGCCACGGCGGCATCCACCGCGTTGCCGCCGGCCTTGAGTACATCCACGCCGACATGCGTGGCCAGATGCTGGGCCGTGACCACCATGCCATTTTCACCGGCCACCGGGGCCTGGGAGGCAGCTTGCACACCGCTGACCGTCAACACCAGGGCGGTGGCAATCAAAGTACGGCTGAAGGGTTGGTATTTCATCCTTGGCTACTCGGGTGATTGAGATGCACCAAAATAGCCCGACTCGGATGTAATCCCCAGCGCAATGCCGTTTTTAGACAGAACCTGTCGGTCACGGAACGATTCAGCGCTGGCCTAGGCGACCAATGACGCTAGAATCAGCGCCATTCTCCGCCTGACTCCCTGACACGAGCGCCCCCATGAGTTTTGATTTCGACACGATCCACCCACGCCTCGGCACCGGCAGTACCAAGTGGAACCGTTACCCGCAAGACGTGTTGCCGATGTGGATCGCCGACATGGACATCGCCGCGCCACCCGCCGTGCTTCAGGCCCTGCACCAACGCCTCGACCAGCAAATTCTCGGCTACAGCGTGGCCGGCCCGGACGTGCGCGAGGCCATCGTCGCCGATCTGTGGGCCAAGTACGCCTGGCGCGTGCAGCCAGACGAGCTGCTGTTCCTGCCGGGCGTAGAACCCGGTTTCAACATGGCGCTGCATGCCTTTGTGCAGCCCGGCCAACCGGTGGTGCTGCAAACTCCCAACTATCGCCCGATTCGCCTGGCGCCCGGAAACTGGAACCTGCCGCGCATCGAAGTGCCGTTCGCGCTGATCAACGCTGAGTACATCACGCCAATGCCGCTGTTGCGCCAGGCGCTAACAGGTGCTGGCGCATTGTTGCTGAGCAACCCGCATAACCCGATGGGCAAAGTCTTCCCCCGCGAAGAACTGCTGGCCGTGGCCAATGCCTGCCTGGAACAGGGCGCGCTGATCATCAGCGATGAAATCCACGCCGAGTTGTGCTTCGACGGTCGTCGCCATATCCCCACCGCCAGCCTCAGCCCGGAAATCGCGCAGCGCACCATCACCTTGATGTCCGCGAGCAAGGCCTACAACGTAGCTGGCTTGAAGACCTGTTTTGCCGTGGTGCAAAACGCCGCAGTGCGCGAGCGCTTCAACCAGGCGCGCTGCGGCATGGTCGACAGCGTCAGCCCCCTGGGCCTGGAAGCCACCCGCGCGGCCTACAGCCAGTGCAGCGAATGGCTCGAGGCGTTGGTGCAGTACCTGCAAGCCAACCGCGACTACCTGCTCGACGCGGTAAAAAGCCGCCTGCCCGGCGTGGTCATGCATGCGCCCCAAGGCACCTTTCTGGCGTGGCTGGATTGCAGCGCCCTGGGCCTGGACGACCCGCAACAGTTCTTCCTTGAACAGGCCAAGGTCGGTTTGAGCGCGGGGATTGAATTCGGCGATGACAGCCAGCAGTTCGTGCGCCTGAACTTCGGCTGCCCGCGGGCGTTGCTGGAAGAGGGTCTGCAGCGTATGGAACGTGCGCTGCGCCAGCGCTAGGGCGCGGCCTCGGCAGAATGCATGTGGGAGCGGCGCTCCCACATCAGGTCGGCGTCACAGTTTGGCGATCGAGACTTCGGTGGACTTCACAAAGGCAATCACTTCGCTGCCGACTTTCAATTCCAGGTCACGCACCGAACGGGTGGTGATCACCGAGGTGACGATGCCGGACGCGGTTTGCACGTCGATTTCGGACACCACTTCCCCCAGCAGAATTTCTTTGATCACGCCCTTGAACTGGTTGCGCACGTTGATCGCTTTAATGGTCATGTCGGCTTTCCTTCTGGCTGTTGGGTCAATCCGCACGAATGCGCAGGCACTCAAAATGCGCCGGCCCAGCAGACATTAAAAGGAATATATAAGCATTTATTTAGACGATACAGATATATACAAGCTCTGGCCTTGCCGATCCTGAAAGGTGTGGTACGTACATCCGATCTAGGCCGGCGCTTTATCCAACGTCACCCAATACCGCGTCCGCGCCTGCACTTCGAGCCCCAGGCTCGAAGCCAGCAACTTGAGGATGCGGTCGGTGTCATCCAGGCGAAAACTGCCCGTCACCCGCAACGTCTCCAGGTTCGGCGCCCAGCGCAACACGCCTGGGCGATAGCGCGCCAGCTCGCGCAGAAAATCCCCCAGCGCCTGGTTCTGTGCGGTCAGCACACCGTCGCGCCAGCCTAGTTGCAGCACATCGAACGGCACCCACGCGCCGAGCCCGTCGGCGCTTAATGGCGCTTGCTGGCCGCCCTGCAACGTCGCCAGTTGCCCGTTCACGTCGCGCACCTGCACGCGGCCCTTGAGCACCGACACCCGGCAGCCGGCGGCCAGTTGGCGCACGCACACCTCGGCCTGACTGACCAATACTTCGCCGTAGCGGGTGCGTAGCGTCATCGCGCGTGCGCCTGGCACGTTCAGCGACAGTTCGCCGTCCACCAGCGTAATGCGCCGTTGCGCCGGGTCCATATCCACGGCCGTGGCGGTATTCAGTTGCAGGCTGCCGCCCTCGGCCAACGGCAGGCGTCTGCGCTCGCCGGTGGCGGTGTGCAGATCGGCGCGCCAGCTATCGATAGGCAACTGGCGGCTGATCAACCAGGCCGCCGGCGCCAGCGCCGCCACGCCCAACGCGCGCTTGAGCAACGCTCGCCGCCCCGCTTGCGGGCGGTCGAGACTGGCCATCGCCAACGCCTGGGGCAACTCGCTGAAACGCTGGCGCAGTGCTTGGGCTTTCTGCCAGGTGTGTTCGTGCTGCGGATGGCTGTCGCGCCAGTGCTGCAACGCGGCGTGATCGCGTTCAGTGGCCGCGCCCGACTCGAGCAGCGCCAGCCATTGAGCGGCCGCGCGCGCAACCTCACGACTCACAGGTCCACCAGCAGGCAATGTTCATAGGCTTGCGCCATGTAACGCTTCACCGTGCGCTCCGACACCTCAAGCCGCTCGGCAATCTCCCGATAGCCCAGGCCCTCCAGCTGACTCCAGAGGAACACCCGGCGCACGCGCACAGGCAAGCCGTCGAGCAATTCATCCAAGGCTTGCAGGGTTTCCAGCACCAGCCAACGCTGCTCGGGAGACGGCACGCAGGCTGGCGGCAGATTCCCCAGTGCCGTCAGATAAGCCTGCTCAAGGCTGCGCCGGTGATGAAAGTTGACCAGCAGGCGCTTGCCTACCGTTACCAGGTAGGCCCGCGGTTCCTGCATCTGCGCGAGCGGCTGGGCGCTGGCGAGCACCCGCACAAAGGTGTCCTGGCTCAGGTCCGCCGCGTCCCAGGCATTGCCCAGGCGCCGACGCAGCCAGCTTTCCAGCCAACTGCGATGGTCGCGATACAGGCTCGACAACGTCGGTTCGGGGGCGTGCGAAGGGACAACAGCATCATTCATGGCAAGCGACCTACGCAGCGCGATTGAGTCTCAAATGAGATTAATTCTATTTAATATCGCAGCGCGACACCATGATCTTTTCAACTGGGTGTTTATACGGGCAACGAAAGCCAGCGAACCCAGGCGTTGTTACCAAAGGCGCGCCTGGCAGCGACCTAAAACCGCACACCTTGTGCGTTGACCATCCGGGTAACACCCCATATAGTGTGCCCACACCAACAAACAACCACTACATAGTGTGCGAATCCGTAAAACGCCGACCACACTATGCGCAGTATTTCAATGCCTTGAAGCCTGCAAATCACCTATTTTTGGACGGGGTCACACGCCGTCAGCACAGACCAGGAAGGAGTATTTCAATGCTGAGTTGGGATGAAGTCGACAACGTAGACACCGGTGCAGCGGTGATCAAAGGCGCCAACGCCGGCCACGCCACCGAAGCCAACATGGACCGCCTCGACGGTGCCGGCGCCGCCGCTGCCATCGAAGCCCGCGCCGTCACCGCCAACGACTCCGCCGCGATCATCC
>NZ_JAFCVO010000032.1:0-16603 GCF_049897085.1 Pseudomonas sp. PSPC3-2
TGGATACGTGTGTCGCAGTCCTGGGCCGGCAAGAACTGGGGCTCGATGCAGATCCCACGGATCGGCCAGGAGGTGATTGTGAGCTTTCTGGAAGGCGACCCGGACCGGCCGATCATTACTGGGCGGGTGTATAACGCGGAGCAGACGGTGCCCTACGATTTGCCGGAGAACGCGACTCAGAGCGGCATGAAAAGTCGTTCGAGCAAGGGCGGCACGCCGGCCAACTTCAATGAAATCCGCATGGAGGACAAGAAGGGGTTGGAGCAGGTGTATATCCATGCCGAGCGGAATCAGGACATCGTGGTTGAGGTAGATGAGAGCCACTCGGTGGGGCATGACCGCAACAAGCGCATCGGGCACAACGAGACGGTGACGATTGGCGCTAATCGCCTGCGCGTAGTACGCAACAACGACACCGTGCTGGTGGGCGGCGCCAAATCCGACAGCGCCGCCACGCGCTATACCCTCGAAGCTGGAGACAGTATTCGCCTGGTGTGCGGCGACAGTGTGATTGAGCTCACGTCAGACGGAGCCATCAACCTGACCTGTGGCTCGTTCAATCTGTTTTCCTCCGGCAGTAGCAAGATCCAGACACAAGGCAAACTGGATATCAACCAGGGCAGTGACAAGGGCACATCACCCGGTCAGCAGGGTGTGCGAGCCACTATCCATAACGCCGTCGAATCAACATTTGCGGACACGCCGGGCGCCGGCCAATAACGAGATACTTGCACCATGAACTACTTGATCAATGAAGCCCAATTCACCTTGCCCGATGCCGCCGTACAGGATGCCTCGATCAATATCCTCAAGTTCGCCCACCTGGGCACCACGCTGGTCGTCAGCCGTAGCCCGCTGGCGGACGGCGAAACGTTGCAAAGTAACTTCCAAGCGCAGCTAAAAGCGCTCGAACAACAGGAGAAGTACCTTCGTTACTCGCCAGTGCAAGCCATAAAGGTGGGGACCGCACAGGATGTCGATGCCTATGAAGTGCAGAACAGTTTCAACAAAGGCAGCGACAGCTTTTACCAGTACCAGTTGGCGCTGCAACTACCGGGCACACGCCGCCTGATCGCGTTGAGTTACGTCAAGACCCAACCCCTCGGGCCCGCCGAAGCGGCTCACTGGGCAACGCTCAAGCGCACGCTTAACTGCTTCGCCGCACCCTGAATCAAACGGAGCCAAACCGACCGCTACTCAATCCCCCAAGAATACCCGACCACCCCGATCAACAATTCTTGATCGCCATCAAGCGGTTTTCACCCCCCACCTTCCTATCATGGCCACCGCCAAGCCATGAGGAAGCGACCATGTCAGAGACCTTCACCAAGGGCATGGCCAGGAACATCTATTTCGGAGGAAGCGTGTTCTTCTTCCTGATTTTCCTGGCCTTGACCTACCACACCGAACAAACCTTTCCCGCCCGCAGCAACGTCGACCAGCTCACTGACTCCGTGATCCGCGGCAAGGGCGTCTGGGAGCGCAACAACTGCGTCGGTTGCCACACCCTGTTGGGCGAGGGCGCATATTTTGCGCCGGAGCTGGGCAATGTGTTCAAGCGCCGTGGGGGTGACGAAGGGTTCAAACCGTTCCTGCACGCCTGGATGAAAATGCAGCCCCTTGGGGTGCCAGGGCGTCGGGCCATGCCGCAATTCAACCT
Organism: Pseudomonas sp. PSPC3-2; assembly: GCF_049897085.1. Classification (NCBI taxonomy): domain Bacteria; kingdom Pseudomonadati; phylum Pseudomonadota; class Gammaproteobacteria; order Pseudomonadales; family Pseudomonadaceae; genus Pseudomonas; species Pseudomonas sp. PSPC3-2. The sequence goes on from NZ_JAFCVO010000032.1 coordinate 1,661, forward strand.
CAGCGACCAGGAGGTGGACGACATGGCCGAGTTCCTCAAATGGAGCTCGAAGATCGATACCAATAACTGGCCACCGAACAAGGAGGGCTGAGCCATGCGCAGCGCCAATCCCTATCTGAAATTCCAATCCCAGGCCGTGGCCAAACCCTACTTTGTGTTTGCCTTGATCCTGTTCGTCGGCCAGGTGCTGTTTGGCCTGATCATGGGCCTGCAATACGTGGTGGGCGACTTTCTGTTCCCGTTGATCCCCTTCAACGTGGCGCGGATGGTCCATACCAACCTGTTGATCGTCTGGCTGTTGTTCGGCTTCATGGGCGCCGCCTATTACCTGATACCCGAGGAGGCCGACCGCGAACTGCACAGCCCCAAACTGGCCATCGTGCTGTTCTGGGTGTTTGCCGCGGCCGGGGTGTTGACCATCCTCGGTTACCTGCTGGTGCCGTATGCGGCGCTGGCCAAGCTGACCCATAACGAACTGTTGCCGACCATGGGCCGCGAGTTCCTCGAGCAACCGACCATTACCAAAATGGGCATTGTGGTGGTGTGCCTGGGCTTTCTCTACAACATCGGCATGACCCTGCTCAAGGGCCGCAAGACCACGGTCAGCATGGTGATGATGACCGGCCTGATCGGCCTCGCGGTGTTCTTCCTGTTCTCCTTCTACAACCCCGGCAACCTCGCACGCGACAAATTCTACTGGTGGTGGGTGGTGCACCTTTGGGTCGAAGGCGTGTGGGAACTGATCATGGGCTCGATGCTGGCATTCGTGCTGATCAAGGTCACCGGCGTCGACCGTGAAGTGGTGGAAAAATGGCTGTACGTGATCATCGCCATGGCCTTGATCACCGGGATCATCGGCACCGGGCACCACTTCTTCTGGATCGGCGCACCCGAGGTGTGGCTGTGGGTCGGCTCGATCTTCTCGGCCCTGGAGCCGCTGCCGTTCCTGGCGATGGTGATGTTCGCCTTCACCATGGTCAAACGTCGGCGGCGCCAGCACCCGAACCGCGCGGCCACCTTGTGGGCCAAGGGCACCACCGTGACAGCGTTCTTCGGTGCCGGGGTCTGGGGCTTCCTGCACACCCTGGCACCGGTCAACTTCTACACCCACGGCACCCAGCTCACGGCGGCCCACGGCCACCTGGCGTTCTTCGGGGCCTACGCGATGATCGTGATGACCCTGATCAGCTACGCCATGCCACGCTTGCGCGGCCTCGGCGAAGCCCCCGATGCGCGTTCGCAGACCATTGAAATCTGGGGCTTCTGGCTGATGGTGCTGTCGATGGTGATGATCACCCTGTTCCTCACCGCTGCCGGCGTGGTGCAGGTGTGGTTGCAGCGCTGGCCGGCGGACGGTGTGGCCTTGCCGTTCATGGCCACGGTCGAGCATTTGACCGCCTTGTTCTGGGCCCGCTTGGCCAGTGGCGTGGTGTTCCTGCTGGGGCTGCTCTGCTACCTGTACAGCTTCCGCCAACGCCAAGCTGTCGCCGGTGCGCCGGCGCCGATTGTGTATTGATCGTCAATCCCTAAGAGGGCGGCCCGGCTGGTACAGCGGGCCGTTTTACGTTTGGAGCACACGTCATGGCCTTTACCCTGGAATTGGAAGAGTGGGTCGGCAGCGTCTGGCACCGTTTTATCACCCGCCGTGCCACTGTGGATTTCCCCGAGGCGCAGGTCGCGCTGACGGACCATCAGCGCAGCCTGGCCCTGTTGTTTCGCGCCCTGGGCGGCGCCGGCGGGATGGCGCTGGAGGCGGCCTGCGAGCGCGACCTGTTGCTGCGTCGCAACCTGTTGATGCGCATCGCCGGCACCTGCAAACAGGCGCCCTTGGCCTCTTGCGACGGCAACCGCCTGCGCTTGCCGGCGCGCCTCGCGGTGTTCCCCGACGCGGCGCTGAACCACGAGTTGTATCGCTGGCTGGCGTTGCTCGCGGCCCACGCCGGGCCGATGAGCCACTGGGCGCGCGACAACCAACGCTGGACCTGGCTGCTGTTGCAGCGCTACCCGGCGATGCTGCCGCGCTACCAGCGCCTGGTGGAGGCGCACCTGCAACTGCGCCCCGACCCGGCCAGCCTCAAACCCGATGAAGCCGCGCTGGAACGGGCCTTGCGCAAGGCCCTGCGCGAACCCGGCAGCGTGCGTCACTTGCCGCGCAGTGCGCGGGCCGCCTGGCCGTTGCCGTTATGGCTGTACCCGGCGCTGCAGTTGGACACTCCGCAAAGTACCGACGTGGAGGAGGAGGGCGACGACCTGTCAGCCCCGTCCGGCGAGCAGCAAGGCGGGCCCAAGCGCGCCACCCGCGTTGACGACGCGAGCCGCGATGGCGGCCTGTTGGTGGTGCGCCTGGAAAACCTGTTCAGTTGGAGCGAACACGTCGACCTCGATCGCTGGTCTGACGACAGCCAGGACCCGGACGCCGCCCGTGTCGCCGAAGACCTCGACCAGTTGAGCCTGTCGCGCCAGCGCGTGCGCAAGAGCGGCGGGCTCAAGCTGCACCTGGATCTGCCGCCCGCCGATGTCGACGACATCCCCTTGGGCGAGGGCATCAAGTTGCCCGAGTGGGACTACCGGCGGCAGTGCTTGCAGGCAGGCTTCGTCAACCTGCAATTGATGCAGCCGCGTTGCGCCGCGCCGCAACCCTTGCCCGCGCGGTTGCAGGCCCAGGCCCAGCGCCTGCGTCGGCAATTCCAGAGCTTGCGCACCGACCGCCAATGGAAGCGCCAGCAGCCTCAAGGGTCAGAGGTGGACCTGCAAGCCTGGCTGGATTTTCACGTAGAGCGCCAGCAGGGCGCCTGCGCCGAGCGCGGGCTATTCCTTGAGCAGCGCCACACCCACCGCGACCTGGCGTGCCTGTTGCTGGCCGATCTGTCGATGTCTACCGATGCCCATGTCAACGATGAGCAAAAGGTCATCGATGTGATACGCGACAGCCTGCTGCTGTTCGGCGAAAGCCTGGCCGGGGCCGGGGACCGCTTTGCGTTGTATGGGTTTTCTTCGCTGCGTCGGCATCAGGTGCGTTTGCAGGTGCTCAAAACCTTCCAGCAAGCCTATGACGATCGCACGCGTGGCGCGATTCAGGGCCTCAAACCGGGTTACTACACGCGCATGGGCGCGGCCATCCGCCAGGCCACCCAACTGCTGGGCGCCTGCCCGCAGCGGCGCAAGTTGCTGTTGTTGATCACCGATGGCAAGCCCAATGACCTGGACCTGTATGAGGGCCGTTACGGCGTGGAGGACACGCGCCAGGCGGTGGTCGAAGCGCGGCGCCAGGGCTTGATTCCGTTCTGCATCACCATCGACAAACAGGCCGGCGACTACCTGCCGTACATGTTCGGCGCGCATGGTTTCACGCTGATCCATCGCCCGGAACAATTGCCGCTGCGCCTGCCGCAGCTGTATCGGCAGTTGACCGAGGCTCAGTAAAAGTCCCTGGGTAACCAGAAGAACATCACTGCGCAGAACAGCGTCAGGCCCAGGCAGAACCACTGGAAACGCTTCAGTCGGCGCGCCAGGGTGCTGGCGTGGGCCTCGGGCAGCGGCGTGGCACAGCGCTCGCAAAGGTCGCGCTCCACGGCGTTGCCGTGCTGGCAGACCAGGCAGGTTTTCACTCGAATTGCTCTAGGCGCGGGCGGTCGAGAATCGCGATCTGCCGGCCGTCCTGGGTGATGATTTTCTCGTCGATCAAGCGTCGGATAATCCGCGAAAAGGTCTCCGGCTGGATCGACAGGTGCCCGGCAATCAATTGCTTGGCCATCGGCAGCTCAAAGCTGCAGTTGGTGCTTTGCAGGCGCACCAGTTGCGTGAGCAGGTAGCGCACCACGCGGTGGGTGGCGTTTTTCAGCGACAGGGTTTCGATCTCGTTGACCCGCTGGTGCAGGCGCACGCACAACGTGCCGAGCAGGGCGAAGGTCAGGCGGCTGTTGCTTTGCAGCAAACGCATGTAGGTGGCGTTGGACAACCGGTACAACTGCGTGGGGCATACCGCTTCGGCGCAGGCCACGTAGTTGGGCGTATCCATCAGCATCATGGCTTCGGCAAAGGTCTGCCGCTCGCCGATCACCTCGAACACCTTCTCCTGGCCGTCCGGGGTGAGGCGGTAGATTTTCACTGCGCCGGCGATCACGAAGTAGAACGCGTCGGCCGGTTCGCCCTGGCGAAACAGTGGTTCGCCTTTATCGACACTGAGCAATTGGCTGCTGCTCATCAGTTCGTTCAGTTGCACCTCGTCCAGGGGCTCGAACAAGTGGTGGCTGCGCAGGATTTGGTGATGAACGCGATGGAGCACCATCTTGACCTCGGGGAATGACGGGAAGGGATGTCCGAGGATAATCCTGTTGGCGTCGGTCGTACTTGATCCTCGACAAGGGCAACGCACAGGCAACGTTGCACGATCGTCGCAGTGATCGGTTGAGCACGTGCGCTATGCGCGGGCCGGTACGAGGCCGGGCGCGGCGTTGGCGAACAGTATGTCGTTCTCCAGGCGGATGTGTTCGCGCAGGTCGGCATGAAAGGCGCTCAGCTCGCGGTACAGGCTGCGCCAGGTGTTACAGGCCTCGGCCGGCGGGGTGATCTGGTTCGTCAGGCTTAACAGCTGCTCCAGCGCCTCGGCGTGCTGGTCGTGCTCGTAGCGCATCACCTGGATCGGCGTCGCCGCCTGGGGGCCCATGCCCATTTGCAGCATCGGGAACAGCACCTGCTCTTCCTTGAGCATGTGGCTCTCCAGTTCCTGCTGCATATCGTGCAGCAGGTCGGCCAGGCCGTTGGGGCATTGCAGGTGGTGGCCGTGGACCTGTTCGACGCGGCTCGCCAGGCGCACCAGTTCCGGCAATTGCTCGCGATGACGCGCGTGGTAGCGCGTCAGCAGATGGTCGATCAAGTGGTCCTGGGGTTGGGTGTTCCAGTCGCTCACGCGCATCGGGCTTTCCTCATCGGCGGTACGGATATACACCGGTGATTGCACGTGGCGTGCCAATTTCAACTGATTGAAAAATAACGATATATCCCGGAGCAAGGTAATCATGACCACAGGTTGTCAGGGTGTTGTGAACCCCAGGAGGGTCGAAATGACCGCGCCGCCCGACGGCATCCTCGGCCAAAGCCCGGTGTTGCTGCAGTTGCTCGACGAGCTGGCGCTGCTGGCCGAAACGCAGTTGCCGGTGTTGTTGCTCGGCGAAACCGGGGTCGGCAAAGAGTTGTTCGCACGGCGCCTGCATCGCCTGTCGCGCCGCTGCAACACGCCTTTGGTGCAGGTCAACTGCGCCGCGCTGCCGGAGGCGTTGGCCGAAAGCGAGCTGTTCGGTCACGTCAAGGGGGCTTTCTCCGGCGCCACCCACGACCGTGCCGGGCGGTTCGATGCGGCCAACGGCGGCACCTTGTTCCTCGATGAGGTCGGCGAATTGCCCTGGAGCGTCCAGGCCAAGCTGCTGCGTACCCTGGAGAATGGCGAGATCCAACGCCTGGGCGCCGATCGGCCATTGCATGTGGACGTGCGCATCATCGCCGCGACCAATCGCCACCTACCGGACAGCGTGCGCGACGGCCTGTTTCGCGCCGACCTGTATCACCGGCTGTCGGTGTACCCGGTGCCGATCCCGGCGTTGCGCGAGCGCGGCGAGGACGTGTGGTTGCTGGCGCGGCATTTCGTCGAGCTCAGCCGTGAGCGCCTGGGCTTGCGTGACCTGCAGCTATCGCCAGCGGCGCAACGGGTGCTGCTCGATTACCCCTGGCCGGGCAATGTGCGCGAGCTGGAGCACGTGATCAGTCGCGCCGCGTTGAAACAGCTCAGCCGTGCTGAACCGCGCAGTTCGGTGATCTGCCTGGAGCCGCACGCCCTGGGCCTGGACGCGGCCGTCGTCGCGGCTGAACGCGCCTTGCCCGCGTCATCGATTGAGTCCTTCCAACCCTTGGCGGTGGCGGTGGACGAGTGCCAGCGCTGGAACATTCGCCACGCCCTGGAGCACTGCGCCGGCAATTGGGCGAGTGCTGCGCGCTTGCTTGGCGTGGACGCCAGCAACCTGCACAAACTGGCGCGGCGCCTGAAGCTCAAGTAAGGGGGGGCGGCAACGCGCCAGCCGTGCGCATCCGTCGCACCTGCGCCAGGCCCGACTTGATTCTGGTCAAGGGCCACTCGCCAGCATCGCTCCTACCATCCGTCCCATCTTCAGCCCGACGCCTCAAGGGACTCCATGACTCGCTCCGCGCGCTTGACACGCCACTGGCTGACTGTGCTGGTGGTGTTGCTCATCACCAGCTTCACCGCCCAGGCCCGGTCTTACGGCGACATCGAACAGCAGCGTATCGAGCGCACCTTTCCCGCCCAGGATGCGGTCTCCGCACCGGACGGCCCGTTCAAGGTGCGCACCATTTCGACGGCGGGCAAGCCCATCGGCTATGTGTTCCAGAGCCTGGATGTGGTGGCGATCCCGGCGTATTCAGGTAAACCGATCAACACCCAGGTGATCCTCGACACCGCCGGGGTGATCCGCGATGCCTACGTGCTGGAACACCACGAGCCGATCCTGTTGATCGGTATTCCCGAGATCAAACTGCACGAGTTCACCGCGCACTATTCCGGCGTCGATGTGCGCCAGCGCGTGGTAGTCGGGCGTTCCAGTGACCCGAAGGCGGTGACGGTGGACGCGATTGCCGGCGCGACCGTGACCGCGATGGTGGTCAATGAAGTGGTGATGCGGGCAGCCCGTGAGGTGGCGGTGTGGCTCAAGCTGATCGACGGCACGGCCGCTACCGCGCAGAAAGTTGCGCTGATCCGCACTGATCGGTTTGACCCCGCCACCTGGGCGCAATTGACCGGCAATGGCGCGATCCGCCGCCTGCTTTTGACCCGTGGCCAGGTCGACGCGGCCTTCAAGGACACCGCCGCCGAAGGCGCCGAGGCGGCGGACGAGACGTTCATCGAGCTTTATGTGGCCGACCTCAACCCGCCGAGCATCGGCCGTAACCTGTTGGGCGAGGCGCACTACCGCAGCTTGATGCAGGGGCTCAAACCCGGCGAACAGGCCATCGCGGTACTCGGCCGTGGGCTGTTTTCGTTCAAGGGCTCGGGTTACGTGCGTGGCGGGATTTTCGACCGGGTGCAGTTGCGCCAGTTCGGCAACGTGATCAGCTTCCGTGACCTCGACCACCAGCGCATCGACGATGTCTACGCCGAGGGCATGCCGGCTTTCGACGAGATGTCGATATTCATCGTGCGTCCGCAGGCCGGCTTCGACCCGGGTTCGGCCTGGACCCTAGAGTTGCTGGTGCGGCGCCAGACCGGTCCGGTCAGCGGCACGTTCAGCAGCTTCGAATTGCCTTACCAGATGCCCGAACAGTACCTGGAGCGGCCGCTGCCCACCGCCGCCGAACAAGCCGCGCTGGATGAGGCCAGCCGCCCGCTGTGGTTGAGCATCTGGTACCAGAAGCAGGCCCAGATCATCGTGCTCGGCGTCGCGCTGCTGCTGCTCACTGCGATCCTGTTCCTGCAGGACAGCCTGGCCCGGCGCCCGCGTCTGCTGCACTGGCTGCGCCGGGGTTATCTGCTGTTTACCGTGGGGTTCGTCGGCGGGTATGCGCTGGGGCAGTTGTCGGTGGTCAATGTGCTGACCTTCGTGCATGCGCTGGTGCAGGACTTTCGTTGGGAGTTGTTCCTCACCGACCCGCTGATCTTCATGCTCTGGGTCTTCACCGCCGCCAGCATCCTGCTGTGGGGGCGTGGGGTGTTCTGCGGCTGGCTGTGCCCGTTCGGGGCCTTGCAGGAACTGCTCAACGAAGCCGCGCGCCGTCTGAAGATCCGCCAGTTCGAATTGCCTTTCGCGGTGCATGAACGGCTGTGGGCGATCAAGTACCTGATCCTGCTGGTGCTGTTCGGCCTCTCGCTGGAATCCATGGCCACCGCCGAACGCTTTGCCGAAGTGGAACCGTTCAAGACCGCCATCACCCTCAAGTTCGATCGCCAGTGGTGGTTCGTGCTCTACGCCGTGGCGTTGCTGGTGATCAACCTGTTCACCCGCAAAGTCTACTGCCGCTACCTCTGTCCCCTCGGCGCCGCCCTGGCGATTCCGAGCAAGTTCCGCCTGTTCGACTGGCTCAAGCGTCGCCAGGAATGTGGCAACCCATGCCAACTGTGCGCCAAGGAATGCGAGATCCAGGCGATCCACCCGGACGGCCATATCAACGCCAACGAATGCCACTACTGCCTCGACTGCCAGATGACCTGGCACAACGAAAACAAGTGCCCGCCGCTGATCAACAAACGCAAGAAGCGCAACAAGGCGGCGCCCGTACAGATTCCCGTAGTGCAGATAAATCCCAACACTTGAAGGAGCAACCCATGAACGATACAGACGATAAACATGACGGCCTGACCCGGCGCAGTTTCCTCGGCACCGGTGCGGTGACTGGCGCTGTGCTGGCGGGTGCGTCGGCGCTCGGCGGCGCGGTGTTTACCCGTGAATCCTTCGCGGCGGCGGCCAAGGACGCCAAATCGAAAATCCATGTAGAACCCGGCCAGCTCGACGATTACTACGGCTTCTGGAGTGGCGGCCACCAGGGCGAAGTGCGGGTGCTGGGCATCCCGTCGATGCGCGAGCTGATGCGCATCCCGGTGTTCAACGTCGACTCGGCCACCGGCTGGGGCCTGACCAACGAGAGCAAGCGCATCCTCGGCGAGGGCGCCAAGTACCGCAACGGCGATTGCCACCACCCGCACTTGTCCACCACCGATGGCCGCTACGACGGCAAGTACCTGTTTATCAATGACAAGGCCAACAGCCGGGTGGCGCGCATCCGCCTGGACATCATGAAGTGCGACAAAATCCTCACCGTACCGAACGTCCAGGCCATCCACGGCCTGCGCCTGCAAAAGGTGCCCTACACCAAGTACGTGTTCTGCAACGCCGAGTTCATCATCCCGCACCCCAATGACGGCCACAGCTTCGACCTGCAGGATCGCAACGCCTTCACCATGTTCAATGCCATCGACGCCGAGAAAATGGAAATGGCGTTCCAGGTGATCGTCGACGGCAACCTCGACAACGCCGACATGGACTACACCGGCAAGTACGCGGCGGCCACCTGCTACAACTCGGAAAAGGCCACCGACCTGGCCGGCATGATGCGTAACGAGCGCGACTGGGTGGTGGTGTTCAACATCCCGCGCATCGAAGCGGCGATCAAGGCCGGCAAGTTCATCAGTGTGGACGGCGTCAAGGTGCCCGTGGTGGACGGGCGCAAATCCGAGGACGGCAAGGACAGCGAATTCACCCGCTACATTCCGGTGCCGAAGAACCCCCACGGCTGCAACACCTCGCCGGATGGCAAGTACTTCATCGCCAACGGCAAGCTGTCGCCGACCTGCACCATCATCGCCATCGACAAACTCGACGACCTGTTTAGTGGCAAGATCACCGACCCGCGCGGCGTGGTGGTCGGTGAACCGGAACTGGGCCTGGGCCCGCTGCACACCACCTACGACGGGCGCGGCTTTGCCTACACGACGCTGTTCATCGACAGCCAGGTGGTCAAGTGGAATATCGCCGAGGCCATCCGCGCCTATGGCGGCGAGAAGGTCAACTACATCAAGCAGAAGCTCGATGTGCAGTACCAGCCGGGCCACAACCATGCGTCGCTGACCGAAACCCGTGACGCCGACGGCCAGTGGTTGGTGGTATTGAGCAAGTTCTCCAAGGACCGCTTCCTGCCGACCGGCCCGCTGCACCCGGAGAACGACCAGTTGATCGACATCTCCGGCGATGAAATGAAACTGGTCCACGACGGCCCGGCCTTCGCCGAACCCCACGACTGTGCGATGGCGCGCCGCGACCAGATCAAGACCAAGAAAATCTGGGAGCGCAACGATCCGTTCTTCGCCGAGACGGTAGCCATCGCCAAGAAGGACGGGATCAACCTGGAAACCGACAGCAAGGTGATCCGCGACGGCAACAAGGTGCGCGTGTACATGACCTCCATGGCCCCGGCTTACGGGCTCACGGAGTTCACCGTCAAACAGGGCGATGAAGTCACCGTGACCATCACCAACATCGACATGATCGAAGACGTGACCCACGGCTTTGTCATGGTCAACCACGGCGTGAGCATGGAGATCAGCCCGCAGCAGACCTCGTCGATCACGTTCATTGCCGACAAACCGGGGCTGCATTGGTACTACTGCAGCTGGTTCTGCCATGCCCTGCACATGGAGATGGTCGGGCGGATGAAGGTCGAGCGCGCCTGACACAAGGACACAGCAGGACAAAGGTGGGAGGGCGCTTGCTCCCGATGGCGGTGAATCAGCCAAGGATGCATCAACTGATACACCCTCATCGGGAGCAAGCCCCCTCCCACATTTAGCCGCATTCAGTTTAAGGACATCACTGTGGCTCGATCACTCATCACCTTGATAGGGCTCGCACTGCTCTCGTTCGGGGTGAACGCTGGCGTGCGCCCCATCACCGACTTACCCCTGCAAGCCGACGGCCCCAACCACTGGCGCCTGCCTGCCGGCGAATACCGGGGCTCGTTTCGCATCGACCAACCGCTGCAATTGACCTGCGCCCCCGGCGCCCTCTTCCAGGCCGAAGGGCAGGGCAACGGCCTGCTGATCAGCGCGCCGGATGTCAGCGTCCAAGGCTGCACGTTCCTCGATTGGGGCGACGACCTCACGGCCATGAACGCCGGTGTCTTCATCCAACCCCAGGCCCGCGGCGCGCAACTGCTGGGCAACCGCCTGCAAGGCCAGGGCTTTGGCATCTGGGTCGACGGCACCCAGGACGTGAGCCTGATCGGCAACCGCATCCAGGGCGATACCTCGGTACGCTCCCAGGACCGTGGCAATGGCATTCACCTGTACGCCGTACACGGTGCCCGCGTCATCGATAACCACGTGCGCGACACCCGCGACGGCATCTACATCGACACCTCCAACGGCAACCTGCTGCAAGGCAACACCCTGGAAGATCTGCGCTACGGCATCCACTACATGTTCGCCAACGACAACCAGGTCCTGGGCAACACCACGCGCCGCACCCGCACCGGCTATGCCTTGATGCAAAGCCGCAAGCTGACGGTGATCGGCAATCGCTCCGAGCAGGACCAGAACTACGGCATCCTGATGAACTACATCACCTATTCGACCTTGCAGGACAACGTCGTCACCGATGTGCGCGACGGCTCCACCGGCGACACCATGATCGCCGGCGGCGAAGGCAAGGCGCTGTTCATCTACAACTCGCTGTTCAACCGCATCGAACACAACCGCTTCGCCCGCAGCGCGGTGGGCATCCACCTGACCGCCGGCTCCGAAGACAACCGCATCGCCGGCAACGCCTTCATCGACAACCAGCGCCAGGTCAAATACGTCGCCAGCCGCTTGCAGGAATGGTCGGCGGACGGCCGGGGCAACTACTGGAGCGACTACCTCGGCTGGGACCGCAACGGCGATGGCCTGGGCGATGTGGCTTATGAGCCGAACGACAACGTCGACCGCTTGCTGTGGATGTACCCCCAGGTACGGCTGTTGATGAACAGCCCCGGCATTGAGTTGCTGCGCTGGGTGCAACGTGCGTTTCCGGTGATGAAGTCGCCGGGAGTGATGGACAGCCACCCTCTGATGCAAGCCCCCACGCATAAGGAACCTGCATGATGAATGTCGTCGAGATCGAAGGCGTCAGCCAGTGCTACGGGCGTGCCACGGTGCTGCACGACCTGAACCTGAGCCTGGCCCCCGGGGAAGTGTTGGGGTTGTTCGGGCACAACGGCGCGGGCAAGACCACCGCGATGAAACTGGTCCTTGGCTTGCTGCGCGCCAGCGCCGGCGAGGTGCGGGTGTTCGGCCGTGCGCCGAGTGACCCCCACGTGCGCCGCTGGCTCGGTTACCTGCCGGAAAACGTCACGTTCTACGCACAGTTGAGCGGCGTCGAAACCCTGCGCCACTTTGCCCGGCTCAAGGGCGCGCCGATGCATCAGGTCGACCGCCTGCTGGACGACGTCGGCCTGACAGCGGCGGCGGGGCGGCGGGTGAAGACCTATTCCAAGGGCATGCGCCAGCGCCTCGGGCTGGCCCAGGCCTTGCTCGGCGAGCCACGCCTGTTGCTGCTCGACGAACCCACCGTGGGCCTCGACCCGTTCGCCACCCAGGACCTGTATCGCCTGCTCGACCGCCTGCGTGCGGCCGGCACCAGTACCATCCTGTGTTCCCATGTGCTGCCGGGCGTCGAGGCGCACATCAACCGCGCGGCGATCCTCACCCAGGGCCGCCTGCTGGCCTTGGGCAGCCTGGCGCAATTGCGCGCCGAGGCCGGCTTGCCGACGCTGATTCGCACCAGCGGCTTGCAGCGCGTCGAGCTGCTGCAACAACGCTGGAACGCCGCCGGCCATGTTACCCGGCGCTGGGGCGTCGAAGGGCTGCAAGTGGCGGCGCACAACGGCAGCAAGGTGCAACTGCTGCGTCAACTGCTGGCCGAAGACAGCCCCAGCGACGTGGAAATCCTGCCGCCGTCCCTCGAAGACATCTACCGGCATTACATGGACGGCGCGATGGTCACGGCACAGGAGGTGGCCTTATGAGCCCGATCTGGAACATGGCCCGCAAAGAATTTTGCGACGGCCTGCGTAACCGTTGGCTGTTGGCGATCAGCCTGTTGTTCGCGGTCCTGGCCATTGGCATCGCCTGGCTCGGCGCCGCCGCTGCCGGGCAACTGGGCTTCACCTCGATCCCGGCGACCATCGCCAGCCTGGCCAGCCTGGCGACGTTCCTGATGCCGCTGATCGCGCTGTTGCTGGCCTATGACGCGATCGTCGGCGAAGACGAGAGCGGCACCTTGTTGCTGCTGCTCACCTACCCCTTGGGGCGCGGGCAGATCCTGCTCGGCAAGTTCGTCGGCCATGGGCTGATCCTCGCGCTGGCCACGGTACTCGGCTTCGGCTGCGCGATGCTCGCCATTGCGCTGCTGGTCGACGACGTGGATTTCGCCATGCTGCTCTGGGCCTTCGGCCGGTTCATGCTGACCTCGGCCTTGTTGGGTTGGTGCTTTCTCGGGATGGCCTATGGCTTGAGCAGCCTGTGCGCAGAAAAATCCACCGCCGCCGGGCTGGCGCTGGGCGTGTGGTTCTACTTCGTGCTGGTCTTCGACCTGGCGCTGCTGGCCTTGCTGGTGCTCAGCAAAGGCCAGTTCAACCCGCAGGGGCTGCCTTGGTTGCTGCTGCTCAACCCCACCGACGTGTATCGGCTGATCAACCTTTCCGGTTTCGGCACGGGCACCCAGTCCGTGGGGGTCATGGCCCTGGGGTCGGACCTCGACGTGCCGCCGCTGGCCCTGTGGGCGTGCCTGCTGGGGTGGGTGGCCGTGCCGCTGGCGCTGGCCTATGGGTTGTTCCGGCGCCGTGCGGCGTAAGGACTTTTTATGACTGTTGGAGTGAGTGATATGGGTTTCAAGACACGGGTAGTCGCGGCCTTGCTGGTCGGCTTGTTGGTGACCGCTTGCGACAAGGTGCAGGAGTCGAGCTTCAGCGAAGCGCCGGTGGCGTTTCATCCGAACGACGAGTGCCACGTCTGCGGCATGGTGATCAACCCATTTCCCGGGCCCAAGGGCCAAGTGGTAGCGCGAGACGGGGTGAAGAAATTCTGTTCCACCGCCGAAATGCTCGGCTGGTGGCTGCAACCGGAAAACCGCCACGACGACGCCAAGTTGTACGTGCATGACATGGGCCGCAGCCAGTGGGATGCACCGGACGACAAGCACCTGATCGACGCCCGCACCGCGTACTACGTGATCGGCACCGGGCTCAAGGGCGCCATGGGCGTGGTGCTGGCTTCGTTTGCCGATGAGGCGAAGGCGCAGAAAGTCGCGGCGGACACCGGTGGCCGGCTGTTGCGTTTCGAGCAGATCGACCTGGCGCTGTTGCAGCAACCGATGCCGATGATGCACAGCGGGCATTGACCGCGAGGGGTATCAACCGGCTTGATACCCCATCAACTGCTCTTCGTTGAGGATTCGAATGGTGCGCTGGCGCACCTCGATCAACCCGCCTTCCACCAGCCGATGCAGAATCCTCGAAAACGTCTCCGGCTGAATCCCCAGCTTCGACGCCACCAGGCGCTTGGGCACCTGCAACACCACCTCGCTGTTGACGCCGTCGCGCTCCTGGAACAGGAAATTGATCACCCGGCGGCTGGCATTGGCCAGGGTCAGGGTGTCGATGTCCTGGAGGCGCTGATGCAGGTGAATACTCATGCTCGCCAGAATCGCCAGGCAAATGGCCGGCTGGTCTTCCAGCGCCCGGCGATAGTGTTGGCCTTCGATGCTCACCAGGACGCTGTCCTTGAGCGCGGTACCACTCACCGGGTACGCCTTGGCCTGGGTGAACAGCAGCGCTTCGGCAAACGTCTGGCCGGGGTGGATGACTTCCACCAGATGCTCCTGACCTTCGCCCGTGACCCGGTGCAGCTTGATTTGGCCGCTGACCAGCAGAAAGAACCGATCGGCGGGATCGCCCTGGTGCATGAGCGGAGTGTGATTGGGCAAGCGCCTGAGACTGGCCAGGGTGCAGACATCCTGAAAGGTTTTTTCAGGCAACCGGCTGAACAGGTGATGCCGGCGCAGGGTTAGAACGATTTGGGGATGGGTGAGCATAAGGGCCTCCACGGGTCATCAGGGTAGGGCGGCCCGGGGTTTGGGGATATGCCTCGAAGGGGGTACCTCTTCCCGCGTTTGGCGAGTTTGGGTTAACGGGGCGCCCCAGTAGCCGGCCTGACCGGTCAAAAAAGTGGGAGGGGGCTTGCTCCCGATAGCAATGTGTCAGCCACTACATGCATGACTGATGCACCGCTATCGGGAGCAAGCTGAACTGGCCTAATGATTTTGGACACTTCAATCGGGCGCTATGATGGCGCCCAAATCTGAGGTGTTTGGATATGCGTAAATCTTATTCGAGTGAGTTCAAACTCAA
>NZ_JAFCVO010000033.1:0-10907 GCF_049897085.1 Pseudomonas sp. PSPC3-2
GGCGAACAGGTAGGCAAGCCGCAAGACTTCCCGAACGCGGGCAGGTCCAGCCGACCAGAAGTGGCGCGGCTTGTGGATGATGTTGGTCATGACTGCTCTCCCTGGCCCAGGGCGGCGTCAATGGCGTCGCGAACCGTTGCGAACTGACCATCCAGCGTCCACCTGTTACCTTCGTGAAAGCTGGTCCCGTAGGCTTCTCGCTCTTGGTCCAATCGATCCAGACGAGTAGAGTCCTTGCGCAGCCCCTCCACCTCAGCCTTCAGCTCAGCATTCACCCGCTCGTAGGCTTCGTAGCCGGTCTTGAGGCCGGCGACTTCGGCCTTGAGTTGAACGACCATTGCCATGTGTTCACGCACCAAATCCTGTGCGGCTGCTACGCGGTCCCATTCAGGGTTGAATCTCGCCAATCCGGCATAGTCGGCACGCAGCCGCTCGTTATCGGCCTTGAGTTGGTCGCGCTCGACCCGGAACGAATCACTGAGCGCCTTGTTCAGGATATTCAGCCTGTCCCAGCAGTCAGCGGTTTTGGCCAACTGCTCGTTTTCAGCCCTGAGTTTGTCGATGTTCGCTTCCTGCCTACGGATGCGTGATGCCGAAGCGAGAAGAACGATGACAAATGGATCGTCTTCTCCATCGTCAGCGTTTTCCTGAATCGCCTGAGCGTTATCGACCAACTCTTTGATCAGGTCTTCCGCCAGCCAGTCATGCGGACCTTTCAGCGACTCGTTCTCGGCGATCAGGGCCAGGACGCCATCAGCAAGAGCCTTGTGGTTTTCGTCGCCGCAGAAACGGCGGTCCGTCAGCACGCGATCAACCAGGCGCTTCAGTTCGGTGTAGTCGGTCATGTCCGCTGCTCCGCTGCTTCTGCCATCAATGCCATGCGCTCCGACCTGCGAGCCTGGAGCCACGCCTCGGACGTGCGATCTTTCTCACTGCCCTTGTCGACCCACTCCCACACCGGGCGGCCGTTGCTGACCATGTAGGCCCGGTACATTTTGCTGTACTGCTGCTGGCGGATTTGCTGGACCCCACGACCTTTCAGGAAGCGCTCGTCACCGGCCTGGGGCTTTGGCTTGGCCTGTGTAGTGCTGTATCGAATGCTGGTAACGGTCATGCTCGTGACTCCAATTCCTGGGCCTGCTTGATCAGCAGCGCGCGGCGGTCTGCCAATTCGTTGGCGGCTTCAATCCGTAGTTCGAGCTTTCGCTCTTCGCTGGCCTTGCGCATTTCCAGCATCGAGGACTTCACCAGTTGGAGCTTTTCACGCAGTACCGGAGTTGGCTGGGTGACGGTGCCGGTGAGCAGCCCAGCAATGGCGCGGCCATCCTCAGTGACGGGAACGACGCTCAGGTCTGCGAGGTACTTCTGGGCGCGCTCGCGCGGAATGCGCTTGAGCTCCATGGCCTTGGTGACGGCTTGAATGCGGCGGCTGGCGTCAAAGCCCACAGAGACGTGCCAGTTGACAGGCTTGGCATCCTCTCGGGATTGGGCGACAAACCGCTCGTAGGCGCTGATGAAGGCCATACGGGCGCCGATCTTGTCCCCGGCGTCGAGTACAGGCTTGGCTGCGGCCAGGGCCAGCTGGATTTCGTCGGTCAGCACCACTGTCTCGAACTCATCGTTCGTGGTCATGGCGATAGCCCAAGCTTCATCCTTGCCCGGACGGCCATCCTCGGCCTGAATGCGCTGCATGATCGCGCCGAGGGTGAACTTGCCTGTCAGCTCGCGACGGCAAGATTGCAGCGCCTTGCGTATGTCCTGCGGCGGGAATACGGACAAGTCTTCGGCCATCAGCTTGGCAGCGGTAGCGCTGATGGTCTGCCCCAACGTCTCGGCGGTGGCGCAAATGCCAGCGGCCAATTCAGCAAGGTTTTCAGAGGAAAGCATTACGTTTCTCCCCGTCGAGAATGAGCCGGGCGGCTTCCTGCGCGGCGTTCATGTTGGCTTGTGTGTCTTCAATCTGGCGGGCGGTGCGGGAATTCATCTGGCGGCCGGTTGCCCACTGGGTGTGGTAAGCCTCGGCCTTGGCGATCAGGTTGCTCAGGCTGTGGCAGTCGTTGACGATGCGGGCGTCATTGATCGTGAGGTAGTACGCGGCCACGCTATGGGCAACGTCGACACCCAGGCGGTCAACAAGCTTGCCGAGGATTCCGCCGGCGGCTGCGTTCCACACCGGCCAGCACTGGTAGCGCTTGCGGTAGGCCATGGCGTAGTTCGCCCAGGCCTTGAAGGTTTTGCACGTCTGGTCTTTTGGCCCAGGCATGTCGGCTGGGATTTCGACACGGGGCGCTTCGGCACGATCAACCACCAGCACCAACACGCCGGACTGGGTCGGCTTGTCCGAGCCTTCCGGCAAGCTGTGATTGGTATCCTGATTGGTATCCTGATTGGTATCCTGATTACTGGTATCTTGATTTGTCGGAGATTTATCCGACCCTTGCTCGGATTTTTTTCCGACCTTGCTCGGAGATTTATCCGAGGTAGATCGGATATTTTTCCGACCCTTCGAGGCTGGCGTGGTCGGATATTTTTCCGACCCATCTTCTTTCTTATTCCACTCGGCGGCCTTTTTTGTAAGGCGGAAAAGCGTGATGTTCGCTGTGCTGGACAGGTCAATTAAACCGGCCTCCTCGAGCGCTTTGAGCATGCGGTAAGCGGTGTCCGGCTTGTCGGTCAGCAGAGGCAACTCTTCTACGATCTTCGCTTTGCTGAGCGCAAAGAAGATACCGTTCTCGGTCTTTACTGGAGTCGTCCAGCTTGGGCATGAGTAGACGAAAGCGAACAAGAGCGCTTGCTGGGAGTTCAGGCCCCACTCAAGCGACTTAACTTGGTTAATAGATAGCGTGAACTGCATGTCAGGCCTCCACCGCGCTAGCGATATCTGAGAGGCCTTGCAGCACTGGAAGAATCGCGGACAGCCGCGCTTGAATGGTGGCGTCAGCCTCGATCAGATCAGAAAGAAACTGACCTGCAAAACTAGGCACGCCAACCTCACTGCGCTCGACGTAGCGGCCTATAAGCTCCACCTGAGTGATCACGCTTAGGATGAGGTCGGATGCGCGAGCCTGCTCCTTAGACGGCGCCTTGGCAGCCTTGGAAGCCTGCTGAATCGACTTCTTGTCTCCAGCCGCAACAGATGCCTGCTGATCCTTCGGCAGCACCAGCAGAGCTAGGGCGCCAGATACAGAGGCACGCCCCTCATCCATCGCCTGGACAAGCTCGGGGGCCGCCTCGTTAGCTACGCGCTTAGCCTGTTCGTAGGTTTTGCCGTTGCCGAAACCAGCAGCCTTTGCTGCAATATCTCGGGTGTCACCCTTAGGAGCCGGAAAATTTTCCGGGTCTTCGGATCTCAGGTTTGCTCCATGGCGATCCCCTAGCTCGCGCTCGATGGCCTCGCCAATAGCAACGCGCTCGGACGGGGTAAAGTCCTTGCGGAATTCATTCTCGGCCAGTTCGCCCTGCAAGATTGAATCAAGGTGAACGGTGCGGACTGGAATCTTTTCCAAGCCAAGGGACAGGCAGGCGCGCAGGCGGCGCTCACCAAAAACGAGGCGATACCCGGAGTCGATGCCGATTGGCTGCAAGAGCCCAATCTCTGAAATGCTTGCGGCCAGGCTTTCAATGTCGCCGAAGTCCTTGCGGAATCGATTCGCGACCTTGATCAGGGATGCCTGGCACTGAATGATTTGATCGGCCATTTTTTGACAGGGGGCGGTTTCCCGTCCCCATCCTATTTAGATGAAGGTCGGGAAGGTGTCGTCGACTCGCATAACGTTGGTCGCGTGCTTGATAGGCTTGCCACGCAGCTCTGCGTTCCAGGTGCGAATCAGGGCGCCAATGACTTGGCTGCGGTGGATCGGGCGACGGTCAACAGATGCGGCAAAGCAGCGATTCCGCAGATACAGCAGGTTGTCGTTGACACCCTCAACGGCACCCACCATGAATCGCTCAAGGAATCGCTCAGCCAAGGGCTGGTTGCGCTGGCTTGCGTAGAAATAGAACATCGCCGCAATGGATCGCGGGACTGGAGATTGTCGAGGAAGGGTTTGACCGTATTCGGCGGCGGCAATCAGCAGCGGGTTGCGCTTCACGAATTCAAGAACATCGGTCTTCTCGGCTTTGCCGGGAAAGCCAAATTGCTCTTTCTCGTAATCAATCACCCACGTGGTGGCGGTCGCCAGCATCTTGCAGGTCTCGACGGGGAGGCCCAGCTGAACGAACAACACATCCGACTTCTGACGACCTTTGCCGCTGTCGAGTACGTCGAAAATGCTTTCGTCAAACCCCCGCATTACGACGCAAGTGACAGTGATGCCAGATTGAAGAATGGCATGTAGGCGGTGCTGGCCATCCAACAAGCTGCCCCCCTTTGAGAAGCGGATGGGGTCTCCGGTCATCTTCCAGCCGCCCTCCCGGATCGCTTTTTCAAGCTTCGAGACGTGCGCCATGCTTGCCGCCCGGTTCCCGGTGTTGCGCTCAAGCCAGACGCGGGCAATCTCGGGCGTCACCTGCTCGACGGTAATTGCTGGACCGTTTACGTTGATGGCGTTTTGGGTTAAATTGCTCATGTAGATTTTCCTTTTGTTACGCAATCAGCCAGGCCGCGAACCTGGCTTTTTTGCGCCCGCAATTTGCGGTTGGGGTTTTGCGCCACGTTTTGCTGAATTGAAAAACGTGGCGCGGTATAGGTGTCCGGCGCATCCGTGGTAGCTTTCTGCTTCCACACAAGAAGGCCTAGGAGGCCGGACATGACTGAAGTCATTAATCTGAACAACACCGCTGCAACCGCGGCGCTACAGGTCGTTATCGAATTGATTCGTGCTGGCGATCTAAAAACCAACGGGGCGGGAGTAATAACCGCGTCCATTGTTGAGGCGCACACGCAACTCACGGAGCACTTCAAGAGCGCAGCCGGGAAAGGTGCGGGCTCAGTGCCTCTCACTCGGTAGTCGCCGATTTAGATAGCTCTTCAAAAGCGGCCCTGACGGCCTTGGCGCTCTCGATTGCCACGGTCGTCAGATCATCAACGCCAGTGCTTGGAAGCACTTCAATCAATACGTCTCGCAGCGCTACAAGCTCTTCGAAATGCGGGTCACGCTTGCTCATGGTCTTTCTCCGGTTGTGAATTCAGGCTCTTGCCTTGTGCAATTCAATTACCGCCCCGATAGCCTCAAGGCTTGCCGACATGTACTTGGCGTGCAGGGCGCGGATCTTCTTGGCTTCGTTCGCGTCGATCTCGCCGTCTTCCAGGGCGGAAGCCACCATCTGGTCAAGCGCGCCGCGCTGTGCGGATGCAGTGAGCGAACGCTGGTACAGATCGACGTTATCCAACTCCCCCGCTTCCGGGATTTTCACGAACACACCGCCGTACATCGCGCAGATGTAGTCCGGCAGATGTTCGGTCTTGGTCTCGCATTCCAGTACATGGATCTCGATATCGCTCAGCGGCTTGCACCCGGCGGTTTCGTAGATTTGGTTCTCCAGGCGCTTGTCCTTGATGCCAAGGCGAGCAGCTGCGCAATCCATCCCACCAGGGAAAGCGTTGGACACGGCCGCCATTACTTGGCGACGGGTCTCTAGTACGGGCGTTTTCATGTCCTAGTTTTTCCTTGGGTCGGTTGCGGTCAGAATTGCTTCAATGGAACGGCGGACAGGGATGTCGCTTAGCTGGCGAGGCGTTGATTCTGCGAAGGAAATGCTCTCACCTCTTCTGCTGTACAAATCCCATTCGGGTGAGGGGTGACATAGATGTCACGGCCGATTCGAATGGCTTTACTGATGGCGCCCTGCGTCATCCCCAACAGAGCGGCAGCCTCGCTCTGCCCAAGCCAGCGGGCAAAATCAGTGATGT
This sequence comes from Pseudomonas sp. PSPC3-2, assembly GCF_049897085.1. NCBI lineage: Bacteria > Pseudomonadati > Pseudomonadota > Gammaproteobacteria > Pseudomonadales > Pseudomonadaceae > Pseudomonas > Pseudomonas sp. PSPC3-2. The sequence continues at coordinate 5,852 of NZ_JAFCVO010000033.1, forward strand.
GAATTCGGTTCATGGGAGTGATCTCCGTGGTTCTTCATGCACGGATATTACCTATGGCATTTTTAAAAGTAAATGCCATTGGCATTTGTAGCTATATTACCGATGGGAATACGATTCAGGGATGAGCAAGAAACCCCTACCGCAAGACAAAAAGGATGAGTGCCTTCGGCTGAAGGCGCTGTTCAATAGAAAGAAAAATGAGCTTGGCCTGACCCAGGAGAAGCTGGCTCACGCCTTAGAAATCAATCAAAGCTCCGTCAGCCACTATCTGAATGGCGTTAACCCGCTCAATCCTTCGATTGCCGCCTCGTTCGCGAACATATTGAAGGTAGATGTTCGTGAGTTTAGTGAGCGCCTCGCCAAAGAGATTTCTCAAATGGCGTCGTCCATCGACCAGCGGCACGCCGGATCTGGCAACACCATCTCGTTGGATGGAGAAGAATCATCCAAATCTGATCGTGATTTTACGGGGGCTGGCGAAAGAGCAAGGGCCCTGGCTTTGGCCGCAAGCCCAAGGTCTAGATCGGCACTCGAGCGGATTGCCGAGGCCGCAGATTCTGGGCTGCTGAGCGAGCAAGATGTTCTGCTATTGGAGGCTATCGCCACTCGCCTCTCGATCAGGACCCCAACCAAAACAGAATCGCCTCATCAGCGTTTAAGGAAAAAGCTGACTCCAAATGATCCAGTTCCTGAATAGCGACTGCTTCGGTGGTCAATTGCGTGACCCAGTAAAAACGGGGCTAAACCCATTATTCCGCGCAAAAATTCGGGTTGGTGACGAATCTTTGCACTGCTACGTTAAGCCGATCCCCGATAAGGTTTGGGAAAGGCCGGGCACCTACGAGTTTGAGTCATCTGAAATCGTAAGCGAGGCTATCGGGTATGCGCTGGCCGGTATCGTTGGCCTCCCGGTGGCCAAGAATGCAGGGGTAATTGAGCTGGATCGCGATCAAATCCCTGAGAGAGTTCAGCGCGCGCTCGACTTTATTTCTCCCTCAGGCCCACAGAAAAGCTATTTGGCGTGGTTCTCGCAAGACACGACGTACCCCAATCTTGTGCAAAAGCACGTGGACGGTTTTCCTGATTTTATGAAGGAGCGCCGAGCAAAGAGACTTGTAACGCAGCTATCCAAGAACAAGTCTATCCCGGCAATTTTGTCTTTTGACGCATGGCTTCAAAACTCTGACAGGCACCTAGGAAACCTGCTATGGGCGTCTAGCGGTTCGTACACCCTGATAGATCACGGAAGGCTATTTGTATGGCCTGACTGGACTCCAGCCAAGCTGAGCGGGGCAAGGAAGTGCCCAAATAGGCTGATGGAAATAATCGATCTTTATGTCCCTCAGTGGAGCCAGAATCTACCCGTTCGAAGCGCTAGGCTGCTCGCGTACAATTCGTTCTCTGTAGCGTTTCGGGATGGTGGAGCAGAAAAAACAACGGAAATGCTATCGAGCTTTCTAGGCGACGAGGGGTCGGCCCAGGTGGTCGACTTCATTGCCGCGCGTCTGGATAATGACCGATACTCCAAGGAACTTGGAATGCTGGCAATATCATGAATATCTCCGAAAAGCTCAGAAGTCGCATAGGTGGCGCACCTCGCCAAGAGCTCGTGCGTGGCTCCTGGAGAAGCATAAGCATGTGCCTTGATCCTGATGCAGGGGAGTTCCTTAATGTGGGAGTTGCCTTCCAGCATGGCGTGCAAGTCGAGATTCGCATGCTCGACACCTTCCAGCGCCTGGCTTGCTTGTATGACGGCCGAATCGACCAAAACGATTTGGTGCATTACCTTCAAGACGTAGAGGCCACCCTGCTGAGTTATGGCGGTAATCTCCCTGACTTTATCGGACACGATGTTCGACTGGGAGAGGCCCTATTTGCATCTGGCGCCACGGCAGAAAGCGTCGTCGATGAGTTCTTCAATGACGTAGTGACCCTCGCCCGCCCAAAATTTGGAGCCAAGCGCGACCACTTCCGCTATCACTCCACACCTAAGCTTCGGGACGGCGTGCTGAGAATAATGGAAGAAAAAATGAGGCTGAAGGCATCCCGCATTATTCAGCAGGGAAGATTCAGCTTAAAAATGAAAGGGTCTGCGAACCGCATCGAAGTAGACGTCCCCCTGCTTAGCAGCGACGCCGCCGGCACAATTGTCTCGGCGTGGTACAAGAGCCCGCTGGTGGTTGAGCACAACATCCTGCAAGCAGCCTCGGACATTCTGCTCATCACGAGCAACTCAGATCGAAAAGGGTCTATTTCGGTACTTATGCCCAGTTCTGATAGCGGCATGTCCGCAGAGGAATTTCGGAAAGTCCACGACACGGCCTTTCGCCAGATGGATCGGGCCAGCAAGGCTGGTGTTGACGTCATCGAAGCAGTGTCGACTGACGCATTGGCCAACCAAACAATCGAATGGTGGGACGATAGAGCCGCATAACGCCTAAATCATCCATCAAATCAGCCCGCCTAGTGCGGGCTTTTTATTGCCATCGGCAAATATTATTACCAATGGCATTGACAGCAAATAATGCCATTGGTAATGTTCACCCATCGCAGCGACACACAGCCTCTGCGAAGGGCCTCACGGCCTGAACCGCTCTTTAACAGTCAGCGCAATACAGAAATACCAACAGACCGTATTGCCTCTACCGGCGACCGGCGATCAGACGGGTCAGATAGCCCGCCCACGACAGGAGAACCCTGTACGGCTGATCGAGAGCGAAACGCTCGAACCGCGCGAACGACCCGGCAAGCAATGCGCCCCGCGAATCCCAGCGGCAGAAGGGAGAGACACCGAATCGAATTAGCGGTCCCGATAGCCTCGGCTGGGAACGCCGGACCTCATGCACCCTGCCCCACTCAACTAGGGTATTCAGAGCTGTAGCGTGCATGTTGTAAGGACCTGTGATCCACGGCGAACAGATGCTGTTTGACGCCGTGAGGAGGAAGCTCGCCGCCCACCCACGAAGACGACCGGCCAGCCCTGCAATCAGCAGCGGGCAACGGGCCACACCGCTGACGCAACAAACCCGGCCTGACGCCAGTAGCGAGGCCGGGATTTCACCGATAGACCTTCGCAAGAGGGCCTAACGGGAAATCAACCCGGAGCAAGACCATGACCAGAACCGAATACGAAGACATTGAAGGCTACGCGGTGGCAGCAATCGTTGGCCTTCTCGCCAGCAAAGATGAGCGTCCAGCAGAAGCGATTTCCGCCCAGGCTTTCGGCCTGGCAAAGGCTTTTCAGGCGGAGAAGTTGAAGCAGCTCGGTGAAAAGCCGGGTTACGAAGGCTGAACAACCAGCGCCACGACAGCCTGTCGTTAACTGCCCGATCCTCTCTATGAGAGCGCATCGGGGTGTGATTTGGAGTTTGCCTCGGCGGATCAGGGGCGCCCTGCGTGCGGGGTGGTGTCGACTAGGTAGCGCTGCCGAAATCGACGTAATTCTTTTGGGTTCGAATCCCTACCAAATCACACCCCGATGCGAATCAACAGGTGGCCACTGCCTGCCCAGTGAGCGAACAACAGGAGATACCGTCATGAAGTAGATCAACGATTCACCTGCGTGGCGCAGTAAGCCTGAAGGCTGCGCCCTACACCCTAACAGGCAGCGGGAAGCAGGGCTGTCGATGTCACCGCGCATCATCCGAAAGGTAGGCCCACCCCAAATGAAGAAGAACACCGCAGGCGAGTCCGAGGGCATAGCTGGCCAGACTCGACACATCCCGGGAAGTGCCGGGCGCCTGCACCCTTCCCCACCTCTATTACGTCAGCACTCCTCCCCCGCGCCCATCGGCAACCAGCGGGAGGCATGAGTGTTGACGAATACAGGTGAACCAACAATCGGAGTTGACCATGAAACAGCAAACGAACCGTATCCGCATGGCGGACCAAATCTTCGACGCAGGCCTGCTCAGTGGCAATTTTCTCGGCGGCTTCAATTCCCGCATCCATGGCGTTGTGCGAAATGCAACGGCTGATGGCCCGGCGCGATTTGAGCGTGGTCAGGGCTGGGACAAAGCCGACGACATGATCCGAGCGGGCCAGATCTACTTCATCCACCCCTTCCCGCATGGCCAGTGCAAGCAGACCGGCTTCGTCTACGGCGGCACCTGGGCCTGCAACACCTGCCGCACTGACGGATTCCAGAAACCGTGGTGGGCCATCCGCGTGATGAAGGATGGCAGTGCGTGGTGCGTGGTAGGTGAAGGGTTTGAAGACCTGCAGTCGTCGGCCAATTACGCATTCGGCGATACCCGCGAAGAAGCGCTCAGCGCCTACGCCGAACTGATGAATCAGCCGGTAGCCGCCTAACCCCAAACACTGGAGGTCGCCATGCATAACTGTACTGAAACTCAAGCGGTGTGCCGAGGATGCGGCCTCAAGTTGCGCGGGGCGCCGTCATGGAAAGCCGTGCTTGCCTACCACCCAGAACCTGGCGGAATTGTCCATCGCTGCCACTACGGCGGCTGGGTCTGCTCCAGGCGTTGCGATATCCGCGCCTGTGTCGAGCTGGAAGGAACCATGCCTGGTTGCGATTCGGTGAACGGCTATCAGCGGTTGTCGCCTTACGCAAAAGAGAGCATTGAGCGCCACTGGCCGGAGGCAGCATGAACGCAGCATTGAAGATATGCCAGCAGCATTACGACGCTCAGTTGCCTCCAGAGGTCAGCGAGGCGAGCCCGGAACAGGAGTGGCTGGAACATTCGGCGGAACAGTTGGTGTGTGGCGTCGATATCAAGTGGAAGCGGCGCTTCGGTCGTCCGCAGGTGGTGACCTTTGACAGGTATTGCACCTACCTGCAAGGCATCCTGAATCAGCGCCAGATCGACATCCTAGACGAGCGCGATTCGTTTGCCCGCCTGTTCCTGTCATCGATCCTCGGCAGCCAGTCAGATTCACGCGGCCACGCTGCTGACTTGATCGGCCAGCAACACCCAATCGAAGCCGCTGAACGGATCGCCATGGACCTGCTCAGGCCCTACGCCGCCGACGCGGTGGCAGCAGAGCGGGAAGCGGCCGAGGACGACGTGGATGGTGACCTATGAGCGCGCACATC
>NZ_JAFCVO010000034.1:0-8885 GCF_049897085.1 Pseudomonas sp. PSPC3-2
GATGTGCGCGCTCATAGGTCACCATCCACGTCGTCCTCGGCCGCTTCCCGCTCTGCTGCCACCGCGTCGGCGGCGTAGGGCCTGAGCAGGTCCATGGCGATCCGTTCAGCGGCTTCGATGGGGTGTTGCTGACCGATTAAGTCAGCAGCGTGGCCGCGTGAATCTGACTGGCTACCGAGGATCGATGACAGGAACAGCCGGGCGAACGAGTCGCGCTCGTCCAGGCCTTCTTCCTGACGATGATTCAGGATGCCCTGCAGGTAGGTGCAATACCGGTCAAACGTGACAACCTGCGGACGACCGAAGCGCCGCTTCCACTTGATGTCGACGCCGCACACCAACTGTTCCGCCGAGTTCTCAAGCCAGTCGTTCAGCTCGTCGCCCTCGCTGACCTCTGGAGGCAACTGGGCGTCGTACATCGCCTGGCATATCTTCAATGCTGCGTTCATGGTCGCCTCCAGGGTGGCGTTATTCAGGTTTGCGTTCGGGCTTGATAATGTCGTCACCGCCAAGCGCCCAGCCCAATGACCAGCAGCGCTCGCATGGTTCTTCACGGACGTAGCAGCCACACTGGGATGCCTCTTCCTCAGTCCAGCCAACCTCTTTTTCCACTTCCTCGACGGTTCGCATGGCGACCTCCAGTGTTTGGGGTTAGGCGATAACGATTGCCGCCAAATGCGCTCGGCAGTCCAGGACGCGATCGGAGGCTGTTTGAAGCTCAGCACCAAGAGCCTTGAGGGCGCCCAGGTGAATCATTTCCCGGCCACGAATCAGCGTTCCCTGATAAGTGCGGCTGTCGCAGGTGGATACCGCCACAGTCACGCCGTTTACGGTGACCGAATAGCCTTGCTGCCCGGCATGACCGCGAACGGTTGCGAGTCGTTCGGACGCGATCTGATGGGATTTTTCTGCCGACTCCAGAGCCTTTACCGCCTCCGTGATCGCCTCCGTGTATTTGCTCATGAATCTCTCCATTCGTTGGTTCACCCGGTTAGGCGGCGGATGCTTCCGGCTCGTCCTTGTCGTACTTCTCGCCGCAGAACATGCAGTAGTTGCCGAGTAGGCTCACAGTCTCTTTCTGCTCACGCATCCGGCTCGGCTTCTTCGCGGAACCCTTGGTTGGTGAGCTGTATGTCGCCGTCACCTCGGAGTAGTTCTTCATGCTCACCGGGCCACTGAAGATCATCGCGTAGCCGCCGAGAGTCACCTTCAGGCCTGTAGCGCCTTCAGGTAGTTGCTTGGCGAAGTGCTCGGTCAGCCGCTCTTCGTTTTTGCTTCTGCAATCGCACATCGCTGATTCCTCAGTGTTGGTTCACCTGTATTCGTCAACAGTCATGCCTCCCGCTGGTTGCCGATGGGCGCGGGGGAGGAGTGCTGACGGGTAGAGGCGTGGAAGGGTGCAGGCGCCCGGCACTGCCCGGGATGTGTCGAGTCTGGCCAGCTATGCCCTCGGACTCGCCTGCGGTGTTCTTCTTCATTTGGGGTGGGCCTACCTTTCGGCCGATGCGCGGTGACATCGTCGGCCCTGCTGTCCGCTGCCTGTCAGGGTGATGGGCGAAGCCTTCAGGCTTGCTACGCCACGCGGGTGGATCGTTGATCTACTTCATGGCGGTTACTCCTGCGGTTCGCTCACTGGGAAGGCAGTGGCCACCGTTCTCAAGGGGTGTTGCATGCAGGTGGGCGGTTATAGGCCGCGATTTCGTCCGCATCGGACTGCTCTCAGACTTTCGGTGAAGGTTCTTTAACGATCTAAAGCCTGTCGTGAAAGGTGGAGAGCAGTCCGATGCGGCCTGGTGCTGGGGAGTACCAGGGCCTCGGGCAGTTAACCGTGATTTGAAAACTCACCATGAAGACGAGCCCGCAAAGCGACGGCCACTGCTTCCGCTTCGGCGATATCTGCATACATGCCGCCGTTGTGGATCTTTCTGTTAACTGCCACTTGAACATGCCATTTCTTCCGGCGCCCAGACCATGAAACGCCCTTTACCCCGGACTTGTTGTTTCGGCGCAAGCAGCTGTTGTGACAGTTCTGGCTTCTGTTGCACTCCCGAAGGTTTGCGATTCGGTTGTCGGCGCGATCACAGTTGATATGATCGACATCGCCCGCCGGCCACCTTCCGTAGTAAAGCGCCCAGGCAAGCCTGTGGGCCTTGAAGGTGCCCTTTGCGACGTTTATCCGAAGGTATCCATCATGGTCTAGGCGCTGTTTTACAGAGCTGTCACCACCCACGATGTAACGCTTCCTCACGAACAGCCCGGTATCAGGGTCGTAGTTCAGAAGCTCAGCTATTTTCTCTACTGGAACGTCTTTCACTCGCACCTCCTATCAGGCTGTCGTGGCGTTGGTTGTTCGTTCAAACGTTCTCTTCCGGGCGGAGTATTCGATTCCCCTCTTTGCGAAGGGTTAAAATTCTCTGACCTGCCGCCGTTATTCGATAATTTCCCTCATCCTCGACAATAAGCATTCTCTTCACTAGGCCGGTTATTGTCCGGCCCGAGAACTCTTCAAGTAGTGTGGGGTCTCCGCCGTCCGCGGTGATCAGCTTTAGGGCCTTTAGTTGCCATGCGCTGAGCGTCCATGACTCTTCCTTTGGCATCCTCATGCTTATTTTCATGAGGCATGACTCTTCTCGTGATTTCCCGTCAGGCCCTCTTGCGAAGGCCTGCCAGTGAAAGCGTCACTCCAGCACCCTGATTAGCTGCTGGTCGATGATCGTGATTGAGCCCCTGTCGGTAACCGCGACCCTGGCCGTCAAGCCAGCGTGAAGCTCAGCAAACTTTGGGTGCGCCTTAAACTCGGTGACTCGCCCCGTGCGATCACCAAGGCCGAGGTAGATCACGTCGCCAGCCTTGATTTCACTTCCGCGCTTGTTTGGCATTTCATCTGCTCCGGTTGTTTTCCCAATGCCCACCGCTCTGGATGGGCATCAGTGAAAAGGTCCGTTGGTTAGCCGCTACCAGCCGGCCAGCTTCATTGCGTGTTCGTGCGCATGCTCGGCAACGATGTCGTGAATCTTGAAATCCTCATCGACACTGAATGCTGGATTGCACACTGAGCAATGTCCGGCGACCTGAACTTCCGCCTGATGAGCAACCTCGTCGTGGTCGCGAAAGCAGTTGGGGCAGGTCACCAGCTCACCCTGCGGGCTTACTGAGGCACAGCAACTTTCTGCTTCCTCTTCTTCATCGCAGACCTCGTCGCATACAGGGCAAACCCAGCCCTCCATCGGAGTCGGCATACAGCAGCGCTCTGCATCCCAATGCGAACCGTGAACCTCTCCACAATCGCCACATCGGTAAACTTTCTTCGGCATCTCTATGCCCTCCGTTGATTTCCAATGCCGCCTCATAGAAGCGGCATCAGGAATGTGCGGTCATGCTGGTTTGAAGTTGCGCAGGAAGTCGGCCTGCTTACTGCTACCGAAGATCGCTCGACCCTCGATCTGGTACTCAAGGATTCCGAATGGCTTTCGCTGCAGCACCACGACGACTCGGCCTTTACTACCAACCCACCGACTGTTGATCGCTACTGTCGGGGCGTTCACACATCAATCCTTCGCGCCAGGACTGAACTGAAGTTGATATAAACCGCTGAGCCGCATCCCATGATCACCTCAGGCTTTTCCTCGGGGTCGCGACCCTCCCACAACGCCTCTTCAAAGGCGTCACATGCCTGCTGTTCGTCGTCGGCAAGAATTGCGAATGTGGTGTCTTCGTCGGCGTGCGGGATGCGTCCAGAGATAACCCAAAGGCTGCCACCTTCGCTTGCAACTAGCGGCGGAACACATGTTTTGTCGATTTCGAATTTCACAATGAATTCCTCATCCGGTTGTCATCCCAAGCAGCCCTCGCAAGAAGGCTGCTCAGTGATGCTTTCCGCCGTGATCAGCTACTGGCTGCACTCACTGGCTTGAATCTGATGTCACTCCGACCGCGAACCCTGTCCGCCGGATAACTGTTCTTGGCGCTTTACGCTGCACGCCCGGGTCAGTTGCCAACCCTCTGAACCGTTTAGGCCGGTTCATCGCTGCCTTTGAATCTGGGCCGGTGGTGATCCGGCAAGGGTGAAGCTGTGCGACTAAAGAACGGGGCGGGCTGTGAGGCCCTTCGCAGTCCCTCGTAAGTCGCTGCGATGGAGTGAATATGTACCAATGGTTCATATTGGTCAAGTACCAAAAGTACATATTTTTATCGAATGCACAAAAAAACCCGCTCAGTGGCGGGCTCAGTTAGGCGGGGTGTCGGTCAGGTCTTGCGCACCCGATCTGTAAATCTGTCAGCAATGCTCCTCGGCCCATTCAGCCGATTCACAATTTCAGTCCACGAGTCGCGCTCACATTCGGCGCATATAGCAGCATGTCGCCTTTCAACACCTGAGGTGTTCTCGGCAATGTGTCGTATGACGAGCAGAAACCTGTGGAAATCAGATCCGCTTGTGTGGATAGGCCCTATTTCGGAAGCCATCATTGACGTTGTTGCCATGCGATCAGAAAAGGCAGTGCCAGGTATCCATATTCCCTGCCATGCCTCCCTGATTATAGTTGGCGGTCGCTTGGACCTGTCCCAATGGGTATCTCCATGCTTTTCGAGAACCCTGAAAGGAGTACGCAATTGCATGGTGGCGCAGAATTTGAAGTGAGTTACCACGTCAGTAGCTGGCCAGTCCTGTGTGCTAGCTTTGTATTCCATTACAAGCCTCGTCGATCTACAGCATTCCGCCACGCCAAACCACGCGACCGATGATGCGAACCTCATTTATCTCCCCGTCACGCAGGGTCTCGTCGCCGTAGCGCGTCTTGTCCGGATTATCGCTTCGAATGATCCAGCCGTCGAAGTCAGACTCCACCAAGCGCTTCACGATTGTCCCCTTGGATTCGCTCTGCATGGCGAATATCTGACCATCCTTCGGCTCAACTCGTGACTCATCCACCAGCAGCACGTCGCCGTCATTGATGGTCGGCTCCATGCTGTTGCCGCTGGCATAGATCACGTCTAGATGTTTCTGGTTGAGATTGTTTGCACGAAGCCACGCTGACTTGAACGCCATGACGCCCCGGATCTCGACGTGCGGGTTGTCGTCACCGTCGCCGGTTGATCCCCGCGCGGTGAGCTGGAGCACGCCGGTGTAGCCAGGCTCATCCTGCAAATCGAAGCTGCGCGGGGGAGTGCGGGTCTCAACAGTCCGCTGACTCGCAGATTCGCGCATTTCACCGCGACCATATTCCAGCCATTCAACCCTTACGTTAAGCGCCGCGGCCAAGGCGAGCATCTTTGCGCCGCCAGGCATCGATTCTCCGTTGAGCCACTTGCTACAGGCCTTTGGGGTCACCTTCGCCATTTTCGCCAGGCGCACGCCGGCGCCCCACTCAGGAATCCCGGCCTCGGCGAGGGACTGCTTTAAGCGTGCCACGAAAGAATTACGGATTTCTTCTATTTGAACCATGGGTTCATGTTCTCACGCGCTTGCATGTACTTTCAGTTCCGACATAAGATGTACCGTAAGTTCATATTTGACTCGGAGGCCATATGCGGCCGCTCAAGAAATCGATTGATGATGCTGGTGGTGTTCCTTCTGTGGCCTTGGCCTGCGGGAAGACTCCGCGCGCTATCTACAAATGGCTTGTTGCCGACGCGCTGCCGCGCACCGAGTACACCGGCGAAACCCAATACGCCAAAAAAATTGCAGAACTGGCTGCTGCCAACGGCAAGCCATTCGAACCCGCCTGGCTGCTCGCCGAGGCGCACCCAAAAAAATCAGCCGCTTAACCAATTCATCAGCCAGGAGAACAGAAGCATGTACATGGACCCCAATCAAAAGCGCGCCATTCCGGTGAAGGTTCGTTTTGAACCAGTGCTTGATCGGATTCTGCGCAAAGCCGCCAGCAAAACCCGTATGCAGCACGCCACGTACCTCTACGAAATCATCGAGTGGGCAGTTTCCAACGGTGTCATCGAAGAGCTCATGCAGGACAAACAAGAAGATATCGCGGGCTAGAGGCCTTTTGGAGGCCCGAATGAGCATTGAGCTTGAAAAGTTGCCGCCTAAAACGCGGCAAGCAGTAGAGGGGTTGATGCGCCAAAACGGGTGGAGTTTCGCTCAGGCCATCAACGCAATGATGGAGACATCAATCGCCAGCGGGGCGCTTTCAGAGGTCGGCAGGAAGAAGGCAAAGGTCCTTCAGTTGGTTACCCCAATGAGGGCCTCAGGCAGGGACTCTTCAGGGTAATCCGGAGGGCCTCTGCCAAATTCAAGGCAAAAAAAAGCCGGGGTAGTGACCCGGCTCTCTTAAACATCTCGTGGGACTGATTATATGCAAACCACACCACATAGCAATACCCCGACTAATTCCGCGCCACGTTTTTCTATACCTGAAAACGTGGCGCGCTTCTGCTCAGTCCCTATTTTTGGAGGGCACTGATCATGGCCCGCGCTCGCAACATAAAACCCGCGCTGTTTACCAACGAGATCCTCGGTGTAGGCCATCCACTGTGCACACTGCTGTTTCAGGGTTTGTGGCTCCTTGCTGACAAAGAGGGTCGCCTTGAAGATCGTCCGTTGCGTATTAAGGCTGAAATCTTCCCTTATCGCGAAGCTGATGTTGACGCGATGCTGCACTGGCTCGCGCACAAAGGATTCATTGTTCGCTACAGCGCTGCTGGGAAGGCTTTCATTGAGGTGTGCAACTTCACCAAGCATCAGAATCCGCACAAGAACGAGAAGGAATCAGAAATTCCTTCTATTTCAGAAGGTTGTATCACTTCCGATTTTCTCGGTACTCGTTCCGAAATTATCGGTACGACTCGGGCTGATTCCCTCTCTTCTGATTCTGATCTTCTGATTCCTGATTCACTGATTCCTGATGTCCTGAACCCGGATTCAAAACCCTTGCCAGTCGCCGAGGCTCCGGCGCCGTCGAACGTCAAAGTTCTGAAGCCCAAGCCAAAGCAAAAGACCGAAGCGCAGGCCGCCAATACCAACACATGGGACTCGTACACCATCGCCTATCTTGAGCGGTATGGCGTAGAGCCGGTGCGCAACGCCAAGGTCAACGGCCAGGTTGCCCAGCTTGTTCAACGGTTGGGGGCTGAAGAGGCCCCGGGTGTCGCCGCGTTCTACGTGTCCATCAACGATTCGTTCTTCATCCGCGCCTCTCACGAGTTCGGATTGCTGGTGGCGCGCGCCGAGGGCATACGCACGCAATGGCTCACGGGGCGCCAGGTGAACGCCGTTACCGCCCGCCAGATGGAGAACACCCAGGCGAACATCAGCGCCGCCCAGGAGGCCAGTCGCAGTATTTTGGAAGGAGGGAACAGCAATGCTTTCCTACGCCGAAACCGCTGACCTGAGCATGGCCATCTGTGCCACTGCTGAAACCCTTGGGCAAGTTCTGAGCGCTCCGGCTGCCAAGCTGATGGCCGAGGACTTGGCCGATCACCCCATGGACGTGATCGCCAATGCGCTCTGGTCATGCCGCCGCGAATTGACTGGAAAACTGACCCTTGCCGCGATCATTCAGCGCATCCAGGCCGCCGACGGCCGCCCGGGGAAGGATGAAGCTTGGGCAATTGCCATGACCACCAACGACGAATTTGAAACTGTAGTGCTGACCGACGAAATCCAGTTGGCCTTGGCCGCTGCAAAACCCGTCCTCGATGCCGGGGACAAGATCGGAGCCCGCATGGCGTTCATCAGCGCATACGAGCGGTTTGTGAGCCAGTCGCGTGAAGACGCCAAGCCTGTGAACTGGCACGTCTCTGTCGGATTCGACGCCAGCCGTCGCATCCAGGCTGTCACCAAGGCTGTGGAGCTGAAGCGCATTCCCCGCGAGCGCGCCCAGAAGTACGTCGCAGACCTGAGTGTCGTTCCTGTCACTGAGGATGGCCGCGCGATTGCTGGGTTGCTCACCGGCACCGTCACCCAGCCAACTCCGGTGCTGCGTGAAAAGCTCCAACTGGTGAAGTCCTCGATGCTGGAAATGCGCAAAGCCAGCGCAGAGCGAAAGCTCGAACTACGGATTGAAGCCGCCAACGAATTGGCAGATCGCCGCGCGCTGCTGATCAAGCAGGCCCAGGAATTGGAGTCACGAGCATGAAACGAGCAAACCCAGCCCAGCTACGCCAATCCCTTGAGGTGCCCCATGGTCTCGTAAAAGCCGGAGTTCGCTTCGTGTGCATGCCGGTGGTGGATGAGGCCGACGGCGTGAACCTTTCGAGCCAGGCCGCCGAGCGCCTGGAGCGCATGGCATTGATCGCAGAAGCAGCGGAGCAACGGACATGAGTGAACAGCAACTTCGCATGAGGGCCTACTACTACGGCTTCCAGCTTACCGGCGAGCCCGAGATTGATTTGATTCTTTCTGCCGTAGCAAGTGCAGGAAAGTCATTTCACCACACCGATCAATGGAATGAAGAGGTCAGCCCGGAAGAGCCGCACACCGGTAATTCGCCAGTAGATTGGATACGAAACGCTGCAGCTCTCGCTGCACAGATCAGCAAACAGGCGAAAATTGAAAACGACCAACTCCGCGCCCAAGTCGCCGGACTCAAGACCGGCTACGAAGCCTACGAGCGGGTGAATGCTGAGCTGAGGGCTGAGGTGGAGGGGCTGCGCCGCGATAAGTCAGAACCATGCGACGGCTGCTTCATGGCTGATGCTGAGGTGCTGCGCAAGGATGCCGGGCGGTATCGGTGGCTGAGGCGCGCAGGGAACACCAAGGCAATAGCGCTAGTCGCAGAACACTGCCTCGACGCGCTAGATGAGGCCATCGACGCCGCCCTGGGCCAGGGAGAGCAGTCATGACCAACATCATCCACAAGCCGCGCCACTTCTGGTCGGCTGGACCTGCCCGCGTTCGGGAAGTCTTGCGGCTTGCCTACCTGTTCGCC
>NZ_JAFCVO010000035.1:0-8279 GCF_049897085.1 Pseudomonas sp. PSPC3-2
GGAATAAACAATCGAATAAAGGTGATCAAGCGTATGGCGTATGGTTACCGGGATAGCGAATTCTTTTTCATGAAGATCAAGAGCGTCTTTCCCGGTAATCCGTGAAGAACCTTTTTTTTGCCTGCAGGAAAGCTGAACCCAACACACACGTCCAAATGTGGGAGGGGGCTTGCCCCCGATAGCGGTCTATCAGCCAATATTTTCGCTGACTGTCACTCTGCTATCGGGGGCAAGCCCCCTCCCACATTTTTTAGTCCGTGTTGAGTGCGGTGATGGCGTTGATCAGTACATGGATGTCTGCGGTTGATGTCCCCGCCCCAGCGTCACCCGGATGCTTTACGGTGCGCTTGGCCGGCGTGGCGTTTTTTTTGCCTGCGCAAAACCTTGAACCCAACACACATCCAAGTGTGGGAGGGGGCTTGCCCCCGATAGCGGTCTATCAGCCAATATTTTCGCTGACTGTCACTCTGCTATCGGCGGCAAGCCCCCTCCCACATTTTTAGTCCGTGCTCAGTGCGGTGATGGCGCTGGCCAGTACATCGATGTCCGCCGCGGACGTCACCAAGCCCGGCGTCACCCGGATACAGGTGCCAAACGACGCGCCCACTCGAGTGGTGGTGAACAGGTTGTAGTCCCTGAGCAGTCGGTCTGCCATCACTTGCTGATCGCGCCCGATGAACGTGAACGCCGTGATCCCGCAATACAATCGCGGGTCATCCGAGGTCAGCACTTCAATTCCCGGTAATGGCCGCACCTGGCGCACCCACAGATCCCGCAGGTAATTCATCCGTGCGCCTTTGGCCGCCGCGCCGCCCAATGCGCGGTGTTCTTCAAATACCAGTGGCAAGGTCATCAGCGCCGGGAAGTTCGGCGTGCTGTACGGCGTGCGGGCGCGCACGTCGGTGGCAGGGTAGTGGAACTCACCCATGTCCGGGTCGATGTCAGCCAGGCGTTCGGTGGCTATGTAAAGAAAGCCCAGAGTCAGCGGCGCGCCGATCCATTTGTGCAGGTTGAAGCCGGCGAATGCGATACCCAGCTCGGCGAGGTTGAACTCGATCTGGCCGAGGGCGTGGGCGCCGTCGAGGATCACATCGACAGCGTGTTCGCGCGCCGCTTTGGCAATGGCCGCGACCGGCATGACCAGGCCGGTGCGGTGGGTCACGTAGGTCAACGCCATCAGTTTCAGGCGGGGATATTGGGTGAAAGCATCGCGATAGCTTTGCAGCAAGCTGTCGAAACTGGCCGGGTGGGTATGGGAAATTTCGATCACTTCCACCCCTCTGTAGCTGGCCAACCAGCGCATGGCGCCCTTGACCGTGTCGTACTCCAAGTCGCTGATCAGCACTTGGTCGCCCGGCTGCAGGCAGTTGTAGTTGCGGATCAGCGACTGCAAGGCTTCGGTGGCGTTGCGGGTGAAGGCGACCGACTCGGGGTCGGCGTCGATCAGCTCGGCCAGTTGGCGGCGGATCTCGACGTTTTCGCCTTGCTCGAAACGCTGACGCACATGCACCGCGTTACTGCGGTTGATAAACGCGACGTGCTCAAGGTACTGCGCTTGCACCGCGCGGCTCATGCGCCCGAAGTAGCCATTTTCCAGGTTGATCGGGCCCGGCTCCAGTTCGTAGTGGTCGGCGATGGCCTGCCAGTGGGGTTCGTTGGCTGCATTCCATGGCATGGCGTGGGTTCCTAATGGCGAGGCGCGGGTTTGCCGTGCTTGGCGCGCAGCGGTTCCAGCAGTTCGGACAGGCCGTTGTGGTCGATTTCCTGCATCAATGCCAGCAACCCGCCCAGCTCGCCGTGGGGGAAACCTTCACGGGCGAACCAGTTCAGGTAGGGGCCAGGCAGGTCGGCGATGATCCGTCCCTTGTATTTGCCGAAGGGCATTTCGCGGGTGATCAGCAGTTCGAGTTTTTCGGGATTCATGACGGCTCAGGCGTTGGCATCGAGGTCTTGGAAAATACAGGCATTCTGCATGAAGGCCAAATGACAGATCATGCAAATAACGCACATACAGAACGTTCAAATATTTTTAAGATATTGAAATTAAAAGAGAAAGTCGTTTTTTAAAACCTGGCACGGCCGCTGCAATCATTCAGACAACCTTTCTCAACCGGCATAAGGAATTGAAAAATGACTGATATCAATAAAGAGTCCATCTCGGTACTGAACGACCTGATCGAAACCAGCATTGACGGTCAAAAAGGTTTTAAAGAGTGCGCTGACGACATCAAACATCCAGAACTCAAAGCGCTGTTTGCCAAGCGCTCCGCAGACTGCACAACCGCTGTGGCCGAGCTGAAAACCGCCGTGCGTGCCCTGGGTGGCGATCCGGAAAATTCCGGCAGCGTTGCCGGCGCCCTGCACCGTGGCTGGGTCGATGTGAAGTCGATGGTGACCGGTAAAGACGAAGAGGCTGTATTGAACGAAGCCGAGCGCGGTGAAGATCACGCACTCAAGGCTTACAAAGAAGCGATCGAGAAGATCAACAAGCACAACCTGCTGGGTATCCGTGACCTGGTTGAGCGTCAGTACCACGGCGTGCAACGCAATCACGATCAGGTCAAAGCCCTGCGTAACCAGGCTCGCGCTCAGTCGTGAGTCGTCGCTGAATAAAAAATCCCCGCCGATGCGGGGATTTTTTATGGGAGCTGATCAGCCGATGGTGATGGCCGGCAGCTCGGTCAACGTCACGACCAGTTGCTTGCGTGGCGCGAGGATCTCCGCCTCGCCATCCACCACCAGTTCATCGCGCTGGTTGAACACGCGGGTGGCGATACGCACGCGGAACTTCGGCAGCTTCTCGAGGATTTCCAGACGCACGGTCAGGGTGTCGCCGATTTTCACCGGCTTCTGGAAGCTCATCTGCTGGCCGATATAGATCGTGCCCGGCCCAGGCAGCTCACAGGCAACAGCCGCACTGATCAGGGCGCCGCTGAACATGCCGTGGGCAATTCGCTCCTTGAACATGGTCGCCTTGGCAAATTCGGCATCCAGGTGCAGGGGGTTGTGGTCGCCGGACATGGCGGCGAACAACTGAATATCGCGCTCTTCGACGGTCTTGCTGTAGCTGGCGGTCTGGCCGACTTCGAGGGCTTCGTAAGGGGTGTTGGTTACCTGGGTCATCTAAACGTGCATCCTGTGGCTAATCGATAATTTAATTGGCTGATTTTAAACGAAAAATTATTCGCAGCGAGCCGGCCTGCGTAAGGTCAGGGCTTGGTCGAGCCACGTCAGCACATCCGCGGTGACTTCGTCGCGGTTGGTTTCGTTGAACACTTCGTGACGCGCCTGCGGGTAGATATTCAGTTGCAGGTTCTGGCAGCCGGCCTCACGCAGGGCATGGGCCAGGCTTTTAAGACGCTTGCCTTCACTCACCGGATCACATTCGCCGCCGATCACCAGGATCGGCAAGCCCGGATCGATCTGCGCGAGATTGGACGCTTTGCTGATTTGCTGCAAGCCACCCAGCAGGTCGAACCACAGTTGGTTGGTGCAGCGGAACCCGCAGAGCGGGTCGTGGAGGTAGCGGTCGACTTCATCCGGGTCACGGCTGAGCCAGTCGAAAGCCGTGCGGTTGGGCTTGAACGCTTGGTTGAACGAGCCGAACGACAGGCACTCAATCAGCGCACTGCGGCCGCGTAAGCCCTGGCGCAGGCGTTCGGCACGGGTGATCAGCCGCGCGGCGCGGTACAGCGCCACCGGCTGGAAATTCGAACCGCTGAGAACCGCCCCATGCAGGCTGGCGCTGTGGTGCAGCAGGTAGGCCTGGGCGATATAGCTGCCCATGCTGTGGCCCAGCAAAATGATCGGCACTCCCGGCAGTTGCTGGCCGATGTGCTGGTTGAGGCTGGCCAGGTCGCCCACCACCTTGTTCCAACCGTCCTGCTCGGCGAACAGGCCCAGGGTGCCCTCGTCGGCGGTGCGGCCATGGCCACGCTGGTCCAGGGCAAACACACCGTAGCCCGCCCCGCACAACGCTTCGGCCAGGCGCACATAGCGCCCGCCGTGCTCGGCCATGCCATGGGACACCATGATCAACGCCTTCGGCGGCGCTTCCGGCAGCCATTGATTGACGTACAGGCGGCTGTGGTCGTTCGCGGTCAGCCAGAAAGTGGTGTGGTTCATGGCGCTTCCTTTGCTCAGGGTCGTTGCAGTGTATAGCTCATCCTCGGACAGCCGTCTGATCAGTACAGACCCTTGTAGGAAGATTCACGCAATTAATGACGCTCTTTCCTGTATTTGCCTGTTTGGCCATAGCTGCTAACGTCCCCGAAGCTCCGCTTTTTATAGCAGCAGAAAAGCGGCTGGGCACATTCAGGTAAGAGGACAAGAATAATGCAACCTGATTTCTGGAATGACAAACGCGCGGCGGGCGTTCCCAACGAGATCGATCTGAGCGCCTACAAGTCGGTGATCGAAGTCTTCGAGCGTTCCTGCAAGGCCTTTGCCGACCGTCCGGCGTTCAGCAGCATGGGCGTCACCCTGACCTACGCCGAGCTTGAGCGCCAGAGTGCGGCGTTCGCCGGTTACCTGCAGCAGCACACCGACCTCAAGCCGGGCGATCGCATTGCGGTGCAGATGCCCAACGTGCTGCATTACCCGATTGCCGTGTTTGGTGCGCTGCGTGCGGGGCTGATCGTGGTCAACACCAACCCGCTGTACACCCCGCGTGAGATGCGACACCAGTTCAAGGACGCCGGCATTCGTGCCCTGGTCTACCTCAACCTGTTCGGTTCACGGGTGCAGGAAGTCTGCACCGACACCGAGATCGACTACCTGATCGAAGCGAAGATGGGCGACTTCATGCCGGCAGCCAAAGGCTGGCTGGTCAACACCCTTGTCGACAAAGTGAAGAAGATGGTCCCGGCCTATCACTTGCCGCGTGCGGTGTCGTTCAAGCGCGCCTTGCGCATGGGCGCAGGGCAGGGCGTGACGCGCCACCCGGTGACCCTCGATGACATCGCCGTGCTGCAATACACCGGCGGCACCACCGGCTTGGCCAAGGGCGCGATGCTCACCCACGGCAACCTGGTGGCGAACATGCAGCAGGTGCGTGCCTGCATGTCGCAGACCGGCGAGGATGGCCACCCGCTGATCAAGGAAGGCCAGGAAGTGATGATCGCGCCGCTGCCGCTTTACCACATCTATGCATTCACCGCGAATTGCATGTGCATGATGGTCTCCGGCAACCACAACGTGTTGATCACCAACCCGCGGGACATCGCGGGTTTTATCAAGGAACTGAAAAACTGGCGCTTCACCGGCTTGCTCGGGCTCAACACGTTGTTTGTGGCGTTGATGGACCACCCCGACTTCAAGAGCCTGGACTTCTCCCATCTCAAAC
This sequence comes from Pseudomonas sp. PSPC3-2, assembly GCF_049897085.1. NCBI lineage: Bacteria > Pseudomonadati > Pseudomonadota > Gammaproteobacteria > Pseudomonadales > Pseudomonadaceae > Pseudomonas > Pseudomonas sp. PSPC3-2. The sequence goes on from NZ_JAFCVO010000035.1 coordinate 5,345, forward strand.
TCACCAACTCCGGTGGTACGGCGCTGATCAAGGCCACCGCCGAACGTTGGGAGCAGCTCACCGGCTGCGCGATTGGCGAAGGGTATGGCCTGACGGAAACGTCGCCGGTGGCCAGCACCAACCCGTATGGCAACAAGTCACGCCTGGGCACCGTGGGCATCCCTGTGCCGGGTACGGCGATGAAGGTGATCGATGACGACGGCGTCGAGTTGCCCCTGGGCGAGCGCGGCGAGTTGTGCATCAAGGGCCCGCAGGTGATGAAGGGCTACTGGCAGCAACCGGCCGCCACCGCCGAGGCACTGGACGCCGAGGGGTGGCTCAAGACCGGTGATATTGCCGTGATAGACGAGGATGGATTTATACGCATCGTGGATCGCAAGAAGGACCTGATCATCGTCTCGGGTTTCAACGTGTACCCCAACGAGATTGAAGACGTGGTGATGGCTCACCCTGCGGTGGCTAATTGCGCGGTGATCGGCGTACCGGATGAACGCACGGGGGAGGCGGTGAAGCTGTTTGTGGTGGCGCGCGCCGAAGGCGTGAGCCTTGAGGAGTTGAAGAGCTACTGCAAGACCAACTTCACGGGGTACAAAGTGCCCAAGCACATCGTGTTGCGTGAGTCGTTGCCGATGACGCCGGTGGGCAAGATCCTGCGGCGCGAGCTGCGCGACATCGCCTGATTTGATAGGCAGTCAATAATGTGGGAGGGGGCTTGCTCCCGATGGCAGGAGATCAGTCACCAAATGTGTTGGCTGATTCACTGCCATCGGGAGCAAGTCCCCTCCCACATTTGTCTGCGTTTATCCCGTTAAGCCTTGTTCTAGAGCCATTTCTTTGCTTATAGAATTTTTGCTCTAAAAATGACTATTGGTTATTCATGAGTCATGTTTATGACTGTAGGGGCCTCTTTTGGCTCTAGTCGGCCCTTGGCAAAGCTGCTACTCTCGGCGCGCTTCGTGACCTCTCGGCCTGCTTAAACGCGCCAGACTCACCTAAAAAACACACACCAATAATAATCGCATCAAATGCGATGATGAATTCGCGTCGCTGAGGAGTGGGCTTCCATGAACGTAGACTTTTGGAAGGATAAGTACCCCGCCGGGATTGCTGCAGACATCAATCCAGACGAGTATCCAAATATTCAGGCGGTACTGAAACAGTCCTGCCAGCGCTTCGCCAACAAACCGGCTTTCAGCAACCTGGGCAAGACAATCACCTACGGTGAGTTGTACGAATTGTCCGGCGCTTTCGCTGCGTACCTGCAACAGCATACCGATTTGAAGCCTGGCGATCGAATCGCCGTGCAACTGCCCAACGTCCTGCAATACCCGGTCGCTGTGTTCGGTGCCATCCGTGCCGGCCTGATCGTGGTCAACACCAACCCGCTGTACACCGCGCGGGAAATGGAACACCAATTCAATGACTCCGGGGCGAAGGCCCTAGTCTGCCTGGCCAACATGGCGCATCTGGCTGAAAAAGTCGTGCCCAAGACCGCCGTCAAACACGTGATCGTCACCGAAGTCGCCGACCTGCTGCCGCCGCTCAAGCGCTTGCTGATCAACAGCGTCATCAAGTACGTGAAGAAAATGGTCCCGGCCTATCACTTGCCCAAGTCGATCAAGTTCAACGCCGTGCTGGCCAAGGGGCACGGCCAACCGGTCAATGACGTCAGCCCGGCCAGCAGCGACGTGGCGGTGCTGCAATACACCGGCGGCACCACCGGCGTGGCCAAGGGGGCGATGCTGACCCACCGTAACCTGGTGGCCAACATGCTGCAGTGCAAGGCGCTGATGGGCTCCAACCTCAACGAAGGCTGCGAGATACTGATCACCCCGCTGCCGCTGTACCACATCTATGCGTTCACCTTTCATTGCATGGCGATGATGCTGATCGGCAACCACAACATCCTGATCAGCAACCCGCGTGACCTGCCGGCGATGGTCAAGGAACTGTCGAAGTGGAAGTTCAGCGGCTTTGTCGGCCTGAACACGCTGTTCGTGGCGCTGTGCAATAACGAAGGTTTTCGCAAGCTGGACTTCTCTGGGCTGAAAGTCACCCTGTCAGGCGGTATGGCCCTGCAACTGGCGGCGGCCGAGCGTTGGAAAGCCGTGACCGGCTGCGACATCTGCGAAGGCTACGGCATGACCGAGACCAGCCCGGTGGCGACGGTCAACCCGATCCAGAAGATCCAGATCGGCACTATCGGCATTCCGGTGCCGTCGACCTTGTGCAAAGTCATCACCGATGACGGCGTCGAGCTGGCCCTGGGTGAGGTCGGCGAGCTGTGCGTCAAAGGCCCGCAGGTGATGAAGGGCTACTGGCAGCGCGAAGATGCCACCGCCGAGATCCTCGACAGCGAAGGTTGGTTGAAGACCGGTGACATTGCGATCATCCAGCCGGACGGCTACATGCGCATTGTCGACCGTAAGAAAGACATGATTCTGGTCTCCGGTTTCAACGTTTACCCCAACGAACTGGAAGACGTGCTGGCGACCCTGCCGGGCGTGCTGCAATGCGCTGCCATCGGCGTGCCGGACGAGAAGTCCGGGGAGCACATCAAGATCTTCATCGTGGTCAAGCCAGGTGCCACCCTGACCAAGGACCAGGTGATGGAGCATATGCGCGCTAACGTCACCGGCTATAAAGTGCCCAAGGCCGTTGAATTCCGTGATCTCTTGCCGATCACCAACGTGGGTAAGATCCTGCGTCGAGAGTTGCGCGATGAAGAGCTGAAGAAGCTGGGCCTGAAAAAGTAACCCAAAAAAACCCCGCCAATGCGGGGTTTTTTAATGCCTGGATTGGAATGCGATCCAGTATGGGAGGGGGCTTGAACTGGTCAACTAATTTTGGACACCAGTTAAGGTTTCACGCCGCCAGTTTCTCCATAGCTACCGGCGACCGGTAGCCGTTGTAGCTGTGGAGCCTGACGTTGTTG
>NZ_JAFCVO010000036.1:0-3157 GCF_049897085.1 Pseudomonas sp. PSPC3-2
GCTGGCCTCGCTTCAGCAAATTGGGTATGTGATAGCTTTCGGTGTTTTGTGAGATTCGAACTTTCGGTTCGTTTCGTCTTCACACACCGCAATCTGATGCTCTTTCGAGTAGTCAAATTGCTTGGGTGTTATATGGTCAAGCCTCACGGGCAATTAGTATTGGTTAGCTCAACGCCTCACAGCGCTTACACACCCAACCTATCAACGTCGTAGTCTTCGACGGCCCTTCAGGGGACTCAAGGTCCCAGTGAGATCTCATCTTGAGGCTAGTTTCCCGCTTAGATGCTTTCAGCGGTTATCTATTCCGAACATAGCTACCCGGCAATGCCACTGGCGTGACAACCGGAACACCAGAGGTTCGTCCACTCCGGTCCTCTCGTACTAGGAGCAGCCCCTCTCAAATCTCAAACGTCCACGGCAGATAGGGACCGAACTGTCTCACGACGTTCTAAACCCAGCTCGCGTACCACTTTAAATGGCGAACAGCCATACCCTTGGGACCGGCTTCAGCCCCAGGATGTGATGAGCCGACATCGAGGTGCCAAACACCGCCGTCGATATGAACTCTTGGGCGGTATCAGCCTGTTATCCCCGGAGTACCTTTTATCCGTTGAGCGATGGCCCTTCCATACAGAACCACCGGATCACTAAGACCTACTTTCGTACCTGCTCGACGTGTCTGTCTCGCAGTCAAGCGCGCTTTTGCCTTTATACTCTACGACCGATTTCCGACCGGTCTGAGCGCACCTTCGTACTCCTCCGTTACTCTTTAGGAGGAGACCGCCCCAGTCAAACTACCCACCATACACTGTCCTCGATCCGGATAACGGACCTGAGTTAGAACCTCAAAGTTGCCAGGGTGGTATTTCAAGGTTGGCTCCACGCGAACTAGCGTCCACGCTTCAAAGCCTCCCACCTATCCTACACAAGCAAATTCAAAGTCCAGTGCAAAGCTATAGTAAAGGTTCACGGGGTCTTTCCGTCTAGCCGCGGATACACTGCATCTTCACAGCGATTTCAATTTCACTGAGTCTCGGGTGGAGACAGCGCCGCCATCGTTACGCCATTCGTGCAGGTCGGAACTTACCCGACAAGGAATTTCGCTACCTTAGGACCGTTATAGTTACGGCCGCCGTTTACCGGGGCTTCGATCAAGAGCTTCGCGTTAGCTAACCCCATCAATTAACCTTCCGGCACCGGGCAGGCGTCACACCCTATACGTCCACTTTCGTGTTTGCAGAGTGCTGTGTTTTTAATAAACAGTCGCAGCGGCCTGGTATCTTCGACCGGCATGAGCTTACGGAGCAAGTCCTTCACCCTCACCGGCGCACCTTCTCCCGAAGTTACGGTGCCATTTTGCCTAGTTCCTTCACCCGAGTTCTCTCAAGCGCCTTGGTATTCTCTACCCAACCACCTGTGTCGGTTTGGGGTACGGTTCCTGGTTACCTGAAGCTTAGAAGCTTTTCTTGGAAGCATGGCATCAACCACTTCGTTAACTAAAAGTTAACTCGTCATCAGCTCTCGGCCTTAGAATCCCGGATTTACCTAAGATTCCAGCCTACCACCTTAAACTTGGACAACCAACGCCAAGCTGGCCTAGCCTTCTCCGTCCCTCCATCGCAATAACCAGAAGTACAGGAATATTAACCTGTTTTCCATCGACTACGCTTTTCAGCCTCGCCTTAGGGACCGACTAACCCTGCGTCGATTAACGTTGCGCAGGAAACCTTGGTCTTTCGGCGTGGGTGTTTTTCACACCCATTATCGTTACTCATGTCAGCATTCGCACTTCTGATACCTCCAGCAAGCTTCTCAACTCACCTTCACAGGCTTACAGAACGCTCCTCTACCGCATCACCTAAGTGATACCCGTAGCTTCGGTGTATGGTTTGAGCCCCGTTACATCTTCCGCGCAGGCCGACTCGACTAGTGAGCTATTACGCTTTCTTTAAAGGGTGGCTGCTTCTAAGCCAACCTCCTAGCTGTCTAAGCCTTCCCACATCGTTTCCCACTTAACCATAACTTTGGGACCTTAGCTGACGGTCTGGGTTGTTTCCCTTTTCACGACGGACGTTAGCACCCGCCGTGTGTCTCCCATGCTCGGCACTTGTAGGTATTCGGAGTTTGCATCGGTTTGGTAAGTCGGGATGACCCCCTAGCCGAAACAGTGCTCTACCCCCTACAGTGATACATGAGGCGCTACCTAAATAGCTTTCGAGGAGAACCAGCTATCTCCGAGCTTGATTAGCCTTTCACTCCGATCCACAGGTCATCCGCTAACTTTTCAACGGTAGTCGGTTCGGTCCTCCAGTTAGTGTTACCCAACCTTCAACCTGCCCATGGATAGATCGCCCGGTTTCGGGTCTATTCCCAGCGACTAGACGCCCTATTAAGACTCGCTTTCGCTACGCCTCCCCTATTCGGTTAAGCTCGCCACTGAAAATAAGTCGCTGACCCATTATACAAAAGGTACGCAGTCACCTAACAAAGTAGGCTCCCACTGCTTGTACGCATACGGTTTCAGGATCTATTTCACTCCCCTCTCCGGGGTTCTTTTCGCCTTTCCCTCACGGTACTAGTTCACTATCGGTCAGTCAGTAGTATTTAGCCTTGGAGGATGGTCCCCCCATATTCAGACAAAGTTTCTCGTGCTCCGTCCTACTCGATTTCATGACTAAGAGATTTTCGCGTACAGGGCTATCACCCACTATGGCCGTACTTTCCAGAACGTTCCGCTAATCTCAAAGCCACTTAAGGGCTAGTCCCCGTTCGCTCGCCACTACTAAGGGAATCTCGGTTGATTTCTTTTCCTCAGGGTACTTAGATGTTTCAGTTCCCCTGGTTCGCCCCTTACACCTATGTATTCAGTGTAAGGTAACCATCTTATGATGGCTGGGTTCCCCCATTCAGACATCTCCGGATCAAAGTCTGTTTGCCGACTCCCCGAAGCTTTTCGCAGGCTACCACGTCTTTCATCGCCTCTGACTGCCAAGGCATCCACCGTATGCGCTTCTTCACTTGACCATATAACCCCAAGCAATCTGGTTATACTGTGAAGACGACATTCGCCGAAAATTCGATAATACTCAATTAAGAGCAACTCACAAATTTTACCTTAGCCTGATCCGCTACCAGTGAAAGTAACGTTCAGTCTATC
>NZ_JAFCVO010000037.1:0-3683 GCF_049897085.1 Pseudomonas sp. PSPC3-2
TTCCAGCGTGGTGGTGGTCGCGAGGGGCTGGTAGCGTTCAATTTGTTCGATGGGCAGAGGGTGGGAAACATGGGGCAGGCCCAGGGTCATCTGGCGCCAGGCGTTGAAGCGGTTGACCAAGCTTGGCGCAGCAATAAACTCGCGTACCAACTCAGGCTCCATCGCCCGCCAGTACTCACTGCGCAACCCAACAGGTATAACTTCCTCCGGCACCTTTAGGGGCGCGCCATAAGCGTAGGCGTCGGCATATAAATCATTCAGAGCAATCTGCGAGAGCAGAAGTGCGTCCCCCACCCGGGCATCTTCGCTGAAAGCCTTCCCCTGATCCCCAGGCGGATACCCTCCGCCCAAATCCGAGTGCACCCCCGGATAGATCACTTCCACACTGTTCACCGGATAACTGCCACTCCCGCGGCGAATCGACTCCAGCGGAAAACACAGACGCTGCTCAAAACCCGCCGCAAGATGCAGGCAACGCTTGACCAGCCCACCACCGGGAAGCTCCTGATTACCATCGGCCCAGGCCATATGCCCATCTGCTCCTGGCATAATATCGGCAATGCCCACCGAGGCCACGGTGTCCAGTAACCCCAGGTACTCCACACTCAGCGGGACTTCCAGATCGTCCAGTTTAAGGAACGGTCGGTAACGCATCAGCTCATTCAACCAACTGACAAAGGCCCGCGCCGCCGACGCGCCACGGGAAAAGCCAAAAACATACAACTTGATGCCCAACAGTTTCGACGAGCCGGGGTTTGGCTGTGCCAGCGCCAGGCGCAGCGGCTTTTCAATCGCCTTGAGCTGCTTGCTGAACACTGCGGCACGGTTGGCTTGGCCCTTGATAAATTCCAGCCCTGGCAACGTGCCCATGGCGCCGACCGCCGCCTTCAGGCTCGCGTTGTCCTGTCGAGGCAAACCTAGCGTGCGCCGCAGGGCATCGATAAGCATCAGCAGTCCCCAGTTGATCCGCTCTTCGCCGAACCAGGCGCCCGCCAGCCCGACAGCGGTGAAATCCAGGTCGCCCACCTCCGCAAACGGCGTGCCGACGCCGGGCATGTAGTACTTGAAGTACTGGCCATTGCCGGTGCCCGTCGCATCGGTCAAACGCTGGGCCTTGTCACTGTGCCCGGTGCCACCGGCATACCCATCCCCGACGGTAGCGCGAAACAGCCGGGCGATATTGGTCGGGTGCGGCTTATTGGCTATGTACAGGTCATCATTCAGATTATTACCGGTACCATCGAAGAACAGGCTGATGTGCAACGTCTTGCAGCACGGTGGCGTAACCCGATAACCGGCCGCCAGGCACAGGGCATCCTGGTAGCCGCGCTCCTGCTCGCACTGGCGCAGGATATTTTGTTGGACCTGTTCGACGCGACTTGGCAAACGGCCTCCCGCCGGGAACGGTGGAGGGACCCAGACACTGGCATGTTTCACTTCGGACATGACTTGGGCTCCGGCAAGTGCAGCGGGGTCTTGATCGGGTATTCAGGGCTGCCGTAGGCATAACAGGAGGTGGTGACCTGGAGGGCATCGCAGGGTAGGAAATGCACGGTTAGGCCACAAACTTTTTGGCCGGTATAGTCGGGGACCGGCACTAACTTCGTATGTCGACGTTTTTGCGCATCTATCTTTTCAATCCATGCTAAATACTTATCCCAATCTCCAGTTCCGGGATATCCCTTTGAACTACCAGCTCCTGTTTCCCAATCAACGCGGACGGTCATTCCCGGCTGCCAGCGCGACGGAGCGACGTAACAGCAACCTCCCCCGCCCCCCTGATACGGACCGATGATGTCGATACCCGATCGACCGTCGACACTAAAGCGGTTGATCGCCCAGTGGGTGTGGTTAATGGCTTCAAGGGTGCTGGCCAGGGCGCTTTGCGCGAGCAATGCGCCAACAAGGGCTCCGAGCAGGGCGAGGCGATACCTGCCGTCCGTGGGTCTGGGCATAACGTTCATTTCCTGTCTTCGCTGGTCTGGGTCGCGCAGGCGTTACGTAACCTGTCGAGGGTGTGGGCTTCACGCTGGGAATTGAGTAACAACCCGGCCTGGGTGGCATCGAGCATTGCCGCGTAGCACGCCTGAAAGCGCTGTTCGGCACGCCACGCGGATGGCAACGCATCGGCAAGACTCACCATCGCCACCGTGGCATCACTTGCGCAGCTAAGCGTTTCCAGTTGGCTGTCGCTCAGTTCGATAGGGGTGAAATCCTCCGGCAACTCGGGCGTATCGGCCGTACCCGCAAGCCGTTTGGGAGAGCCGTCGCGATCCAGCCAGCTCCAGAAAACCGCGGGGCGTAACAACGGTTGCTGTTGCTGGGGTTCAAGCACATGGCTAAACAGCAAGGGGAACAGCCGCGGGTCGTAATAACGCAACAACCCCAGGTACCCGCCGTTGCGCACTTCCAGGCACCGACCGAGGTGTTCAGCCAAAGCCTGGAAGGGCCAGAGCGACCCCAGCACCAACAATTGCGAGCGGCCATTCAGCGCTTGCACGAGGCCAACCAGCCACTGGCGTTGCAGGGGCTGCGCCAAATCGACACGGACCAGCAACGGTGCCAATTCGTCGGCACCCGCCTCCGGCAACCCGGTAAATAGGGAATACCAAGGCAGTGCGGGCTCGACGCTGAGAACACTGGGCAGTAATGGGGAGTCGCTGCCGGCCTGATCAATGATGATATCCAGGCACGTAACGGAGACTTGTGAGCAGGAAACTTCCAGCAGTTCTATCCAGGTATTGCGAGGAACAGCGCTCATGCTTGTGCGCCCCTGGGTACGAAGCCCTGGGCCGCGGCCTGCGCCTTTTTCAGGCACTCCTTGCACACCGAGCTGGGCAATTGAGGTAACGGGAATTCCTCACTGGTTCCTGGATTCAGCCGATGCTTGCCCTTAATGCTGATCAACCCCGGACCATGAATCTGGATCTCGCCTTGGGGCGTAATGCGGATATAGCCGCCTCCACACCCCAGGGTGATGCCATTCTTCGCCGTCAGTTGCAGATGCCCCTGTACGGTCTGCAGGGTGATGTCTTGCTGGGCAATCAGCTTCATCACGTCGCCGTGAGATTCGATTTCCAGCGGCCCCTTGCCGGACACCAGGCGCATGCCTTCCTGCTGGGCAAGCAGGGAAATGGCCTGATTCGCGTGGACAGACAGCCGTTGAGCGGCGGCCAGGTTGATCTCGTCGTTGCTTTGCACGTACATCGCGTTGCCGCTTTTGAGCAGCAAGCATTCTGGGGTTACGGCGCCAATGCCCTTGGGCGCACTGAGTAGGATGGCCGAGGCGTTCAGGTCTTTGGCGTTGTCCTGGAACTGTTGCAGCCCATCGATGGCTGGCTTGCGGCTGTGGTGAGACTGGGCGATTGCCTGCCAATCCGCGATTTGTTGTTTGGCTCCCGCGACCAGATCGGTGGCGGGCGCCATGGTGAGCACATCACCAGAGGCCTTGGCCTGTGTATCCGTACTGATGAACAACCCTTTGCCTGCGCGAATGCTTCCCCAAGCATCTGTACGCAGCTCAAATCCTTCGCCACGTTTTTTACGCTTGGCATCCACCAGATGCCCCAGGTTGAGCTGGCTCTTACCACTGTGCTCAGTACTGACCTTGATATGCTCCTGCCCCCGCGTGTCATCCATGCGCAGCTTGTTATTCGCCGGAGTACGCAGCACGTTGCGTTTGT
>NZ_JAFCVO010000038.1:0-2819 GCF_049897085.1 Pseudomonas sp. PSPC3-2
TTCCCGCGCCTGGTTTCTTTATTCAATGGGGCGCGAGTGGATGGGCAGCTATTTCCGTGAGCGCATGGTGTTTTTCGGCGAAGCCAGCAGAAGAGAGCTTGCGCTTAATCCTGAAGTGACAGCGACGATGCTCGCCGGGCGCACGCCTTTGCCAAGCTCGGGACTTTCCGTTGCCGCTCAATTCCCCGTCATGGATGCACAACGTATGGCCGAGGCTCAGCAAGCCATCGAGGCGCACTGGGACGCCTATTACGCCAAGGTCAGCGAGGTGAGCAATGCGCCAGCCTGACCCCGTCTTTCGATGCTCTGCTCCAGGAATCAAACTCATGTCCAATCCTATTTCGTATCGAGTGCTGATGGCTGCCATATGCGGTCTGGTTGGGGCTGTGCTTGTGCAAAGTGCTCAGGCCAGCACCCTTGAAGCTATTAATCACACTCACTGGGCCATTAACCGCTTCGGTGTCGACGGTCGCTCGGGTATCGACATTGTTGGGCCGTACCAAGGTGGCGGGGGAGGTTGCTGTTACGTCGCCCCGTCGCGCTGGCAGCCGGGAATGACTGTGCGTGTTGATTGGGAAACCGGAGTGGCTTATTCCTATGACAACCCTGGCCTTGCTGATGAGGCTAAGTACGATGCTTGGCTAGACAAAGTCGATGCCCAAAAACGCCAACACAGCAAACTAGTCCCCATCCCCGACTACACCGGCCAAAAAGTCTGCGGCCTAACCGTACATTTCCTGCCCTGTGATGAACTCCAGGTCACCACCTCCTGCTACGCCTATGGCAGCCCCGAATACCCGATCAAAACCCCGCTGCACTTGCCGGAGCCTCAGTCATGTCCGAAGTAATGTGCGGTCTTAATCGGGAGGTGCGGTGATGCCCAGCCCCACGGACGGCAGGTATCGCCTCGCCCTGCTCGGAGCCCTTGTTGGCGCATTGCTCGCGCAAAGCGCCCTGGCCAGCACCCTTGAAGCCATTAACCACACCCACTGGGCGATCAACCGCTTTAGTGTCGACGGTCGATCGGGTATCGACATCATCGGTCCGTATCAGGGGGGCGGGGGAGGTTGCTGTTACGTCGCTCCGTCGCGCTGGCAGCTGGGAATGACGGTGCGTGTTGATTGGGAACGCGGTGTCGCATACGCCGATGGATTCCCCGGTTACGAAGATTGGCCCAAGTATCTTGCGTGGGAAAAGCAGATTGACGCGCAAACGAGCAGGCACTCGAAGGTAGTACCAGTCCCTGATTACACGGACCAGAAAGTCTGTGGTCTCACCGTACACTTTCTTCCGTGCGATGAGATCCAGGTCACCACCTCCTGTTATGCCTATGGTAGTCCCGAGTACCCGATCAAGACCCCGCTGCACTTGCCGGAGCCTCAATCATGTCCGAAATGAAACATGCCAGTGTTTGGTATCCGCAGCCATTTCCATTCCGTGGACGTTTGCCTCGCCGCGTCGAACAGGTTCAGCAAAATATCCTTCGACAGTGCGAGCTGGAGCGAGGTTATCAAGATGCATTGTGCCTGGCGGCCGGTTATCGGGTTACGCCACCGTGCTGCAAGACGGTGCACATCAGCCTGTTTTTCGACGGCACTGGCAATAATCTGAATGATGACTTGTACATAGCCACTAAGCCGCACCCAACCAATATCGCCCGGCTGTTTCGCGCCACCATCGGGGACGGGTATGCCGGTGGTACCGGGCACCGCGACGAGGCCCAGCGGTTGACCGATGCGGCAGGCACCGGCAATGGCCAGTACTTCAAGTACTACATGCCCGGCGTCGGCACGCCGTTTGCGGAGGTGGGCGACCTGGATTTCACCGCTGTCGGGCTGGCGGGCGCCTGGTTCGGCGAAGAGCGGATCAACTGGGGACTGCTGATGCTTATCGATGCCCTGCGGCGCACGCTGGGTTTGCCTCGACAGGACAACGCGAGCCTGAAGGCGGCGGTCGGCGCCATGGGCACGTTGCCAGGGCTGGAATTTATCAAGGGCCAAGCCAACCGTGCCGCAGTGTTCAGCAAGCAGCTCAAGGCGATTGAAAAGCCGTTGCGCCTGGCGCTGGCACAGCCAAACCCCGGCTCATCGAAACTGTTGGGCATCAAGTTGTATGTTTTTGGCTTTTCCCGTGGCGCGTCGGCGGCGCGGGCCTTTGTCAGTTGGTTGAATGAGCTGATGCGTTACCGACCGTTCCTTAAACTGGACGATCTGGAAGTCCCGCTGAGTGTGGAGTACCTGGGGTTACTGGACACCGTGGCCTCGGTGGGCATTGCCGATATTATGCCAGGGGCAGATGGGCATATGGCCTGGGCCGATGGTAATCAGGAGCTTCCCGGTGGTGGGCTGGTCAAGCGTTGCCTGCATCTTGCGGCTGGTTTTGAGCAGCGTCTGTGTTTTCCGCTGGAGTCGATTCGCCGCGAGAGTGGCAGTTATCCGGTGAACAGTGTGGAAGTGATCTATCCGGGGGTGCACTCGGATTTGGGTGGAGGGTATCCGCCTGGGGATCAGGGGAAGGCCACCGGCAGGGATGACCGTCTGCTGCTGTCACAGATCGCGTTGCACGACTTATATGCTGACGCTTTCGTTCATGGTGCACCGTTAAAGGTACCTCCAGGTTCCCTGCCAATAGGGTTGCGCCATGAGTTATGGCGTGCAATGGAAACTGATGTGGAAAGGGCATTTGCTGTTGCGCCGGCTCTGGTCAACCGCTTCAACGCCTGGCGCCAGATGACCCTGGGCCTGCCCCATGTTTCCCACCCTCTGCCCATCGAACAAATTGAACGCTACCAGCCCCTCGCGACCACCACCACGCTGGAA
>NZ_JAFCVO010000039.1:0-2395 GCF_049897085.1 Pseudomonas sp. PSPC3-2
GTCGCCAAGGCCAAAGCCAACGGCTTGAAAGTGATCGCGGTGGATGATCGTTTCGTCGACGCCAAGGGCAATTTCATGGAGGACGTGCCGTACCTGGGCATGGCCGCTTTTGAAGTCGGCCAGAAACAAGGCGCGGCGATGGCCGCCGAGGCGAAAAAACGCGGTTGGGACTGGAAGGACACCTACGCGGTGATCACCACCTTCAACGAACTCGATACCGGTAAAAAGCGCACCGACGGCTCGATCAAATCCCTCGAAGAAGCGGGCATTCCCAAGGACCACATCCTCACCGCCGCCCTCAAAACCCTCGACGTGCCCGGCAGCATGGACGCCACCAACTCGGCCCTGGTCAAGCTGCCCAGCGGCGCGAAAAACCTGATCATCGGCGGCATGAACGACAACACCGTGCTCGGCGGCGTGCGCGCCACCGAAAGCGCCGGGTTTGCCGCCGCGAATGTGATCGGCATCGGCATCAATGGCACCGACGCCATCGGCGAATTGAAGAAGGCCAACAGCGGCTTCTTCGGCTCGATGCTGCCGAGCCCGCACATCGAGGGCTACAACACCGCGCTGATGATGTACGAGTGGGTCACCAAAGGCACGCAGCCGCCGAAATACACGGCCATGGACGAAGTGACGCTGATCACTCGCGCCAACTTCCAGGAAGAACTGACCAAGATCGGGCTGTGGAAATGACCGGCGCGGCCTTGCGTTTCAATGGCATCGGCAAGGAGTTTCCCGGTGTGAAAGCCCTGGCGCAGATCAGCTTTGAAGCGCGGCCGCACTCGGTTCACGCGCTGATGGGCGAGAACGGCGCGGGCAAGTCGACGCTGCTGAAGATCCTTGGCGGCGCCTACATCCCGAGCAGCGGCAGTGTGCAGATCGGCGAGCAGACCATGGCCTTCAAATGCGCGGCCGACAGCATTGCCAGCGGTGTCGCGGTGATCCACCAGGAGTTGCATCTGGTGCCGGAAATGAGCGTCGCCGAAAACCTGTTCCTCGGGCATTTGCCGGCGCGCTTCGGCGTGGTCAACCGCCGGCTGCTGCGCGAGCAGGCGCTGGCCTGCCTCAAGGGCCTGGCCGATGAAATCGACCCGCAGGAGAAGCTCGGGCGGCTGTCCCTGGGCCAGCGTCAACTGGTGGAAATCGCCAAGGCGCTGTCCCGTGGCGCGCATGTGATCGCCTTCGACGAACCCACCAGCAGCCTGTCGGCCCGCGAGATCGACCGGCTGATGGCGATCATCACGCGCCTGCGCGACGAGGGCAAAGTGGTGCTGTACGTGTCCCACCGCATGGAAGAAGTGTTCCGTATCTGCGACGCGGTGACGGTGTTCAAGGACGGCCGCTACGTGCGCACCTTCGACGACATGAGCGCGCTGACCCACGACCAGCTGGTCACCTGCATGGTCGGCCGCGACATCCAGGACATCTACGACTATCGCCCGCGCGCGCACGGCGACGTGGCGCTCAAGGTCGACGGTTTGCTCGGCCCTGGCCTGCGCGAGCCGATCAGTTTTGACGTGCGCAAGGGCGAGATCCTCGGCCTGTTCGGCTTGGTCGGCGCCGGGCGTACCGAGCTGTTTCGCCTGCTCAGCGGCTTGCAGCGCGCCACGGCGGGGCAGTTGGAACTGTGCGGGCAAGCGCTGCAATTGCGTTCGCCCCGCGACGCCATCGCCGCCGGCGTACTGCTGTGCCCGGAGGACCGCAAGAAGGAAGGCATCATCCCGCTGTCCAGCGTGGCCGAGAACATCAACATCAGCGCGCGCGGCGCCCATTCCCGGTTTGGCTGGCTGCTGCGCGAGGGCTGGGAGCAGGGCAACGCCGGCCGGCAAATCAGCGCGATGAAGGTCAAGACCCCAAGCGCCGAGCAAAAGATCATGTACCTGTCCGGCGGCAATCAGCAGAAGGCCATTCTCGGCCGCTGGCTGTCGATGCCGATGAAGGTGCTGCTGCTGGACGAGCCGACGCGGGGCATCGACATCGGCGCCAAGTCGGAGATCTACCAGATCATCCATGACCTGGCGGCCAGCGGTATCGCGGTGATTGTGGTGTCCAGCGACCTGATGGAGGTGATGGGGGTTTCTGACCGCATTCTGGTGCTGTGCGAAGGCACTTTGCGCGGCGAACAACGGCGCGAACACGCCACTGAATCCAACTTGCTGCAACTGGCCTTGCCGCGTGGCCTGGCGAACTGAGAGACGACTATGACGACCCAACACAACGCGTTGCCGACGGCACGCAAACCCTTGGATATGCGCGCGCTGCTCGACAACTGGGCGATGTTGCTCGCGGCGCTGGGGATTTTTCTGCTGTGTGCCTTGCTGATCGACAACTTCCTCTCGCCGCTGAACATGCGCGGGCTGGGCCTGGCGATTTCCACGGTGGGCATTGCGGC
>NZ_JAFCVO010000040.1:0-2313 GCF_049897085.1 Pseudomonas sp. PSPC3-2
GACGCCGCCCTGGGCCAGGGAGAGCAGTCATGACCAACATCATCCACAAGCCGCGCCACTTCTGGTCGGCTGGACCTGCCCGCGTTCGGGAAGTCTTGCGGCTTGCCTACCTGTTCGCCACCGAGCTTTCCGCCGCCGGCGCCGTCGAGATCATCGTCCGCCCGGTGAAGTCCCGCCGCACCCTGGAGCAGAACGCCAAGCTGTGGGCAATGCTGGGCGACATTTCCCGCCAGGTTGAATGGCCGGTCAATGGCGTCATGCAGAAGCTCGACAGCGAGGACTGGAAGGCGCTGATGACCGCAGCGGCGCGCCAGGAAATACGCATGGCTCAGGGCATCAACGGCAGCGTGGTCATGCTGGGCGAAAGCACCAAGCGCATGACCGTGGCTGAGTTGGGCGACGTGATCGAGTGCATGTACGCGTTCGGCGCTGATAAAGGCGTGATCTGGAGTGAGCCCAAGGGCCAGATGCCAGAACAGTGGGAGGCCGCATGAGTCATAACTTCAAGCCGGGCGACGTTGCCGTGATCGTAGGCGCCAACTCACTGACCCGGAACATCGGCAAGCAGTGCGAGCTGCGGCGGTTCATCGTGAAGGGCGATTTCTACATCGCGCCCAACGGCATCGCCTACCAGCATGACGACGTGCCTTGCTGGGTGGTGGTTGGGGACGGGCTTTGCTGGATTGCCGATGCAGAACCTGTGCAGGGTGACTTCGGCATTCACGAGCCGCGGCATCTCATGCCTCTGCGCGGTGATTTCGCCCCAGAGCAGCAGAAGTCGCGAGAGGTGGTTGCATGAAGCGCACCCCACTGCAACGCAAGACCCCGCTCACATCGAACGGCACGCGCCGCAAGCGCTGCTCTGAGTGCCGAGTGATGTTCACGCCCTCCAGAAGCTCGCAGGCGGTGTGCGGCGAGATCGAGTGCGCCATCGCTCACGGGAAGTCGGAGAAAGGTCGGGCGATCGCCGGGAAGGCCCTGGCAGAAGTAGGGCGCCGGGACATCAAGGTCCGCAAGGAGAAGCTGAAGAGCAGAGCGGACCATGCCAAAGAGGCCCAGGCGGTCATTAACCGCTACGTGCGGTTGCGTGATGCTCACCTGGGCTGCATTAGCTGCAACAAGCCGGCGAACTGGGGCGGTCAGTGGCACTGCTCGCATTTCCGTAGCGTTGGGGCCGCAGCGCATCTCCGATTCAACCTCTGGAACATGAACAAGTCCTGCTCCCAATGTAATGCCCACCTGAGCGGAAACATCATGGTTTACCGGCCGCGCCTGGTCGAGAAGATCGGCGCCGAAAAGGTGGCATGGCTGGAGTGTAATCAGGATCTGGTCCGTCATGAAATCCCGTATTTGAAGCGCCTTAAGGCGGTGTTCACAAAGAAGGCGAAACGCCTGGAGGCTCGAATCCAATGCAATGCCGCGTAGAAGATTGTGGCCGTAGCGCCATGTACCAAGCCGCACAGCTTTGCCAGATGCATTACTTCCGGGTGATGAGAAACGGCACGACCGAAAAGCTTCCTACAAGCCGTCAGCAGCGGGTGATAACACCAAACGGCTATGTGCGTGTTTACGAGCCTGGTCACCCGCTTGCGGATAAGGGGGGGCTATGTCTTCGAGCATCGCTACGTCATGTGGGCCGAGGTCGGTCCGGGCGCCAGGGATTGCGAGTTGTGCGGGAAGCATGAGACCTGGCTTACCTGTCACGTCGACCACATAGATGAAAATCGTCAGAACAACGCTCGCACCAATCTTCGGATTCTCTGCCGTGGCTGCAATGTGAAGCGCGGCTTCACCCCTGAAAGCCATGCGCTTCGCAGCGGCCTTGAATTGGTCGAGTACGAAGGGAAGCGGCTTACTGCAGAACAATGGGCGCGTGATCCTCGTGTTCTGGTCAGTGGGGCGACCATCAGGGCGAGGAAGAGGGCAGGCAAGTCTGACTTCGATGCTTTGTTCGCAGCCAAGATCACCCACAACGGAAGGATCCGTGCATGACGAATATCGAGGCGATGACCGCCGAATACCGGGCAAAGACCAGAGAACTGAAAAAGGGGCAGGCAGCATGATCAAGAAAATTATGGGAACGATTATTGGTGTGGCGCTGAGTTGCTCCTTGCTCTTCGGCGGTGAATCGCTGCACCAGTTCGCGTTATACGTGCTGTGCGTGATGAATGGCCTCGCTTGGTTGGTCTTGCTGTGTGGCGGCATCAAGGATGAGGTTGCCGCCCAGTTGCGATCCAGGCTTTGGCTCAGCTTGCCGAGTTCAGCGTTCAGCCTGTACGCCATGATCGCCACGGGGCACACCATTCTGGCAAC
>NZ_JAFCVO010000041.1:0-1308 GCF_049897085.1 Pseudomonas sp. PSPC3-2
GGTTCTTCACGGATTACCGGGAAAGACGCTCTTGATCTTCATGAAAAAGAATTCGCTATCCCGGTAACCATACGCCATACGCTTGATCACCTTTATTCGATTGTTTATTCCTTCCAACTGACCGGTGTGCATTGGCCAGCGAACCCGACTGACGATGCCTCGCCAGTAACCCTTTAGTCTTTTGGCAAACTGCATCAGGGCAGGTATCTCGCTTTCATGGGCGTGACGCAGCCATTGGTTCCAAGCTGATCTCCAGTCCCAGGCGGTGCTCGGCGTCCAGAGCGTTTTGAGTTCAGCCTTCATTAAATAGACCGTCATCAGCGACTGGTTGGCCGCCAGCAGATCCTGCAAATGAACCTGTTGCTCTGGGTTTTTCAGGTTCTCAGGAT
This sequence comes from Pseudomonas sp. PSPC3-2, assembly GCF_049897085.1. Taxonomy (NCBI): domain Bacteria; kingdom Pseudomonadati; phylum Pseudomonadota; class Gammaproteobacteria; order Pseudomonadales; family Pseudomonadaceae; genus Pseudomonas; species Pseudomonas sp. PSPC3-2. The sequence goes on from NZ_JAFCVO010000041.1 coordinate 390, forward strand.
TGCGCAGCAGTAACCATCGCGCCTGCTTGATGACTTTGCGTGCAGGCCTGTCATGGCGCAGTCGATTGGCTTCGTCGACACGAACCCGGTCAATTACCTCTCGACCATATTTGGCCACCACATGAAAGAGGTCGTAGACCACTCGCGCTTTGGGGCAGTGGTGACGAACCTCCAGATCAAAAGCGGTGTTCATGTCCATCGCCACCGCTTCGATTAGCGCGCAGCCCTCGGGCCCCAGCTCTTCAAAAAAGGGTCTAACCGCCGCCCGACTACGGCCTTCGCCGATCCACAGCACCCGTCGCGTATCCGCATCCAGGACAACGGTGGCATAACGATGACCTTTGAAGAGTGCGAACTCGTCCATGACCAAGCGTCGCGGTTTCGCCTTTGGCAAAACGCTTAATGCTGCTTGCAGGGCTCGACGCTCCAGTAAACGAACGGTCTCCCAATGCAGGCCAAACATCTGCGCCACGTGCAGCGTTGGAAGGCGCTCGCACGCTTGAATGACGGCCTCTGCCAGGCGCCGGGTCATGCGGGCATAGCGATCCAGCCAACTAACCGCCTCCATGCGCTTGCCACAATCGCGGCAACCAACGCGCCGGAGCAAAACGCTCAAGCGCACCGCATGGCCGAGAATAGGCAAGTCACGAATGATGCGCTCGCAATACTCATGAGTGGTTGAGCAGAGCTTTTGACAGCCGCCACAACATGGGAACCGGGTGGCATGGGGGATCAGGTCGATCTGAAGGGCATCGCCGTCAGGCTTGATGTTGACGACAGAAAAGCCCTCCCAAAAGGGAAGGAAAGTATTAATATCTCGCATAAGAACGCCGGTTTGTTAGATGTGTTTGCTCGCACGAACATCATCAACCAAATCGGCGTTCTTGTTTCTGTGTTTCCCGAGATTCCGTGAAGAACC
>NZ_JAFCVO010000042.1:0-1257 GCF_049897085.1 Pseudomonas sp. PSPC3-2
CTGAACTGGCCTAATGATTTTGGACACTTCAATCGGGCGCTATGATGGCGCCCAAATCTGAGGTGTTTGGATATGCGTAAATCTTATTCGAGTGAGTTCAAACTCAAGGCGGCCAGCATGGTGCTGGACGAGGGGCAGTCGGTTCCCGACGTCTGTGCCAGTCTGGATATTGGCCCGACTGCGTTGCGCCGCTGGGTCGATCAGGTTCGCAAAGAGCGGCTGGGCTCGACTCCGATTGGCGCCAAGGCTATTACCGCCGATCAACGAGAGATTCAGCAGCTCAAAGCGTTACTCAGGCAAAAAGACCTGGACATCGAAATCCTAAAAAAGGCCAGTGCTCTCTTGCTGTTGGACGCCAAAGATCATTCACGTTGATCTGTGAGCTGGACGAGCAGTACGGCGTTAACAATTGCTGTCGGGCGTTCGGTGTTAACCGCAGCAGCTTTTACGCCTGGCGTCAGCGCCAAGGCAAGGTGAAACCTGAGCGGGAAAAGCTCAAAGCCGCCCTGGTCGAGCATCACAAGGAGTCCAGAGCATCTGCTGGATCGCGCACTTTAGCTAAGGAACTGCAAGCCAAGGGGCATCGCGTCGGGCGGTACATGGCGCGCAGCCTGATGCGTGAAGCGGGCGTCATCAGTCGTCAACGCCGGCGGCATAAGTACAAATCATCCGGCGTGGAAGCGCTGGTAGCGCCGCATGTGCTCAAGCGCCAGTTTGATGTCACAGCGATCAACCAGGTGTGGTGTGGCGATGTGACGTATATCAAAGTCGGCAAGCGCTGGATGTATTTCGCGGCAGTTCTGGATCTGTTCGCTCGCCGGATTGTGGGGTGGTCGTTTTCGATGATTTCCGATGCCACGCTGACCTGCGAAGCGTTGCGAATGGCGGTCGAGTTGCGAGGCCGTCCAAAAGAGGTGCTGTTTCACTCCGACCAAGGCTGTCAGTACACCAGCCACAAATTCAGGAATGAAATGCGCAAGCATGGACTCCTGCAAAGCATGAGTCGCAAAGGTGAGTGCTGGGACAACGCCCCGATGGAGCGTTTCTTTGGGAGCCTTAAATCAGAATGGGTACCAGAAGATGGCTACAGCTCAGAGCATGAAGCCCGAGTGGATTTGCAGCGTTATTTGATGCGTTACAACAACGTCAGGCTCCACAGCTACAACGGCTACCGGTCGCCGGTAGCTATGGAGAAACTGGCGGCGTGAAACCTTAACTGGTGTCCAAAATTAGTTGACCAGTTCAAGCCCCCTCCCA
>NZ_JAFCVO010000043.1:0-1187 GCF_049897085.1 Pseudomonas sp. PSPC3-2
CTAGTGGACTGAGCGGTTAATTCATTTATCTAATGGTAACGATATACTGTGCGTCCAATGTCATGGATTGGTTATGCGCATGGCCCGACCGACTTCCCCCTTCGCTTTAATGCCTTCCGATCTCATCGCCCTGCAAGGTTGGTTGCGTATGAGTACGCTGGAACAGAGCCTCGCCCAGAGAGCGCGCATCCTGCTTCTACTGGCTGACGGATTGACGCCCAAGGCCGTCAGCGAGCAGTTGCAGGTCACGCCGCCGACGGTATTCAAGTGGCGAAAACGTTATCTAGAGGCGGGAATCGAAGGGTTGAGCGATCTGCCGCGCAGCGGCCAGCCACTCAAACTTGGGCCCGATAAAATCAACGAAATCCTGACACTGACCACCCGGCGTGTACCCCAGGAAGCCACTCACTGGAGCGTCCGTTTGATGGCCAAGTATGCGCGGGTTACCACGTGGCAGGTGCGGCAGGTCTGGGCCGCTTCCGACCTCAAACCCCATCGTCTGAAGACCTTCAAAATCAGCAACGATCCTCATTTCGCCGACAAGGTAGTCGACGTGGTCGGGCTCTATCTGAACCCACCGGATAACGCCCTGGTGTTGTCGGTTGACGAGAAAACCCAGATCCAGGCGTTGGATCGCACCCAACCGATGCTGCCGCTACGCCCAGGTCAAGTTGAACGCCGGACGCATGATTACAAGCGCCATGGTACGGCGAGTCTGTACGCGGCTTTCGACATCCTGACCGGCCAAGTAATCGGACGGATTACCCAGCGCCATCGAGCCAAGGAGTTTCTGGCTTTTCTGCAACAGATTGAACGCAGCACGCCAGCCGGACTGGATCTGCATGTGATTCTAGATAACAGTTCGACCCACAAAACGGCTGCAATCAAGCAGTGGCTGGAAAAGCATCCGCGTTTCAAATTGCACTTCACACCAACCAGCGCGTCTTGGCTGAACGCCGTGGAAGGCTGGTTTGCACAACTGGAAAGACGAGCGCTATACCGGGGTGCCTTCACCAGCGTCGCCGACCTAAAGGTGGCTATCCGTCAATTTATCGAGGCTCATAATGAGCATTCAGCCAAGCCGTTCAAGTGGAATAAAACGGCTGAGGCCATCATTAGCTCGGTACATAAAGCGAAGCTGAGTGTGATAAAAAATAAATTAATGGATTAACCGCTCAGGCCACTAG
>NZ_JAFCVO010000044.1:0-938 GCF_049897085.1 Pseudomonas sp. PSPC3-2
GACATCGCCGAAGGCCTCGCCGAACTCGAAGGCGCGTCCGCCCGTGTCGCCGTTGACGAAAAGCGCATGATCAACTGCCGCGCCGACCTCAACCAACTCGTGCCCTTCAAGTACGACTGGGCCTGGCAGAAATACCTCGACGGCTGCGCCAACCACTGGATGCCGCAAGAGGTCAACATGACCGCCGACATCGCCCTGTGGAAAGACCCCGAAGGCCTGACCGACGACGAACGCCGCATCGTCATGCGCAACCTCGGCTTCTTCTCCACCGCCGACTCGCTGGTCGCCAACAACCTGGTCCTGGCCGTGTACCGCCTGATCACCAACCCGGAGTGCCGCCAGTACATCCTGCGCCAGGCCTTCGAAGAAGCGATCCACACCCACGCCTACCAGTACTGCATCGAATCGTTGGCGATGGATGAAGGCGAAATCTTCAACATGTACCACGAGATCCCATCGGTCGCTAAAAAAGCCGCCTGGGGCCTCAAATACACGCGCTCCATCTCCGATCCGAAATTCGAAACCGGCACCGTCGACACCGACAAAGAACTGCTGCGCAACCTGGTCGCCTACTACTGCGTCCTCGAGGGCATCTTCTTCTACTGCGGCTTCACCCAGATCCTGTCCATGGGCCGCCGCAACAAAATGACCGGCGTGGCCGAGCAGTTCCAGTACATCCTGCGCGATGAGTCGATGCACCTGAACTTCGGGATCGACGTGATCAACCAGATCAAAATCGAAAACCCACACCTGTGGGACGCCGAGATGAAAGAAGAAGCGACCCAGATGATCCTGCAAGGGACGCAACTGGAGATCGAATACGCGCGCGACACCATGCCACGCGGAGTACTCGGCATGAACGCGGCGATGATGGAGGACTACCTCAAGTTCATCGCTAACCGTCGTCTGTCGCAGATTGGCTTGAAGGAAGAGTATCC
>NZ_JAFCVO010000045.1:0-794 GCF_049897085.1 Pseudomonas sp. PSPC3-2
AACGGCGAAGCCACGGTTTACTTCAAACCAAACGCGGACTTCCACGGCACCGCGGACTTCACCTACACCGCTACCGACGGCGGCAACGCTGACGGCAGCAGCCCGCTGACCTCGGCTCCAGCCAACGGCACCATCACCGTGACTGCGGTCAACGACGCGCCGGTGGCTGAAGCCACTAGCGCGACCGGTGCTGAAGATCCAAGCGTAGGGATTGCGGTCAAACTGTCCGCCACCGACGTAGACAGCCCGACGGACGTTAAATCGTTCACCGTCGGCACGCCGACCAACGGCACCTTCTACACCGACGCGGCGATGACCAAACCGGTGACCGGTTCCATTGACGCAGTCAACGGCGAAGCCACGGTTTACTTCAAGCCAAACGCGGACTTCCACGGCACCGCGGACTTCACCTACACCGCCACCGACGGCGGCCCGCTGACGTCGGCGCCAGCCAACGGCACCATCACCGTGACTGCGGTCAACGACGCGCCGGTGGCTGAAGCCACTAGCGCGACCGGTGCTGAAGATCCAAGCGTAGGGATTGCGGTCAAACTGTCCGCCACCGACGTAGACAGCCCGACGGACGTTAAATCGTTCACCGTCGGCACGCCTACCAACGGCACCTTCTACACCGACGCGGCGATGACCAAACCGGTGACCGGCTCGATTGACGCGGTCAACGGCGAAGCCACGGTTTACTTCAAACCAAACGCGGACTTCCACGGCACTGCGGACTTCACCTACACCGCGACCGACGGCGGCAACGCTGACGGCAGCAGCCCGCTGACCTCGGC
>NZ_JAFCVO010000046.1:0-683 GCF_049897085.1 Pseudomonas sp. PSPC3-2
TTTTTTGCGCCTGAGTACGTTGGATATTTGGTTTGCGCGGAGCCCCCAGCGATGCACCGTGAATTCATGTTGTTCCAGAAAGTGTAGTGACTCGTCACATATTCAAATTTTCCGGAAGCATCGCTTTCGCACCAAGATTTTATCCAAAGACCGGTTTTTGGATCGCGCCGATCCTCGCTGTGGTAAATCGCGGTTGTTCTCGTCATGGCCGAACCCTTACTGCAATCCCCCCGCCCTTCATGGTTGGCGCCAGGCGCTGCGGCAGGTCACGCACCAACTCTTCCCGGCGACGGCCGATCAGCTCGTTGAAGGGAAGGCCGAAGCCAAGGATGGCAATACGGCGCTCAATATCGTCGAGCTGCTCGTCTACGATTGATTTAACCGGTGCGGTTGTCATGCAGCCTCCTTGCGCGAGACCTTGTTGAGGCGTGCGCAGTAGTGGTCGAATTCCTTGAGGGTGATCGCCTGGTCAATCAAGAACTGGGCGATCATCCGCTGAACAATTAGCGCCTCGTCCGCCGTGCTGGCGGCATGCGTGAGGCTTTCGAGTGCTTCGTCGATGAGGATGTGCGCGCTCATAGGTCACCATCCACGTCGTCCTCGGCCGCTTCCCGCTCTGCTGCCACCGCGTCGGCGGCGTAGGGCCTGAGCAGGTCCATGGCGATCCGTTCAGCGGCTTCGAT
>NZ_JAFCVO010000047.1:0-596 GCF_049897085.1 Pseudomonas sp. PSPC3-2
GGGCGAAAGCACACCGTTTCCGAGTAGGGAATGGCCTCAAACGTCACTTCGTAACTGGCGTCGCGAGCGGCGCGGCTGATCAGTTGGGTGATCACCGCACCTGGCGCGAAAGCCTGTGGCGCGCCGCCGGATATTTTAAGTACCTGCCCAGGAGCAAGGGTTGCGCTGCTGCTGACGCCGCTGAGTCGCGTTTGGCCGTTGAGGTAACGCTCGTGACGCAGCCGGGCGTAGAAGTAGCCGCTTTCGCTTTGCAGGTCTTCGTCATGGGCGTAGCGATCGCCCATGACGGTGTAGGGTTCGGCGTAGTGATAAGCCTCGCCATAGGTGCCGTTGGCGCCGCGAGTTTGGTCGATGTCACCGTTCAGGTGAGCGTTGGCCACGCGGTGATGGTAGGTGCGGATATTGACGTGCTGTTCCACCACCTGGTGGCTCGATTGCAGGGCCCACACGCCGTCCTGCCCACTGCTGCTGAGCCCGGATTGCGGGCGGTAGGCCAACGCCACGTCAAACTGGTAGTGACGCTGGTCATCGTGAAATTCCACCACGTCGATATTCAGGCGTTCGTCGCTGGTGAAGCGGTACCAGATGCCGACGTC
>NZ_JAFCVO010000048.1:0-567 GCF_049897085.1 Pseudomonas sp. PSPC3-2
GATTCATGACTGGGGTGAAGTCGTAACAAGGTAGCCGTAGGGGAACCTGCGGCTGGATCACCTCCTTAATCGACGACATCAGCTGCTCCATAAGTTCCCACACGAATTGCTTGATTCATTGAAGAAGACGATAAGAAGCAGCCCGAAATTGGGTCTGTAGCTCAGTTGGTTAGAGCGCACCCCTGATAAGGGTGAGGTCGGCAGTTCGAATCTGCCCAGACCCACCAATTTTGTGTGGGAACCTGTAGAAATACGGGGCCATAGCTCAGCTGGGAGAGCGCCTGCCTTGCACGCAGGAGGTCAACGGTTCGATCCCGTTTGGCTCCACCACTACTGCTTCTAGAAGTTTGAAAGCTTAGAAATGAGCATTCCATCATTGTGATGGTGAATGTTGATTTCTAGTCTTTGATTAGATCGTTCTTTAAAAATTTGGGTATGTGATAGAAAGATAGACTGAACGTTACTTTCACTGGTAGCGGATCAGGCTAAGGTAAAATTTGTGAGTTGCTCTTAATTGAGTATTATCGAATTTTCGGCGAATGTCGTCTTCACAGTATAACCAGATTG
>NZ_JAFCVO010000049.1:0-557 GCF_049897085.1 Pseudomonas sp. PSPC3-2
GTGAAGTCCTTCACCGTCGGCACGCCAACCAACGGCACGTTCTACACCGACGCCGCCATGACCAAACCGGTGACTGGCTCAATTGACGCGGTCAACGGCGAAGCGACCGTTTACTTCAAGCCAAACGCGGACTTCCACGGCACCGCGAACTTCACTTACACCGCCACCGACGGCGGCAACGCTGACGGCAGTAGCCCGCTGACTTCGGCGCCAGCCAACGGCACCATCACCGTGACCCCGGTCAACGACGCGCCGGTGGCTGAAGCCACTAGCGCGACCGGTGCTGAAGATCCAAGCGTAGGCATCGCGGTCAAACTGTCCGCCACCGACGTAGACAGCCCGACGGACGTGAAATCGTTCACCGTCGGCACGCCAACCAACGGCACGTTCTACACCGACGCCGCCATGACCAAACCGGTGACTGGCTCAATTGACGCGGTCAACGGCGAAGCCACGGTTTACTTCAAACCAAACGCGGACTTCCACGGCACCGCGGACTTCACCTACACCGCTACCGACGGCGGCAACGCTGACGGCAGCAGCCCGCTGACCTCGGC
>NZ_JAFCVO010000050.1:0-548 GCF_049897085.1 Pseudomonas sp. PSPC3-2
AAAAAATCTTTTCCAAGACTTTCAGGCGTTTTCTGACTGGGCAAGTTCGCAAGCAGGTTATCTGCAAAAAGATGAGGATGGTGACCGATGGCACCTCGACAAAGACATCCTTTCCCCGCTGATTAAGGTTTATTCATCAGAAACCTGCTGCTTTATTCCAAAGAAGATAAACGTTTTGCTGAAATCGCCAAGAGTGCGCTCAACATCCTCGCTTCCTTATGGCGTGTCAGTAGATGGAGCAAGGTTAAAGGTCAGAATAAAGGCCGGGTCAAAAGATCTGCATTTGGGGTCGGTTGGCTCGCCAGCGGATGGGCACCGCCTTTGGCAAGAAGCAAAGTCAAAGCGAATCCGCGAGGTAGCCCGGGAGTACGAGGCTCATCCTGCGTCAGACGCCAGAGTCCTTCGCGCAATCCTTAGTCGGGCTGATCAATTAGATCTGGATATTCGCCTTGGAATAGAAACGAAGGACTTCAGATGAGCGCCAAACAAAGAGCCAGAAGAGCTCTCATCTGGCGCGGCTCTTTCTCTGTCCTCGCCCTCTTCACCTT
>NZ_JAFCVO010000051.1:0-527 GCF_049897085.1 Pseudomonas sp. PSPC3-2
GCATGGCGCCGCACGCTCAGGCCTTCGCCCGCGCTGAACACCGCGCCGCCCAAGGGGATCACGCCCATGTCGATCTGCCGGGCCTGCTCGTCGGTGTAGACCAGGCGCTCGCCGCCCTCAGGAAGCCCACCCATCTCGACGAAGACTTCGTAGATCACACTCCAACCGGCGCCGAACAAGCCATCGCGGCGTTCATCCCGGCTGCTGTGGTAGCGCTGCCACTCGATCGGCAACAGGCCTGGCAGGGCGAAGTCCAAGTCGTCTTCACCGTCGAGAACTTTCGCGCCCGTGGCGCTGTGTACCGGGTTGGGCGAACCTGCGGCCGCAGCGGTCAACGCATTGCTCACCTGGCCGCTGCCCCACGACGCCAGCCCGCCCACGGCCATGCACGGCAACGTGCTGAAGAACTTCGCGCCACCGCCGCGCAACGTCAGCAGCGCCGTCACCGCCAGCCCGACACCGGGCGTCTTGCCGCTGCGAATCTCGCGAACCACCACGGGCGCTCCGCCGATGATCACATTCGGCGA
>NZ_JAFCVO010000052.1:0-518 GCF_049897085.1 Pseudomonas sp. PSPC3-2
AGGCTTTCGCGCCAGGTGCGGTGATCACCCAACTGATCAGCCGCGCCGCTCGCGACGCCAGTTACGAAGTGACGTTTGAGGCCATTCCCTACTCGGAAACGGTGTGCTTTCGCCCGGAGTTACAAGACAAACCGCAAATCGCCGGCACCGTCCCGGCCCGCGTCACCAGCCCGCAGGCGCATGACCCCTACGGGCACATCGACATCGAAGGGCGCTACAAGGTCAATTTCCTGTTCGACCGCGACGCCTGGAAACCCGGTGAAGAAAGCCTCTGGCTACGCCTGGCCCGACCCTACGCCGGGGATACCCACGGCCTGCACCTGCCGTTGATTCCCGGCACCGAAGTCGCCATCGCCTTTGAACAGGGCGACCCGGACCGGCCTTACATCGCGCACGCGTTGCACGACAGCCAACACGTTGATCATGTGACTTTGCGCAATTACAAACGCAACGTGCTGCGTACTCCGGCGAATAACAAGCTGCGCATGGATGACACGCGGGGGCAGGAGCATATCAAG
>NZ_JAFCVO010000053.1:0-500 GCF_049897085.1 Pseudomonas sp. PSPC3-2
TGCAAGCCATCGGTAATCCGCGTGATCCCAGCGTGTAGGTCATAGTCGAACTGGTAGTCGTCGCCCTCATCGGTCCAGTGTCGGATCACGCGCCATTCGGCGTCGTCCACACAGGCCCATTGGTAATAGCAGCGCAGCCCGCTGGGCCGTTGGTGCTCGACCATGCGCTGGCCGCTGTCGTAGGCAAAGCGGCGCTGCACATGCCCAATTGCATCGCGAACTTCGGCCAGGTCGCCAGCGGCATCGTAGTGGTAGCTGGCTAACACTTCGCGGCTTTGATCGGGGAACAGCCGTTCGATCTGTTCCACGCGCCCGGTCCATTGACGGCTGTAGCCCAATTCGATTCGCACATCATTGAAGGAATCGCGTAACCGGCTCAGCCGACCTTGGGCGTCATAGTCGAGGAGGATGCGGTTGTCGTTGCGGTCCCCTAACTGGCTCAGGCGCAGGTGCGACGGGTTGCCGGGCGTTGGTTCGAACAGCCGATAGAGCCCGTCGAC